>MELR01000010.1:39973-74482 GCA_001767695.1 Actinobacteria bacterium RBG_16_68_21
CAGGCAGAAGAAGGCCCTAGAGTCCTCCGTGTGATCCGGATCCTCACCGATTCGTCGTGTGACCTCCCCGATGACCTCGTCGAACGCCATCGCATCACCGTTGTCCCCCTGACCATTCGCTTCGGAGACACGGACTACGTCGATCGAGAGGAGCTCTCCCCCGATCGGTTCTGGGAGCTGCTCGTCGCCGGAGAAGGACTCCCCGAGACCGCGGCCCCCTCGGTCGGGCGATTCCAAGAGGCGTTCGGGCGTCTCTCCTCAGAGGGTGCAGATGGCGTCGTGGTGGTGTGTCTGTCGGCGGAGATCAGCGCCACACACCAGTCCGCCGTGCTCGCGGCCGAGCAGTACGGGGGCGGGATTCCGATCACCGTGATCGATAGTCGCCTGGTTTCTGGAGCGCTCGGTCTCGTCGTGCTCGCCGCGGCCGAAGCCGCGGAGGCGGGGGGGTCGATCGCCGAGGTGGAGCGGGTCGTCATCGAGGCGTCGTCGTCGACGAACCTCCTCGCCACGCTCGACACGATCGAGTATCTCAAGCGGGGTGGCCGGATCGGAACGGCGGCGGCGTTCTTCGGGAATCTCCTCGACGTCAAGCCTCTCATCGCCTTCCAGAACGGTGCGGTACACGCCGCCGGGCGGGTGCGCACCCGCCGCAAGGCGGTGGCGGCGATCATCGATCGCGTGGCTCAACTCGAGGGCTCACTGGCCGACCTGGCGGTGATCCACTCCGACCCTCCCGACCTGGGCGAGTTCACCACCGCCCTGGCCGCCGTCCACGAAGGCACCCCGAAGCTGATGCGGCTCGGGCCGGTCGTCGGGACCCATGCCGGCCCCGGGGTAGTCGGCGTGGCGTATCGCCAGAAGCTCGATTAGCGATTCGCAAATCGCCGAAGCTGCTTCCCTCCACTTTCCGGGCTTACGGGCAGCGGGCAGCGGGTAGCGGGCGGCCTTCCGCCGGGGTCTCCGGGACCAGTTAGCGTTCCTGCTCAATGACCGACCGCGCCGACCGGGACACCGCGCTGATCGAGCGCTATCTGCGTGGTGAGGTGGCCGCCTTCGAGGAACTGATGACAGCCCACGAGGATCGGGTCTTTGCGGTCTGCCTCCGGATGCTGCGCGACCGGGAGGCGGCCCTCGATGCCACCCAGGAGACGTTCATCACCGTCTTCCGCAAGGTCGACCGCTTTGCCGGCCGCTCGGCGTTCAGCACCTGGTTGTACCGGGTGGCGGTGAACACGTGCTACGACCAGTCGCGGCGCACCCGACGCCATAACGTCGAACCACTGCCCGAGTCGAACGACCCTCCCGATAGCTCCGCCGAGGACGCGTACCACGCAGTGGAACTGCGGCCCGACCTGGAAGCTGCACTGGACGCACTTCCTGGCGAGTTCCGGGCGGCCGTAGTTCTCTCCGACATCGAGGGTTTGGCGTTGCAGACCGTCGCCGAGATACTCAACGTCCCGATCGGCACGGTGAAATCACGGGTGTTCCGGGGAAGGCGCCTCCTGGCGGAAAGCCTCGGGAACCTTCCCGGTGCCTCAGACACTCCAATCAGTGAAGCCAATGCCTAGATTCGATCCCGACACCATCGCCGCCCTCGCCGAGGGGCGCCTCGATGCCGAGGGGGCGGGCGAGTTGGAGATCGCGATCGCCGCCGATCCCGCCGCCTCCGCCGAACTCGCCGCTCATCGCCGCGCTCTCGATGCCGCCAGAAGCGCCCAGCCGCCGACGCTCTCCGCCGCCGAACGGACGATGTTGCGCGCAACGGTGGCTGCGGCGCTGGGGGTCGAGGCTGCCGCTCTAGACCCGGCGAAGATCAAGCGGCGTCACGTACCCTGGGCAGCCATATCCGTCGCGGCCGCAGCGTTTGCTGCTCTCGTGGCGATCGCCCCGCTGGCTCATCTGCTTTCTGCGGGGGAGGAGTCGGCCTCGGCCCCGACGCTCGGTGCGCTCGACGAACTCGATACGACAACCACCCCATCCCTGGACGCGACCGCGGAGCTCGGTCTCGGCCAGGTCGAAACGCCGACGCCCGCCGGGACCGACACCGCCGACAACACCAGCACCACCGCCGGGGCGACCGCAACGGACGGAACTTCTCAGGAAGACGAGGACACCCGCAAACGGTTGACCGCGGCCTTCGATGCACTTGTGGTCGCGGGTGCAGAGTCGCCCACCGACGACACACCCTGCCTTGCTGCGGGCCGCTCCTACCTGGGAGATGTTCCTCTTCTCACGGCCTCGTTCACCGCACTCGACGACGTCACGCTGGTTGCCTTCTACGTTGCCGGGAACGACGACACAGTGATCGCAGCGATTGGATTCGACCCGGCCGACTGCTCGGTTCGCGTCACCTACCCCTGACATCGGGGGGCGTCATACGGTCCGGCTAACCTCGGGTCATGGGCGACGACTTCCCCACGCGAATCGCCGATCTCCTCGAGGCGGTCGCCACCAAGATTCGCGCCATGACGGTGGACCGGATAGCCCGGCTCATCACCTTCGTCACGCTCGGTCTGGTGGCTCTCATGTTGGTGTCGACCGCTTTCGTCTTCTTGCTAGTTGGCCTGTTTCGAATCATCGGTGAGCTGGTGCACAAGGCGGGGGGCGGCGACTGGTCGATGGAGATCACATACGCAGTAGTCGGGGGAGTATTTCTCGGGATCGGGGCGTTGCTATGGCGGAAGCGAACCCCCCCTTCGACCGGAGATCTAACACCGTGACCGAGAGGCTCATCATTGTCGGATCAGGTCCGGCGGGACTGACTGCGGCCGTCTATGCCGCTCGCGCCGATCTCTCCCCCCTCATGATCGAGGGCGTCGGCGCCGGTGGACAGCTCATGCTCACCACAGATGTCGAGAACTACCCAGGGTTTCCGGATGGGGTCATGGGGCCGGAACTCATGGAACTGTTTCGCAAACAGGCCGTGAGATTCGGCACCCGCATGGTCTCATCCGACGTATCCCAAGTGGACTTCGCCTCACGACCCTTCGGAGTGTGGGTCGGTGACGAGGAGTACCGCGCCGAGTCCGTGATCGTCTCCACGGGAGCGTCGGCCCGTTGGCTCGACGTCCCCGGTGAGGCCAAGTTGCGCGGTCACGGCGTCTCTGCGTGTGCCACCTGCGACGGCTTCTTCTTCAAGGAACGCGAGATCGTCGTCGTCGGTGGAGGGGACTCCGCCATGGAAGAAGCGCTGTTTCTGACCAAGTTCGCCTCCAAGGTCACAATCGTGCACCGTCGTGATGAGTTCCGAGCGTCCAAGATCATGGCTTCTCGAGCACTGGAGCATCCCAAGATCGAGGTCCTATGGAACTCCGAGGTGATCGAGGTCCTGGGAGATACCTCAGTCGACGGCGTCAAAGTACGTGACGTCGTCTCCGGGGCGATCGCTGATGTGCCGGTTCAGGGTGTCTTTCTGGCGATTGGCCATGATCCCAACACGGCCCTGTTCGCCGGAGTTCTCGATCTCGACGAGAAGGGTTACGTGAAGACGTTCGGCGCCACGGCCACCTCGATCTCCGGCGTCTTTGCCGCCGGAGACGTGGTGGATTTCACCTACCGCCAGGCGATCACCGCCGCCGGAATGGGGTGTGCTGCCGCGATCGACGTCGAGCGTTGGCTGGAGGCGCAGGAATGAACGGAGCGGCCCGAGACGTTGAACCGCTCAAGACCTATGAAGAGGAGGAGGCCGCCCGGGGGCCCGTACCACATGTCTGAGAACACCATCAAAGCAACCGACGCCGACTTCAGATCACTGATCTCCGGTGACAAACCGGTACTCGTGGACTTCTGGGCAGAGTGGTGCGGTCCCTGCAGAATGATCGCTCCGGTGGTGCAGAAGCTCGCCGATTCTCACTCCGACAAGATCACCGTCGCCAAGCTCAACGTCGACGAGAACCCGCAGACCGCCATGGATTACGACGTGATGAGCATTCCCACCCTCATCGTCTACCAGGACGGGGTGGAGAAGAAGCGAATCGTGGGCGCCCGTCCCGAGCACGTTCTCGTCGCCGAAATCGACGAGTTCCTCCACTAGCCGACTGCCTGCACAGGGGCGGCCACAAACCGATCCTCGGTTCGCCCGTACCATGGCTCGTCCATGGCTCTCATTCGCTCAGGCGACTCCGGCGACGCGGTGCAAGACATCCAGGCGCGCCTGGAGTCTCTGGGTTTCCCGGTCGACCCCGACCAGCTCGGCCAATTCGGCCCCGGCACCGAATCCGCGGTGCGAGCCTTTCAGCAATCCCGACGAATCGCCTGCGATGGCCTCGTGGGTCGCGAGACGTGGCGAACCCTCGTGGATGCCGGCTACCTGCTCGGTGATCGTCTCCTCTTCTACAGGATGCCGATGCTCCATGGGGAGGATGTCGCCGAATTGCAGCGGCGGTTGAACGCCATCGGGTTCGACGCCGGACCGGTGGACGGCATCTTCGGGGCCGACACCCTGCGTGCCGTGCTCGACTTTCAACAGAATCGTGGAACGGCCGAAGACGGGCTGGTTGGCCCGGTGGTGATCACCGAGCTCGCCCTGATGTCCCGAGAGACCGCCAAGATGGGTCGCCACGAAGTGCGGGAACGGGTTTGGCTCTCATCCCTTCCGGATTCGCTGGCCGGCCAGCGGGTCTTCATCGATCCCTTCTGCCGGGACGACCGTGAAGCAGGGGAGGCTTGGACAGCCGCGATGGGAGCAGCCGCCCGCCTGCGGGAGATCGGTGCCCATCCGCTCCTCTCTCGATCGCTCGACACCCGCCCCGCGGAGCGGCTCCGCGCCGAGCACGCCAACGAGCGTGCCGCCGACATCGTGATTGCCTTCGCGTTACCCGGTACCGATGTCCCCGGCGTGTACTACTTCTCTTCGACGATGAGTCGCAGCGAGTCCGGTGGTGCCATGGCGGAGAGCGTTGCCGCCGCGATCGGTGTAGAACCAATTGGGAGAATGACGCCGCTGTTGCGGGAAACCAGGGTTCCGGCAATCGTGGTCTGTCTCCCCCGCCTCGACGCCAATGTCGGCGCCGAGGTCATCTCGGCGCTGGTCGCCTGGTTCGCCGGCGACCCTGATCAGGCGAGGAGCGTCCGGTAAATCCGCTCCAGATCGTCGACCGAGCCGAATCTCACCGTCAGTCTTCCTCCGCCCCTGGCACCGTAATCGATCCGCACCGGTGACCCGAGCCGTTCCGACAGGCGCTCCTCGAGCGCGAGAATCTGGGCAGGTCGGACCCGCGGCCGCCCCGGCGGCTCGCCCGGGGATTCCTCCTCCTTGCGCGCCCGGATGGCCTCTTCCACCTGGCGTACCGACCAACCCTCGGCGGCGGCAAGCCCTGCGATCTTCACCGCGTACGCCGTGTCGTCGGTGCCGAGCAGGGCGCGGGCGGCCCCGGCCGACAGCGCACCGTCGGCGATCAGACCCTGAATCACGCCGGGAAGCCCGAGGAGTCGAACCGCGTTGGTGACCGCCGAGCGACTCTTGCCGACCCTGGCGGCCACCCGCTCATGAGTCATACCAAAATCTTCCATGAGTCCCTTGTAGGCCGCTGCCTCCTCGAGCGGTCCCAGGTCCTCCCGCTGGACATTCTCGATCAGGGCCTCCGCCAAACGGGTTCCGTCGTCCGCCGGTCGGATCATCGCCGGGATCTCCTCCAGGCCGGCCATTCGGGCGGCGCGCAGACGCCGCTCGCCGGCCACAAGCACATGTCGATCCGAGTCATCCGCCGGGCCGATGACGATTGGCTGGAGCACGCCAACCTCCCGGATCGAGGAGGCGAGTTCCGCCATGGCCTCCGGATCGAAGTGTTCTCGTGGTTGGCGGGGATTCGGCGAGACCGCGTCGATGGGCACCATGGCGTACCCCGTCGTAGGGCGTTCGATCGCCAGCAGGGCGTCGAGCCCTCTTCCCAAACCCGATTTACGCGCTGCGGCCATGTCTCCTCCTGAACTCATGGGCGAGAGCGCGGTACGCCACCGCTCCCCTGCTCGATGGATCGAATGACTCGATGGGCTCGCCGAACGAGGGAGCTTCGGCGAGCCGTACCGTACGAGGGATCACCGTGCCGTAGGCTCGATCGCCGAAGTGCTCCCGAACTTGCTGGGAGACATCGGCAGCCAGTGTGGTCCGCCGGTCATACATGGTGATCACCGCGCCCTCAATTTTAAGTCGAGGGTTAAGGTTTGTCTGAATGGCATTGATCGATCGCAGCAACTGACTCAGCCCTTCGAGCGCGTAGTACTCGGCCTGGATGGGAATGATCACTTCGTCGGCTGCCGTGAGGGCGTTCACCGTGATCAGACCGAGGCTGGGAGGACAATCGATGAAGACCAGGTCGAAGTCGTCATCCAGCTTCTCGATCGCCATCGCCAGCTGCCGCTCCCGGGAGAAGCGGGCGACCAACTCGATCTCGATGGCCGCCAGGTCGATCGATGAAGGCACCACAAGGAGGTCGCGCACGCTGGTCGGCTCGATCACCTCGTTGAGGGTCTTGTCCCCGAGGAAGACGTCGTAGATCGAGTGCTCGACGAGGCGCCGGTCAATGCCCAATCCGCTGGTGGTGTTCGACTGCGGGTCGGCGTCGATGATGAGGACTCTCTCCCCCATACCGGCGAGAGCGGCGCCAAGGTTGATCGCAGTCGTCGACTTCCCCACGCCACCCTTCTGGTTGGCAAAGGCGATGACCGTGCCGCGTCGGGTGGTTGGATCAGACACCGAGGCGCATGATAAGGAGCCACGCCGGCCCGTCAAGGATCTCCGGGTCGACGCCGACCATCCGGGCCTCCATGCTCAGCGCTTCGGCCACCCCGATCAACTCGGGCGCCCGGGGCGGCGGCTCGAGCCGACGACTCAACCCCAGGACCGCGATCCCGGGAACTCCGAGCAATCGCGCCGCCACGCCGACGGCTTCCGGGGCCCGCACCGAACCGCGGAAGGTGAGGCCGTGCCATTCATCGGCGACGTCGAAGACATCCCCCTGGGCGACCCGCACGTTCTCCAACCCGAGCACTCGCACCGCTCGCATGAGGAGTCGGATCCGACGCCCGCCCCGATCGAGGACGGTGACCGCCGTGTCTGGCCAGAGTATCGCCAAGGGAATCCCGGGAAGCCCGACGCCGGTGCCCACGTCGAGGATCTCCTCCGGGTGATTCCCCCATCCGACGGAGAAGGCCAACGAGTCGGCAATGTGGCGGCCCCATACCCGCTCTGCCTCCCGCGGTCCGAGACCTCCGGCGGGGATCGCCTCGGCCACCAACCAGTTGGCGTAGGCGGTGAGTCGGGCGACACGATCGTCGTCGAGGGAGTGACCTGCCCAGGTGGCGGCGCGGCGGGCGAGTTCGGGCGAATCGGTCATCATCGGGAAGATATCAGCCGAAGGTGTACCGGAGATGGGGTTTCACGTGAAACCAAGACTTTGGGAAACCCTCTATCTGATGTTTCACGTGAAACCGGCGCAGAAGTTGAATTACGGGCGCACTGCCACTCGGCGCGGGCCGCCCGCCTAATAACTCGGTCAGTCATCCTCTTTGGCGACTATCACCGACCGGTGCGGTTCTTCGCCCTCCGAGAACGAGCGGACACCGTCGATATCTACCACGGTGTCATGAACCACCTTCCGGTCGGCGGCGTTCATGGGTTCCAGCATCACCTCGCCCCCCTCGGCCAACACCTTCTCGGCCAGGCGCCGGGTGTAGATGCGCAGTGCCTCCCGGCGCCGTTCCGTGTAGCCGGCGATGTCGAGTCGGATCCTCGCCCCACTCATGGTCTTGCGTTGCACGATCGTCCGGCACAACTCCAGCACAGCCTGCAGGATCGTCCCCTTGGCGCCCACCAGGGCTTCTGTCTGTTCACCGGTGACGTCGGCGTAGATGACGTCATCCTCTACCCGCGTGGTCACCTCGCCGTCGAGACCGAAGGCCCCGAGCAATCCGGTCAAGAACCGATTGATTTCGGCTGCTTGATCCTCCGGGGAGATCTCCTCGCGATCGTCGTCGTCTCGCTTGGTCACGGCGTTCCCCCCTCTAGAAGGCTTCTCGGCACGCGACTGGCTCGCCTTGGGTTGAGCCGGTCTTGACTGCTGTTTCTGTGAAGCCGGGGCGCCGCCTCTTCCCCGGGACGGTTGTGCGGTGTCGGGTTTGTTGGTCGAGGAACGCCTACCCGAGGAATGCCCGGCGGTCGACGATCCCGAACCACGACCACCACGACGGCTCCGGTTGCGGTTGGTGGGAGCTGCCGGCTTGCGCCGTATTCTGACGACGGCATCCTGCCCGCCCATCCCGAGGAAACCTCGTGTCGGCTCCTGGAGGACCTCTACTTCGGCATCGTCCGCCGAGGCAAGATCCAACGCCTCGAGACCGGCACTCACGGCCATCTCGACGGATGGACCCCGTACGTCCACCCACTCGTTCATCAGTTTCTCCTTCGCTTCTTGCCGCGCTTCTTCTTGGAGCCCTGGGGTCGGCGGACGGCGGCGCTCGCTGGGGGCGCCGGCGAGCCGGGGGAATCCCCGCGGTCTGGCGGCGGTGATGTTTGTGGCCTCTGTTTGGCCGAAGGAGGCTTGGGCTTGGAGGCCTCCTCCGCTTTCCGCCTGGCGTCAAGACCGAGAATCATGGCTTGTTGCCCGATCCGGAAGATCTGGCTGGCGGCGAAGTACACCACCAGGCCGGCGGGAAGATTGAACGAGATGAACCCGAAGAAGAATGGGAAAATCTTCATGACGGCCTGACCGGGTTGCGGTTGGGAATTGTCCTGCCTGGCCATGGTCTGCTTCTGCTGCCAATAGGCAGTGAGCATCACGATGATGATCGTGATCAGGTAGGGAGCCGCCCGGAGAAAGCCATCGGCGCTGATCGACGCGCTCGGAGAGATGCGCATATCCATCCATAGGAAGTCGAGGGTTGCTCCCACCGGCGCACCCAGACACCGCGGGTCGGTGACTGCCGATTCGGCGCAGACTGCCGCAGTCACTGCCGGATAAAGCGCGCTCCCTGCAGAGACGTACTTCACCGCCGAGTCAATGGTGTTAGAAGCGAACGACCGAAGGACATTGAAAAGGGCGAACCACACCGGCATCTGCAAGATCAGCGGGAGGCATCCGGCGGCCGGGTTGACGCCTCGCTCCTTGTACAACGCCATCATGGCGGCCTGTTGGGCCGGCTTGTCGTTCTTCAACTCCCGTTGGAGTCGCTTGATCTCCGGCTGGATCTCTTGCATCGCCTTCATCGAGCGCGTTTGCTTGAGCGTCAACGGGAAGAGGATGAGTCCGATGAGAATCGTCAACAGAATCACCGCAATGCCAAAATTTGGAATGAGGTCGTAGAAGAAGGAAAGGGTCCCGCCGAGGAGCCGCTGCAGCCCGTTCCATACCGCAGACATCAGTGAGTCCCTGCTTTCATCGTGTTCTCCCGGCTCGGAACCGGGTCGAATCCGCCTTCATGCCACGGGTGGCATCTCCCCACACGCTTCGCCGCCAGCCAGGTACCCCGCAGTGCGCCCCACTCACCCACGGCATCCGACGCGTACTCCGAGCACGTCGGGAGATAGCGGCAGCGCCGGCCCAGGATCGGAGACAGCAGGAGCTGGTATCCGCGAATGAATCCCTGGACCCACCACCCGGCCTGATACGGCCGTAATCTCGATTGGTCGTCCACTCTGCCTCACTCCTCATCCCTCAGGCCCTGTCGCAACCATTCCACCACCGCCTCGAAAGGTGTGTTCGCCACCGCCGCGGTGGCCACCACCACATAGTCTCGTCCCGGCGCAGCCCCTACCCGTCGCAGCGCCTCCCGCAGCCGACGCTTGGCTCGGTTGCGCCGCACGGCATTGCCGACCGAGCGACCCGCGACAAACGCGACCCGCGCCAGCCCGGACACCCCGGGAGCGGCAAACACGACGATGCCCCCCGAGCGGAACCGGGTCCCGGCCTTCCGCACCCTCCTGACGTCGGAACTGCTCCGCAAGGAAACGAAGACGCGAGGTCTAGGCGGAGAGACGGCGCCGGCCCTTGAGGCGCCGCCTCTTGAGCACGGCGCGCCCGGCCCGAGTCCGCATGCGGAGACGGAAGCCGTGCCGCTTCTTGCGGCGACGAACGTTCGGTTGATACGTGCGCTTCATGAAAGACGTCCGGGAAGAGAGGAAGGTGCGTCGGGCGACAAGACTACGAATGCTCCCTGTGCTTTGTCAAAGGTTGAAACGCGGAGGCATCACGATCGCGACAAAACCCACTGACTCGCGAAACATTGGGGAGCGCCCAACGGAGCAATTCGACGAGGTCACACCGATTCAGAACGCGAAATCGATCTCAGAACGGACCTTGTGATTCAGCGACATCCCCCCACGTCGGAGTGGTCGGCTCGGGGCGATAGCGCGCGATTTCTCGTTCTTGTGGGGTCGGTGCCGCGGTCCATATACTCGCGTTTCACCGGAGGCCCCACCGGTCACTTCCCAAGCGAATCCCGGCGGTGCGTCGGACGGGGACATAGGGCGAGAGTGGGAAAACTGCCCTTCTCCACAGCTGTGGATAGCTCTGTGGAGAATCGGATCTGGCCATCAACAGGACGCGAGGGAGGACGTGGAAGCCCATCCGGCTGCCCGGAACTGGGAACAGTTCCGACAGGCACTTCGTGGACGCGTCACTCCCGTCACCTGGCGAACTTGGCTCGAGGGCCTCGAGCAGCAGTCGGTGGACGGGAACGTGGTCCGTATCGTCGCTCCCAGCGAATTCCATCTTCGTTGGGTCAACGAGAAGTACCGCCCTCTCATCCAAGAGGCGGTCTTGGTCGCCTATGGCCCGGGGGCGGTGGTCGAGTTGGACGCGTCCGACTCCCCTTCCTTCGACCCGCCCCTCATCGACGACGACCCTGAGCCGGAACCGCTCCCCCGAGCTGCAACCTCCCATGACCCCGGAGAGCCTCACCTCGTTCCCAAATACTCGTTCGAGAATTTCGTAGTCGGCCCATCCAATAGGTTCGCCCATGCCGCCGCTCTGGCGATTGCCGAACAGCCCGGAGGGAATTACAACCCCCTGTTCGTGTACGGGGGAGCAGGCCTCGGCAAGACCCACCTCCTCCACGCCATCGCCCAACACTGCGCCGACCTCCATCCCAATCTCGAGATCTGCTACTTGAGCTCCGAAGAGTTCTTCAACGGGTTCATCGACGGGATCCGCAAGAAGCGAATGGACGAGTTCAAGGCGCGCTATCGCTCGGTGGACATGCTCCTCCTCGACGACGTCCAGTTCTTCGAGGGCAAGGAGCAGATCCTCGAAGAGTTCTTCCATACTTTCAACACCCTCTATGAGGCCGGCAGGCAGTTGGTGTTCTCTGCCGATCGTCCACCCAAGAGCCTCTCCAGTCTCGAGGATCGAATCCGCAGCCGGTTCGAATGGGGACTGACCACCGACATCCAACCGCCGGATGTCGAAACCCGCCTCGCCATCCTGCGCAAGAACGCCGCCTTCGCTCCCCAGGAAGTTCCCGAACCGGTACTCGACTTCATGGCCAATCGTGTCGTGGACAACATCCGCGAATTGGAGGGCGCCCTCACCAGAGTCACCGCCTATGCGGCACTCACCCATCAGCCGATCAACCTCGAGATGGCCGAGGACGTTCTCCAGGATCTCGGTCCCGCTCACGCCACGGTCCCGATCAGCCCAGGCCGTATCCTGGCCGCCACCGCCGAGTCATTCGGGTTGTCCATCACCGACCTCGAAGGACCCAGCCGCCGCCAGCCTCTCGCCCGCGGACGCCAAGTGGCGATGTATCTGTGCCGCGAACTGACCGATCTCTCCCTTCCCAAGATCGGTGCTCTCTTCGGCGGTCGCGACCACACGACCGTCCTTCACGGGGTCAACACGGTCGCGAAGGCGATCAAGACCGACCTGACGTTGTTCGACCGCGTCACAGCCCTGTTGCAAAGTCTGAGGAGAACATGACCTGTTGCCCACAGGAGAAGGCAGCCCGAGATCTGCTGTGGACGGACGTCCCAATTAGTCCCCAGCCAAACTGCCACGGAACAGCCCCTCTACCTGCGGTTTCTCCAAACCATCCCCAATCCCCAGCTACTACTACTACTACTAACTAATTCTCTGATAGAAGAGAAGAAGAAGCAGAAAGGGACAACCTGTGCGTATCAGGGCGGAACGAGACGATCTCGTCGATGTGCTCAGCCGGGCCGGGCGGGCAGTCGGCGTGCGCTCCCCGATGCCGATCCTTCAGGGCGTGCTGGTATCGGTGGAGGGACGATCGATGAAGGTCACCGGAACCGACCTCGACGTAACCGTCCGTACCGAGCTCGAGGTGGAGGTGATGGAGCAGGGCAGGACTGTCATGCCGGCCCGCTTGGCGACGGAGGCCGTTCGCAAACTCCCTGCCGGAGCCGTCGTGCTTCAGGCCGAGGCTGGCGAGATCGAGATAACCGGGGGAGGCCCCCGATTCCGGTTCCGGGAATTCAACGTCGAGGATTACCCGAAGATCGGCGAGCCGGACCTGACGGGAGCGGTGACGGTCGAGGGATCCGAGTTTGCCGCCGCAATCGGCCAGGTGTCGGTGGCGGCATCGACGGATGACGCCCGGCCAATTCTCACAGGGGTCTATTTCGAGAACGAGGCCGGCAAACTGCGGATGGTCACGACCGACTCATACCGGCTGGCGGTTCGGGATCTTCCCTCAGTCGACGCCCACATGGTGGGACTCGTGCCGGTGAGGGCACTCAAGGAGCTCGCCAGGAGTATCGGAGCGAGCACGGTGAGGGTGGCGGTCGGGGACCGCGAAGCGGCCTTCGCTTCGGAGAGAGGTTCGCTCACCGCGCGTCTGATCGAGGGCTCCTTCCCGAATTACCGACAACTCATTCCGGAGTCCTACCCCAACCGCGTCGTCGTCGGTCGGGATGCCCTCCTCGAAGCCATCGATCGGGCGTCCCTGGTGGCAGAGGACCACATCCCCATTCGGATGACGCTGCAGAAGAGCGGCATAGAACTGAGCGTGACCCGTCAGGACGTTGGGGGAGAGACCGAGCATGTCGAAGCCGAGTACTCCGGCGAGGAGATGACGATCGCTTTCAACAGTAGGTACCTCAACGATGGAGTAGGCGCCATCGATGCCGAGAGCGTGATTCTCGACGTGATGGATCCTTTGAAGCCGGGAGTGCTGCGCGGTGAGGGCAGTGACGACTATCTCTATCTGTTGATGCCCGTGCGCCTCTGATCGCCCGTGAATCTCGTCTGGCTCGCGCTCCGGGATTACCGCTCATATGCCTCTCTCGATTTCCATCCTGACCCGGGCGTCAACGTCCTGCTCGGAGAGAACGGGTCGGGGAAGACCTCGATCCTCGAAGCCATCGGGTACCTCGCAACCCTGTCATCATTCCGTCGTTCGCCTGACGCCGCCCTCGTCCGGCTAGGTGCGGACGCGGCGATCACCAGAGGCGAGTTCTCCTCAGGACCGAGCGGCGCCGTCATTG
This sequence comes from Actinobacteria bacterium RBG_16_68_21, assembly GCA_001767695.1. Lineage (GTDB taxonomy): Bacteria > Actinomycetota > Acidimicrobiia > Spongiisociales > UBA11373 > RBG-16-68-21. The sequence continues at coordinate 53,412 of MELR01000010.1, forward strand.
AGGTCGAGACCCCGGCCACGGGGAGACGGCGTGTTCTGGTGAACGGGAAAGGGGGAAGGAGCCGTGCCGACGTCGCCGGTGTCGTGGCGCTGGTGGCATTCCTCCCCGACGACCTGGATCTCGTCAAGAGGGGTCCGGCGTACCGCCGCGATTACATCGATGATGTCGCTGCTCAGGCATGGCCGGCAGCTGCAACAGAGCAAACGGAGTACGACAGGGTGTTGCGGCAGCGCAATGCTCTGCTGCGGCGCGACGGGCGAAGCGCCGATGGAGCCACCCTCGATGTGCTCGACGAGAGGATGAGCGAACTAGGGGGCGTCCTGTTGGCGCGGCGACTGGCAATCTGCTCACTTCTTGGCCCGGCGGTCTCCGAGCTGTATGCGGATCTAGGCGAGGAGGCCGAAGCCGTCGATTGGTACTACTTGGCTGCGGGCATTGGGCCGGTTGAAGGGCAGCCCGGCGCGGCAGAGCTCGCCGGCGGGCTCCGCGACGGTTTGAGCGGGGCCCGCCGGGCGGACCTCGAGCGGCGTACCTCCACCGTCGGCCCGCATCGTGACGATCTGGTGATTTCGATCGGGGGGCGGGACGCGAGATCGAGGGCCAGTCAGGGAGAGCAGAGATCGATTTCACTGGGAATGCGGCTGGCGGCCTTTCACGTGCTCACCGAGCGACGGGGTAGTGCGCCGGTGCTGCTGCTGGACGACGTGTTCTCCGAACTCGACGCCTCCCGGGGCCGCAGGCTCGTTGCCAGGCTGCCGCGGGGACAGGTATTCGTCACCTCGGCGCGAGCGGAGGAGGTGCCGTTGGTGGGGAAGAGGTGGCGGGTCGTCACCGGGGAGGTGACTGCGGAGTGATGGATGAGCCGAGGGACCTCACGCCGGTGGGTGATGGCCTGGAGCGGATGCTGCGAGCGTTGGGCATGCCCGAGGCAATAGACATCGCCGCTCTGGTGGACGGCTGGGCCGAAGTGGCCGGCGAGCCGTTCGCCTCCCAGTCCCTGCCGGCCTCGTTCGGAAGAGGAGAACTGACTGTGGAGGTGGTCGATGGGGCAGTGGCGTCCCTGCTCAAGTACCGTATCGGCGACCTCGTGGAGCGGCTCGGCCGGCGGTTTGGAGAAGGCACGGTGACCTCGGTTCGGATCAAGGTCGGAAAGCACAAAAAGGGCCTCTGACCAGGGGTTTTATCTGCGGCACGGACTCAGAATTGTCGCCGTCCGGGGCTATACTTACACCTGTGTCGGCGACCACCGGGGGAACCCGGTAGACATCTCCGGCCACCGCCGGCACTGCCCCTGATCGCGGGCCTGTGCCCGGTGTGAGCGTTGCCCGACGCGTCAGCAGCGACCGTGAGTGAAGGAGAACCGTGCCGGCGAAGAGCACCGCCAAAGCGAGCCCGAAGACCGCCGCCAAGGCGGCGACGAAAGCGACGCCGAAGACCCCATCGAAGGTCGCCGGCCGGTCATCGGCGCGGAGGTCCTCGGCTTCTCCCTCGCCGCGACCGACCACAAAACGGGTTCCCAAGGCATCCGCCTCTTCGCCGAAGGGAGGAACCCCGTCCTACGACGCCAAGGACATTACGGTCCTCGAGGGACTCGAGGCAGTACGCAAACGGCCGGCGATGTACATCGGGTCGACCGGACCGCGCGGATTGCACCACCTCGTGTGGGAGGTGGTCGACAACTCGATCGACGAGGCGATGGCGGGGCATTGCACCCGGGTGGACGTACAGATCAACCGCGACGGCTCGGTGACGGTGCAGGACAACGGCCGCGGCATCCCCGTAGACCGGGTTGCCAAGACCAAGCTCCCCGCGGTCACCACGGTGCTCACCACCCTGCACGCCGGCGGCAAGTTCGACTCGGGGGCATACACGGTGTCGGGTGGCCTGCACGGCGTCGGGGTCTCGGTCGTCAATGCACTCTCCAGCCGGCTCGACGTGACGGTGGTCCGTGATGGATTCACGTGGACGCAGTCCTTCAAGATGGGAAAGCCCACCGCGCCGCTCAAGAAGGGGAAGCCGGCCAAGCGCTCCGGCACGACGGTGACCTTTCTCCCCTCGAAAGAGATCTTCAAGGAGACGACCGAATTCGACTACGAGATCGTCGCCGCCCGACTTCGCGAGATGGCGTTCCTCAACAAAGGCCTGGAGATCCATCTGGTCGACGAGCGGACCGATCCCGAAACGACCGACACGTTCCGGTACACCGGAGGCATCGTCGACTTCGTGAAGCACCTCAACACCAAGCGCGAGCCGCTCCACGCCCACATCATCTCGTTCGAGGAGTCCGGGGACGATGGCGAACTCGACTTGGCGATGCAGTGGACCACGGGATACTCGGAAACGATCCTGTCGTTCGCCAACAACATCCACACCCACGAAGGCGGTACCCACGAGGAGGGCGTGCGCAAGGCGCTCACCCGGGCGATCAACGACTTCGGCAGAGAGCGCGGGCTCCTCAAGGAGAAGGACGAGAACCTCGCCGGTGAGGACATCCGCGAGGGACTGACCGGCGTCGTTTCGGTCAAGTTGCGGCAACCGCAGTTCGAGGGACAGACCAAGACCAAGCTGGGTAACACCGAGGTCCGCTCGCTGGTCGAGGTGGCGATGAACAAGGCGTTGCCCGAGTGGCTGAACCGTCACCCCGGAGAGGCGCGTCAGATCGTTGACAAGTGCATCACCGCATCGCGCGCCCGAATGGCGGCCAGAGCGGCGCGGGACCTCACCCGCCGCAAGAGCCTCCTGGAGTCCTCCGGGCTGCCCGGCAAGCTGGCCGATTGCTCGTCACGCGAGCCGGCCGCCAGTGAGCTCTTCATCGTCGAGGGCGATTCGGCCGGCGGCTCGGCCAAACAGGCACGGAATGCCGAGTTTCAAGCGATCCTCCCCATTCGCGGCAAGATCATCAACGTGGAGAAGGCACGCCTCACCAAGGTTCTGGAGAACAACGAGATCCAGTCGCTGATCACTGCCATCGGGACCGGCATCGGCGACGACTTCGACCTCGAAAAGGCCCGGTACCACCGGATCGTCATCCTCACCGATGCCGACGTCGACGGTTCCCACATTCGCACGCTGCTTCTCACCTTCTTCTTCCGTCACATGCCCGACCTGATCGACGCCGGGTACGTCTACGTGGCCCAGCCCCCGCTGTATCAGCTCAAGACCGGGAAGGAGGAGGTATATGCCTATTCGGACTCGGAGATGGAGGAGATCAAAGCGGGCCTCAACGGCCGCACGCCAACGATCCAGCGGTACAAAGGACTGGGGGAGATGAACGCAGACCAGCTCTGGGATACCACGATGGACCCCGATCAGAGGGTATTCCTCCGCGTGGAGTTGGAGAACGCGGTGTTGGCCGACGACATCTTCCAGACCCTGATGGGCGACGACGTCGAGGCCAGGCGGAACTTCATCCAGCGCAACGCCAAAGACGTCAGGTTTCTGGACTTCTGATGACCCGCTGCCCGCTGCCCGCTGCCCGCTGCCCGCAAGACCGCGTTCTGAGGCTCGTGACGAATTGTGCTTTGGACCCGAGTGGTCGCCATGGTTGACGATCAGAGCGCGGCGCGCGTCGAGCTCATCGACATCGAGCAGGAGGTCAAGGCTTCCTTCCTCGAATACGCGATGTCTGTCATCGTCTCCCGTGCGCTTCCCGACGTGCGCGACGGGCTCAAACCGGTGCACCGCCGGATCCTCTATTCGATGTACGACTCGGGGAGTCGCCCGAGCACACCGTTCCGTAAGAGCGCTCGCGTGGTGGGCGACGTCATGGGGTGGTTCCATCCCCACTCCGGTGATGCCATCTACGACGCCATGGTGCGCCTCGGGCAGGACTTCGCCACGCGCTACCCGCTCATCGAGGCACAGGGAAACTTCGGAACGGTGGACGACCCGCCGGCGGCGATGCGCTACACCGAGGCCCGGCTCGAGAAGCTCGCAATGCACATGCTCGACGGGATCGACGAGGACACAGTGCTCTTCCAGGACAACTACTCGGGAGAGCGGCAGGAGCCGACCGTGCTTCCCGCGCGGTTCCCCAATCTTCTCGTCAATGGCTCCACCGGCATTGCGGTGGGCATGGCGACCAACATCCCCCCCCACAACCTCTCCGAGGTCATAGACGCCACAATTCACCTCATCAAGAACCCCGAGGCGACCCCGGAGCAACTCCTCGAGTTCGTCAAGGGTCCCGACTTCCCCACAGGGTCCTACATCGTCGGCACCCGTGGAGCCCGCGAAGCGCTCCTGACCGGGCGAGGGTCCGTGAAGATGCGGGCGGTCACCGAGGTCGAGGAGGTCCGCAAGGGACGCACCGCCATCATCGTGACCGAGATCCCCTATCAGGTGTCACGCGACCGGATCATGGAGAAGATCGCGGATCTGGTGCGCGACAAGAAGGTCACCGGCATCGCCGATCTCCGGGATGAGAGCGACCGGAAGGGAACCAGGCTGGTCGTCGAACTGAAGCGCGAAGCGGTTCCCCAGGTAGTACTCAATCAGCTCTTCAAGAACACCCAGCTCCAGGAGAACTTCAGCGTGAATACCGTCGCTCTGGTCGACGGTGTTCCCCGAACGCTCAACATCGCCCAGCTGGTCGGGTACTACGTCGACCACCAGATGGAGGTCGTCGAGCGGCGCACCAAGTTCCGTCTCGCCAAGGCCGAGGCCCGGGCCCACATCGTGGCCGGCCTGCTGATCGCCCTCGACAATATCGACGCGGTGGTGAAGGCGATCCGCGGATCGAAGGACACCGACGCCGCCAAGAGCGCCCTGATGAAGCAGTTCAAGCTCTCCGAAATCCAGGCGACTCACATCCTCGACATGCCCCTCCGCCGGCTCACGGCTTTGGAGACCGGCAAGCTGCGCGAGGAATTCGAAGAGCTGCAGAAGCTCATCAAGTACCTGGCCGGCCTTCTGAAGAGTCCGGCAAAGCGTCGCGCTCTCATCGCCGATGAGCTGGCCGAGATCAAGGAGAAGTTCGGCGACAGCCGCCGCAGCCAGTTCATCGCCGACGACGGCGACATGACGCTCGAGGATCTGATCGCCGACGAGGAGATCGTGGTGACGGTCACCGCCAACGGGTATGTGAAGGCGGTGAACGCCTCCGCCTACAAGAAGCAGGGGCGGGGCGGAAGGGGAGTGAAGGCGGAGAACCTCCGCGAGGATGACGTGATCAGCCATCTCGTGCACACGACGGCGCACGCATTCCTGCTCTTCTTCACGAACCGAGGCAAGGTCTATCGGATCAAGGCACATGAGTTGCCTCGTAAGGAGAGGACTGCCAAGGGAGTCCTTGCCCAGTCGGTGATGCCGCTCGGCCCCGACGAGCGGATCGAGGCGGTCATCGACACGCGCGACTACGAGACATCGCGCTACCTGGTGATGGCCACCAAGGACGGACAGGTCAAGAAGACCGAGTTCAAGGAGTACGACAGCCGCAATTCGACGCTTGTGGCGATTCGCCTCCAGGAGGAGGACGAGGTGGTGGCGGTCCGGACGACCATGGGTCGCAACGACCTGCTGCTGTTCACCGCGGACGGCCAGGGGATCAGGTTCAAGGAGACCGATCTCCGGGCGATGGGGCGCGACACCCAGGGGGTCCGGGGAATCAGGCTCCGCGAGGGTGACAGTGTCGTCTCTGCTGCCTCGAACCAGGACGGCGACGAGGTACTGCTCCTCACGACGGGGGGCTACGGGAAGCGCACGAAGCTCACCGAGTTCCGCCGCCAGCAGCGGGGCGGGGTCGGGGTGAAAGCGATCAAGCTCACCCGGGTCCGGGGCAAGCTGGTGGCGGCGAGGACGGTTTCACCCAACTCTGAGATCTTCGTGACCTCCACCGACGGCGTCGTGATCCGTTCCGGAGCCGACACGATCTCCCGGCAGAAGCGCGACGCCTCGGGAGTGAAGGTGATGAGTCCGGCGCCGGGCGCCGAGATCTCGGCGTTCGCCCTCGTCCCGCCGGAGGCTGTCGAAGAGGGTGAGTAGCGAAGAGGCTGCCCGCTGCCGGCTACCCGCGAGAGGTCGCGACCGGGGAGCGGGGAGTGGGGAGCGGGAAGCCGGAAGCGGGAACCGGGAAGCCGGTTGCCGGGAGCATCTTGGGGATAATCCCGACGAAAACCACGACCCTCGGTAACCTGCCTTGGGTCATCCGAGGAGCGCCATGGCCGTCCAACGAGTCCGGCGAGTAATCCGGAAAATCGACCCGTGGACCGTCCTCAAGGTCTCACTGGTCTTCAACGCGATCATGGCTCTCGTCTTCGTGCTCGGCACCGTCATCTTCTGGTCGATCTTCGTCAACGCCGGGATTCCCCAGAAGATCAACGACCTGGCATTGCTCATCGGACTGGAGAACGGCATCAACCTCGATGGTGCTGTCTACTTCCGGATCGTGTTGCTCCTCTCGGTCATCTGGACGATCCTGATCACCGGGTTCCTGACACTCGGGGCAGTCGTCTACAACCTGATCTCCGACCTCGTCGGAGGAATCGAGGTGATCGTGCTGGAAGAGACTGCGGCGCCGCAGGCATCCCGGCCCCGGGTGACACTGCCGACCGCCAGGCCGGGCGCCGCCGCGCCGGCGCGGCGAGGGATTCTCCCCACGATCAAGTCGGCGGTTCGACCGAAGCCGACCGTGGTCGAAGAACCGGAACCGGAAGTAGAGCTCACCGGGACCTAGCGCAAGGCCACCGTTTCCGCCTCGGCTGATCCGGGCGACGGGCGACGGTCAACGTATAACCGACGACGTCTACCGCGTGATCGCCGCGACCCCGAGTCCCACACGGAGCGCCGCGGCCAGATATGCCTCCGGCGCGTCGCCCGGTCTATGGAGTCCCGACCCGAAACCTCCGGCGAGGATGGCAAGGGCACCGGCGGCGAGTGCGATCCCCTCGAGGTGCCCGCGATGATCGGCGACACCCACCACTCGGCGAGTCGATTCGCCGGCGACCCTGCCGAGCACCGTCACCGAGGCTCCCGCCCACTCTCCTTCGACCGGCACTTCGATTCGCTCAGGAGACCGTCCGACGCGGCGGCCCCACCGGCCACCCACCGGGTCGGGAAAGGCGATCGCCTGGCCGCGGTGGAGGGGCTTGCCGGGGACGGTCCACGCCATCGTGACGGCCGCCACGCCGTCGGTGCGGGCCACCTCATGGGACGCCAGGCAGGCAGCTATCGAAGACACCGAGCCGGAATCGACCAAGAGCGTCCTCGCCGCAGCGGCATATCGCTGGTCGAGGTCAGCGTCCACCGCAGCGGCACTGACCACGCAGTCGAGTCCGTCGTCGAGGGCGATTCCAGCGAAGGCCGATGCGGCATCGACGTCGTCGGTCACCAGGATGTCGAATCCCGTCAGTTCGCGGATTGCGATGGTGCGACGGTCGGCGACGTGCGACCCTCCATGTCCGTACAGACCCAGGGCGACGAGGTCACTCTCGGCGAGAAGAATCCGCCCCGCACGCTGCGCGGCGTCGCCGACGGCGTGAAGGGCGATTCTCATGAACCGCTGCCCGCTGCCCGCGGCCCGCTGCCCGAAAGAGGCTCCTGCGGGAAGCGGGCAGCAGGTAGCCCATAGCGACTTCTCACACCGGTTCCCAGGTGCCGATCAGGGAGTCACCGGTGCGTCGCCGGAGGATGGTGATCACAGCGAGAGCGATTGCTGCGACGGCGATCAGAATGCGGTTGCGATGCCCCATGGGAGGTGGAGGATAGGCCGTTGGAACTGGTTTCCGAGGCTCGATGATCCACCAGACCTCTTCTGGCACAACGAGCGGGCGAGCAGGTGGCTACCCTGTCGCCGTCGGGGCATTAGGCCCGATGGCGCGACGCCCAGCGAAGTCCGGTGAGAATCCGGCGCTGTCCCGCAACCGTGAAGCCCCCACCGAGGGGACGAGTCGGGTCGCCTGACGTCGGGCCGGATTGGAAGCCTTCGGAGGAAGGGTTGCCAGCCATCACCGGCACGACACCCTCCTCCTCGGATCTCGAGGAGGTCTTGTTTTGAGGGGACACCGCCTGCATTGGCTCGTCGCCGTGGTGGCTCTCGTTTCCGGCTGCGCGGGCGGGCCGGCTGCGACCGGCGAACCCGGATCGACGGCCATCGACGCCGCCGGGTTTCCCGTAGTGGTTCGAGGGGTGGTGATCCCGAACCGGCCGGAGAGGATCGTGTCGGGTTCGGCAACTCACACCGAAATCCTCTTTGCCGTCGGCGCCGGTCCGAGAGTCATCGCCACCGACGATTACTCCGACTTCCCGGTGGAAGCGGCGGCCCTTCCCCATTTTGACGCCTTCAATCCGAGTGTGGAAGGGATCGCCGCCCTCGAGCCCGATCTGGTGGTTCTTGCCTTCGACCCCGGCGACGTCGCCGCCGGGTTGGCCGCGCTCGGGATTCCCACGATCGTCTTCGACGCACCGGTTGCCCTCGATGGTGCGTACCGACAGTTCGAAGAAGTGGGACTCGCCGCGGGAGTGGGCGCCGCCGGGGCCGAACTGGCCGCGGCGACCCGGGAAGAGATCGCTGGGTTGCTGGTGAACGTTCCGGAAACGGTTCGCCCTTTCACCTACTACCACGAGCTCGACGCCACCTACTTCTCTATCGGATCGGACACGTTCCTCGGCTCGATCTACGGGGCATTGGGGATGGTGAGCATTGCCGATGCCGCCGGAGGAGGCTATCCCCAGCTCTCCGCCGAGTTCATCGTGTCGGCCAACCCCGACTTCATCTTCCTCGGCGACGCCGCTTGCTGCGGTCAGAGTCCGGCGACGATTGCCGCCCGGCCCGGTTGGTCCGAGCTCGGCGCGGTGCAGGCCGGGAGGGTGGTCATCGTCGATGAGGCACTCTCCTCCCGGTGGGGCCCGCGCCTCGTCGAGCTGGTCCGGTTTCTCGCCGAAGCGGTATACGGGGGCGGCGTCTGACCTCCTCCCATCCCTCGCGGCAGGTGTCCCGAATCGTTGTGGCGGTGTCGGGAGCGGTCCTCCTTGCCGCCGCGGCGGCAGCGATACTCATCGGGCCGGCAGCGCTGTCACCCGGCGCGGTGTTCAAGGAAGTGCTGTCGCACGTTCCGTTTGTTCACATCGACTCGGGTCTCGATCCCCGTCAATCGGCCATCGTGTGGGAGTTACGCGTTCCGCGGATGGTGCTGGCGGCGTTGGTCGGAGCGACGCTCTCGCTGGCGGGTGGGGCCTATCAGGGGGTGTTTCGGAATCCACTGGCCGATCCCTATCTCCTCGGCGTCGCCGCCGGGGCGGGCCTGGGCGCCACGGTGGCAATCGTTTCCGTCGGCTCGGGATCGGCGTTGGTGCCGGTGGCGGCGTTTGTGGGTGCGATTGGAGCGGTGGCTGCCGCCTACTCGTTGGGCTCGGCGGCCGGGGGGCAGCGGAGCGGCGCCACCCTCATCCTCGCCGGAGTGGCGGTGGCGGCTTTCCTCACCGCGGCCCAGACGTTCGTCCAGCAGCAGAATGCCGATTCGATCCGTGAGGTCTACTCGTGGATCCTGGGCCGATTGGGGACGGCCGGTTGGTCGGAGGTCGCCCTGATGACGCCGTACGCGGTGGTATCGGTGACGGTCATCATGGTTCATCGCCGACTGCTCGACGTGCTTTCGGTGGGGGAGGAGGAGGCACGCGCCCTCGGAGTGAGACCGGAGCGGGTGCGGGCGGCCGTGGTGGTGGCAGCAACCGTGGGCACCGCAGGGGCGGTAGCCGTAAGCGGACTCATCGGGTTCGTGGGCATCGTGGTTCCTCACGTGGTGCGCCTCATGGTCGGAGCGTCGTACCGGGCGATCCTCCCGCTCTCCATAGTCTGCGGGTCGGCGTTCCTGGTGATCGCCGATCTGATCGCCCGTAGCGCACTCGGTCCTGCAGAGATCCCCATCGGCGTGATCACCGCCTTCGTCGGCGGGCCCTTCTTCCTGGTCGTGTTGCGTACGTCTCGCCGGGGGGTGATGTGAGCCGGCTCACCGCTGCGGGAATCGGCGTCACCTATGACGGCGTGCCGGTCGTCGTCGGCGTGGATCTCGTGGTGGGTCCGGGGGAGTGGGTGGCCATCATCGGTCCCAACGGCGCCGGCAAGACGTCACTGCTACGCGCCCTGGCCGGCACCATCGCCCACGGCGGAGTGGTCGCGGTCGACGGGGTGGAGGTGTCGGCTCTTCCCCGGCGCGCCGTCGCCCGGCGCATTGCGCTGGTCGCTCAGCGACCGGTACTTCCCGATGGCATGGTCGTGAGCGACTACGTCCTTCTCGGCCGCACCCCGCATCTCGGTTATCTTGCGGTCGAGTCGGATCGGGATGTGGAGATCGCCCTGGGCGCGCTCGACCGCCTGGCCGCTGGTGGGCTGGCGTCCCGCCGGCTGGGGAGCCTGTCGGGAGGAGAGCGTCAGCGGGTCGTTCTCGCCAGGGCGCTCGCCCAGCAGGCCGACATCCTTCTGCTCGATGAACCGACGACCTCGCTCGACGTCGGCCATGCCCAGCAGGTACTCGAACTGGTCGATGAGCTGCGTTTGGAGAGGAGGATGGCGGTGGTGGCCGCGATCCATGATCTGACCCTGGCGGCGCAGTATGCCGATCGGCTGATGCTGCTCGCCGGCGGTCGGGTGGTAGCCGAAGGCACCCCGGAGCAGGTGCTCACCGAAGAGGAGGTGGCCGGGTTTTCCGGCGCTCACGTGTCGATCGTGCGCGGTCCGGGGGGCGAGGTGGTGGTGGTGCCGCGGCGGAGGTGAGCCAAGCGTCGCCCGTCGCCCGGGTCTTGCTCCCCTCCCATTCCGATGGGAGTTGGCAGGGGGAGGGCATCGACCCTGGACAATCCCGCTGCCCGCTGCCCGCTGCCGCAAGCCCGCAAGAGGCTCGCGGGCACCTACGCGTAGGCGTTGTACAGCGATCCGACCAGATAGGAGATCCCCGCCCCGGCGGCGGCGATCGCCACGTTTTCCGCCCCGCTGATCCACGGGCTCTTCCGGGTGGACACCGTTTTCAGCGCACCCACCGCGAAGAGGCCAATGCCGGCTCCGATGGCTCCGGCAATCAAGCCCGCTCCGGTGGTGGTGACCACCATGAACGGGATGAGCGATGGCAGGGAGCCGGCGATGAACAGCAATCCCGAGAACACCGCGGCCCGCAACGGCTTGCGCCGCTCGGTCTCCACCACGCCGAACTCGAGAGCCATCATCGTCTTGATCAGCGCCTCGTCGTCGTTGTCCAGCGCCGCCACCACCTGCTCGACCTGATCGGCGGGCAGACCCATGTCACCGAACATCTGACGGATCTCGTCGAGCTCGCGCTGTCGGTGGAACTTGATGTGCTCCCACTCGAGGTCCTGCTCGGAGTCGAAGACCTCTTCCTGGGACTTGGTGGCGATGTACTCCCCGGCCGCCATCGAGATGGCGCCGGCGACCGCCCCGGTGAGACCGGCGAGCAGCACCTCACGTGGCTTGAGTCCGCCGCCGACGACTCCGACGACGAGCAAGAAGATCGATACCAGCCCGTCGTTTACCCCGAGGACGATGTCCCGCATGTACTGGCGGGTGGGGCCGATGTGGGGTCGATAGGGGGGTGTGGTCGCAGTGTCGGTCAGCGCCATCGGCCGGAGTGTAAATGCCCGCCGCCCTTCGCCCGTCATCCGGACGGATTCCCCTCCGCGGCCGGTAGTCTTCGTCGGGCGTGTCACGTTTCGTCGCTCTGATAGCAGTGGTCGCTCTCGCCGCCCCGGCGCCGGCCCTCGCCCAAGACCAGCTCCCCCGGGCGCCCCGCTCTCCGGCGGAGTTGAGCGCGGCCGTGCATCACGAGATCGAGCTCCTCAGCGGGATCCAACCGACACGACTGCCGCCCCGGGATCGAGCCGCCTACATGAGCCACCGCCTCTCCCGGCTCGACCTCTTCGTCGGGTCGATCCGGGAGGAGGCACAGGCGGCATTGACGGCTGCAATCGCCGATCCGGCTCTGGCGGCCGCGATCTGGGATCTGGACGGTGACTCGACCCGGAACGACATCGCCGCGGCACTGACTGCAACGCGGTTCCCTACGGTCGCCGAAGAGCAGTTTGCCCTCTATTGGGTGGACCTCCATGCAGCGATCGATGAGCTGCGATCGGCGACCCGCGACCAGCGGCCCGTGCGGGTGTGTCCGGTGGCGGGCCCGACCTCATTCACGGACGACTTCGGGGATCCTCGTCCCTACGGCCGATCTCACAGCGGGATCGATCTCAACGGGACGCTGGGCACTCCATTGGTGGCGATGGAGGCCGGAACCGTCGTCCAGGCGAATTGGCACTGGGCAGGCGGTCGCCAGGTGTGGATCCGGGCCGACCTCACCGGCGACGTCTACTACTACGCCCATCTCGACACGTGGGCGCGCTGGATCTGGACCGGGACCAGGGTGCAGGCCGGCGATGTGATCGGAACGCTGGGATGGTCCGGCGATGCCGAGTCCGCCCACCTCCACTTCGGGTGGATGCCAGGATCCTACGAAGTCGATCTCGACAACCTCCAGAATGCCTATCCGTTGCTCCTGGAGTTGTGTAGCTGAGCAAACCCGACGAGAAGGCCCTTGCAGTCATCTGCGTGTTTCGATATATTGCGAAATATGAAAAGGATTGTGGTCGCCGGCGACCGTCCGTTGGTGGCGTCCGAGGAACATGCCGAGGCCTTCAATGCCCTCTCTCATCTCACCCGCCTCAGGGTCTTCTTTCTCCTCGCCGGTGAGGGACGGGAGATGGCCGCCGGGGAGATCGCCGAGGCAGTCGATGTTCCCGGCCCCACCCTTTCCCGGCACCTCGACATCCTCCGTCTCGCCGGGCTGATCACCAGTCGGCGGGAGCAACGTTTCGTCTATTACTCGGTGGCGCCCGAGATGGCGGCCGACCTCGTCCGCCTTCTCCTCGCCTGTTGCTGAAAGGAGCCGTCATGGCCAAAACCGACGAAGAGATCCGTTCCGCAGTCCGGACTTCCTACGCCGCCATCGCCCTCCAGCAGGATTCCTGCTGCAGCCCCTCTCCCGCCCAGATCGGCTACGACCCCGACGAGCTCACCGACCTCCCCGACGAAGCCGTCATGGGCCTCGGTTGTGGCAATCCGGTGGCAATGGCCGGTATAGCGGAGGGGGACACGGTCCTTGACCTCGGGTCGGGCGGGGGCATCGACGTGTTTCTCGCCGCTCGCAAGACCGGCCCAACCGGTCGGGTGATCGGAGTGGATATGACGCCGGAGATGCTGGAACGGGCCGAGGCCAACGCCGTCCGTCTCGGCCTCGGCAACGTCGAGTTCCGCCAAGGTTTGATAGAGGAGCTGCCGGTGGCGGATGGCACGGTCGACGTGATCATCTCCAATTGTGTGATCAACCTCGCGCCCGACAAGGCCGCGGTGTTCGCCGAAGCCTTCCGGGTACTGCGACCCGGGGGACGCCTGGTGGTGTCGGACATGGTCACCGACGGCCCGCTCCCCGAGTCCATTGCCGATGATCCGGAGAACTGGGCCTCGTGCATCGGCGGCGCGCTCCCCGAGTCGGTCTATCTCGAAGGGATCCGTACTGCAGGCTTCGTCGACGTCGCCGTCCTCAAGAAGGAGGGCCGCAGCCCACTGTTCAGCATCACCGTGGAGGCGACCCGACTCTGATCGGGCGTTCGACCGCGATCCACTGAGACACATCGCGCTATGCCTACGCGGCGAAGGTACTGGCCGCCGGCTCGCCACTCCTCTCCGCGGTGTGGAGATGGATGACGATCACGATGCTGGTCACGGCCGCCCAAGCGCACCACAGGGAGATCACCTGGGTCGCCAGCAGCCAGGCGAGGACGGTCACCGCAGCCACGTTGAGCATACCGAACACCCTGATGTGACGGTTGCGGGACAACAACAGGGGACCGCAGGTGGCCACCACGTAGAGGGCGGTGAGTTGGCCGCCAAAGCTGAGGTGGACGTCGTAGGCGATGGTGCGCCCGGCGATTTCCGCGGTCACCGGTCCGGAGAAGAGGTTCGCCAGCAGGATCACCGCGACCACGGCTCCGAGGATGATGAAGGGAGCGATCGTCCGCCGCCGCCTCGGATCGGGCTCGAGCGAGAGGATCGCCAGCGGCACCACGACCGGTAGAAGGAAGGCGATGGTCAGGTAGACCCAGGTCGCCGCCTCTCCGAGGGCGGTCGGCACACTGCCATCGAGTCCCCACCAGGTAAACGCTTCGATCATCTGATGAACGCCGAAGATCAAGGGAAGTGCCGCCAGGCCGACTTCCCGCTTGTGGCGGACGTGACGGAGCGCATCGACGCCGACACCTCCGACCACCACGCCGGCAATCAGGTCGCCCTCAGCCGAGAAGCACATGGCATCCCCGCTCTAGCCGGCGTACAGGCTCACCCTGGGTCTTTCGGCGATGGTGGGGACCTTCCCTCGGTGAAGGTGACGCGGTATCTCACCGCGAACCTAGCCTGATGGCGACTCCTTTGAGCACTTCGGCCCCTGCCGTCGAGACCTGATGCCCGCAGGATTGGGGAAGAGCGGTTCCACTGGAGAGGCTCTCCTGGTGCCCGGCCCGCGGCTGGCCGCGAGCGCCCGAACCCGCGGTGGGTGAGGGCGACCGGAGACCGGGACCGATTGACCGACGACGTTCCGAGGTGAACAACATGGCCCAGCGTCTGAAGTACTTCGTTGGTGGGGAGTGGCGCGATTCGAGAACCGACGAGTGGTACCCGATCACCAACAGCAGCACCGGCGAGGTGCTTGCCGAGGCACCGCGGTGTACCGCCGCCGAGGTGGACAGCGCGGTGGCCGCGGCGAAGGAGGCATTCGGGCCGTGGCGTGACACGCCGCTCGCGGAACGCGTGCAGGTGATGTTCCGCCTCAAAGAGCGTCTCGAAGCCAACGTCCACGATCTAGCGGTTCTGTTGTCCACGGAGATGGGAAAGACGTATGCCGAAGCCCGCGGGGACGTCCTCAAGGCCATTGAGGTCGTCGAGATCGCCTGCGCCCTGCCGATGACGATGCAGGGCGACTCCCTGATGAACGTGTCCCGTGGGTTCGACACGGTGACCTACCGAGAGCCGCTGGGGGTTTTCGTTGGCATCGCCCCCTGGAACTTCCCGGCGATGATCCCGATGGGGTGGATGATGCCGCTGGCGGTCACCACCGGCAACACCTTCGTTCTCAAGGCGGCGTCGTTCGTACCGCAGACGTCGATGCGCATGGCCGAGCTCCTGCACGATGCCGGCCTTCCCCCCGGGGTGTTCAACCTGGTCACGTGCTCCCGGCACGAGGCCGAACAGCTGCTCGTCCATCCCGATGTACGCGGCGTGTCGTTTGTCGGTTCCCGGTCGGTCGGGCGCCACGTATACGCCACGGCCAGCGCGGCCGGCAAGCGGGTCCAGGCACTCACCGAGGCCAAGAACCACGCCCTGGTGCTTCGCGACGCCCCGCTCCGGGCGACGGCGCAGCGCGTCATCAACTCGGCCTTTGGGTGCGCCGGGGAGCGTTGCATGGCGCTTCCGGCGGTCGTGGTCGAACAGGCGATCGCCGACGAATTCGTGGCGACCGTCGCCGAGCTCGCCAAGGAAAGGCGGATGGGACCGGCTTGGGAGGAGAGCACGGAGCTGGGACCGCTGGTCAACGAGGAGCATCGCGATTTCGTGACTGGGTGGATCGAGAGATCGATCGATGAGGGTGCCGTCCCGGTGCTCGATGGCCGCAAGGTCACCGTCCCCGGATATGAGAACGGGTTCTTCGTGGGTCCGACGATCTTCGACCACGTCACGGAGGACATGTCCTGCGGACGCGACGAGGTCTTCGGGCCAGTCCTTTACATCAAGAGGGTCGCCGACTTCGACGAAGGCATCGAACTGATCAACTCCAGCGAGTTCGCCAATGGCGCCTCGGTCTTCACCCGCAGCGGCTATCACGCTCGCGAGTTCGCACGTCGCATCGACGCCGGAATGGTCGGAGTCAACGTAGGCATCCCGGTGCCGATCTCCGCGTTCTCGTTCAGCGGTCACAAGGACAGCTTCTTCGGCGATCTCCACGTGATGGGGCGAGACGGTGTCGCCTTCTTCACAGAGACCAAGGCGGTCACCAGCTACTGGTTCGACGCGGCCGACCTCAGGGGCGACAAGGTGGGCACCTGGGAGGGGACCATTTCGCGGACCTGAGCCTCAGCGGAGTACCGGCCTGCATCTCCATTGGGGTGTGCCAAACTCGCCGGGAGGCCAAGCCGACCGGCTTTTCGTATGTGACGCGCAAGGCCGGTGAGGTGTGATCTCCCATCACGACCGGATGGCCACCGTATTACGAAATCGGAGTGCCGCCGCGTTCCTGGCGGCGGTCGCCGAAGGGAAGATCAGGAACTCGCGGCCAGAGTGATCGGGAACTACAAACGAGGCAGCGAGTCCGCCCGACGGAAGTTGCCGGGTCGCTGAGCGACGGTTGTCATGGTCGTGATCCGGTTGTGCGGAGTCATCACCCGGACTGCGGCTACCATGGGTGGCGAGCACGCCGCCAAGCGCGTGTGCTGAGTTCTCGCTCCTCGAGATCCGACGAGCGAATGAGAGCGCCCCAGATCCGGTCTGCATGCGCTCCTCGACTCGGATCGCCCCGCCTTCCAGTTGGTGGCGGCCCGGCCGACCCAATTGAGAAGGCTCGCTAAGAGGAGTCCCGCCCATGGCCCGCAAACCCACCCGACCGACCAAGCGCCCGGCGCCGACCCGCAGTTCCACCGCCGGTAGTGCCCCTCCCCGGGAGAGCGACCGATCCGCCGAAGACCAGACCTTCCGTACCAGGGGAACGGTCAAACTTGTGTCCCGCGACGCCACGTTCATCGTGGAGACGGATCAAGGTCTTGAAGTGATCGCCCGAGCCGCCGGTCGCATGAGGCGCGGGCGCAAGATCCGCATTCTCGCCGGGGATACCGTCGATCTGGAGGTTTCTCTCTACGACCTCACCAAGGGCCGGATTCTCTGGCGGTACGTCTAGAGCGGGGCCGGCGGATGGGCGGCTGAAGCGCCGCCACCACCGATGTCTTCGGTCAGCGTTCTCACCCGGTGTGCGGCGCCGAAGGTCACCTTCACGCCGACGTAGGAATGTCCCGAAGCGATCGCGCCGAGCAGACTTGGCAGAGATCGATGGGGACACTATGGTTAACGACTTCGTTAACCATATGGTGAGCCTGCATGCCCAGCACCAGCCATCTCGATGGGGTATTCGACGCCCTTGCCAATGAGCATCGGCGGGAGATCATCCACGCGCTGAGCCTGCAGCCACGCTCGATCAGCGAGCTGGCCTACGAACGGGGCCTCTCCCTGCCGGCGATCCACCGGCACATCAAGGCGCTGGAGGAGGCCGACATGATTGTGCGGAAGAAGGTCGGCCGCACCAACTTCCTGGCGCTCAACCGCAAACCACTGCGGAACCTCCAGGACTGGGTACGGCAGTTCCATCCGTACTGGGGAAGCGAAACAGAGACGCTCGACAACTACGTCGAGCACTTGAGCAGACATCAGACCGACAACGAGGAGCAGCAATGAAGAAGTTCGTGTTCATATTCCACGGCATGTGGGCCGAGCCCACCCAGGAGGTCATGGACGCCTGGACCAACTGGTTCGCCTCCATCAGCGACCACCTGGTGGACAGCGGCAATCCGCTCGGGGAAGCGCGGGAAGTCACGCCCACGGGGACCCGCGATCTGGCTGCGGACATGGAACGGGCGAGCGGTTACACGATCGTGAATGCCGAGAGCATGGACCACGCGGTGAAGCTCCTCGACGATTGCCCCATCATCACCAGCGTACGGGTGTACGAAGCGGTGTCGATGTAGGCGGCTGGGACGCCGATTGCAGCGGCCCGATTCACCGGATGAGCCTCGCCAAGAGCTCCTCGTTGACCCGGCCGTCTCCCGCTCCCCGGATCGGGGTGATCGAGATCACGCCGTCGGCGGCGGCGGCGACGTCGGTGCCGTCGGTGGTCGAAGGGTCGTGAACGAGCCCGCCGTAGGAGTGGATGTATACCCCGGGTGACTGCTCGGCGAACAGCCGGTCGTATCCCGACTCGGCCACCCGGGTGCGTCGGCGAGGCGTGCCGAGGGTGGCTTCGTCGGGAAGTCCGATGTTGAGGATGTCTCCCGGGCGACCCGCTCCGAACGAGTCGGCGACGACCGCCGCCGCCACCCCGGCGAGCCGCTCCCACGTGGGTATGGCGGCCGGCGTGAGGATCATCTGCTTCCAGTCCCGCCACGCCATCGTGTGCGAGCCGGTGGAGAAGGCCATTCCCGGGACCCCGGCGATGGCCGCCTCGAGGGCGGCGCCCGCAGTGCCGCTCGACTGGAGATAGGCCGAGCCGTGGTTGTATCCGATGTTGATCCCGGACACGACCAGATCGGGGATGTGCTCGCTGAGGATGTGGACCCCCAACTGGACGCAGTCGGCGGGATAACCGCTGCAGGTGAACATCTCTGTTCCACCAACCACGACCGTCGACACCGTGACCGGGTCGAACCGGGTGATCGCCTTGGCAACCCAGGAACGCTCCCGGTCGGGTACGACCACCGTCACTGTGGCGATCTCCGCCAGCGCCGCCGCCAGCGAGGGCAGGCCGGGCGCTTCTACGCCGTCGTCGTTGGTGAGCAGAATGGTCGGCATCGGACGCACGCTACCGGGAACCGGGGCCGGCCCTGCCGCCGTCGTATCGGCGACTCGAACATCGGAAGGATCCAACCATATGCGCAAGCCCCTCGCCCTCCTCGCCTCGCTCGTCATGGCCCTCACCGCCTGCAGCGGGTCGTCGACGACCTCGACGACGTCCGGCGGCATCGATGCCTTCACGACGCGTTTCGACCCCACCACCATCAGCTTCGCCGCCCGGTTGACGCCGTTCACGGCCTGCGACGGCGTCCTCTCCTACTTCAAACAGGAGGCACTCGCCCGGGTCACAGCATATGGTCTCGAGGGCGGTCCGGGGCCGATCATCTACTTCCGCGATGGCTTTGCAGTCCCGGAGGCGGCGATGGGCGACGTCGTTACCACCACCATGGCGGCAGCCTTCGGTAGCAACGACACCGCCGTCGACCAGAGCGGCACCGGCAACGGCTTCTCCGGCACCAACGTCCAGGTCGCCGGAGTTGACGAGCCCGACATCGTCAAGACCGACGGCACCCGCATCCTCTCCATCGTCAATGGAGTGCTGCGGTACGTGGACGTGTCGAGCGGCTCACCGGTTCTGCTGGGGCAACTGACGCTCGAGGCGGGATGGGATCAGAGGTTCTTCGCCGACGGCGACCGCGCCTTCGTGTTCTCCAACGGCGACATGTACGCGGTGCCCTTCTTCGCCGAGGCCGATGCCCGGATCATGCCCCCGTACGGCAATGGGGGCCAGGTGACCATCGTGCAGGAGATCGACCTGGGGAATCCGGAGGCGATGAAGGTGGTCCGTACGCTCCGGATCGACGGGACCTATCTGAGTTCCCGGGCAATCGGCACCACCGTCCGGGTGGTGGTGTCCTCCTATCCGCAGGGTCTGCCGTTCGTCTACCCCTCCAACGATGGGGCCGCCGACATCGCACTCGAGACCAACAGGCGGATCATCCAGGACTCCACCATCGACAACTGGCTTCCCGGATACGTGCTGTACGACGGGTCGGGCGACGAGATCCACTCGGGACGGCTGGTCGAGTGCGACCGGATGAACCGCCCCGGCGACTTCTCGGGTTTCGACACGCTCTCCGTGCTCACGCTGGACCTCGGATCGGCGCTCGACGCCGGGAGTGGCACCGGCGTGATCGCCAAGGGTGAGACGGTCTACGCCTCAGCGAGCAGTCTCTATGTGGCCACCAACGTGTGGGTGCCCGGGGACGCCGCGGCAGACGCACTCGACGACCTGAACGAGCGCTACACGACCTCGATCCACAAGTTCGACATCAGCGGCACTGGTCAGGCCCGATATCTCGCTTCCGGAGCGATCGACGGCCATCTGCTCAACCAGTACTCGATGGACGAGTACGACGGCTTTCTAAGGATCGCCGCTACCGAGGGCGCGCCTTGGGGAACCAATGACACCACCAAGTCGCACATCGTCGTCCTCGCCGAGAGGGGTGGGGATCTCGTCGAGGCGGGCGAGGTGGGGAACATGGGCAAGGGTGAGTCGATCTACGCGGTGCGGTTCATCGGGCCGGCTGCGTACGTCGTGACCTTCCGCCAGACTGATCCTCTCTACGTCGTGGACCTGCGCGATCCGGCGTCTCCCCGGGTTGCCGGCGAGCTGAAGATCAACGGGTACTCCGCCTACCTGCATCCGCTAGCCAACGGAATGATCCTCGGCGTCGGACAGGACGCCGACTCGGACGGGCGGACCACCGGATCCAAGGCGACGATCTTCGACGTGTCCGACCCGTCCAATCCGCGGGTGGTTTCGTCGTGGACCCTGGCCGACTCCTACTCGGACGTCGAGTGGGATCAGTTGGCATTCCTCTACTGGGCGCCCGAGGACATCGTTGTCCTTCCAATGCAGTCATGGAGTTCCCAGTTCTTCGGGGCAGTGGTGCTCAAGACCGACGACGGCCTGCGCGAGTTCGGTCGGATCACCCACCACGTCGAGGTCACCGATGAACCGTCCGATTGTCGCGAGGTGCGACCGGACAGCTCCGATGCCGGCGTCGTCGTGCTGGTGTGCGGTGAGGGCGAGACCGACACTGTGCCCGGCTACTACTGCGAGCCCGGTTACAACGATGTCAGAGAAATCGAAGAGGGCTGGGGGATCGACGTCGGCGATGTCGGAGACGACGAGACCGTGTCGCTGTGCTGGCCCGACTACGAGCAGCAGGATCCACAGATCCTGCGGTCTCTGGTGATCGGCGACACCCTGTGGACGCTGTCGTGGCGCTCCCTCCAGGCAAACGCTCTAACTGACCTGGCGGTGACGGGCACCGTGGTCTGGGGGTGAGGCGGCCAGCCTCACCGCTGCCAGGTGCCAACTGGAACCTGGGAACCGCTCATCGAGGGGTTTGCCCTGCTCCGCGTATGGCCGCCGTGTCGTTGCTCCCGGGCGGGGACGCAGGGCAGAGCCGCGGGCCGGAAGACATCCGATCACACTCCCTCCACGACACCTGACACCTCCAAGCAG
>MELR01000011.1:0-66337 GCA_001767695.1 Actinobacteria bacterium RBG_16_68_21
TGCTGCCTCCCGTAGGAGTCTGGGCCGTGTCTCAGTCCCAGTGTGGCTGATCGTCCTCTCAGACCAGCTACCCGTCGGAGCCTTGGTGAGCCGTTACCTCACCAACAAGCTGATAGGCCGCGAGGCCATCCCGGAGCAGCGGACTGTTTCCTCGGTCGACCATGCGATCATCCGAGGACATCCGGTATTAATCCAAGTTTCCCTGGGCTATCCCGGTCTCCGGGGCAGGTTCCTCACGTGTTACTCACCCGTTCGCCACTAGGTGACCCACCTCGGTTACCCGAGATGGGACCCTCGTTCGACTTGCATGCATTAGGCACGCCGCCAACGTTCGTCCTGAGCCAGGATCAAACTCTCCAACGATGACTCTCGGTCCGAAGACCTCGAATCTCTTTGTGAGTTCGTTATGCGGATGTTTGGCCAAACCGTGCATCCGCTTCTGGCATCAGATCGTTGTCTCTGATGCGTATCTCAAGTACGGCCCCCCGGAGACGCGAGGAAAGAACCCTCGGTTCCCGGAAGGCAAAACTGGCTTTTGGCACACTGTTTAGTTGTCAAGGAGCCGGGACAGGTCAACACTCCGACAGGCGCGCGCGGCGCACCTCCGGAGAGGACCCGGGATGGTAGCACCGTCGCACCGGCAGTCAAGATGGTACCCGGTCCGGCGCCTTCTCCCGGAATGCGCCTGTCGAGAGTTTGGAACGGCCCCCGGTCGCTACCCTCCCGATCCCATGACCAATCCGCTCGACCTCCTCACCGAACGCGGATTCGTCGGGGACGTCTCCGATCCCGACGAGCTGCGCACCCTGTTCGAAGCCGGTCCGGTCACCTTCTACTACGGGGCCGATCCGACCGCGACCTCGCTCCACATCGGCAACCTCGTCGGAATCATGGCCATGGCCTGGCTGCAGCGAGCCGGGCACCGCCCGATCGCCGTCGCCGGCGGTGGTACCGGGCGGATCGGCGACCCCTCCTTCCGCGACGACGAGCGGCCGCTGCTCGACGCGGCCACGATCGCCGCCAATCTGGAGCGCATTTCCGAACAGCTCGGCCGGATCCTCGATCTGTCCACTCCCGAACGCGGACTCATCGTCGACAACGACGGTTGGCTTGCCGGCATGAAGCTCATCGACTTCCTCCGGGATGTCGGTAAGCACTTCTCGGTGAACCAGATGATCGCAAGGGAGTCGGTCCGTCGGCGGCTCGAGGAGCGCGAGCACGGCATCAGCTACACCGAGTTCTCCTATCAGCTCCTGCAGGCATTCGACTTCGCCCATCTCTATGCGGCCGAAGGGTGCCGGCTCCAGATCGGAGGCTCGGACCAGTGGGGCAACATCACCGCGGGCATCGACCTCACCAGGCGTCTGCACGGAGGCAAGGTGCATGGCTTGGTCTGGCCCCTCATCGAGCGCTCCGACGGCAAGAAGTTCTCCAAGTCGGGTGGGGAGGCGGTCTGGCTTGCCGCCGACGAGACCAGCCCCTTTGCCTTCTACCAGTGGTTCCTCAACGTTCCCGACGACGACGTCGGCCGATTTCTGAAACTCTTCACCTTCCTGCCCGTGACGAGCATCGCCGAACTCGAGGGAGCCCAACTCGCCGACCCGGCAAACCGTCCGGCGCAGCGCGCCCTCGCCGAGGAGGCGACCCGCATCGTCCACGGGGAAGAGGGATTGGCCACAGCCTTGCGGGCAACCGCAATCCTCTTCGGGGACGAGCCATTCGCCGAGCTCGACGAGCGGACACTCGCCGACGCCTTCGCCGAGGCTCCTTCCGCCTCTGTCCCCCGGCAGCGGCTCACCGGTGGCCTCGGGGTACTCGATGTCATCGTCGCCTGCGGCGCCGCCGGCTCCAAAGGAGAGGCCAGGAGGTTGATCTCCCAGGGCGGGGTCCGGCTCAACAATGCCCCGGTGTCGGATCCGGCCGCCACGATCGGCCCGGCAGATCTGCTCGCCGGATCCATGGTCGTTCTCCGGGTCGGAAAGAAGCGCTACTTTCTGGCGAGATTCGTCTGAGGGCGCCGGTCTACGGACTGACCCACACCGTCGCCCGGCCGCTCACCGGCTCACCCGCCGCCGGTACCTGAGCCCACACGTGCAACGAGCCCGTGGATCCATCGGGATCATCGAGGAGGATCACGGTCACCCGCTGGCCATCTGCCTCGAGACGGGCAATCGCATCGGCCCGGTGACGTCCCAGCACGTTGGGCACGACGGTCCCCGGCTCAGGGCCGGCGGCGATCACCTGGACGATCCCCCCGGGGGAGAGAACCGATCCGGCCGCCGGCACCTGCCCCAGGACCGTGCCCGGTACCAAAGCGGAGTCGTCGTCCCAGGCCAACTGCACCTCATACCCTCCCGCCTCCAGCAGCGACACCGCCTCCACGATCGAGTACGAATCCACGGCGGGCACCACCCCGTCCTGGAGAACGGCGAGGCCCTCCGGGTTGTGGATCGGACAGACGATCGATGGCACCAGCGCCGCCGGCAGCACCACATCGGCCACTTCACCCCGGGGGCACAGCGGTCCGGCGAGGAAACCCGTCGAGGTGTCGATGCGAGCGGTCACTGTGGCGGCGCCATCGGCACTGGCCGCGGTGGCGTAGGGGATCCCGGAGAGCGCGGCGAGGCCGAAGCGCGACCAGATCTGCGCCGGCCACGTCCCCCCGGTGACCGAAAAGGGCGTGTCGGGGGCGTTCATGGCCCGGTTGCCTTCCGGATACCCCACCCAGACCGCGGCGGAGAGCTCAGGGGTGTATCCGACGAACCAGGCGTCAAAGTTGCCTTCGGTGGTCCCGGTCTTGCCGGAGATCGGCCGCCCGATCTTGGCCTGCTGCCCGGTCCCCCGCCGGACGACCTCGGTGAGGGTGGCGTTCACCTCAGTGGCAACGGAAACGTCCATCACCCTCGTGAAGGTCGGCACGTGCTCGTAGAGAACCGTTCCATCGCGGTCCGCGATCCGGGTCACCAGCACCGGGTCGATCTGGATGCCGCCGGTGGCGAAGGTGCCGTAGGCGGCCGCCATGTCGAGCACGCTCACCTCCTGCGTGCCGAGCACGATCGACGGCACCGGATCGAGCGGTGTCGTGATCCCGGCGGCCTCCGCCATGGAAGCGATCGTGTCTGCCCCGATCCAATCGGCGACATAGGCGTACGGGACGTTCACGGAGAACACGGTCGCCTCGCGCAGGGTGAGGCCCGGGTAGTAGGCATCCTCGTAGTTGGCGACCTGCCAGACACCCGATGGGGATCGGATGTAGGCGGCCCGCCCCCCCGGCCAGGTGCTGTCGAGATCCACTCCGGCCTGAAGGGCGGCGGCGAGTGCAAACGGCTTGAAGGCCGATCCCGGCTGGCGGCGGCCCTGGGTGGCAAGGTTGAACTGAGCGATCGGGTCGGACGTGTCGTAGAAGTCGCGTCCCCCCACCAGGGCGAGGACATGACCGTTGCGCGGGTCGATCGCCGCCAGAGCTCCCGAGGGCCCATGCGCAGGAATCACCGAGGCCATCGCCGCCTCTGCGGCGATCTGCGTCTGCGGATCGAGGGTCGTGTACACGCGGAGGCCGCCACTGGTGATCAACCGGTAGCGCTCCTCCGGGGTGTCTCCCAGCACCGGGTTCTCCAGAAGGCGTCGCCGTACCTCATCGGTGAAATACGGATGGAGCATCCGATCGGCGCTGCCGCGAGGGATGAGGGATAGCGGTGCGGCCGCGGCGGCCAGCGCCTCGCCGGGCTCGATCCAGTTCAGCTCCGCCATCGTGTCGAGGACCAGGTCCCGCCTTTGCAGCGCTCCCTCGGGGTTGTCGTACGGGTTGAGGGTCGTCGGCTCGTTGATCACTCCGGCGAGCAGCGCCGACTCGTCGAGCGTCAAACTCTCCACGGGCTTCCCGAAGTAGCGGCGCGCCGCCGCACTCACCCCGTACGCCCCCTCGCCGAAGAAGACGCTGCTGAGATAGCGCTCGAGTATCTCCTGCTTGGTCAGGGTCTCCTCGAGGCGCAGGGCAAGCCCGATTTCCGCGGTCTTGCGCTCGATGGTGACGTCATCGGTGAGCAGCACCGCCCGGGCGTACTGCTGGGTGATCGTGGAGCCCCCCTCGACGACGGAGCCGGCGTCGATGTTCTCCTTGGCCGCACGGGCCATGGCCCGAATGTCGACCCCCGGGTGGATCCAGAACCGGCGGTCCTCGATGGCGACGACGGCATCGACGAGATGCTTGGGCAAATCTGAATATGCCACGAGAACCCGGTCTTCCTCCGCGTGCCACTCGGTCAATACCGAGCCATCGGCCGCGTAGACCGTGGTGGTGAGGCCGCCCGCTCCAATCCCCGGATCCTCGATTGGTGCTATCGAGCAGGCAGCAGTGGCAATCAGCGCTATCGCCACCGCACCCGCCCTCACGCGAGGCATGTGGGTTGTGTGTCTCCGCGCGGAACGTTAGTTGCCGACCGCGCTAAGCGCGGGGATTGTCCGCGCCCTCCCCGGCGGCGAGCCTCAACACGAACCGCCACCTCCGCTCCGCCGCCCGGGTGACCCCCACCCGGGGCGTCGCCCGCGTGGTACCCGGAGCCGGTTCACCCTCGATCCGCACCGGTCCGTCGATGACGGAGTCCCCGTCGAGGGTTCCCGTTATGGCGAGCGCCTGGGCGAGCTTGCCGGGGCCGTCGCAGAGGTGATTGAGGCGGCCTCGCCTCCGGCGGGCGGGCTCCTCGCCGGCGACGACCATCCCGGCGCGCAACAGCACCGCCCCGGGCCTGCCGACGGGGCCGCACACGACGTTGGCACACCAGTGGATGCCGTAGGAGCGATAGACGTAGAGCGTCCCCGGCGCCCCGAACATGGAGCGGTTGCGCCCGGTGCGGCCGCGATATGCGTGGCTCGCCGGGTCGTCGCCGCCCCCGTACGCCTCCACCTCGGTGAGGACGACCGCCACCCGGTCGCCGTCGAGATCGGACACCAGTCGCCTCCCGAGGAGGCCGCGAGCCGCCGCCACCACGGGGCCGGAGAGCAGGGTCTCCAGGCCGCTCACTCGGTGATGCGGAGCAGCAACGCCTTGAATGCGTGGAGGCGGTTCTCCGCCTGATCGAAGACCCTGCTGCGCTCGTGATCCACCACGGCGTCGGTCACCTCGTCACCGCGGTGGGCAGGGAGACAGTGGAGGAAGATGGCATCGGCGGCAGCGAGGGCGAACAGCCGCTCATCGACCCGGTAGGGATCGAGACGCTCCCGGCGCGCCGCCGCCTCCGCCTCCTGGCCCATCGACGCCCATACGTCGGTGTACACCGCATCGGCGCCTCGCACCGCCTCAGCGGGGTCGTCGGTCACCACGATGTCCACGCCCGGAGCGGCAACGGCCTGGGCCGCCGCCAGGGTTTCTTTCTCCGGCCCGTATCCGGCCGGTGATGCCACCCGGATCGAGACCCCCATGACGGCGGCTCCGATCATCAGCGAGGTGCACACGTTGTTGTCCCCGTCACCGACGAACGCCACCACGGCACCATCGAGGGGCCGGTGCTCGGCGAGGGTTTGCAGGTCGGCGAGCGCCTGACAGGGGTGCTCACGGTCGGAGAGAAGATTCACCACCGGGGCCGCTGCGGCCGCAGCCAGAGCCTCGAGGTCCGTGTGGCGGAAGACCCTGAAGGCGAGCACATCGAGGTAACGATCGAGCACCCGGGCGACGTCGGCAACGCCCTCGCGCTTGCCCAACCCCACCTCGTCCTGCTTGAGAACAAAGGGAACACCGCCGAGGTCGGTCACGGCCACCTCGCACGACACCCGGGTGCGCAGCGAGGGCTTCTCGAAGAACAGGCCAACCCGCACCCCGGGGCGGGTTCCCCGCACCGCCTCCCGCTCGAGTTTGACCCGGGCCGCCGTCGCCAGCGTGTCTGTCAGCCCATCGCGTCCCAGGTCGCCAATCTGTAGGAAATCCATCTCAGCCTCCCCGCAGCCGGCCGCCGAGGTCGTCCGTGACGCGCGACGATATCGCCCGGCGAATCGGACCGAGTTCACCATCCACCATCGTGCGATCGGGTGCCCGAAACGCCAGGCGGACCGCGACACTCTTTCGGCCCGGTCCCAGCGGCTCGCCCCGGAATACGTCGAATATCGCCAGCGACTCGAGAAACGGCCCTGCCGCGGCGCCCACCGTCGCGAGGAGGGCAGCAGCAGCCACCTCCTCGGCCAGATCGAACGCCAGGTCGAACACCACCGGCGGGTATGCGCTGGGCATGATGAAGGGTGCGGGGGCCGGTGCCTCGAGCGAGGCCAGATCGAACTCCCCCACGACCACCCGGTTCTCGAGATCCCAGGCGGCCGCCACCAGAGGATCGATCTCCCCGACACTCCCGATCCGGCGGCCGTCGACCTCGAGAAACGCCGCCCTCCCGGGATGCAGCCCCGGCACCGCCGCCTGAACGATGGTCGCCTGGTGCCCCAGCGCGGTGAGAAGCACTTCGGCGACTCCGGCGGCGTCACCCGCCTCGTAGTCGCCTCCGCTCCGTCCCCTGCGGGCGCCTGTGGCGGCAAAGGCGAGATGCCTCGGCTGCTCGGGAAGGACGCCCTCGCCCCGGAGAAACACCGACCCGACCTCGAAGAGCGCAACGTCTGGACGGTTGCGCTGTACGTTTCGCCGCAATCCGTCGAGCAGCCCGGGCAGCAGCGTGGTGCGCAGGAACTCCTGTTCCTCGTTCAGCGGATTGCGCAGCCGGATCGGACGGCTGCGGGGATCGTCGGGAGCGAGGCGCAGCCCCTCCAGCGACCTGGCGGCGATGAAATCAAAGGACAGGATCTCGAAGAATCCCGCGCCCACCATCGCCATGCGGGCCATCCGCAGCATGTTCTGCAGGGGACCGAGCCCGCCACCCTGGCCGCTCACGAGGCGCGAAGGGAAGTTGTCATAGCCGTGGAGGCGAGCGATCTCCTCGATCAGGTCGGCCGGGCGGGTCACGTCGGGACGGAAGGAGGGCACGACCACCTGCAACGGATTGCCGCCCTCCACCGCGAACCCGAGGCGTCGCAGGTAGCCCGCCTGCTCGGCGCCGGCGATATCCGCACCGAGCAGCCGGCCGGCTTCGGAGACCGGCAGGGCGATCTCCACGCTCTGGTGGGGCCGGGGATGGGCGTCCACGAAGCCTCCCACCACACCGCCCCCCGCCACCTCGACCATCAGCGACGCGGCCCGCGCCGAAGCAGCCGGAGGGAGCTCCGGGTCCACCCCTCGTTCGAACCGGCTCACGGCCTCGGTGCGCAGGCCATGCCGCTTGCCGCTGAGCAGCACCCGGGTGGGCTCGAAGTGGGCCACCTCGATGAGCACCCGGGTCGTGGCCGCCGACACCTCCGAGTCGCCTCCTCCCATGATTCCCGCCAGGCCGAGCGGCTCGTCGACGCCGGCGATCACGAGATCCTCGGCAGAGAGCGAGCGCGCCACGCCGTCCAGCGTCGTAAGCGGCTCTCCAGCCCGGGCGAGACGCACCACGATCGTCTCGTCGGTGATTCGATCGAGGTCGAAGGCGTGAAGCGGCTGCCCCAGCTCGAGCATCACGTAGTTGGTGACGTCGACCACGTTGCTGATCGGCCGTACACCGGCGTCGCGCAATCGCAGCCTCATCCACAGCGGGGAAGGCCCCACCTGGACTCCCCGCACCTCTCGGGCGGTGAAGCGGGTGCACCGTTCGGGCTCCTCGATGATCACCCGTGCCGCGGTGGCCCCCTCCTCGGAGAAGACCGCGGTGGGGATGCGGACCGGCAGCTCATAGAAGGCGCCCAGCTCGCGCGCCAGGCCGTGGATCGACATGGCGTCCGGTCGATTGGGCGTGATCGACAGGTCGAAGATCGCGTCTGGGTAGGGCAGCGTCCCGGCGAAGTCCGTGCCCGGCGCGGCGTACCCATCGGGTAGCACCAGGATCCCGCCCTTCTCCTCTCCGAGGTCCATCTCGATCTCGGAGCAGATCATTCCCGGGGACATGACTCCCCGGACGGGCTTCTTCCCGATCGTGATGCCGCCGGGGAGCACCGCCCCCACCCGGGCGTAGGCGACGGTCGCCCCCTCGCCAAAGTTCCAGGCTCCGCACACGACGTCGATCGGCTCGCCGCCATCGTCGAGTGTGGCGATCCTCACCTTGTCGGCAGCCGGATGGGGCTTGATCGCAAGCACTCGCGCCACCACGACGCCGCTGAAGCTTGCCTCCCTGCGCTCGATGCCCTCCACCTCGATGCCGAGATCGGACAACACCCCGGCGACGACCTCCGCGTCGTTAGTGGGCAGGTCGACGAACTCCTTGATCCAGCGCAGCGAGGCCTTCATCGGAACTGCTCCAGCACACGGAGGTCGGCATCGAAAAAGAAGCGCAGCTCGGGGATGTCGTGGCGGATCATGGCAAGTCGATCGATTCCGACACCGAAGGCCCAACCCGAGACGCGACCGGCGTCGTATCCGGCTGCCTCGAGGACGTTGGGATCGACCACCCCGCACCCCAGCAACTCGATCCATCCCCGGTTGCCGCAGGTGCGACAACCCGAGCCGTCGCAGCGGTGACAGGACACGTGCATCTCGGCGGAAGGTTCGGTGAACGGGAAGAAGTTGGGAAGGAAGCGCTGGCGGGTGTGCTTCCCGAAGAACTGGTCCATGAAGTAGGCCAGCGTGCCGCGCAGATCGGCGAAGGTGATGTCCTCACCCACGGCCAGGGCCTCCATCTGGTGGAACACCGGCGTGTGGGTGGCATCGACGGCGTCGCGCCGGTACACCCGCCCGGGAACGATGATGTGCACGGGCGGCTGATGGCTTTCCATCCATCGCGCCTGGACCGGCGAGGTCTGGGTGCGCAACAGCACCCCCTCGGGATCGTCGCCGTAATCGACGTACAAGGTGTCCGACTCCAGGCGGGCCGGATGGGTCGCCGGGGTGTTCAAGGCGTCGAAGTTGTAGTAGGCGGTCTCCACCTCGGGCCCGGCGGCGACCGTGTATCCGATACCGGTGAAGATGTCCACGATCTCGTCCCACACCTGCATCACCAGATGGGCCGCCCCCCGTTCCGGGCGGTATCCGGGGAGCGTCATGTCGACCCGCTCGGCGGCGAGCCGCACGATCCGCTCTTCCTCGGCGAGCACAGAGCGCCGCGCCGCCAAGGCATCGGCCAGGGTCGTGGTCACCTCGTTGACGATCGCCCCGAGGGCTCGTTTCTGGTCAGGGGTGGCCTCTCGCAGGCTGCGCCGCGCCGCGGTGATCGGCGACGACTCTCCCAGCGCCTCGTCCTGGAGCCGGTCCACCTCCGCCACCGTGGCGGCGGCACCGATCCGGTACAGGATGGCCGATGCATGGGCGCGCAGGTCTTCCCGAGGGATCATGAGGGAGTCAGGTTAGCCCCGGGCCCTGATGCCCCCAGAAAGGCCACTATCGCCCCGGCTACGGCCGCGTTGAGGCTCTCACTGCCCTCCGCCATCGGGATCGTCACCGCCACGCCGCAAGCCGCCACGACCTCGGCATCCAGGCCGTGGGGCTCGCTCCCCACCAGGATCGCGGCGTTCCCCGGCAACGGCCCCGGCGGGGTCCCCCCGCGGGCCACCGCCGCCACCAACACCCGGCCTGCGCCCAGCTGTTCCAGCGTGGCGGCGCGACCGATCCCGGTATGGAAGTGGGCTCCCGCCGCGGCGCGGAGGACCTTGGGCGACCAGGTCTCGGCGGCACCGGGGCCGGCGAAGTAGTCGTAGCCGAAGGCGGCTGCCGTCCTGATCAAGGTACCGCAGTTACCCGGATCGCCGACCCCCCAGGCCACCAGCGCCCGCTTCCCCGGAGTGATCGACTCCTCGGGAATCGTCACCACCGCCACCGGGCTCTGCGGATGCTGGGTGGTAGCCACCTTGGCCAGCGCCGCCGCGTCCACCACCACGAAGGGACACCCCACCTCGTCGGCGACCTCCCGTCCGACGACATCTGACGCGAGGCCGAAGATGCGATCGAACCGGCATCCTCCCGTAGCCGCCGCGGCGACGAGGATGGGTCCCTCCACCAACGTACGGCCGGACTCCCGACGGGCGCGGCTCCTCCGCAGCCGGCTTGCCTCGAGGACGAGGGGGTGGCGCGGCGACGAGATCGCCGGCCCTGCCCCGGGATCAGTCACGTCTCCGAAGTCCTAGGCGTCGGGAAGCCCTGCCGCCTTGACGAGAGCACCGAAGGCCGACGGATCCGACACCGCCATCTCGGCGAGCATCTTGCGGTCGATTTCGATCTCGTTCGCCTTCAACCCGGCGATCAGCCGCGAATAGGTCGTGCCGTTCTCCCGGGCGGCGGCATTGATGCGGGCGATCCACAGCTTGCGGAAGTCGCCCTTACGCGTCCGCCGGTCGCCGTAGGCGTCCTGCATGGCGTTCATCACCTGTTCGTTCGCTGCCCGCAAGCGGCGGCTGCGTGAACCCTTGTAACCCTTCGCCCGCTCGAGGACCTTGCGCCGGCCCTTCTTCGAGTGAACGGCGCGTTTGACTCGTGCCATCAGCCGCCTCCTAGCGTCCCAACATCCGGTCGACCCGCTTGCGATCTGCGTCCGACACCGGGGCGTCGCCCTTGAGTCGACGCAGCTGGCGACCCGACTTCTTGCCCACGACGAGGTGCGCCCTTCCCGACTGGCGGCGGCGGACCTTGCCAGTTCCGGTGACCTTGAACCGCTTGGCGGCCGACCGGCGCGTCTTCTGCTTTGGCATGCTCACTCCTCCGTTGCTGCCGGTTCCGCGGGTGGGACCTGTTCCACCGTCTCCCGGCGGCGCTTCTCCGGCATGAATTGCATCGTCATGTTCCGCCCCTCGAGCTTCGGGCCGGTCTCCACCGCTCCGAACCCGGCGATGTCCTCGGCGAGCCGGCGCAAGATGCGCTCGCCCAGCTCGGGATGGCTCAGCTCACGACCGCGGAACATCAGCGTGACCTTCACCTTGTCCCCATCGTCGAGAAACTCGAGCACCCGGCGCTTCTTCCACTCGTAGTCGTGGTCATCCGTCTTGGGCCGGAACTTCACTTCCTTGACCACCGTGCGGGTCTGTTTCTTGCGGGCCTCACGCTGGCGTACGGACTGCTCGTATTTGTACTTCCCGAAGTCCATCAGCCTGCAGACCGGGGGCCGGGCGTCGGGGGCGACCTCGACCAGGTCCATGCCCAGCTGAGTGGCGAGCCATCTCGCCTCCTCGATCTTCTTCACCCCGATCTGACTGCCGTCCGGCGCGACTACGCGCACCTCCTTGGCCCTGATCTTGTCGTTGACCCTTAGTTCCTGCGTGATATTCGGTAGACCTCCTAGGCGGTCAGAACAGAGGAAAGACGGCAGGGGCTGCCGTCTTCTCGGTGAGAGGACCACGGCTCACTCCTGATCCCCGCAGGGCAAGGTGGCCGGGTGGGAAGCAGCGCCTCCGCTTTCGACTCGGTTGTAGGCAAAGGAGTATAGGCCGACCGGGGCCGCCAGCAGCCGCCCCCAACCCGACGATGCCGGACCCCGGCAGGGATGGGCTCACCCTCCGTCCGAGTCGAACAGCGTGCCTTGTGGATCCGGCCGGCGGTACCGGCCCACGCCTCCCCAGCTCAGGCCGTCCATGAACACCCAGGACCGTCGATGAATGGCACTGGGGCCGTACCAGTGGAGAGCGGCGCGGTGCCGCGGGCCCGGATAGCCCTTGTTGGACTCGAACCAGTAATGCGGGTAGTGGCTCGCCTCTGCCCGCATGATGCGGTCGCGGGTCACCTTGGCCAGGATCGACGCGGCCGCGATGGACAGGCAGCTCGAGTCGCCTCCGACGATCGTCGTGGTGCGCGGCGACCCGATGAAATCCCACGAGCCGTCCGCCAGTACGGCATCCGGCGTCATTCCCAGACCGTCGAACGCCCGTCGTGCCGCCAGCCGCTGCGCGGCGGACATGCCGAGCTCGTCGCACTCCGCGTGGGAGGCATGGCCGACTGCCCAGGCATCGCACCATTCGGCAATCCGATCGAACATCGCCTCCCGCTCCGCCTCGGTGAGCATTTTCGAGTCACGGATCTTGTAGACGCGACGGTGCCGGGGGATGACCGCCACTCCCACAGTGATCGGGCCGGCCCAGGCGCCCCTTCCCACCTCGTCGGTGCCGACCACCACCCGGGCTCCCCCCGCCCAGAGGGCCCGCTCCCTGGTCGTCCCCGGGGCGTTGTGCTTGAGGGAGGCGCGCAGGACGGGAACGGTGGTCACCCGGCGACGTTACTAGGAGGCCGCTTCGCGGCCCGCAATTGGCAATTGGCAACCAGTAATTCGCGTCGAAGGGGTTGTCTAACTGGAAATCTGGAAACTGGAGACGACTCAGAGTTGCCCCAATTGTCGCAACACCCACGCCGCCCGAACCGCCGCCTCAACGGCCTCGGTTCCCTTGTTCCCCGGCCCGGGACGGCTCCGTTCGATGGCGTGGCCCGGGTCGCGGGCGGTCAGCACCCCGAACCCCACGGGGACACCCGAGGACACCGCTACCTGACGCAGCCCGGCAGCGCACTGCGTGGCGATGTGTTCGTAGTGGTCGGTGTCTCCGGCGATCACCGCCCCCAGGGCGACCACGGCGTCGCATCCCACTGCCGCCAGCCGGGCCGCCACCACCGGCAACTCGAACGCGCCGGGGACGTGGACGATGATCGGGTCTTTCGCCCCGGCCCCGGCGAGTGCCGCCAGGGCACCCTCCAGCAACCCCGACGTCACCGCGGCGTTGAAGTCGGCCACGACGACCCCGATCCTCATGCCGGTGGCGTCGAAGGGAGCTGCTATCTCAGGCATCAGGCTCCAACTCCATGAGGTGGCCCAGCTTGGCGACCTTGGTCGTCAGGTAATCGATATTCTCCGGCGTCGGGGTGGTCTCCAGCGGAACGCGCTCGACGATGCTCAGCCCGTAGCCCTCGAGTCCGGCACGCTTCGCCGGGTTGTTGGTGAGCAGGCGCATCGACGTCACGCCGAGGTCGACGAGGATCTGGGCTCCGATTCCGTAGTCCCTGGCGTCGGCGGGGAGACCGAGGTCGAGATTCGCCTCCACGGTGTCTCTTCCCCGCTCCTGGAGGGCGTAGGCCTGGAGTTTGTGCATCAGACCGATTCCTCGCCCCTCGTGTCCCCGGAAGTAGAGGACGACCCCCCTACCCTCCCCGGCGATCTTGCGCATCGCGTCGTGCAACTGCACGCCGCAGTCGCAGCGCATGCTCCCGAACACGTCCCCGGTGAGGCACTCCGAGTGAACCCGCACCAGGACGTCCTCTCCCCCACCGATGTCTCCCTTCACCAGGGCGATGTGGTGGGTGCCGTCGAGCTTCGATTGGTACCCGACCGCCGTGAAGTCCCCGTACTCCGTGGGGATCCGCGCCTCGGCGATCCTCTCGACGAAACGCTCACGGTGACGGCGGAACGAAATCAGGTCACCGATGCTGACGATGGGAATGCCATGTTCGGCGGCGAAGGCGGTCAACTCGGGGAGCCGGGCCATCGAGCCGTCCTCGTTTACGATCTCGCAGAGCGCCCCGGCCGGGTACAGGCCGGCGAGACGGGCGAGATCGACCGCGGCCTCCGTGTGCCCCGCCCGCTTCAGCACGCCTCCCTCCTGGTAGCGGAGGGGGAAGATGTGGCCCGGCCGGGCCAGATCCTGGGGGCGGGTGTCGGGATCGATCAAGGCCCCGATGGTCGCCGCCCGGTCCGCGGCGGAGATGCCCGTGGTCGTTCCATGGATGTAGTCCACCGACACCGTGAACGCGGTCCGATGCGAGTCGGTGTTCTCCACCACCATCAGGGGCAGTCGCAGCTCGTCGAGCCGGCTGCCCTCGACCGGGACGCAGATGAGACCGGACGTGTACCTCACCATGAAGGCGATTCGCTCAGGCGTCACCCGCTCGGCAGCGATGATCAGGTCACCTTCGTTCTCCCGATCGGCATCGTCGACGACCACCGCGAACTCGCCGCGAGCAACGGCGGCGATCGCGGCTTCGATCGGCGCGAACGTCACGTGCCGACCTCCAGCAGCCGCGCCACGTACTTGGCGAGCACATCGACTTCCAGGTTGATCCTGGTGCCGGGAGCGAGCGTCCCGAAAGTGGTCACCTCCCGCGTGTGAGGAATCAGCACGACCTCGAACCCGCTCTCGTCGATTCCCGACACCGTGAGGCTGACGCCGTCGAGAGCGACCGACCCCTTCGAGGCCACATAGCCGATGAGGCTCGCCGGAGGATCCAGCCATACCCGCCGCGCATCGCCCTCGGCGGCGACGCTCCGCACCACAGCCACGCCGTCGACATGGCCCTGGACGAAGTGGCCGTCGAACCTCCCGGCGGCCGAGACCGGCCGCTCGAGGTTGACCTCGGATCCGGCGGAGAGATCACCGAGATTGGTCAGCCGCAACGTCTCGGCGACCGCTTCCACCTCGAAGTCGGCGGTGCCCACCACGACCGCGGTCAGGCACACCCCATTGATCGCGATCGAATCACCCACGGCGAGACCCGCTGCAGTGACGGGTCCCGAGATCGTGAGGTGGGTTCCGCCGGACGCCGCGACTACACGGCGCACAACTCCCCGTTCGGCGACGATCCCCGTGAACATCACCTCACCTCCGCGTCGATCCGTACGTCGGGACCGATGCGGGCGACCGACGTGATCGCCACCCTCGCCAAGTCCCCCACCGTGGCGAACCGCCCCCCCATCATGGGCACTCCCGCACCCCCGGCGACTGCTCCGGCGAAGTAGGCCACAAACCGATCGACAAGACCTGCCCTGGTGAACGCTCCGGCGATCACGGGACCGCCCTCCACGAGAAGGTCGACGATGTTGCGCTTGCCGAGATCCTCGACGACACTTTCGAGATCCACTCCGTCGGCTCCGGGAAGCACCGTCACCTCCCCGGGGAGATCCAGCGGCCGCGACGAGTAGACCAGCGGGTTCCGCGAGAACACCCGGGCCGTCGGCGGCAGCGGCCGACTCCCGACGAGCACAACGGGTCGGGGCTGGGGTCCATCGTGGCCATCGAGCCGAACCGACAGCTCGGGATCGTCGGCGAGCACGGTTCCCGCCCCGACGAGAACTGCATCTGCCGTAGACCGCAGCTCATGGGCATCGCGCCGCGCCTCCGGCGAAGTGATCCACTGCGACGATCCGTCGGCCGCGGCGGCCTGCCCATCGAGGCTTGCCGCCATCTTGAGGGTGA
Organism: Actinobacteria bacterium RBG_16_68_21; assembly: GCA_001767695.1. GTDB lineage: Bacteria > Actinomycetota > Acidimicrobiia > Spongiisociales > UBA11373 > RBG-16-68-21. Next base: position 15,157 of record MELR01000011.1, read on the forward strand.
GCCGCGGCCGTCCGGTGCGTCGATGATGGAAGTAGCCGGGATCGAGGTCCTCGGCATCCACACCGGCCACCCCGACCCTTACCTCGACCCCGGCGGCCTGCAACGCGGCGATCCCCCGCCCGGCAACCTGGGTGTCCGGATCGCCCGCCCCGACGATCACCCGGGCGACGCCCGCCTCGATTACCGCGGCGGTGCAAGCCGGGGTGCGTCCCTGGTGGGCACAAGGCTCGAGGGTGACCACCAGGGTGCCGCCGCGGGCGCGGCCGCCGGCCTGGGCAAGGGCGAGTGCCTCGGCGTGCGGGCTCCCCGCCATTGCGTGGGCACCCGTCCCAACGATTGCCCCGGCGGAGTCGAGCACGATTGCTCCCACCCGGGGATTGGGGTGAGGGTGACGGCGGATGGCCAGCTCCATGGCCGACCGCATCAGCCCCCGCTCGTCCATCTCCATCGCCTCGTGCTCCCGTGGTCAGGGGCACGCGAGCGCGGGCGCGCGGTCGCGTGCCCTTCTTCTCTCATCCGGACTGTCACCGTCGACTCCGGATTTCCACCGGATCGGCCTCTCGGAAAGGTTCGCGGGTTGTCACCGCCGGTCGGGAATCGCACCCTGCCCTGAAGAAGGGCTCTGCGGTCACGAGTCTACCCCCGGGACCGAAACACTCCTCCCGGCGGTCAGCGGCCCCTTCGGTCGATCCGGTAGCTGGAGCCGGCCTCGGTCTTGGCGTGCTCCTTCATCTCCGAGGCCACCGCCGAGGCTTCCCATTCGCTGGAGAAGGTGCGTCGTACGTTGGTCGCCACGCCCAGTGAAATCGAAACGACCGGAAAGGCGTGCCGCTCCCCGCGCCGGTCTATCACCTCGACGAAGCCCCGCAACGCGTCGTGCGGGTCGTAGAAATCGAGAATGCCCTCATCGAACCTCTCGACGACCTCCTTGCAGAACTGTTCGGCGGCCGTCGGGGTCACCACCGCGATGAAGTCATCACCTCCGACGTGGCCGATGAAGAATGTCGGATCGCCCACCTCCAATGCGGCCTCGACCAGGGTATTGGCGGTGAACTTGATCACGTTGTCGCCCCTCATGAACCCGTAGTGGTCGTTGAAGGCCTTGAAGTTGTCGAGGTCGGCGTGGATGACCGCCACCGGTCCCCCGCCGGTCACCCGTCGTTCGAGTTCCTCGGCGATGCGGAAGTTGCCCGGAAGACCGGTCAGCGGAGAGAGATCTCGCATCGCCCGCGATCTGCGCAGCACCGAGCCCACCCGGGCGAGCAGCTCTTCGATGTCGAAGGGCTTCTCGACGTAGTCATCCGCCCCTCCCTGCAGCCCCCGGACGAGATCACGCACATTCGCCTTGGCCGTGAGCAAGACGATCGAGACGTTGGTCGTGGCCGGACTCGTCTGCAGCCGGCGCAGCACCTCGAAGCCGTCCACGCCGGGCATCATCAGGTCGAGGAGAACCAGCTCGGGGGGCTCGGCGAAAGCGGCGGCAAGACCGGACTCGGCATCGAGGGCAGTGTGCACCGCGTATCCCTCGAGCTCGAGGCTCGTCTCGACGAACCTGAGAATCTCAGGATCGTCGTCGATGACAAGGATTCTTTCGCTCATTCCATCCCGTCGGCAGCGGCACGCAGACGGTCGGCGGCGGCGGCGGGATCGGGCGATCCGAAGATCGCCGTACCGGCGACGAACACGTTCGCCCCAGCCGCACTTGCCATTCGAGCCGTCTCGGGAGTCACGCCCCCGTCTATCTCGATATCGGCTCCCAGGCCGGCCGAGTCAACCAACTTCCTGGCGGCTTCCACCTTGGCGAGAACCTCCGGAATGAACTCCTGGCCGCCGAATCCCGGAACTACGGACATGACCACGACAAGGTCACACAGCTCGACGAACGGCGCCACCGCGGCAAATGGGGTGGCCGGGTTGACCACCAGACCGAAACCGAGCTGGAGAGCCCTGGCGGCGGCGGCGGCACTCGTGGGATCGGGGTGGACCTCGATGTGCACCGTGACCAGGTCCGCCCCGGCCTCTTTGAGCGGCTCGAACAGAGAGATCGGGTTGGTGACCATCAGGTGGCAGTCGAAGTACAGGTCGGTGACCGCCCGCAGAGCGGCGATTACGGGCATTCCAAGAGAGAGGTTGGGCACGTAATGCCCGTCCATGACGTCGACGTGAAGCAGGTCCACATGGTCGGCGACCCGGGCGACGTCATCGGCGAGGTGAGCGAAGTCGGCGGCGAGGATCGAAGGGGCGATCTTTGCGGGCATCGCTGCGCAGGTTACCGGGGTCGCGGACCCTCCCCGGGGAGCCGTCCCGACACCGCGCGTCGATTGGCCGCCTGGTACCTTCGCCCGATGGATCGCCATCGCATCGCCCCCGGAGACATCGTCGCCCTCGGCAAGCACGATCCGGCCGCTACACCGGGCGCGGCCGACGAGAAGGCGGCGAAGAAGCGTTCCAAGGCGCTGTGCAAGCGGCTCGAGCAGCTTCAGGAGCTCCTCTACGCGCAAGGCAAGCACCGGCTGCTCGTCGTGCTTCAGGGAATGGACACCTCGGGCAAAGATTCGGTGATCCGCCACGTCTTCGAGGGGGTCAATCCGCAAGGCGTGTCGGTGGCGTCGTTCAAGCGGCCGACCCCGGAGGAGCTCGCCCACGACTACCTGTGGCGGGTGCATCGCCACGTTCCCGGGGACGGCCAGATCACGATCTTCAATCGGAGTCACTACGAAGACGTTCTCGCGGTCCGGGTCCACGAGCTGGTGCCGGAGAATCGGTGGCAGCGGCGCTACGACCAGATCAACGCCTTCGAGCGCACCCTCGCCGAAGAGGGAACGACGATCCTCAAGTTCTTCCTGCACATCTCGCGACGGGAGCAGCGCGTCCGGTTGCAGAGCCGGCTCGACGACCCGACGAAGCAATGGAAGTTCTCTTCCGGAGACCTCACCGAGAGGGCGCTGTGGGAGCGCCACACCGCCGCCTATGAGGCCGTCCTCTCGTTCACCTCGACCGAATGGGCGCCCTGGTGGCTCGTCCCCAGCGATGTCACCTGGTACCGCAATCTGGTCATCGGAGAGACGATCGTCACCTCCCTCGATGGCCTCGACATGGCGTTTCCCCTGCCCACCGAGGACCTGTCCAAGGTGACAATCGAGTAGTCGGCTACCTGTTGGCCGTCACCGGCTACCCGGAGCCTCGAAGCGGGCGGGCTCTCCCCGGCGGCCATTCATCCACGCGATGGCGCTCATCGCCGACCTTCCCGCCGGTTGGATGGACAGCAGCTCCACCGCCCCGTCGGCGCACCCGAGCACCACCCGGCCGTCGACCACACTGGCGATCCCCGGACCGGCGCCCTTGCCGTCCGCCGGCGCCACCCGCCACAGCTTGCATGTTTGCCCCTCGACCACTCCCCAGGCCCCCGGCCGGGGATTGAACGCTCGCACCGCCCGGAACACGGCGACGGCACCATGCGCCGCCGGGAGCACCAGGGCTTCACTCCGGGACACCTTCGCCGCCGCGGTAGCCCGTCGGTCGTCCTGTGGCGCGGCGGTGCGCTTCCCATCCACCCATTCCCCCAGATGAGCGGACAACAGCTCCGCCCCGCGATCTGCAAGGCGGGCCGTCAGTTCGCCGGCGGTCTCCGCGACGTGCACCGGCGTCCGTGCCGAGACGATGATCCCTCCGGTATCGAGCCCCTCGTCCATCTCCATGAGAGTGACCCCGGTCTCGTCGTCACCGGCGAGGATCGTGCGCACCACCGGACTGGCGCCGCGCCACCGCGGCAGCAGCGAGAAGTGCACATTGAGAAACCCGCGGCGCGGTGCGCCGAGGAGGGCGGCGGGGATGAGACGCCCGTAGGCGGCGACCACCGCGACGTCCATAGCCGCCAGGGCATCGACCACTTCGGCGTGCCTGGCGGGTTGCACCACTCGCAGCCCCCACTGCAGCGCGGCGACCTTCACCGGGGGTGGAAGCGGGGTACCGGAGCGTCCCCGGGGGCGATCCGGCTGGGTCACGACCAGCGCCACCTCCGCCACGCTCCGCAGGCCGCCGAGAACCGGCACCGCCTCAGCCGGGGTACCGAAGAAGGCGGCGCGGATCACCTCGGACCCTGAGCCTGGAGCGCCTCTTCCCGCAGCTCGCGCAGAGCTTCGCGTCGGGTCCGGCGGGGAAGCCGGGAGAGCAACAGCACGCCCTCGATGTGGTCGATCTCATGCTGCAGCACGCGCCCCAGCAGTTCTTCGCCCGCGAAGACCACCGCCCTTCCCTGGCGATCGAGCCCCGAGGCGCGGGCGAACGAAGCCCGTTTGATCCCCCAGTAGTGCTCGGGAACCGACAGGCAGCCTTCCTCGTACACCCACGAGCCGTTGGAGTCCTCGAGCACTGGGTTCACCAGCGCCTGGGCTCCCTCGCCGGCGTCGAATACCACCACTCGCAGGCCGACCCCGATCTGCGGGGCGGCGAGTCCCACTCCGGGCGCGGCGTACATCGTCTCGATCATGTCGTCGATCAGACGGCGCACCTCGTCGTCGACGACGGCCACCGCACGGGCCGGCATGCGCAGCACCGGGTCGGGGAAGGTTCGAATCGGAAAGACGGCCATTGCGGGGCGAGAGTACTTGCTGCCGCTTCTCACAGGTCTATCGGATCGGCATCGACCCGCACCCGGGCGCCGCCCTCCCGCCAGCGGCCGACGACGCCGCGGACCACCGCCCGGGTGCTGGCCAGATCCCGCGCCTGGATCAGCCATCGCAGCGAGCCCCCGCTCTCCGCCGGTCCCAACACCGCGGCCCTGGTGCCGACCTCGTGCGCCAGCTCCCTGTCGGCCCCCGGAGGCAGCCCGCCGGCCTCGACGACGAGGATCTCCCCGCCGGGGGGAAAGCCGAGCGCCGCCCGACGCGCCGAGTCCTCCCTGACGAAGGCCACCGGATCGCCCTTGAGTAGTGCGCCGATCACGGGATGCCCCGGGTCAGAGGTCTGCAGGAGAGCGCGCCGACCCCGACCGAGACCGGCGGCAGCCACGGCTCGCGCCAGCAGCCGGAGGGCGTCCTCGGCCGCCCGGTACGTCGGCGCCATGAGCGGGCCGTCGGCATCGACCACGATCGTGAGGTCTGCTGCGATCATCGGAAGATCGCGCTCTGTGCCCACCAAGACCGGTCGCCCGCTCCCCGCCTCCCCAACCTTGTCGGCACCGACGATCCGAGCGACCTCGGATGCCACCCGCGACATACCGGCTCCGAGCGCCTCGAAGCGGCGGCCGCCGCACTGGGCGCACGCTCCGGTCGGAGCACCACAGCGCCGGCACTCGCCGCCCCCGCCGGGGGCGGCTCCACAGTTCTCGCAGCGCCTGATGGTCCGGCAACTGGTGCAGCGCATGGTGGTGGTTCGGCGGTCGGTGAACATGAAGACCCGTCTTCCGTCGGCCACCGCCGCCCGCAGCGCCCCGGCGGTCACGTCGGCAAGCAGTCCGGCACCGGGGGGGTCTGCCCGCCGATCGACCACCTCGACCAGCCCCCACCCGCGGGAGCCGATCGCGCTGACCGACCCCGCCCGGGCGAGGGCCTCGGCGGTGGGAACGACATCGGAGAGGACGAGGGAGAACCGCTCGGCGGCGGCGCGCTTGGCCAGGAGATCCCGGGCATGCACCGTGGGGGTGGCTTTGTCCTTCATGCCGCGGCGCCCTTCGCCGAGAACGACGGCCAGCCCGGGAGCGGCCAGGGGCCACGCCGCCACCTCGCGCGTGCCCACCACGATGGTTCCCGCCTCGGTGGCCCCCGCCACCCACGACCGGGTCACTTCCGCCCCGGAACGATGCGATCCCCCGCTCACCACCCGTTCACCGAACCGGCCCCGGAGTTCGCTCTCCACGGCGTCGGCCTCCGCCGCCGTGGCCGCCACGATCAACGACGTCCGGCCCGCGGCCGCCTGACGGCCGGTCAGAGCGGCCAGGACGGCCAAGGGAACCCTTCCGGCGACCACGATGGTACGCGACCCCGTTCCCAGATCGCGCAGCGCCGGTTGCTCGGGAGACTCGATCGAGCCCAGCGGCGCGTATCCGGCCGCCTTACCCCGACGAGGGATGTTGGGCGGCGAAGCCTTCGCCAGCAGCGTCGCCAGCGGAGCGACATACCGAGCCGCCGCCCACCGCAGAACACCCAGCAGCGCCCGATCGAAGGCGGGCACATCACCGGACATCGACAGCACCTCGCGCAGGCCCATCCTCGCCTCCGCCCCGGTGGCGACGACCCAACCCCGAACCCGGCGCCCTCCAAGGGGTACCCGGACGATCGAGCCGACGGTCGGGTCGAGCCCCTCCGGCACGGCATAGGCGAACCCGTCATCGACCGCGAATGACGGAACGTCGGGGACGACGCGAACGTTCAGGGCGACCTGAGCGCGACGATACGGTCCCAGAGGCGCGCCGCCACGGCCGCCTTGGACATCGTCGGCCACTCCTCGAATGCACCGTCGCGCCCGAAGACCGCCACGGCATTGGTCTCGGTCCCGAATCCCGAACCGGCGGCGGTGACGTCGTTGGCAACCAGGAGGTCCACATCCTTGGCGATCGCCTTGGCGGCGGCACCGGTTGCCGCTCCGGTCTCCGCGGCGAAGCCCACCAGGAAGGGACGGGGTTGCAGCGCGGCCACCCCGGCAAGGATATCCGGGGTGTTGGTCAATTCCAGGTCGGGGATCCCGTCGGCACGGCGAACCTTGGACTCGCGGGGATGAGCGGGTCGGAAGTCGGCGACCGCCGCGGCCAGCACGGCGACATCCGCCTTCGCCGCCTCTTCCCAAACCGCCGCCGCCATCTCGTCGGCGGTCTCGACGCCGATCGCCCGGATCCGGGAATGCGATGGCGCCGCCATGGTGGTGACCAGCACGACGTCGGCACCCCGATCCGCGGCCTCGACGGCGATGGCGTTGCCCATCTTCCCCGACGACCGATTGCCCACATAGCGAACCGGATCTATCGGTTCCCGGGTTCCCCCGGCGGTGACCAGCACCCTCCACCCGGCCATCGTGCCCGCTCCGAGGACCAAGCCGAGCGCGGCCATGATCTCCTCCGGTTCCGCCATTCTCCCCGGACCCTCGTCGCCACCGGCCAGGGCACCGGTGGCGGGCCCCACGATGTGCACCCCGTCGCTCTCCAGAGCAGCCACATTGCGGCGGGGCGCCGGGTGCTCCCACATCGCGGTGTGCATCGCCGGTGCCACCAGCACCGGCCCGGAGAAGGCAAGGACCGTACCGACGAGGAGATCATCGCTCGCTCCCGCAGCGAGGCGGGAGAGGGTCGCCGCGGTGGCCGGAGCGATCACGATGGCGTCCGCCCACGCCGCCATTTCGGTATGGGGGCTGACCTCGTCCTCACCGAAATACTCAAACGCGGGAGGGGTCCCGGTGATGGCGGCCAGGGTCTGCGGCCCGAGGAACTCGGTCGCCGAGCGGGTCATGATCGTGCGCACCAGTGCCCCCGCTTCGACGAATCGTCGCGCCAGATAGGCGGACTTGAAGGCCGCCACCCCGCCGGTGATTCCCAGGATGATGCGGCGGCCGGCGAGCATCGCCGCTACTCGCCTACGTCGACGACGACCTTGTCGGCGGCGATCTCCTCGAAGGCGATCGAGAGCGGCTTACGCGAGAGGGAGTGCACCTGAGGCGGGATGTACCCACCGATGCCGTCGCCCAGTTGGTTGAAGTACGCGTTGATCTGGCGGGCACGGCGCGCCGCGAGTACCACGAGGGTGAACCGCTCATTGGTGCGCTCGAGAACCGTCTCGATCGGTGGGTCGATCATCATGAGGGATCCGGTCGGTCGGGGACGTCGCGGAGTATATCGGTCACCCGGTCGATAGCGGCGCCGAGGTCCTCGTTGACCACGATGTGGTCGAAGAGCGTCGCCGCCTCGCGCATCTGATCGTCGGCGACGGCGAGCCGCCTGCTCACGTCTTCGTCGGTGGTGTCTCCTCGCGCCCTCAAGCGGCGCTCTAGATCGGCCAGGCTCGGGGGGGCGATGAAGATCATGATCGCGTCGGGATGGGCATCCTTGATCGCCCTGGCTCCGACCATCTCGATGTCGAGCAGCACGTCGTGGCCGTCCGAGCGGCGTTTGAGCTCGGAGACCGGCGTGCCGTAGAGATTGCCGCCGTAGGAAGCCCACTCGGCCAGCTCGCCATCGTCCACCGCCCGGGCGAAGCGCTGCGGCGAGACGAAGTGATAGTCGACCCCGTCCACTTCATGGGGACGCGCCGGCCGGGTGGTCATCGAGACCGAGAAATGGAAGGGAATCCGCTGGGAAAGGCCCTCGACGACGCTGGTCTTGCCGACCCCCGACGGGCCCGACACGACTATCAAGCGCCCCGGGGGCGACTCAGGAAAGAGCGTCGATGAGGGCCTTCCTCTGCTTCGGGCCGAGACCGCGCACCCGGCGGTTGTCGGCGATCCCGAGCCTCTCCATCAATCGATACGACTTGACCTTGCCCAGTCCGGGAAGGGCGGTCAGCACGGCCTTGACCTTCATTCCCCCGATGATCTCTTCATCTGATCGCATGAGCACGTCCTGCAGCGAAAAGCCGCCGGTTCGCAACGACTCACGCACCTCGGCCCGGCCCCTTCTCGCCGCTCCGGCTTTCTCCAGCGCCGCAGCCCGCTGTTCCGGCGACAGTATCGGCGGACCCGCCACGTTCATCCTCCTCGCGTCCTCGGCCAACTCTATCCGGCTCCCACTTCGCTCAACCGAAGGCGGCCAGTGCCTCTGCCGGGTCCCTGCCCACCAGCACCGTTCCATCGAGGATGGCCCCCGTGGCGCCGCGGGCGAACGCATTCGCGGCGTCGGCGCCGGTCCGTGCCCCCCAGGCGAATCGGCTGAGCTCGGGAGCCACCTGACCGACGACCCCGAGATCGGGGATCGAGCACAGCACCGCCCCGATGCCTGCGGCCGCGGCGGCACGCGCCAGGCGGGATACCACGCGGCCTCGGGAGTCGCCCAGCCGGGCAGCCGCCACCGCGGCGTCGTCCAGTCCCGGCCGGAGGGTCACCGCCAGCACGCGGGGCCCTCCCACCGCAGCCGCCACCGCCTCCATCGTCTCCGGACCATCCACCGACTGGACGCTTACCAGGGACGCGCCGAATTCGACGAGTCTTCGCGCCGCCAGGGCGGCATCCTCGGGCTCACCGTGCAGGCCGGCGAGCACCAGCACGGGACCTATCGCCGCCAGCGCGGCGACGACCGCAGGGCCCGGTCCGGCGAGCAGCGCCGGGGTCACCACCAGTCCGCACCGGCCGGAACATGCCTCGGCGGTCCGCACCGCCTCCTCGGCGGTCCGCGACGGCAGAACCGCCCACAACCCGCTCACCGCCGCTCCGTGGCCAAGCGGGCGAGCACGCCGTTCACGAACCCTCCGCTGCGTCCCGTCGAGTAGGTCTTGGCGAGCCGGACGGCCTCCGAGATCACCACCGCCACCGGTGTCGCCGGCCGGTGGCGGAGTTCCCAGAGGGCGATCCGTAACACGTTGCGATCCACCGGAGGCATCCTTTCCACCCGCCAGCCGGTCGACACCGCCCCGATCGCGCTGTCGAGCTCCGCCCTTTCCTGCCAGACCCCGGTGACCATGTCTGCCGCCCGGCCACCGAGCTCCCCGCAGTCCGGATCGGCGCGACGCTGATCGGCCTCGTAGAGGGTACGGAGGGCGTCCTCTCGGGCCTCCGTCGGCCTCATGACACCCGGGTCATGTACGAGCCGGTCTGCGTCTCGACCTTGATCCGGTCGCCCTCCTCGACGAACAGCGGCACCTGGACCACCAGGCCGGTCTCGGTCGTCGCCGGCTTGGTACCCGCCGAGGAGCGGTCGCCTTTGACCCCCGGCTCTGTGGCGACGATGCCGAGCTCCACCGAGGCAGGGAGGTCGATGCCGATGGCCTTGCCCTCGTACATGGCCAGCTGCGCCGCCTCACCGGCCTTGAGATACCAGGCGGCATCGCCGACCTCGTCCTCGGACAGCGACATCTGCGCGAAGGTCTCGCCGTCCATGAAGTGGAATCCATCGTCGTCCCGGTAGAGGAATTGATGCGGGCGCCGATCGATGACCGCCTGTTGCACCGGCTCATCGGCGCGGAAGGTGCGCTCCACCACCGCCCCCGTCTGCACGTTCTTCAGTTTCATCCGCACGAAGGCCTTGCCCTTGCCCGGCTTGACGTGCTGGTACTCGACGATGCGGAAGAGGCCGTCATCGAGGTCGAGGGTCATGCCCGGCTTCACGTCGTTGGTGGAGATCATTGCCACATCGCCTTCGGGGAAGAGGTCAGCAGGCGTCCGCCCGAACCGGTGACCACCACCATGTCCTCGATGCGAACACCGCCGATCCCGGGAAGATACACCCCCGGCTCGACCGTCACCGCGTCGCCCTCCGCGAGGAGGTCGTCGTTGCCCCGTCTGATCCAGGGAGGCTCGTGGATCTCCAAGCCCACGCCGTGCCCGGTGCTGTGGAGGAACTGCTTCTCGTAGCCATATCCCCGCAGCACCGCCCGCACGGCTTCATCCACATCGCCGCAAGCCACTCCCGGCCCGATGGCGGCGATGCCGGCAGCTTGGGACTCGTGCACCGCTTGGTAGACACGCGACATCTCGGGATCCGGCACCCCTTCGAGCCAGACCGTCCGGGTCATGTCGGAGTGATATCCGTCGAACACGCAGCCGTAGTCGAGGAGAAGGAGGCCGGAGCCGACCGGCTTGCGTCCCGATCGGTAGTGGGGAATGGATGCCCCCGCCCCGGCCGCCACGATCGGCTCCCAGGTGGCGGCATCGCCACCGTGGCTCCGCATGACGTCGATCAGCCGCCAGCCGAGCTCGGCCTCGGTGATGCTCCGATCGGTGAACCTACCCAACGCGGCGAAGGCGGCATCCCCGGCGGCGGCGGCCTTGTCCAACGCGGCGATCTCTTCGGCATCTTTGGCCCGCCGCAGCTCCTCCACGGCCCCGCTCCCGGCCACGGTCTCTACTCCGGTCTCCGCGGCAAATTCGGTGGCGAACGACCACGTGACCCCGTCGGATTCAAGCGTGATTGTCCCGATCCCTTCCACCAGGGAACGGAACACGTCCCACATCCCCGAGGTGTAGACCACGAGATCGGTGTCGGGCAGCTCGGCCACCAGCGCCTCGGCCATCTCGCCGTAGCGGCCGTCGGTGACGAACACCGAAGTACCCGAAGCCTTGGCGAGGAGGAACCCGTTGCTGCCGGTGAAGCCGGTCAGGTAACGCAGATTGGGTGCCTTCGACACCAGGAGGGGTGTTTCGATTCGGGCGCGCAGCATTCCCAGTCGTCCTGCATGGTTCATTGCTGTCTCCTGATCCCGACGGCCGCCAGCGCGGACCGTACGGTAGCGGCATCGACGCCCGTCACTCTCGGCCGGCCGATCGCTTCGAGCAACACCATGCGAAGGCCGGAGCGATCCCGCTTCTTGTCGAGGGACATCATCGACTCCACCCGGGCCGCATCGACGGGAGGAGCCGACACTTCCAACCCGAGCCGGGCGATCACCGCATCGTGCCGCCTCCGGTCGGAGAATCCGGTCACCAGCCGTGAGGCCTCGGCGGCGGCCACCATTCCCACGGCCACCGCCTCGCCGTGTGAGATCCCGGCGACGATCTCGACGGCGTGCCCGACGGTATGGCCGTAGTTGAGGATCGCCCGCTCTCCGGTCTCGGTGAAGTCGCGGCCTACCACGTCCGCCTTGACCGTCAGCGCCCTACGCACCACGGTCCCCAGGTCGGCTGCGAGCCCGTCGCGCTCATACAACGCCACCAGCTCCGGATCGCCGACAAACCCCGCCTTGAGCGCTTCCGCCGCCCCATCGCGCAGCAGTGCCGGAGGCAACCCTTCAAGAACGCCGAGGTCGATGACCACACGGGCGGGATGCCGGAACGCACCCACCAGGTTCTTCGCCCCGACGTTCACCCCGGTCTTGCCGCCGATGGCCGCATCCACCGCGCCCACCAGCGTCGTGACCACGTAATGGACCTGCACTCCGCGTAGGTAGGTAGCCGCCACGAATCCTGCCAGATCGGTGGTCGATCCCCCGCCGACGGCGATTATCAATCCGTCCCGGGTCATGGCCAGGGCGTTGAGTGCCCGCACGGTGGCGTCGACGGTCTCGAGAGTCTTGGCCGCCTCGCCGTCGGGAACGGCGATCCGCCCCACGGGTCGCTCGCCCAGGCCCTGCACTACTCGATCGGCGATCGCGGCCACCGCCGGCGAGGCGATCACGGCCACCAGCGGGGGATTCGCCGTGCCGAGCAGGGAGGGAGCCTCGAGCACCTCCCGCCCGATGACCACCGTGGTGGCGCCGGCTACGACGAGAGGTTCCACGCGTCCACCACTCGCTCGGCGACCGTCTCTTCCACATCCTCGGCGTCGACGACGGCGTGGGCCGCCGCCGCGTACCTCTCCGCTCGCTCCCGGTCGATCCTCAGCAGCGCCGCCTCCACCCCTTCGGCCAGCAGGGGACGTCCCTCACCCTTCCCGAGTCGTGCCGCCAGAGTCACCGGCGAGGCGTCGAGGTGGATCACCCGCCCGGTCTCCCGCATCAGGGTCACGGTGGCGTCGTCGAGCACTACGCCGCCACCGCACGCCACCACGGCGTCACGCCCGGCCAGGCGGGCCACCTCGGCGCGCTCCAGGGCGCGGAATCCCGGCTCATCTTCGGTGATCAGGGCGGCGAGCGATCTGCCGGAGCGCGCCTCGATCTCCCGATCGGTGTCGTACCACGGCAGGTCGAGGCGGGCGGCCACGAGGGGCGCCACGGCCGTCTTCCCGGAGCCCATCATCCCGATCAGCCACAACGTCGCCACTCAGAAGCTCGCGACTCGCCGTCGATACGCGACGACGGCTTGAGTGAAGTCGTCGACGGTGTCGCCACCGAACTTGCGGGCCAACTCGTCGGCGAGAACGAATGCAACCATCTGCTCGGCCACAACGCCGGCGGCGGGAACCGCGCAGACGTCGGACCGCTCCCGGAAGGCTTCTGCCGGCTCCTTGGTGATGACATCGACCGTGCCCAGCGGTCGCATCAGGGTCGACAGCGGCTTCATGGCCGCTCGCAGCCGCAGGGTCTGACCGGTGGTCATCCCCCCCTCCAGGCCGCCGGCGCGATCGGTTGGGCGGCTGAATCCGGCTTCGTCGTGGCGGATCTCGTCGTGGGCCGCCGACCCGAGCCGGGCCGCCGACCTCAGGCCGTCTCCGACCTCCACCGCCTTGATCGCCGGGATCGACATGAGGGCGCCGGCCAGTAACCCGTCGAGACGTCGATCCCAGTGGACGTGGCTCCCGACGCCGGGAGGCAGCCCGAAGGCGAGTACCTCGACCACTCCCCCCAACGTGTCGCGCTCGGATTGTGCTCGATCGATGGCGGCGATCATGTCCGTCTCCGCCGTCGGGTCGAAAGTTCGCACCGGCGAGGCGTCGATCGTCGCCAGGTCATCCGGCCCCGGCACGAGTTCCTTGGCGGCGACGCCCCCGATGGCGACGACGTGGCTGATCACCGTCACCCCTGCCGTCGCCAATAGGCCCTTGGCGAGGTACCCGACAACGGTGCGCGCCGCGGTCTCCCGCGCCGATGAGCGCTCGAGTATGTCCCGGGCATCATGGGTATCCGTCTTGATCATCCCGGAGAGATCGGCGTGACCGGGGCGCGGTGTGGTCAGTGGCCTGCGGGCGGAGCCGGGAGCGGTGCTCATCTCCTCCTCCCACTTCGGCCATTCGGTGTTCCTGATCACCACTGCCACCGGACCGCCGAGCGTCCGGCTGAAGCGCACCCCGCCGAGGATCTCCAGGTCGTCCTGTTCGATGAGCATCCTCCGGCCCCGGCCGTGACCGAGCCGGCGCCGCCGCAGTTCCGCGGCGATGCCGTCGATGTCCACGACGAGCCCCGCCGGCAAGCCCTCGACGACGGCCACCAGTCCCGGGCCGTGGGATTCACCTGCGGTGAGGAAGCGAAGCATGGCTGAAGACTAGGTAAGCCTGCCGCGCAGAGCCCCCGTGGGGCGATCCGCAGTCGGCAATTGGCAATTGGCAATCGGCATCCCCCGGAAGGGTCCGCCCGCAGACCCTCATTCAATCGCGCACCGCGGGTAGTGGGCCGCGGCCTATTTGAGGATGCTCTGGCCGACCGCCAGGGTGAAGGCGCTCGAGCCGTAGGTGAACACGCCTCCGTTGTCGGTGAGGCTGACCACCTTGAAGTTGGTGGCGAAGGTGTCCCCTACCCCCACCGTGTAGGTCTGGCCATCGACCTCGACGACCGCCACCTTGCCACCGGCCTCGTCCCGCACCTCGAGCAACATCACCCTGATGCCGTCGGGGGTGTCGCCGCTCGTCGTCGTCGTGACACCCCCGGTCGTCGTGGTGGTGTCCCCACCCGTCGTCGTGGTGGTCTCCCCTCCGGCCGCGGTGGTCGTGGTCTCGCCACCGGCCACGGTGGTCGTCGTCTCCCCACCGGCCCCCGTCGTCGTCGTTTCCTCGGTGGGAGTGGTCACCAGGGGCTGGAAGGGATCGCGCGGCTGGGCGACCTGGTAGTCCCCGGTGAGCCCGATCGGGGCCCCCTGGGCTGCCGAGGTGTCCACCGCCCCGCTGTCCGGTGCGCCGGGGAGCGCGCTCTCGGCTCCCGTAAAGACCCCGGCCGACGCCATCAGCCATACCGACGCCACCGCGGTGCCCACGAGCAGCAGTGAAACGAATACCGACACCAGGGTTCGCTTGGCTCCGATCATCTCATGAGCCTCCCCGGTTCGCCTCGAACGACGAGTCCGTCGTCGGACCGGTCGTGGTCGTCGTGTCGCCTCCCAGCTCGCCGGCATCGACGGTCGGCAGCAGGTCCGCCGTGGTGAAGAGCCGCATCTGGATGGTGGCCGCCAGAAGGGTGTTCCCCTCCTCGTCCTGGGTCGAGGACAACGACACTCCGTCGACCCGGACCAGGCGCTCCATGTCGTTCAGGCCGAAGAGGAACCCGAGCAGCTCGAAGAACTCCCCTTCCACCTGCGCACTGATGTCGATCCGGCGCAGCTCGGTGCCGTCCTCGGTAGGTGCGGGAACGGATGGCGACAGGGTCTGCAGGACCACTCCGGTCTCCTCGGCGAGGGAGTAGATCTGCTCGATGGCCTGATCGAGCAGCGGGCGGTCGGGGATGAGCGCGTTGAGCTTCCCCAGCGCCGCCTCGTACTCCACCCCGCGATCCCGGATCTCCTGGAGCTGTTGGATCTGCGCTCGCAGGCTGCCCTCGGTATCGACTGCGGCGCTCAACTCCCGGTGGGCGTCGTCGATCTTGGCGTTGCGCGGCGAGATCAACAAGAACCACCAGGCAGCCGTCACCGCCAGCGCGGCCAGCACGACGATCAGTCCCACGCGGCGCATCACGGCACCTCCGGAATGAGGGTGTCGGCGCGATTGGTGGTCGCCCCGCTGGTGAGCGCCGCCGTCGACGAGAAGGTCACCACATCCGTGTCGCCGATCGCCCCCTGGGACACCGTGCTCACCCAGGGGCCGGTCACGCCGCTGAATTGCCCGGAATCCAGCGCCCGCAGCCACTCCGAGACGTCGGGGTAGTCGAACCCGACGCCGCTGAAGGCCACCTGGCCCAGGACCCCGGGGATCGATGCGGAAGCGACGGTTCCCGAGAAGGTCTCCATCCAGACCCGTTGCGGCAGCAGCCTCGCCAGGTCGTTGAGGAAGATGCCCCAATCCACGTCTGAGGCGAGTGCCGCCCGAACCAGGTCCGCCTTTCCGTCGTACTCGATCTTCACCTCGTTGGCCGACGACAAGGTCGCCACGTCCCCTTCCAGCGACTGGTTGATGGCGGTCTGGGCATCCACGTCGGACTGTGCGGCCGCCACCTTGCCGTTCCAGTAGAAGACACCCACCACCAGCAGTGCCACATATACGCAGGCGGCGAACACACCAGCCCCGACGCGCCGTCGTCGGCTCCTCTCCTGGCCGACCTCCGGTGGCAGGAGATTGATTGGTCTCATGACGGCGTCCTAGGCGACATGGGCGAATCGATTCGTCGGCGGAACGACGTACGAGCCCCACAGTCCCAGTCCGACCGCCGCCGGCAGGACCGGCTGGTACTCGAGCAACTGGCTTTCGGTCATCTGCACCCTGCCGACGGTGACGTGGTCCAACACCCGGACCGGTTCGACCCGGGTGTTGAGCGAACGGCCAATGCGATTCGCCAGGTGCGGGAGGCGGGCGCCGTTTCCGGACACGACGAGGCGGCCGAGAGCGTGCTCCCCGGCCTGGGTGAGGTAGTAGTTGACCGAGCCCCTGATCTCCTCGATCAAGGCGTCCCCGGTGCGGGTCAGGATCCGGCGGGCGATCATCTCGGAGTCCTCGCCCTCGGGGAAACCCTGGGGAGCGACCCCCACCCGCCGTTTCAGCTCCTCGGCGTCTTCACGAGACAGCGACATCCCCGTCATCAGCGTCTCCGTGAAGTGCTCCCCGCCCGTGGGGATGATGCGCACGAATCGGGTGATCCCGCCGCGAACGATGGCGATCTGAGAGATGGATGCCCCGATGTCGAGCAGCGCCTGGGGCCCGTCACCCCCGAGGAGGAGGTCCGCGCCAAAGGCGGCCCGTACCAATCCGAAGGCCTGCAGGTCGATGGAGAGGACGCTCAGGCCGGCACCGTCGGCGATCCTCACCAGACCGTCGACCATGTCACGCTGCGCCGCCACCACCAGGATCGAGAGCATCAGGTCCCCTTCCGGGGTGGTGAACTCCTCGAGAGGCACGAAGTCGAGCACGGCGTCGTCCACGGGAATGGGGATGGCGTCTTGGACCTGGAAGGGAAGCGCGTCGACGAGCTCGGATTCCTCCAGGTGGGGTACGTCCACCTGCCGGACGATCACCCGCTGGTTGGCCAGGCCGACCACGACCCGCTTCCGGGGCAGGTGGTGCCGCTTCCACAGCGCAGCAACCGCCTCGGTGACCGCCCCCTCGTCGGCGACGTCGCCTGCCTCGACGACCCCGGGCGGAAGCGGCATCTCGGCGAACCGCCGCAGCACGGGCGCGCCCTTGCCGGCCTCGACGACGGCGGCGCGCACGGCATCAGAGCCAATGTCGAGACCTATCGCGACCGGCATGTCGTGCCTCGCGAGCGGGTCACTGGCGCCATATGACGCTCCTGTTCTACTCACAGACGAGTAGTTACGCCTGTGTCATCACGAGGCTACACAGGGCATCGCGCCGGACCAAGGATTCTGAACGCGCCGCGCCACCGGATCGCGCGCTTTGCGCGGTGAGGCTTCCCTCAGCCCAGATACCACGAGGCGATCGCCTCGCCGGCAGCGATCGCCACCCAGGCCCCCACCACCAGGGCCGGCCCGAAAGGGATCGTGTCACGGCGACCGGCGCGGCGAGTCGCCATCAGCACGATCGCCGACAGACCGCCGAGCACGAAGGCGGCGAACACCGCCACCGCCAGTGAGCCCCACGAGCGGTAGGCGGCGAAGACGCCGAGGAGGAAGGCCAGTTTCACGTCGCCCATCCCGAAGCCTCCGCGGGCGACCAGGGCGATCACCAGGAGCCCTCCGAAGTAGGCGGCGCCGCCGGCGAGCGCCTGACCCAGTCGCCCGCTCGTTCCCTCGAGGAGCGCTCCTGTGGAGAGCAAGACCACCGCAACCGCGGTGCCCGGGTAGAGGATCAGATTGGGCAGCCGCTTTTCATCGAGGTCGACGACCGCGAGCACGAGCGTGACCGCGGCGAACCAGAGGTAGGCGGGGAGCACCCAGGAGAGGCCGATGACGGCTGCCGTGATCCCGAAGAGCGCTCCCGAGGCCGCCTCCACCAGCGGGTACCTGACCGAGATCGGTTGGCCACACGCCCGGCAGCGGCCCCGCAACAACACCCAGGAGAGCACCGGGATGTTGTCGACCGCACGGATCTCGGCGCGGCAGTTGGGGCAGGCGGATGGCGGCCTCACGATCGAGATGCCCGCCGGGACGCGGTAGGCCACCACGTTGAGGAAACTCCCGATCAACACCCCAGCGAAGGCGGCGACGGCGACGGTCACCAATCCCTTCCCGTGCACACTGCGAGTGTCATCTCTGCCTCGGTCTCTTCCCTACAGGTGAAGTGGCCCCGAGCCCCTCCCGCCACGGCGAGGCGGGCGCCGAACCAGGTTCCGCTGCGGGAGCGAGCGTACAGCAGCACCTGAGCGGAGTCTCCCGGCTTGACGTCGGCGACGACCACCCGCACCGAGGTATCCGCAGATCCGAGGTCGATGCCGGGGGCGATTTCGGTCAGCCGGCCGGCGTCGGTGCTGAACGCACCATCGGCGACCATGAGGCCCATCTCGGCGGTGGCGGCGTGGCTGAGACTCGACGTGGCCCGGGCGTCGTTGGCCCGCGACCGGAAGCCCTCGAGGATCGCCACGAGGATCGCAACGATGGCGAGGACGACCGCCAGCTCCACCAGCGTGTAACCGCCGTCGTGATTCCGGGGCATGGTCACTCCTCATGTGAGAAGGGGGCGGGTCTTACGATCCGCCCCCTTCCCGATTGGTGATCGACCGTGGACTTACCAGCCGCCCTGGGCGTAGGCCCCAGGAGCAGCGTCGGGACAGGTGACGCTGAGGTCAGTGGCTCCGTACCACGTTCCAAGTGTCGAGCTCTCCCAGATGGCGAACGTGTTGCCGGAAGCGGCGGTCCGGGTCAGGCACACGGTGTCCGAGGTGGTGGCGTTCAACTGCAGCGCCACACCGCTCGCCGGGTTGGCGTTGATCACCGCGTTCGGTTCGAATGCCGTGATGTCCGCGGCGGTCTCGGTGTAGTCGCCGTTGTCCAGCCAGTACGCCTTCTCGGAGAGAAGGACGTTGCGGATATCGCTCTGGGCAGAACGATCCTGCGCCGACTTGCGGAACCCGAGGAACGAGGGGATGGCAATGGCGATGAGAACTGCAATGATCATCACCACGACCATCAGCTCGATGAGCGTGAACCCTTCGTCGCCCTTAAGGCCACGTCGGATGGTCTTCATCATTGTTCGAGAACCTCCTAGTGGTTTCTCTCGCGTGGGACGCAAAGTGCGACCCGTCGTGGTTATCGGCTTGAAGCCGCAGGGGCCTTGAGGGCTATTTCGCGATCTGGTCCGCGGCCGAAAGCTGAACACTGACCTTCGACCTTGGACCTTGGACCTTGGACCTTGGACCTTGGACCTTGGAGAGACGTTCGCGAACGGTCCGGAGTCCCGAGGCGCATCGCCCGACAGCGGGAGAGCGGCCAGCGGAAAGCGGGCAGCCGGCAGCGGGCAGCGACTAGTTGTTGATCAGGTTGGCGATGTTGAACATCGGCAGGTAGAGGGAGATGAGGATCCCGCCGACGGCGACGCCCATCACGATGATCAAGATCGGTTCGATCAACGAGGTGAGCGCGTTCACGGTGTCATCGACCTCGTTGTCGTAGAAGTCGGCCACCTTGGCCAGCATGGCATCGAGGGCGCCGGTCTCCTCCCCGACGGCCATCATGTGGGTGACCATGGGCGGGAAGACCTCGTGCCGCCCGAGTGGTCCGGCGAGTGACTCGCCCCGGCGGACTGACGCCTGGACGTCGGTCACCGCCCGGCTGACCAGGGCATTGCCCGAGGTCTGCGCCACGATGTCCAGCGCCTGCAGCACCGGTACGCCGGTCCGGCTCAGCACCGAGAAGGTCCTGGCGAACCGGCTGATCGCCACCTTCTGCACCAGAGAGCCGAAGACGGGGGCCCTCAACTTGAGGGTGTCCCATCGCAGCTTCCCGGTGTCGGTTCGCTTCCAGCGCCGGAAGACGATCACTCCCCCGAGCAGTGACCCGAGCACGACCCACCAGAACTTGGTGATGGCGCCCGAGATGTTGATCAGTGCCTGGGTGGGGAGAGGCAGGGTCCCCCCGAGGTCCTCGTACATCTTCTGGAAGATGGGGACGACGAACAGCAACATCCCGGAGACGATGCACACGATCAGCACCAGCACCACCACCGGGTAGGCCATCGCCGACTTCACCTTCGACCGTAGCCGAACACCGGCTTCGAGCGTGTCGGCCAGCCGCACCAGAGTCTCGTCGAGCGCCCCGCCCACCTCCCCGGCGCGCACCATCGACACGTACAGATGGTTGAACACGTCGGGATGCTGCTCGAGGGCCGCGGAAAGGCTGTTCCCCTGCTCGACGTTGGTGCGAACCTCGCCGATGATGCCCGCCAACGCCGGGTTCTCGTTCTGTTCCTCGAGGATGGCCAGCGCCCGGATCAGGGTGAGGCCGGAGTTGACCATCGTTGCCAGCTGCCGGCTGAAGATGGCGACTTCCTTGAGCTTCACCTTCTTCTTGAATCCTGGGATCGTGATCTCTCTGTCGAGACCGGACACCCGCTTGGCGTCGACGCGCAGAGCCGTATAGCCCTTCTCGCGCAATGCTCCGGCGACCGATGCCGGCGAGGAGCCCTCCATCGACCCGCTGTGGACGTTGCCGGATCGATCGCGCGCCTTGTACTCGTAGATTGCGGTGCTCATCGCCCCTGACCTCCCAGAAGGTTCGTCAGCTCTTCGACGTTCTGCGCCCGTTCCATGGCGAGGCGAACATCGATCCTGCCGGAGCGCACGAGTCCTGCCAGGGACTTGTCCATCGTCTGCATGCCGTGGCGTCCCCCCGACTGGATCGTGCTGCGGATCTGGTGGACCTTGCCTTCGCGGATCAGGTTGCGAACGGCAGGGATCGCCACCATCACCTCGACGGCGGCCGCCCGCCCCTGGCCGTCGACGGTGGGCAGCAACTGCTGAGTCAGCACACCCTGGAGGGACTCGGCCAGTTGGACCCGCACCTGCTGCTGCTGGTGGGGAGGAAAGACGTCGATGATCCGCTCAATGGCCCCGGGGGCATCCTGGGTGTGCAGAGTGGCGAAGACCAGGTGTCCCGTCTCTGCGGCAGTCAGGGTGGTCGCCATCGTCTCCAGGTCCCGCATCTCGCCGACCAGAATCACATCGGGATCCTGGCGGAGGGCATGCCGCAACGCCGTGGAGAACGCGCTCGTGTCGGCACCCACCTCGCGTTGGTTGACGATCGAGCTCTTGTGTCTGTGCATGAATTCGATCGGGTCTTCGATCGTCATGACGTGGACCGCCCGGTGAGTGTTGATCTCGTCCACCAACGAGGCCAGGGTCGTCGACTTGCCGGTACCGGTGGCTCCGGTGACGAGCACGAGACCTCGCGGCAGGTAGGCGAAATCGCGAACCACCGCCGGCATTCCGAGTTCGGCGAGCGACTGGACTTCATTGGGGATGGCTCGCATCACCGCGCCGACTGCTCCCCTCTGAAAGAACACATTGACACGGAACCTTCCCGCGCCGGGAAGAGGATGTGAACAATCCAGTTCGAGGTTGTTCTCGAGCTCCTCGCGTTGACGCGCCGAGAGGATCGCGTAGACGAGACCTCGCAGCGGCCCCGGCATCAGCGTGTCGTAGCCCTCGATGGGGAGCAGGGCCCCGTGCACCCGCATCAGCGGCGGCAAGCCGGCGCTCAGATGGAGATCGGAGCCGTGGGCTTCGAGCAGGATCTTCAGCAGCTCGTTGATGTGATACCCCGATTCGCCGACGGCCTCCGCAGGGCGGGAAGACGGCACAGGGGGTCCGTCGAGAACCGCGTGGAGCTGCTTGGTCCCCGGGGTGGGCACCGCAGTCCCCCGAGCGCTCGAGTAGGTGCGGCGCACGACGTCGTCGAGTGAGTCACGCGGAGCGAGGGCCACCGAGATCTCCCCACCTGCCGCCGCGGCGACGCGACGGCGCCGTTCGACGTCCAGGGGGTCGGCCATCGCCACGACCAGGTTCCTCGACTCCATGCGCAGTGGAAGGACGACCTCGGCGACGGCCACCGCCGGATCCAATCGGGAGAGCACGCCGGGATCGGGAGCGGCGCCCAGAACGGGATCGTAGAACTCGACGCCGATCCCTTCGGCGATCACACGGAGGACATCGGCGCGATGCATCGCCCCGGTCTGCAGCAGCTCTGTGATGGGATCGGTACCTCGGCTGCCGGCGAGTTGCTCGGCTTCGGCAAGGGCGTCGGTGGGCAGCAGGTGCCCATCGACGAGGCGTTGACCGATCTGGCGGATCAGCTGATCGATGGGCATCAGACCACCACCCTGAGAATCTCCTCGAGCGTCGTGAGCCCCAGCCTGACCTTCTCCATGCCGTCCTGGCGAAGGGTCTTCATGCCTTGGCTCACCGCAACCCGCTTGATCTCGTCTGAGGGTCGGTGCTCGACGATCATCCGCTGCATCTCCTCGCTTACCAGCAGGGTCTCGTTCACCGCGAGCCGTCCCCGGTAGCCGGTGCTCGTGCACGCCTTGCATCCGACCGCCCGGTAGATCGTCATCGGGCCATCATCGGGATCGAAACCCATTTGCTGGACGATCTCG
Source organism: Actinobacteria bacterium RBG_16_68_21 (assembly GCA_001767695.1). Lineage (GTDB taxonomy): Bacteria > Actinomycetota > Acidimicrobiia > Spongiisociales > UBA11373 > RBG-16-68-21. Next base: position 37,568 of record MELR01000011.1, read on the forward strand.
GGGGACGCGATCCGGGCCTCCCTGCAGCGATCGCAGATCTTGCGCGCCAGACGCTGGGCGAGGACGGAGTCGAGGGCCGACGACACCAGGTAGGGCTCTACGCCCATGTCGATCAGTCGCCCGAATGCGGAGGACGAGTCGTTGGTGTGCAGCGTGCTCAGCACCAGGTGCCCGGTCAGTGCAGCCTCGACGGCGATCTTGGCCGTCTCGGTGTCACGCACCTCGCCGATGAGCACGATGTCGGGGTCCGAGCGGAGAATCGCCTTGAGGACCGTTGCGAACTGGAGTCCCGCCTTGCGGTTCACCTGCACCTGGGTGACACCCTTGAGGCGATACTCGACCGGATCCTCGACGGTGATGATGTTCTTGTCGGGTGAATTGAGGATGTTGAGTGCCGAGTACAGCGTGGTCGTCTTGCCGGATCCGGTCGGGCCGGTGACCAGGATCGCCCCGTACGGCTTGCTGTACGACTGCTCGAATCGGGCAAGGGCGGAGGGGAGGAATCCGAGCTGAGCGAGGTCGAGGACCGCGTCCTCCTTGTCGAGGATCCGCAGCACGACCTTCTCACCGTAGATGTTGGGGAGGGTGGCCACCCGAAGGTCGATCTGCCGGCCCGACACCCGCAGGCTCACGCGCCCATCCTGTGGCACCCGGCGCTCGGCGATGTCGAGATCCGCCATGATCTTGAGCCTGCTGACGACCGCTCCGGACACCGATCGCGGTGTACTCATGATCTCGTGGAGCACGCCGTCGATCCGGAACCGCACCCGCAGGTCGCGTTCGCCGGGTTCGACGTGAAGGTCGGAGGCCCGCTCGTTGACGGCGCGGCTGATCAGCGTGTTCACCAGCTTGACGATTGGGGCCTCCTCGACCGCCAACTCGATGTTGCTCAGATCCTCCTGGGCAATGTCCCCGCCCACGAGGTCCGCCAGGTCGGCCACCGAGTCGTCGTAACGGCCCTGGCGACGGATGGCATCATCGATGTCCCCCCGGGTGGCGATCTTGGGGATGATGCGCAGTCCGGTGATGGCCCGGATGTCGTCGATGACGAGCACGTTGGCCGGATCCGCCATCGCCACCACGAGCGCGTCATCATCGAACTTGACTGGAATGACGCCGTAGCGCCGCGCCAGCGACTCGGGAATCAGAGCGGCCGCGCCGGGGTCGATCGTGGTCTCATTGAGGTTGATGAACTCGACCCCGCTGTGCGTGGCGATCGCCTGGACCAGGTCGAGTTCCTTGACCATGCCTTCCGCGACGAGGATGCGAGTCAGCGTCTCCCCGGTCTCTGCCTGGCGGGCGCGAGCGCGCGCCATATCTCCCGTCGACACCAGACCGGAATCTTCGAGGACCGTGCCGATGTGATCGCGCTCTGACACCCGAACTCCCGTGCGGAACACCGCACCTCGGAACCGTGCTTATCACGGGGTTTGTCGGCATGACGGAGGCTGCTCTTGAGTGGTGTCCCCGGCCAGGTTCCGCCGAGGTGCCCGGAAGGAACCGCAGCACCGCCTCGGGAAAGGACCGGTCGCGCCTAGGCCCGGGCCGCCTCCCGCATGACCTCGACGGGTGCCTCCACGCCCGTCCAGATGCGGAACGATTCGGCCGCTTGAGCGACGAGCAGGTCTATGCCGTCGACGCAGTTGATCCCGAGACGACGGGCGGCGGCACATGCCGGCGTGGCCTCCGCGGCGTAGGGCAGGTCGATCAGCCCGCCGGCGGCGGCGAGGACGGCCTCGGGGAGCCGCTCCCCGCGCATTCCGATCGGGGTCGCGTTGACGACCAAGGCCCCGGGCACGGCCATGCCCCAGGCCACCGCCCGGGCCGAGGGACACAGTTGTCGGGCATGACGGGCGGCGGCATCGGGGCGGCGGGCGGCGACCCACACGCGGTCAGCGGAGAACGCGACCAGCGCCGCCGCCGCCGCTCCCCCGGCGCCGAGCACCAGCACCGTTCTCTCCCCGGGCCTTCCGGTGGCGACCGAGCGGAGGGCGGCCACGTCGGTGTTCCATCCGCAGAGCTCTCCATCCCGGATCGCCAGGGTGTTGGTCGCCCGCCCGGCGGCGGCATCCGCATCGAGTCGGTCGCACAGCCGTGCCGCCAGACGCTTGTGGGGCATGGTGACGTTCGCCCCGTCGAGTGCCCCGGAACGGAGTTCTCCGACGGCGTCGGCGACACCGCCGGCGTCGACCCGGCGAGCCAGGTACTCCCCGGCGATGCCGAGATGGGCGAGAGCCGCGGAATGAATCGCCGGAGAACGGGAGTGGGCGACGGGGTTGCCGAGCAACACCAGTCTCATGAAGTCGCTCCCGCCTCCTCCTGGAGCCGGAGGAACTCATCGAAGTCGGCCGTAAAGGTGAACTTGCCGGTGTCGTCGGTCGTGAGGAAATACAAGTAGTCGCTCTCCGCGGGCGCGGCGGCAGCCTCGAGCGAGGCGATGCGCACCCCGGCGATCGGCGTGGGCGGAAGACCGGTGTGAAGGTAGGTGTTGTAAGGCGATTCGATGGACAGGTCGTCGAGGGTGAGCCCACCATCGGGAAGCCCGCCGAGCGCGTAGACCACGGTGGCGTCGAACTGGAGAGCCATGCCGAGATCGAGGCGGTTGTAGATCACACTCGCCACCAGGGGCCGATCCTCGTCGAGGACCGCCTCGCGTTCCACCAGCGAGGCGATGATCACCCCGTCGTAGGGGGTGAGCCCCCGATCGGTCAGATAGGTCCAGTCGATGGCCCCGACGCGTTCCTCGGCGGTCCGAGCCATAAGGGCGAGTATCTCGGCGGCATCGGCGTCCGTGGAGAACTCATAGGTGTCGGGGAACAGCAGCCCCTCCCAATCCTGGAGCTGGCGGGGCGGATCGGGCATCAAGGACGAGGCGACCGATCCGTCGAGAAGAGCCGCCGCCAGATCCTCGAAGGAGATCCCGGTCTGGCGTGATATCGAGTCGAGCATCTTCCCGACGCTGAGGCCCTCGATCACGGTGAGGCGGTAGGTGCGGTCCGGGGGTCCGGCCACCAGGATCGCCAGCACCGCGGCCGGGTCCATTCCGGTCTCCAACTCATAGGTGCCCGCCTGGAGCCGGTCGCTGGCATTGGCGTCACGCACCTCCTTGTCGAAGCCGGCGGCAGAAGCCACCACGCCTGCGGAAACGAGGTCGCGAGCGATCTGGGACGCCGGGGTCCCGGCGAGAACTTCGAAGTCGACGGGGGTGCCGGGAGCAACCGTGGAGCTGTCCGGCGAGGCGATCACGTCGTTGACCGCCGAGGCGAGCCACTTGACGCCGAGGTACGCCATGCCGAAGAAAACGATCACCAGCCCGAGCACCGCGAACCACCGCATGCCCCGATTGGGACCCGACGGCTCGTCGGGACGTTCCGGCCGATAGCGCTCCACCTCGATGCTCATGATCCGTCCAGGTACGACTGCAGAAAGACCGCGGCAGCAACGCTGTCCCGGGATCGCCTCCTGCGATCCCGACGAGCCCCCGCCTCGATCATGGCTCTTTCGGCGATGACGGTGCTGTACCGCTCATCCACAAGGTCCGTCGGCAACCCCGTGGCGGCGCGCACCTCCTCGGCGAAGCGGCGCGCCTCCTGGGCCGCCGCCCCTTCCGAGCCGTCGAGGCCGACGGGAAGACCCACCACGATCCGTTCGACGGCGAGATCGGCCACCAGGGTTCCGATCTGCTCGATGAGCCCGGCACCTGCCGCGATCACCGAGTGGGGATGCGCGGTGAGGCCGAGTGAGTCGCTCACCGCGACACCCACCCTGGTGGAACCGTGATCGAGGGCGAGCACTCGCCCCACGTCAGCCACGCAGCGCCTCGGCGGCGATCCGGCCGGCCTCTTCGAGGGCATCACCGATCCGGTCGCCGTGGGGACCGCCGGCCTGGGACAGCTCGGGATCGCGGCTCGCTCCCCCGCCGACGATGGATGCCGCCGCGGCGGCGATCGAGGCTGCGGAGACACCGGCCCGCGCCAGGTCGGGGGTGACCACGACCACCACCCCTGCCTTGCCGTCGCGGGCGGAACCGATCACCGCCACCCCCGATCCGAGTCGATCCCGCACCTGCATCGCCAACTGGCGCAGTTCGTCGGGCGACATCCCGTCCCGGCCGGCGACCACCAGTCGCCCCTTGCCGATCACATCGGCGCTTTCCACCAGGCTCTCGGCGGACTCGCTCCGGGCACTCGCGGCGAACGCCTCGATCCGGTCCTCCAGGGCCCGAGTCCGCATCACGAGCGCCGCCGCCGCCTCGCCGACCTGATCGGGACGGGTTCGCAGGTGGCTGGCGGCGGTGTCCAGCTGCCGTCGCAGCCCGCTCAGATAGGCATACCCCGACGATCCGCTGTACGCCTCGATGCGACGGAGGTTCGAGCCGATCGACGACTCGCCGATCACGATGAGCGGGCCGATCTGCCCGGTGGTGGGAACGTGGGTTCCGCCGCACAGTTCCCGGCTGTATGTGCCCGCTTCGACGATCCGCACCACTTCACCGTATTTGTCTCCGAAGAACGCCAGCGCCCCCAGCTCCTCCGCCTCTTGGCGGGCGACCTGGTAGGCCCTGACCCCGGCGTTCTCGATGACGCGCTCATTGGCGACCCGCTCCACCTCGGCGACCTCGTCGTCGTCCAGTGCCGCGTAGTGCGAGAAGTCGAACCGGAGACGGCCTGCCTCGACCAGGGACCCCGCCTGCTGCACGTGCGGACCGACCACTGACCGCAGCGCCCAGTGGAGGATGTGGGTCCCGGTGTGGCTCTTGCGGATCCGCTCGCGCCGCGCCGCATCGACCGCGAGTACCGCCGTCTGGCCGACCTCGATGGAACCGGTGCGCACGACGGCGCGATGCCCGTGGAGCCCGGGTACCGCATGCTGGGTATCGATGATCTCCAGCTCCCCGGTCTCGCTGGTGGCGGTGCCGGTGTCGCCGACCTGGCCGCCGGACTCCCCGTAGAACGTGGTGGTGTCGAAGAACACCTCTACTTCACGGCCGGCCGCGGCCCGGGAGATCGTTTCTCCATCGGCGACGATGGCGAGCACGGTCCCCCTGGTCTCGATCTCGTCGTAGCCGAGGAAGCGGGTCGGCCCCGAGCCGTCGATGATCTGGCGGTAGACCGCGGGCGCGTCTGCCGCCGTCGAGCTACGCGCCGCCCGGGCCCGGGCTCGTTGCCGCTCCATTTCCCGGTCGAATCCGTTCCGATCCACGGTCACGCCGCGCTCGGAGGCGATCTCCTCGACGAGCTCGACCGGGAAGCCATACGTGTCGTGGAGCTTGAATGCGGTCTCCCCCTCGAGGACGCCCCCCTCCTCCAACTCCTCGAGCTGCGAACCGAGCAGCGTGTGCCCGGAATCGAGGGTGCGGCGGAAGCGGACCTCTTCGCGTTCGGCCATCTCCGCTATCCCGTCACGGGCGGCCCGCAGGGCGGGATAGGCGTCGCCGAGCACCTCGACGGTGGCATCCACCAGCGCCGGGGTCACGGGGCGCTTTGCTCCCAGCTGCCAGGCATGACGGACGGCGCGGCGCAGCAGCCGGCGCAGCACGTACCCCCGCCCCTCGTTGGAGGGCACCACGCCGTCGCCGATCATCATCGTGAGGGCGCGGCCGTGATCGGCGAGGATTCGCAGGCTGACGTCGGAGACCGGCGATGCCCCGAAACGGGCGCCGGTGGCGCCCTCGGCCGCAGCCACGACGGGACGGACGAGATCCGTCTCGAAGACGTTCGGCGCCTCCTGGAGAAGGACCGCGACCCGCTCCAGCCCGGAACCGGTGTCGATGCTCTTCGCCGGCAGATCACCCACCACGTGATACGGCTCGTCCTGGACGTACTGCATGAACACCAGGTTCCAGAACTCCATGAACCGTTCCTCGTCGACCACCGGACCGCCCTCGGGCCCGAAAGCCGGCCCCCGGTCGTAGAAGATCTCCGAAGACGGCCCCGCCGGCCCCGCCACCCCCATCTGCCAGAAATTGTCCCGGTCGCGGCGCTGCACCCGATCCGCCGGCACGCCCACCCCATCGATCCAGATCTCGGCGGCCTCGTCGTCGGAGTGGTGCACCGTGAACCACAGCCGATCGGGGTCCATGCCGAAGTGCTCGGTGGACAACTCGTAGGCCCAGGGGATCGCCTTCTCCTTGAAATAGTCGCCGAAGGAGAAGTTGCCCAGCATCTCGAAATACGACATGTGACGGGCCGTGGTGCCGACCACATCGATGTCGACGGTGCGAACGCACTTCTGCGAGGTGGTCGCCCGGGGATAGGGCGGCTTCTCCTCGCCGAGCAGGTACGGCTTGAACGGGACCATTCCGGCAACCGTGAGGAGCAGCGAGGGATCGACGGGGATGAGCGATGCCGACGGCACCACGGTATGCCCCCGAGCGCGGAAGAACTCGAGGAACGTGCGACGGATGTCGGCTCCAGATACCGGCGTGCTCATTGCAGGGTTCGAGGGTGGCGCATCGTGGGAAGGGTAGTTGGACCCGGGAGAGCGGCACGCGCGACGTCTGATGCGGTCGGGTCGGCCGCGGCCGGCGGCGATGAGCGATGGGAGATGGGCGTGACGCGATTAGCAGCTGGCGATTAGCGATGCGCAATTGGCAATTAGCCGCCTGCCCGGCGCGACTCTTGCGGGTTGCGGGCAGCGGGCAGCGGGTTGCGGGTTGCGGGCAGCGGGCAGCGGGTGCCTACTCCCCCGGCTCTCTTCCTTCCCGTCCCATGCGGCGGTCGATCTCGGCGAGACGCTCGGCGGTGGCCGCCTCGGCCCCGTGGCGCGACGGCCGGTAGAGGATCGACCCGGCGGCATCGTCCGGCAGGTACTGCTGGGCGACCACCCCTCCGGGATGATCATGAGGATACCGGTAGCCGACGCCGTGCCCCAGCTGCGCCGCTCCCCGATACCCGGTGGAGCGCAGGTGGGGCGGCACCTCGGCGCCTGGGGTCGTCTCGACCGCCTCCCGCGCCGCCATGATCGTCCGTCCGATCGAGTTCGATTTCGGCGCCGTCGCCAGGTACAGGGCGGCATGATGCAGGGCGTAGTTCGCCTCGGGGAGGCCGACAAAGGCGAGCGCCTCGGCGGCGGCGACGGCGACCAGCAAAGCCCGGGAGTCGGCCAGGCCGACATCCTCGGAGGCGAGGATCACCATCCGCCTGGCGATGAACTCCGGATCCTCACCGGCGACGAGCATGGTCTCCAGCCAGTAGGCGGCCGCATCGGGATCGGAGCCGCGCAGGCTCTTGATGAACGCCGAGATCACGTCGTAGTGCTGGTCGCCTCCCTTGTCGTAGCGCACCACCCGGCGCTGCAGGGCCTCGGTCACCGCCGCCTCGTCGATCGCCTCCGACCCCCGGCCGGCGGAGATCACCGCCGCCATCTCGAGGGCGTTCAGCGCCAGCCGGGCGTCACCTCCGGACCGCTCGGCGAGCAGATCGCGCGCCGCGGATTCGATCGCCCGCGGCTCGGAGATCCCTCGCTCCGGGTCGGTCACCGCCGCCTCGATCAGCCCGGCGATCTCAAGGGGGCTCAGCGGCTCGAGGCGGAAGAGGGTGCTACGCGAGATGAGCGGCGAGTTCACTTCGAAGAATGGGTTCTCGGTGGTCGCCCCCACCAGGATGACCGTGCCGTTCTCCACCCCCGGCAGCAGGGCGTCCTGCTGGCTCTTGGAGAAACGGTGGATCTCGTCGAGGAAGAGGACGGTGCGCCGCTCGTCCTGCTCGAGGCGCCGCGTCGCCCGCTCCAGCACTTCGCGGACGTCCTTGACCCCGGCAGAGGTGGCCGACAGGGCCTCGAAGGCGGCCGCCGATTCCGAGGCGACCAGTCGGGCGAGGGTGGTCTTTCCCGTGCCCGGTGGCCCCCAGAGGATCATGGAGAGCGGCCGGCCGGCGCGCACCATCGTCGCAAAGGCGGCGCCGGTGGCCAGCAGGTGCCGCTGGCCGACGACCTCGTCCAGCGTCCGGGGCCGCATCCTGGCGGCGAGGGGTTCGGCGGCTGCTCGCCGCGCCTCTCGTTCGGCCCCGAAGAGGTCGTCCATCAGCCGTCCGGCGAGTCCGTGGCGAGCGCCTCCCGTACGTCGGGCCGCAGGTCGATCCCCAGTTCGACCAGTTGGAGCTCATCGACCGCGCTGGGAGAGTTGGTCATCGGGTCGTAACCGCTCTGGGTCTTGGGAAACGGCATGACCTCGCGGATGTTCGGCTCGTTCTGGAGGATCATCACCAGTCGATCGACGCCGACGGCGAACCCGGCGTGGGGCGGCGTGCCGTAACGCAACGCCCGCATGAACCATCCGAAGCGCGACTCGGCTTCCCGGTCGGAGATGCCGAGTACGTCGAAGACCTCCTTCTGTACGCGGGGGTCGTGAATTCGTTCGCTCCCCGATCCCAGCTCCACCCCGTTGAGCACCAGGTCGTAGGCTCGGGACAGTGCCTCGGCGGGATGGTCGCGCATCTCGGTGATGTCGTACGGGGCGGTGAACGGGTGATGCTCCGGCGACAAGCTGCCGTCGTCGCCCACCGCGAACACCGGGAAGTCGGTGACCCAGAGAAAGCGCAGCTCGTCGTGGCCCTCGGGTCGTCCCAGGTCGAGCCGCAGTGCGCCGAGAACCAGCCTGGTGACCTTGGGGCGATCGCCCACGATCAGCAGGAGATCGCCCGGGGAGGCCTGCATCGCGCTGACAAGCGCCGCCTGTTCCTCGTCCCCGAGGAACTTGGCGATCGGGGATCGCAGCGTCCCGTCGTCCTCGACGACGATCCACACCAGGCCGCGCGCTCCGAGGTCGCGAGCCCGCTCCACCAGGGCATCGAGCGCCGACCGGGAGAGGTCGCGCCGACCGGCGTCGATCCCTGCCACCAGGCCTCCGGCGGCGAGCACATCGGCGAAGGCCCTGAAACCCGAGCCGGCGAACACATCGGACAGCTCGACGAGCTCCATGCCGAAACGGAGGTCCGGTTTATCGGTCCCGAAGCGGGCCATCGATTCCGCCCAGGTGAGCCGGGGGAAAGGCGCGGGGATCTCGATACCCCGCAGCGCGCGGGCCACCGCGGCCACCGCCGGCTCCAGTGCGGCGAACACGTCTTCGCGACCCCAGAACGCGCCCTCGATGTCGAGTTGGGTGAACTCGATCTGGCGGTCGGCGCGGAAGTCCTCGTCGCGGTAGCACCGGGCGATCTGGTAGTAGCGCTCCACCCCACCCACCATCAGCAGCTGCTTGAACAGCTGCGGTGACTGCGGAAGGGCATAGAACGAGCCCTGACGCAGCCTGCTGGGCACCAGTACGTCCCGGGCGCCCTCCGGGGTGGACTTCACCAGGGTGGGGGTCTCCACCTCGAGGAACCCCTGATCGACCATGGCGGTGCGCATCGCGGCGATGGCCCGCGATCGCGCCACCAGGTTGGCGGCCATCCGCGGCCGGCGCAGGTCGAGATACCGGAACTCCAGACGCCGCCCCTCGTCGACATCGGCGCGGTCGTCGATCTGGAACGGCAGCGGCTCGGATGGGGAGAGCACACGCAGCTCGGTGACGGCGACCTCGACCTCCCCGGTGGGAAGGTCGGGGTTGATCGTGCCCTCCGGACGCTTGCGAACCAACCCCGAAAGGGCGATGCAATACTCGTCGCGCAGAACGTCGGCGACCGTGCCCACTGCCGGGTTCTCCTCCGGGTTGATCACCGCCTGAATCCGGCCCGAGGCGTCGCGCAGGTCGATGAACACCACTCCCCCGTGATCGCGCCGGGTCGCCACCCAACCGGCGAGCTTCACATCCGTGCCGGCGTCGGACGCCCGCAACTCCCCGGCCCGCGCACTCCTCAGCGACGCCTGATCCACTTCGCGACCTCCCGCGCATCGACCGACGACTCGGCGCCGGATCTCAAGTCCTTCATGGTCACCCGGCCCGACTCCCACTCCTCGCCGACCACTGCGGCCGTTGCTGCCCGGCGCCGATCCGCCGCCCGGAACTGCGCCTTGACCGACTTGTCACCCAGATCCAGGTCGACGCGAAGACCCTCGGCCCGCAACGAGCGCACCAGCTCGAGGGCGATGGTCCGACGGCCGGCATCGGCCGCCACCACGAACACGTCGAGCACCGCCTCCTCGTCGCCGGCGGGCATGGCGAGAACGATCCGATCGACCCCCATCGCCAGGCCCACACCGGGAACCTCGGGGCCGCCGAGCATGCCGGCGAGCGGGTCGTAGCGCCCTCCGCCGCCGAGCGAGGCCTGGGCGGCCTGGTACGAGGCCGACTGGTATTCGAACACGGTCCGGTTGTAGTAGTCGAGCCCCCGGACCAGCCGCGGCTCCTCCTGATGTGGGATCGCCATCGCGTCCAGGCCGGCCCGCACCGCGGCGATGTGGCCGGCGGCGGCGGGACTCAGGTGGCCGGCGGGCGTCGGGGCGTCGGCAAGCACGGCGGCATCGGCCTTGCTGTCGAGCACCCGCAACGGGTTGGCGGCGATACGCCGCCGGGCGTCTGCGGTCAGCTCCCCGGCGCGTTCGGTGAGGAAGGCTGCGAGCAGTTCCCGATAGGCGGCCCGGTCGGCGGGATCACCGATCGAGTTGAGCAGGACGACCGCATCGGTGATCCCCACCGCCTCCAGCAGACGAAAGCCGATCTCGATGACCTCGACGTCGGCATCCGGCGATGGCTCGCCGATGTACTCCACCCCCACTTGGTGGAACTGCCGCCGCCGTCCCGCCTGGGGTTGCTCGTAGCGGAACATGGGGCCGGCGTAGGCCACCTTGAACACCGCCGAGGAGCCTCCCTGCAGGTAGGCGCGCACCACCGAGGCGGTCGCCTCGGGCCGGAGGGTCACCGAACGGCCTCCCTTGTCCTCGAAGGTGTACATCTGCTTCTCGACGACCTCGGTCTCCGCCCCGACCCCCCGGGAGAACAGCTCGGTGGCTTCGAACATGGGGGTGATCACCAGTCCGTAACCGAATCGCTCGGCGAGATCGTCAAAGGCGCGCAGCAGCACCCGCCACCGATCCGAGGCGGGCGGCAGGATGTCGTCGGTGCCCTTGGGGGGGCGAGGGATCACGAGCGCAGCTCCTCGAGAAACGGGTTTGTCGCCAGCTCACGCGCCAGGGTAGTGGTGGGCCCGTGGCCGGGAAACACCGCGGTATCGGCGGGGAGGGTGACCACCCGTTCGGCCATCGATCGCATGAGCGTGTCGTAGTCTCCCCCGGGCAGGTCGGTGCGCCCGATCGACCCGGCGAAGAGCTGATCGCCGCTGAAGAAGACGCCGTCATCGGCGACGTGGAAGCAGCAATGCCCCGGGGTGTGACCCGGGGTGTGAACGACTCGCACGTCGAAACCGGCGAGCTGGAGCACTGCACCGTCGGCGATGTCTTCGTACTGGTGGGGTGGCTCGTATTCGCCCGGGGGCACCATCCCCCACAGGGCGCGCAGCTGGGCGATGGGATCTGCGGCGAGCCATCCGTCGTCGGGATGCAGGTAGGCCGACACCGAGTATCTCTTGGCGAGCGCGCCGGCACCGCCGAGATGATCGACATGCCCGTGGGTCACCAGCAGCGCGACGGGGACCAGGTCATGACGTCGCAGCAGTGCGGCGACCGCCTCGGGGTCCGGGGGGGCGTCGACCACGAAAGCCTTGTCGCCCGGCCCGGATGCCATCACCCAGGCGTTGGTGCCGGCCAGCCACAGTGACGCACCGTCGATGAACATCGACCCACGATACGGGAGCCGAATGATCGGGCGTGAATGCGGCGGCCCAGAGCCTGTCAGAGCTCGAGCCAGCTCCTCGGCATGAGCACGTACTCCGGTGCCGCCAGGTCCGTGGCGAGGGGGCCGTGGTTGTTGACCGTCGCCCCGCCGCCCACGTAGGACCCCTGTACCGGACTCCCGGGCGTGTCGCAGTGATCTGGATAGCCGCCCTGGGCCAGGAACGAGCCATCTTCGACATCGAGATCGCCGGTGATCTCGATCTGTTCGTGGGCTGCCGCCAGCCCGGTGAAGTCGGCATTGCCGCTGATATCGATGTCTCGCCCCGCCAACAGCTGGAGCTTCCCGGTGGTGTTGTACGGCTTCATCACCGGGTGTCCCGAAATGATGATGTCGCCTCCCTGGAGCGCGCCGCACGAGGAGCCGAGCGACTCGACGAAGATCGACACCTCCCAGGGCAGCAGGGCGGCACCCGGGCTCGACACGACGGTGGCGATGCCCTGGTATACGTAGAACACCCCGTCGTTGGCGTTCGTCGATTCGTACTTCCAGCTCGCCCAGTTGGACGCGTCGCAACACCCCATGAACTTCCACCCCATGTAGGCGCTCGTCGCGGCAGAGGACGTCAGGGCCGCCCCCGTACACGGCACGTTGGTGGCGGTGTTCCCGTACGTCGGGTTCGCCGGTCCTGCCCGCACCTTGCCATCCGGGCACAGGTCGTACTGGCTCTTGAGCCAATGAGCGCGGGGGTCAACCTCGGGGATGATGACGATCGGTTGATCTCCAGGAGGAGGGCACTCGGGCGGTTGGACAAAACTCCCCGTGACCTTGGAGCCTCCCGATGCCGATACACACCCGTCCGAGGAGGTGCTCCCACCGACGTCGAGGAAGCCGTTGGTGTGGATCCCCACACCGGCGCCGGTGAGGAATGTCGGATTCCCCCGGAACTCCAGATGGTCGCCGGCGAGGAACGCCAGGCGGGTGGTCCAGGAGGTCGATTGCAGCAGCACCTCGAAGCGAGCCCGCACCACTCGCACCCGCCGGTCGTCCGCATCCCGGGACGGGGCGTAACCGACCGCAAACACGTACGGGTAGTCGACCGGCTTGATCACGACAAACTCGCCGTCGGAGGTGCGGACGACGTCGCCGGAGGGGCGGGCGTCGGCGGCGGCCGTCGCCCACGCCTTCTCCTCGGTGGAGCCGATGAGGTCCTCGCGCAGGCTCTCCCCGGTCGTGTACGCCCCGTCGGCCTCGACTGTGGCGAGACCGAGATTGAGTCCTGACTCCGCGGCCGCCAGGGCTTGCTCCCACAGGGCGTCGTCGTTCGTGTTGCCGTACTGGTCGAGTCCGCGGGCGAACACGACGGCCAACACGAGCAGGAGTGCGGTGCTCAGCATGACCACCGTGATCATGGCCAACCCCGACTCGTCGAAGAGACGAAACCGCTTCATCCGGCATTCCTCACGCTGACGCCGACCGTGAGGGTGCGCTGTGACGGCTCCCCCGTGCGCGCCGTCACCGAGGCGACCAGGGTCACCTCGATCTGGGTCACCGCGGCCGCCGGGGATGCATCGTAAGTGAACCGGCTCTGGTACACATCCAGGTTGGACGCCTCGATGTGCGGCGCGGTGAGATCGGTGCACTTGGTCAGGCTGCCGTTCTCGATGCGCCAGGTGACCGCCTCCCCCGGGTCCTGGTACTCGTCCTCGTCGGCATCCACCCACACCGAGACCTGGGAGGGCTCTGCCACCAGAACCGAACGGGCGACCCGCAGGTCGCGGGTGATGTGCTCCTTGGCGACGCGGAGATCCTGGACAGCTTGATCGTCTTCCCGGTGGAGCCCTGCGGCTTTGCTGGCCGACGAGATCCAGGTGATGAGCGTGATGCTCATCAGCGAGGTGATGAGCAGGGTCATCGCGAGCTCGACCAGGGACATTCCCGAGTCGGCGGAAAGGCGCCGCCGAATCATCGCGTTCCCGCCTCGGAGATGAGGGTGGAGGTCCGGTGGCTCGCGGCGTCAGCGCCCCCATCCCACTCGACGAGCACGAGCACCCGTCGCAGCCCCTGAGACGCGTCCGTGACATACCGCCAGATGGAGTAGATGACCCCGTCGACGGTTTGAATCTCAGTGGGGCCAAGGAGCCCGCCAACCGGATCGACGATCAGGTCTTCGTCCCGATCGAGCCCCGCCTCCCCACCGACGAGGACACCGCGATCGGGGTCGATGAGGGGCGCATCGTGAACCATGGACGACATGGCGATGTGATCGAAGTCCAGAGATCGGGCGAACTCGAGCTGTTCCACACCTATTGCGGTCGCCTCCTGGGCGGCGGCGTTGTCCTTCGAGCCCAGGTAGGCGACGCCGAGCCCCTTCCCGAAGCCTGCGAACACGAGCACCACTATGAAAGAGGCGACGACGGCTTCGATCAGCGAAAACCCGTCGGTCGCTCCAAGCATCCCCAACAACCCGTGACTAGTTCGCGGTCTCATACACTCAGTAGTCATATCGACCGCACTCCGCTGTTTCTTGAGCGGGGGAGGGTTATCCGCAGCCGGCGCGCTGGGCCCAGCAGGGCAGATTGGTCTCCACCCAATTGCCGTACTTCCAGGTGTCGCCCATGAGGGGGAAAAGCGGTGGCCGCAGCGACTCGAGACGGTCGTCGAACCCGTAGTTGCGAGTGCCGAAGTGGGCGGCGACGTCGCCGGTGTGACGGATGGCCATCGATCCGTTGGTGTTCAGGATCGAGGTCGGCACGCCGCCGCTGTAGGGGAGCACGGAGCTTCCCGAAGTACCGCAGTCGCGCGCGACCTGGAATGACCCGTTCTGGGCCAGGATGGCAGCGTTGATGTTCAGAACCCCGTCGTTGCCGACCGAGTGCGGGTTCACCCACACCTCGTCGGAGGCGATGAGCCCGAGAACCGTGGTACCGCTCGTCCCGTCGTGGTAGGTGATGTCGCTGGCGATGATGATGTTCTTGGGGCTGCCGACCGATCCGGCGTAGATCGTCGTCGGTCGACCGATCGCAGCACCCAGCCCGGGTTGGCTGATCACCGTGTGGCCGTCGACCCAGATCACTCCGTTCGCGGGGACGTCGTAGGTCCCCAGCGGTGTCCACGACGCGCGATGCGAGTTCAACCACCACCACTCCTCGGCGGTGAGGCACGAGGTCGTCGTGTTCGAGTACGAGACCAGGACCCTCACCCGGCTCTGGGAGCCCGATACCGCCGGCTCCAGTTTCCACGCGGTCGGGGTCTGGGTCAATCCCAGCGATGGATTCGCCGATCGGCTGAGGCAGAGGCCGCCCCCGCCGCAGGCCACCTGGCGGATCAGGTCGAGGTCGTCCCAGAAGTTCCCGAAATCCAGTGGATCGGGATAGACGCTGCGAATATCCAGATAGTCGCCTACCCCGTCGTAGGCCCGGGCGCCGTCGGCGAACAAGGGCGGTCCGTAGCCGGACCGGCGGCCGATGGCATGCTCGGCGTAGATGTTGCGGTGCACCACGCCCTGCACCGGGGTGGGGTCGAAGTCGAGATCGCCACCGACGTAGATCTTGCCGTCGATGTCGGCTCCCGAACCGAAGCGGAGGTCCTCGTCCACCAGGAACTCGAATTCGCTGATCGACTCCGGGCTGATCACCGCCTCCACCGCCCGCAGCTGGCCGAAGTCCTGTTCGGCGGAGACGATGGTCAATGCCACTCCGGCGTCGCCGCCGACCGGGGGGGTGACGGTGAGCAGCGTCCCGATGTCGTCTGCGGCGATGTCGCTGCGGCCCTCGAGGAGCGGGTGATCGAAGTAGTCGCCGCTCACCGGGTAGTCCCACGCGTGGCACTCGGTGTACCAGGCGTTGCCCGGCTGCACGGTGAGCCCGTAGTGAGCAGAAGCCGGGTCGGTGCAGTGCCGGGGCAATTCGGCCTCGTCGACGAAGTTCTGGTAGTAGCGGGGGTCGATGGTGAGCTTGGCGGCGTACCGCTCGAGCATCGCTTCTGCCCCCGCAATGATCGTGTCGTCCCGTCTCTGGTACTGCGATCCGTGGTACTCGCGCACCGCGCCCTGGAAGATGACGACCACGATGAAGATGAGCGCACCGATGCCCATCACCACCGCCATCATGGCGAAGCCGCCCTGATCCCGTAGCCTGTCACGCATTGCGCAGCCTCACTTGCTCCTGCATCTCGAAGGGGGTGCGGGCCCCCTCCGACGTGTTCGCCGGATAGGACCGCAGCGTGATCGACACCAAGGGGAAGGCGCACGACACCGACGTGCCGTTGCAGGAGGTCACCGTGGAGAGAGTCTTGGGATTCCCCGACCAGCGCCCCCCTGAGAAGAGCGGAACGTCGGCGAGCACGCCGGTGAGGAGGAGGCTCTGCTCGAACGGAGTGCCGGAGAACGTGTAGGTCCCCTGGGTGATTCCGTTCGACGCATACCGCTGGCGGTGCAGTTCACACTCGCCATGATCACAGGCGGTGCGCTGGTAGGCCACCTTGACCGGCGCCGCCGAACCGATCTCGGTCGTGTAGAACGTGATCCCATCGGCGGTCATGGTGGCGATCGGGTCCGAGTTGGGGCCGGGCGCCACCGCCTGGCGGATCTCGACGACCATCTCGACGAGGACTTCCCGGGCCTGCTCCTGGGAGTCGGCCCGTCCGGTGACGTCGGCGGCGTTCTGACTGAACGAGAAGAACATGGTGACGAAGGTGCCCACCACCATCGACGACAGCATGAGGGCTACCGAGAGTTCGACGAGACTGAACCCGCGGTCGTCGCGCAGTGCCCGGGCGATACGGCGGATCATGGGCACCACCCGGAGATGCTGGTGGACAGGTCTTTCTTCTTCGAGATCGACACCGTCTTCTCGCCGAGGACGTTGCCGTCGGCCAGGCACCGCTTGGCGACGTCGAATGCGCCGGCGTAGTCGACGAAGCTCGCCTCGCCCTGGTAGTTGGGCGGTAGCACGGTCCACGGTCCGGAGCCGTGAGGACGGTAGAGGAACTCCGCCCGGTCTCCGGCACGCAGGATCATGGTTCCCATGTTCCTCGGTCGCTCCAGACGGAGATCGATCGTGTTGTCGTCGTCGGGATCGAAGGTCATGTCGTCGGGACCGTGGCCCCAGATCGTCGAGGCAACCACCGTGTAGTCGACATTCCGGATGAGGCTGTATGTGCTCTGCCCGTGATCGTCCGTGGTGAGCACGATGGTCGGCTTCCCCGGTGCGGTGATAGTGAGGGTCGCGCCGTGGACCACCCGATTGGTGCTGTCCTTCACCGTGAACGTGACCAGGTTGGTGTTGGCGGGGACCGTGGTCGTGGTGGTGGTCGCGGCCACGGTGGTCGTCGTCGCCCCCGGCTGCGTGGTCGTGGTCGTTGCTCCCGGCTGCGTGGTCGAGGTGGTGGAGGTCGTCGTGGTCGTCGAGGGTCCGATCGGCTGCATGTGCACCGTGAGGTCGTGCACCGAATCCGGGTAGCCGCCGGGGATGTTGACCGAGGACAGCGTCCAGGTCTGATAGCCGGAGGCGGTCACGGTCAGGTCGTAGGCGTCGGGGATCAGCCCTGTGGCGGTGAGCACTCCCGGCGCCAGCGTCACGGTCTGATTAATCACCAGATTGTTGAAGGCGAGCTGCGGCGACGCCACAACCTGGCCGGTGTAGAAGTCGACCACCGTGACCCGGAGCGTGGCGGGGCGATACACCCGCAACGTGGTCTCGGTCAAGGTGCCCGCGGTCACGTGCAGGCGGTCGTTGCCCGCCAGGACGTCGTCGGGGTGGATGATCCACCCGTCAGCGTCCTCGAGGGTGACCGTGTAATCGGCCGGCGGGATCGCCGGGAATACCTGCTCGTCGGCGTAGAGGGCCGAGGAGATCGGAGCCGCCGGGGACGCCTGGATCTTGAGCGAGGGGAGGTCGTGGCTGCTGGGGGCGAACGGCTCGTAGGCGGCGAGGTACACCCGGGCGTTGGCGATCCCCTCGTGGGCGCCGACGCTGCGCGGCGAGACGATGGTCTCCATGACCACCGGGTCGGCCTCCCGCCCCGCCGCGGTGACCGTGACCGTGACCACCTTGTAGTCCACTCCCGGGTCCCAGGAGCCCTGGACCCCGTCACCCCCCTGGGGGATGACATCGAGTCCGGTCACCGACCCGGCGTATCTGACGTCGAGGGCGACGTCGTAGGACCGGCCTTCGACGGTCACCACGTGATGAGCGGTGAGGACGCCACCGGGGGTCCGCCCCGGCAGTCCGATTTCCTCGTACGGGAGGGCGCGCAGCGACTCGATCTCCGCCTGAGCGAGGTTCTCGGCCACCGAGATCACCCGGGCGTCGCCGATGCGCTGCAGGGATGCCACCACCGGTTGAATGGTGAGCGCGATGGCGACGGCGAGGATGGTCACCGCCACCATGGCCTCGACGATCGTGAATCCTTCCTCCTCGCGGAGGCGGCGCAGCGTGGTCATGGAAACACTGTCGGTAGGGTCTCAGACCACGTTGAGTAGTATTCACCAGGTGTCAAAGTGACTAGTCCGGTCGAGCTGCCCGCATTTCGCCACCCAGAGTGCACAGTGGACAGCGGACGAAGCCTATCCCCCGCCGGGGAGCAGGCGGTAGGCGTCGTAGACCCCGTCGAGGCGGCGCATCTCGGTGATCGCCCGTTCCAGGGTCGAGGTGTCGGACAGCTCGAGCTCGAAGCGGAGCACCGCCACCCGGTCCCGGTTCGTGGCCGACGACGAGGAGACGATGTTCGCCCCCAGGTCGGTGAGCGCCACGGTGACGTCGCGCAGCAGACGGGGCCGGTCGAGCGCCTCCACCTGGATCGCCGAGCGGAACGACCCCACCTCGCCGGCCCAACCCACCTCGATCATCCGCTCCGCCCGCTCCCCGAGAGCCTCGATGTTGGTGCAGTCGGAGCGGTGGATCGACACCCCCCGACCGACCGTAACAAAGCCCACGATGGAGTCGCCGGGCACCGGAGCACAGCACTGGGCGACTCGCACCAGCATGTCGTCGAGACCCTCGACGACGATCCCCCCGGTGGGGGCCAGGCGGGTCGGCGAGTAGGCGACGAACTCGGGCTCGGCTTCCTCGAGAGCCTCGGCATCCTCGGGGCGCACCAGCCGGACGAGACGGCCGACCACGGTCTGCGGGTGGGTGTTGCCGTCGCCCACCGACACGTACAGCGACTCCAGATCGCGGAACCCGAGGGAGTCGGCGATCTGCCCCAGCAGCTCGTCGCGTTTCGCTGCCGACAGCCCCAGGCCCTCCTTGCGCAGCAGTCGGCTGACCCCGTCCCGCCCCTCGAGCAGCGACTGCTCGCGGCGCTCCCGGCTGAACCACTGGCGGATCTTGGCCGCGGCCCGGGAAGTGCGGACGAAGCCCAGCCAATCGCGGCTGGGACCATCGCTGCGCGAGGTGATCACCTCGACGATGTCTCCCGACTCGAGACGGGTGGACAGCGGCACCAGACGTCCGTTCACCCGCGCCCCGGTGCAGCGGTGGCCGACCTCGGTGTGCACCGCGTACGCGAAGTCCACCGGCGTGGCCCCCCGCGGAAGCGACTTGACGTCCCCGTTGGGGGTCAGCACGAATACCTCGTCCTGGTAGAGATCGAGTTTCAGCCCGGCGAGGAACTCCGCCGGCGTCTCGTAGTCGTCGGACGTCTCGGTGAGATCGAGAACCGGTTCTTCCCCGGCCGGCGACTCGCCTCCCTCCTTGTACCGCCAGTGGGCGGCGATCCCCTGCTCCGCCCGGTCGTGCATCTCCCGGGTCCTGATCTGGACTTCGAGCGGCTTGCGGTCGGGTCCGAGGACGGTGGTGTGCAGGCTCTGGTAGAGGTTGAACTTGGGCATGGCGATGTAGTCCTTGAACCGCCCGTGCACCGGAGGCCACCTCGTGTGGATCGCCCCCAGGGCGGCGTAGCAGTCCGCCACCTCCTTGGTGACGATCCTGATCCCGATGAGGTCGTGGATCTCATCGAAGCTGCGCCCACCGTCGACCATCTTGCGGTACACCGAGTACACGTGCTTCGGCCTCCCGGTCACCTCGGCACTCACCCCGAGTTCGCCGAGAAGGCGTTCCACCTCGGCAACGACATCGTTTATGTAGGCGTCTCTCTCCGGCGCCCTGGCCTTCATCAACTCGACGACCTCGGCATACCGGCGGGGGAGGAGTACCGCGAAGCAGCGATCCTCCATCTCGTGCTTGATCTCCTGAACACCCAGCCGATGGGCGAGCGGCGCATACACCTCGAGCGTCTCGAGGGCGATCCGCTGCTGGCGATCCGGATCGAGCGGGGCGATCGTGCGAATGTTGTGCAGGCGGTCGGCGAGCTTGATGAGGAGCACCCGCACATCCCGCGCCATGGCGATGACCATCTTGCGGATCGTGGCAGCCTGCTGATCCTCCCGATTGGAGAACTTGACCCGCTGCAACTTGGTGACGCCGTCGATGAGACGCGCCACCACTTCGCCGTACTCGGAAGCCACCGCGTCGAGGGTCAGGCCGGTGTCCTCCACCGTGTCGTGGAGGAGTGCGGCCACCACGGTGTCGGTGTCCAAGCCGTAGTAGGCAAGGATCTCGGCGACGGCCAGGGGATGAGTGATGTATGGCTGACCGGTCTTGCGGAACTGGCCCTCGTGCTCTGCCCGGGCCGTCTCGTAGGCTCGCTCGATGATCTCGACCGGGGCATGAGGGTGATGACGCCGGAACTCCTCGAGCACCGGGCCGATGTCGGTGATCGTCACCTCCGCGGGCGGACGATCCTCAGTCATAGGTGATCACGGCCCTCACCGGGACGTCGAGACGACCCCGGCCGCCCAGGAACCGCAGCTCGATCAGCACGGCCACTCCGGTCACGAGCGCCCCGGTGTGCCGTATCAATTCGACCGTCGCCGCCGCGGTGCCCCCGGTGGCGAGGACGTCGTCGACCACCACCACGCGGTCTTCCGGGCCGAGGGCGTCGGCATGCATCTCGAGGGTGTCCGACCCGTATTCCAGGTCGTAGGTGCGCGACACGGTCGTCCATGGGAGCTTGCCGAACTTCCGCACCGGGACGAAGCCGATCTCCAGCGCGATCGCCACCGGTGGCCCGAGGATGAAACCGCGCGATTCGATCCCGACCACCTTGGTGATCCCCCTCCCCTGCTCGTGGCGCGCCATGCCCGCCACCGCCGCCGCCAGGGCCGCCGGGTCGCCGAGGAGCGGGGTGATGTCCCTGAAGACGATCCCCGGCTCGGGAAAGTCGGGCACGTCCCGGATCAAGGCGGTGAGATCGACCATCCGGCGATTGTAGGAAGACGGCAGTCAGCATTTAGCAATTGGCGATTGGCGATTGGCGATCAGCGATTAGCGGCCAGCACGACTGTGCCTTGCCGGTGACGGGCGACGGGTGACGGAGCGGCTAGCGCTTCTTGCGGCGTTTGCGGGGGGGACGGGGAGCCGCCCCCGAGGTGTCCCGCACCGAGGCGACGGTCTCGGTGGTGGCGGGGCGAGGTGCCGCTGCCTTGGCGGCGAACTCCTCGTCGCCGCCGCGGCGCTCGAGACGCCGCCGCACCCGAATCCAGTGCTCCTCGCCCTCCTTCCACACCCCGAGGATCGGGGCGGCCAGGAAGATCGACGAGTAGGTCCCGGTGGCGACGCCGATGAACAAGGCGAGGGCGAACTCCCGCAGGGTGGTGGCCCCGAGCAGGAACGACCCGACGAAGAGCAGGCTGCCGATGGGCAGGAGGCTGGTGAGCGATGTGTTCACCGAGCGCATGAAGACCTGGTTCATCGACATGTTGACGATCGCCGCGAAGGTGTGGCGGTCGCCCCGCTCCTTGACGTTCTCCTGCACCTTGTCGTAGACGACGACGGTGTCGTAGAGCGAGTATCCAAGAATCGTCAGGATGGCAATCACCGTTGCCGGGGTCACTTCGAACCCGACGAGGGCATAGATACCCGCAGTGAATATCAGGTCGTGGCCCAAGGCGAGCAAGGCCGTGGCCGCCATCTTCCACTCCATGCGCCAGGTGATGAACAGGGCCACCACGATCAGGAAGATGATCAGGGCCCGCAGCGCCGAGGCGGCGACCGCACTCCCGAATGTGGGTCCGACCGACTGGCGGCTGGCCTCGCCCGGATCGACCCCGGCGAGGGCGGCCACGGTTTCCACCAGCGCATCCTCATTGGCGGGCGCCAGTTGGGAGGTCTGCACCCGCAGGCCGGCGCCGCCCCCGGTCGCCTGCACCTTGGCGCCGACGATCCCCAGAGTCTCGATGGCATCACGCACCATGGCGACGGAGGCGCCCTGGGGGTTTTCCATCTCGACGAGCGTGCCGCCCTCGAAGTCGACACCCAGATTGAGATGGCGAATGGCCAGTGCCCCGAGCGACACCACGATGATCAGCGCCGAAGCCGCGAACCAGCGCCGCCGGGCCCCGAAGAAGTCGAAGGTGGTGCTCCCGTGATAGAGATCCCGCCACACGCTCATTTCGCCACCTCCCCCGGCGCGCCGGTGGCTCCCCTGATGCTGAACGCGCCACCCTCACCGAACCTGGTCTGGGCGACGAGGGCGACCGCGGGACGGGTGTAGAAGACAGCCACCAGGACGTCGGTGACCGTGGCGACGCCGAGGGCCAGGGCGAATCCCTTCACCGATCCGGCGGCGAGGAAGAACAACAGCACCGCGGCGGTGAAAGAGACCGTATCGGCGGTGATGAGGGTGTGGAACGCCCGCGTGAAGCCCTGGTCGATGGCGGCGCGCAGCGACCGGCCCTTGTGGACCTCTTCCTTGATCCGCTCGAAATACACGATGTAGGAGTCGGCGGTGATGCCCACCGAGACGATCACGCCGGCGACCCCGGCCAGCGTCAACGTCACCCCCGACCAGGCACCGAGCAGCGAGAAGATCACCAGCACCGTGCTGCCGAACACGAAGAGGCCGATGACGTTGATCAGCCCGAGCGCCCGGTAGTAGAGGATCATCGCCAGGGCCACCAGGATCAGTCCGGCTACTCCGGCGACGAGGCCGGCCTTCAGCGAGTCGGAGCCGAGCGTCGCCGACACCGACTGCACGCTCGACTGGGTGAAGGCAACCGGCAAAGCGCCGTACTTGAGCACGACTGCCAGGTCGTTGGCTTCCTTCTCCTGATTGTCGGAGTTGCCCAGGGTGATCACTGCCGAGTCGCCCACGATCCCGGTGGCCGGATCGACGTCCGAGGCGATCTGGGGAGCGGACTGGATCACCTCGTCGAGGACGATGGCAAACTGCCGCTGCGGATCACCGGTGGGGAACTGCGCCAGTTCCTTGGTGGTCTGGGTGAACTTGGCCGCTCCCTCCGCGTTGAAGTTCAACTGGACGATCCAGCTGCCCGCACCGCCCCCACCCCCGAGCGGGGAACCGCCGCCGCTCGCCGAATACTGAGCCTGCGCGCTCTCGAGGTCGGAGCCGAGCACCCGCGCCACCGACAGGTGGTAGATCGTGCCGCCCTGGTCGGCCAGGTAGGCGTCGAGGTCGGGAGAGGGATCGGAGGTGACCCCGGTGGTCACGTCGACACAACCCGGTTGGTCCACCTCGTCGCACCAGGTGATCCCCTCGGGGAGCACGACCCCGGCCTTGGGGTCGAGCGTCGTGGTGGTGGTGTCCCCGGCCACGGTCGTCGTGGTGGTGTCCCCGGCGACGGTCGTCGTGGTCGTCTCGGCTGCCGCGGTTGTCGTCGTCGCCGCGGTCGTGGTCGTGGTGTCGCCGGCGCTCGTGGTGGTCGTCTCCCCGACACCGGTGGTCGTGGTCTCCCCGGGCACCGTCGTGGTCGAGGCGTCGGGAAGGGTGGTCGTGGTGGTGGTCGTCTCCGCGACGTTGAGGAACACCGGGCTCAGCCCGGGGATGGGGCCGATCTCGAGCACCGGTCGGAACTCGAGAAGACCGGTGGTGCCGACCGCGGCGAGTGCCCGATCGCGGTCGGTGACGCCGGGAAGCTGCACCTCCACCGCCCGATCGCCGACGATGGTGATCTCGGGTTCCTGGACGTTGCCGAGTGCCTCGATGCGACGCCGCATGATCGCCACCGCCTGCTCCAGCACGTCGGGGGGAGTCCCCTCCGGGGCATCGAGAACGACGGAGAAGCCTCCCTGCAGGTCGAGGCCCAGCTTGGGTGTGGTGTGCGTGCTCTGGGTGAGGAACAGAAGGCCGAACACGATCACCAGTGTGAGCGTAAGGGTCACCGAGGCGGTGCGGCGTGACACGTCTTCTACTCGGCGGAGGTCTTGCCGGCCAGGGCGCGTCTCGCCACTCGCAGCCGTCCGCCGCCCTCCACCTGGAGGATGGCGGTGGTGTCGTCGAGGAATTCGATGCGGCCGTAGATGCCGCCGATCGTCTGCACCTCGTCGCCGACGCCGAGTTGGGCCAGGAGTTCCTCCTGGCGGCGCATCCGGGTCCGCTGTGGGCGGATCATGAAGAGGTAGAAGAAGCCGCCGATCACCACCGCGTACAGCACGAGGGTGAGGACGAGGTTGCCGCCCGATGATGTCGTCGCGGTGTCCCCCGTCGTCTGCGCCAGGATGTTGAGCATCGATCCTCCGAAGGAAACGCCGACCAGCCTAGGCCGGAGCCTGCGTAGCGTAGCCGCCCTCCCGGCCGTCCCCGCCCCGGGAAGCAGCCGACTCGGCCCGGAATCGCTCGAACCGTCCGGCGCGGATCGCGCTGCGGGCGTCGGCGAGGACACCGAGGGTGTACCACAGGTTGTGGATGCTCACCAGGCGGAGGCCGAGCAGCTCCCGGGTCAGGTGGAGGTGCCGCAGGTAGGCCAGCGAGTACCCCCGGCATGCCGGGCAACCACATTCCGGGTCGATCGGTCGATCGGCGGCGGCGAACTCGGCGCGGCGCACCGAGAAGTCGCCGCTTGTGGACAGAACCTTGCCGTGGCGGGCAAGCCGCGTCGGCCACACGCAGTCGAACAGGTCGAAGCCACGGGCCACCGCGTCGAGGACCCCCTCGGTGTCACCGAGTCCCATCACATAGCGGGGGCGATCGGCGGGGAGCACACCGGCCACGACTTCCAGGGCGGCGTTGCGCTCCGGGGCGGTCTCTCCCACGCTCAGCCCCCCGATTCCGAAGCCGGCGAACCCCAACTCGGCGGTGCGCCGGGCGCTCGACTCGCGCAGGTCCCGGTCGACGCCTCCCTGCACGATGCCGAAGAGCGCCTGGTCGGCACGACGATGAACGGCGACCGCCCTCTCCGACCAGCGCAACGTCCGCTCCATGGCATCCCTGACCACGTCCGGCGGCGCAGGCAAGCCGACGAGGTGATCGAGCACCATGGCGATGTCCGCCCCGAGTCGCTCCTGCACGGCAACGGCACCCTCGGGCGTGAGATGAACCGCCGTTCCGTCGTAGGTCGAACGGAAGGCCACCCCGTCCTCGTCGACCTTGGGTGCCAGCGAGAACACCTGATAACCGCCGCTGTCGGTGAGGGTCGGTCCTCCCCATCCCATGAAGCGGGCCAACCCGCCCAGCGCGGCGACGATCGTGTCGCCGGGACGGAGCAACAGGTGATAGGTGTTCGCCAGCACGATCTCTGCCCCGGCCTCCCTCAGGTCGCGGGCATCGATCCCCCGCACGCTCCCCCGGGTCCCCACGGGCATGAACGCCGGGGTGGCCACCTCCCCGTGGGGAGTGGCCAGGGCGCCACTCCGGGCCGCCCCGTCCGTCGCCGCGATCGTCAGGGTCACCGGATTCAACGGGCACACTCCGCCAGCATGGCGTCGCCGAAGGAGAGGAACCGGTAGCCCCTGGCGAGGACAGTGTCGTAGATCTGGCGCCACCGCGGACCGACGAAAGCGGCGATCAGCACCACCAGCGTCGACCCGGGGACGTGGAAGTTGGTCACCACCAGGTCCACCGCCCGGAACCGGTAACCCGGCGTGATGAACAGCCGGGTCTCCCCGGCGAAGGCCTCCACCTCGCCCGAAGCGGCGGCCGCGGTCTCCAGGGTTCGCACGACGGTGGTGCCGATCGCCACCACTCTCCCCCCGGCGCCGCGAGCCGCGGCAATCGCCGCGGCCGCCTCGGTCCCCACCGTGGCATTCTCGGCGTGCATCACGTGATCGGCGATGTCCTCGGCGCCGATGGGGCGGAAGGTGTCGAGCCCGATCTCCAGATCGATCCCGACCACCGCGATGCCGCGGGCGGCGAGACCCTCCAGGACCCCCGCGGTGAAATGGAGGCCCGCGGTCGGCGCCGCCGCCGAGCCGGGTTGGCGGGCGTATACCGTCTGGTACCGCTCGGGATCTGACAGTGTGCCCCGGAAGTACGGAGGCAGCGGCACCTCTCCGATGTCCTCGGCGGCGGCGGCGATGTCCCCCTCCTCGGCGCGCAGCGTCACCCGCCCGGAGGTGGGCGCATCGGTGACCACAACCAGCGCGTCGCCGAAGCGCAGCCGCGTACCGCTCCGGATCCGCCGCGCCGGCCGCACCAACGCCTCCCATGACCCGTCGCCCCGGGGGCGGAGCAGCAGCGCCTCCACCCGGCCTCCCGAGCGGTCCTTCTCCCCGATCAGTCGGGCGGGGCGAACCCTGGTGTGATTGACCACCACCACGTCGCCCTCCCGGAGCAGACCGGGCAGATCGGAGAACCGATGGTCGGTCATGGTTCGGGTGTCGAGCAGCCGGGAGGCGTCCCGGGGCTCGATCGCCGCCTGGGCGATGGCCGTTTCCGGGAGGTCGTAGAAGAACTCGGCGGTCTTCATGTGGGACGGAGTGTGTTCGGAAGACGCGGCAATTGGCAATTGGCGGCGTCCGCTATCCCCTATCCGCTGTCCGCAATTGGCAATTGGCCAACCGGGAGTCTTACGGGAAACTGGAAACCGGAAACACGGGCGACTGGCGACTGGCGACGCCTACAAGAGCCTCCCCTGCTCCACCTCGGTGGGTACCGCCAACCCGAGGTGCACGTACGCCAGCCGGGTGGCCACCCGGCCCCGCGGGGTGCGCTGCAGGAACCCCATCTGCAGCAGGAACGGCTCGTAGGCGTCCTCCACCGTCTGGGGGTCCTCGGAGACCGCGATCGCCAGGGTGGAGAGGCCGACCGGGCCTCCCCCGAATTTGTGCACCACCGCCTCGAGGATCGCCCGGTCGACCCGGTCGAGCCCCGCCTGGTCGATCTCGAACACCTCGAGGGCCCGGTCGGCGGTCGCCTCGTCGGCCTGGCCGGAGGCCCGGGCATCGGCAAAGTCGCGCACCCGGCGCAGCAGGCGGTTGGCGATGCGGGGGGTGCCCCGGGAGCGAGCGGCGATCACCGCGGCTCCCTCCGGGCTGATGGCGATGCCGAGCAGTCGCGCCGATCGAGCCAGCACCAGCTCCAGCTCGGCCGCCGGGTAATAGTCGATGCGGGCGACATACCCGAACCGGTCGCGCAACGGAGCCGACACCCGACCCACCCGGGTGGTCGCCCCGATCAGTGTGAACGGAGGCAGGGGCAGCCTGATCGAATGGGCGCCGGGCCCTTTGCCGACCACGATGTCGAGCCGGAAGTCCTCCATCGCCGAATAGAGGATCTCCTCGACCGCCTGAGGGAGGCGGTGGATCTCGTCGATGAACATCACGTCTCCCCGGCCGAGGTTGCTGAGGATGGCGGCGAGGTCGCCAGGGCGCTCCAGGGCCGGCCCCGAGGTCGCCCGGAATTGGGCACCCATGGCGTTGGCGACGATCGCCGCCAGCGTGGTCTTGCCCAGCCCCGGCGGCCCGCTGAAGATCACGTGGTCCAGGGTGTCTCCGCGTCCCCGGGCGGCTTCGATGAGGATCGAGAGGCGTTCCTTGAGATCGTCCTGGCCGACGAACTCTTCGAGGGTGGCGGGGCGGAGGCCCGCCTCGAAGGCGGCCTCCTCCGGAGTCAGCTTGGCGGCGAGCAGTCCCTCTTCCCTCATGGCCGGCCCAGCCGCTGCAGCGCGGAGCGGAGCAGCTCGTCCACCTCTCCGTCGGCATCGAGTCCGGCAATGGCCTCGCGGATCTCGGGTGCCCCGTACCCGAGCCCCTCGAGGGCGCCGCGCACTTGGGCCAGGCTGCTCCCCCCCGCCGGTGACAGCTCGGCGGCCAACTCGAGACGTGCCCGCAGATCGAGGATCATCTTCTGGGCGCTGCGCTTGCCGATGCCCGGCACCTCGACGAGGGCATCGACGTCCTCCGACACCAGGGCCAATCTGAGCCGTTCCGGAGTGAAGGTGGAGAGGATCGCCAGGGCCAGCTTGGGACCCACACCGCTCACCGTGATCAGCTCCCGGAAGAGGTCGCGACCCTCGGCGGTGGCGAAGCCGAACAGCGCCATCTGATCCTCGCGAACATGGAGGTGGGTGTGGAGCACGACCTCCTCGCCGACCGCCGGCAGCGCCCCGAAATCCCTCCCCGGCATCGCGATCTCGTATCCGATCCCGGCGACGTCGATCACCACCCCCGAGGGGGCATGCTCCACCAGCGTTCCCCGCACTCTCCCGATCATCGAGTGGCCTCATCGACGGCCCGTCGCAAACCGGCGCCCTGGAGGTGGCACAACGCCACCGCCAGGGCATCGGCGGCATCGGCGGGACCGGGGGCCGACTCCAGACCGAGCCGCCGCGCCACCATCGCCTGCACCTGGGCCTTGGCGGCGTCGCCGTATCCGGCCACGGCCAGCTTCACCGCCGAGGGGGTGTACTCATGAACCGGGATCCCGGCACGGGCCGCGGCCAGGATCGCCACCCCGGAAGCCCGGCCTACCGCGGTTGCCGTCTGCAGGTTGCGGTTGACGAACACCTCTTCGATCGCCGCCTCGTCGGGCCGGTACTCGGCGATCAGGGACTCCAAGTCGGCGTACAACTCGGCGAGGCGATCGGAAAGCGACGCCGCCGGGTCGGTGCGGATCACGCCCGCCGCCACCGGCCTCATGACGCCTCCCGCCGCCTCGATGACTGCGTAGCCGGTGCGGGAGAGCCCGGGATCGATGCCGAGAACGAACATGTGTACGGGCAGGTTACCGGCTGCGACCGTCACCGAGGAGGAATGGGAGACGCCAGACACCAGACACCAGGCGTTGGGCGCCCGACGCCAGACGCCAGACGTTCGACGAGAGGAGACTCGCCTCCCTCGCCGAGGAACGGCGGTTCTTCTTGT
>MELR01000011.1:66379-75149 GCA_001767695.1 Actinobacteria bacterium RBG_16_68_21
CGGTCTTGCTGGCGACTGGCGACCGGCGACTTCCCTTGCGAACAGCGAACCGCGAACCGCGAACCGCGGACCGCGCCCTCCTCAGCCCGCCACTGCGGCAAGCACCTCGTCGGGAATGTCGAAGTTGGCGTACACCGCCTGGACGTCGTCGAGATCCTCGAGGGCGTCGACCAGGCGGAGCACCGACCGGGCGGCATCCTCTTTGAGGGCGACGGTGGTCATCGGCAGCCGGGTGACCTCCGCCGATTCGACCGGTATGCCCGCCGCTTCCAGGGCGCCGCGCACCGTCGTGAGGTCGCCGGCGGCGCAGATCACCTCGAACTGCCCGCCCGACGGGCGAACGTCCTCGGCGCCGGCATCCAGGGCGGCGAGCATGACGTCCTCCTCGGTCCCGCCGGCGAGCACATAGCCCTTCTGCTCGAACAGGTAGGCCACCGAGCCGGGCTCACCGAGGTTGCCGTTGTTGCGGGTGAAGGTGGAGCGCACCTCCGAGGCTGCCCGGTTGCGGTTGTCGGTGAGCACCTGCACGTAGAGCGCCACTCCGCCGGCCCCATATCCCTCGTACCAGATCTCGTCGTAGTGGGTCGTCTCGACGTCGCCGGTGCCCCGTTTGATGGCGCGTTCGATGTTGTCGTTGGGCATCGACGCCGCCTTGGCCTTCTGCACGGCCAGGTAAAGAGAGGCGTTCATGTCCGGATCGCCGCCACCGTCGCGCGCCGCAATCTCCACCGCCCGCGCCAGCTTGGCGAACACCTTGCCGCGCTGGAGGTCCTTGGCGCCCTTCTTGTACTTGATCGTGGACCACTTCGAGTGACCCGACATCACGCCTCCCCAACCGTTGAAAACACCAGTGTATGAATGCGGCCGTCCCCGGTGAGCTCGGGATGGAAGGAGGTCGCCACGACGTTCCGCTCGCGGACCATCACCGGGTGCCCTTCCACCTCGGCGAGCACCTCCACCCCGGCACCCAGCTTGTCGATCCACGGCGCCCGGATGAACACCGCGTGGGTCGGCCCGCCCGAGAGGCCGGCCACCTCCAGATCGGCCTCGAACGAGCTCACCTGACGCCCGAATGCGTTGCGGCGCACGACGACGTCGAGCACCCCCAGTTGGATCTGAGGACGAGACTCGGTCGTCGATCCCGCCAGGAAGATCATGCCGGCGCAGGTCCCCAGCGTCGGCATGCCGTCGGCGATCGCCGCCCGGAGCGGCTCGAGCAGGCCGAAGCGCTCCGCCAGCTTGCCGATCGTCGTGGACTCTCCTCCGGGAACGATCAGCCCGTCGATCCCCGACAGGTCATCGGACTGCCGCACCAGAGCAACCTCGATACCCACGCCGCCCAGCATCAAGGCGTGCTCGCGGAAATCCCCCTGCAGCGCGAGCACCCCGACGCGCATCGCTCACCAGCCCCGACGGGCCAGCCGGTCCTCGTCCGAGAGACGCTCCATCTCGATTCCCACCATCGGCTCCCCCAGGCCGCGCGAGACCTTGGCGAGGATCTGCGGATCGGAGTGATAGGTGGTCGCTTCGACGATGGCACGGGCCCGGGGCGCCGGGTCCTCGCTCTTGAAGATGCCCGAGCCCACGAACACCCCATCGCAGCCGAGCTGCATCATCAGCGCCGCATCGGCCGGGGTGGCGATCCCGCCGGCGGCGAAGTTGACCACGGGCAGCACACCGGTCTCGGCCACCTCGCACACCAGTCCGTACGGGGCACCGAGGTCCTTGGCAGCGGACATCAGTTGCTCGTCGTCGAGGTACTGGAGACGCCTGATGCCGTCCTTGAGCGTGCGCATGTGGCGGACCGCTTCCACGACGTTGCCGGTACCCGCCTCCCCCTTGGTCCGGATCATCGCCGCTCCCTCACCGATGCGCCGCAGGGCTTCACCGAGATCCCGGGCGCCGCAGACGAAGGGAACCGTGAACTTCCACTTGTCGATGTGATACGCCTCGTCGGCCGGAGTGAGCACCTCGCTCTCGTCGATGTAGTCGACGCCCAGGGATTGCAGCACCTGGGCCTCCACGAAATGCCCGATCCGGACCTTGGCCATGACCGGAATCGAAACTGCGGCCATGATCTCCTCGACCCGTGAGGGATCGGCCATCCGGGCGACTCCGCCATCGCGGCGGATATCGGCAGGAACCCGCTCGAGGGCCATCACCGACACGGCCCCGGCCTCCTCGGCGATCTTCGCCTGATCGGCCGTAGTGACATCCATGATCACGCCACCCTTGAGCATCTCGGCCAGGCCGCGCTTTACGCGATCGGTGCCCTGCTCCACGGTCACTCCTTCGTTTGTACGAACTGAATGCTACCGCTCGTCCGCAGTCAAGCCTCCCCCGGCAACGGCGTCGCGGTAGGCGGCGAGATAGGCGCCGAGAACGGTGCGCCGGCCGAACATCTGCGCCCGGCGCCGTCCCGAGCGGGCCAGTCGCCGTGCCGCTCCGGCATCGCTGAGCAGGGCGCAGATGGCATCCGCCAGCGCAGGGGGGTTCGCCGGCGGCACGAAGTGAGCCGCGTCCCCGGCGACGGCCCGGAAGGCGGGAAGGTCACTGGCCACCACCGCGCAGCCGGAGGCCATTCCCTCGACCACCACGATCCCAAAGCTCTCCCCGCCGAGGTTGGGTGTCACCAGGACGGCGGCCCGGTGCAGCTCAGCCTGCTTGGCGTCGGCAGCCAGCCGTCCGAGGAACTCCACCCCTTCCGGCCCCTGGTCCCGGTCGGTGCCCGCCACCCGAAGTACGGCGTCGGGAACCCTGGCCCGGACCCGCGGCCAGGCCTCCAAGGCCACGTCGAGGCCCTTGCGCGGTTCGTCCCGGCCGAGGAACAAGACGGTGTGCGCCTCGTGTCCACCGTCGTTGGCGCCGGTGTCGAGATCGACGCCGTTGGGAATGATGCGAACATCCCGGATCCTCCCGGCGACGGCGGAGGCCGCCACCGCGCTGACCGCGGTGAATACCCGGACCCGTGAGGTCGCCCGACGGAGGACCGGCCCGGCAAGCCGATAGGCACCGCGGGCCACCGATCCCGGATCGGCGTGAAAGGTGGCAACCACCGGTGGCGTCTTGGCCAGGATCGCCGCCAACGAGACCATCGGCATGAACGGCTCGTGGACGTGGACGACGTCGGCGTCCGCCACCGCCGACCGTACTCTCCGCACCACCCGCGGGTCGAGGGCGATCGGCGCCCGTGACCGATTCGCCCGGATCGAATGGAACCGCCCGACGTGGCGGGTGCCATCGGGGCCCCCGGCGCCGGGGGCCACCGCCCAGGCGTCGTGGCCCTCCTCGCGCAGCCATCCCACGAGGCGGGTGACCTGGTCCTGGACTCCGCCCGGATGGTCGAAGGCGTAAGGGCTGACCAGGGCCACCTTCATGAGGCTGCCTCGCGATCACTCGGCCAGTTGGGAACCACGAGATGCCACTGCTCCGGCGCCTTGCGCACGATCACCTCCACCAGGTCGGCAAGGCGCTGGGTGCCGACCCGCACCCGCTCGGCCTGGTCGGGGAGGTCCGGGATCTCCAGCGGCGGATGGACCTCGAACGCATGGCCCGCCCCCGGGGCGAAGTAGGTGCCCACCGGGAGGACGATCGCTCCGGTGCGCTCGGCGAGAGAGATCGGTCCGGCGGGCAACGTCGTCTCCTCTCCGAAGAGCGTTACCGGAATCCCTCGGCCGCTCAGGTCCCGATCACAGAGCAGGGCGATCACGCCGCCGGCCGACAGCCGCTCGAGCAGTTCGCGCGTCACCCGGGTGCCCTTGCGGGCGATGACGACGTCGATCTCCATCATGTTGCGCATCTTCACGAACCACTGGACGATCCGCTCGTTGCCCAGCTCCTCGGCGACGGCGAGCACCCGGGCACGTTCCGCCGTCGCCCGCAAGCCCGCAGCCTCCCAGTTGCCGAGGTGGGGCAGGGCGAGAACGACGCCCCGGCCCGAGTCGCGCGCCGCATGGAGGTGCTCGATGCCGTCGATCGTCGTTCTGGCGACCACCGCGTCGTGACGCCGCGGTCGCATCCAGAACGTCTCCGCCCAATAGCGGCCGTAGTTGACGAAGACCCGCCGCGCCGCGGCGCGGGCGTCCACGGCCGGGCCCTGCACCCGCAGCTGGTGACGCATCGCCATGCGGAACCGGCCGCGGGCCAGGAAGGATGCCACCCAACCCACAGCCTCTCCGGCCCTCCTCATGGCGGGTTCGGGGAGCAGGCCGAACAGGCCCGAGAGAATCCGATATGCGTAATACCCGAGCGCTTCCTTCACGCGTCGAGCTGCGCCCAGGTGAGATAGAACCGCTGGAAGACCGTGACCCAGGTGAGGATGGCGAGCGCCCAGACGGTCACCTCGAGTGTGGGCAGGCCGAGGCCCTCGAGGCCGACACCGAATCCGAAGATGAGCAGGCGCTCGGCGCGGCCCGTCAGGCCCCCCTTGCCCTCCAGGCCCTCGGCTTCGGCCTTGGCCCGCAGATAGGGGATGAGCAACGAGCCGCACACCGCGATCAGCGACAGCGTGACCAGAGTCGCCTCGGCGCGCCGACCCAGATAGAAGGCCAGACCCGTCCAGGCGGCGACCTCGCCGAGGCGGTCGGTGAACGAGTCGAGCAAAGCGCCCTTACGGGTCTCGGTGTCGGTGAGACGGGCGAGCACGCCGTCGAGGATGTCGAGCAGGGCGCCGAAGCCGAGCGTCGCCGCCCCGGCCGCGAGGTAGCCGAAACCGACCAGTACCGCGCCGGTGAGACCAAAGCCGAACCCGATGAGCGTGATCGCCGTGGGGGTCAGGCCGATCTTGGCGGCGGCCCGGGCGAAGGGATCGACGAACCGCGAGACCTTCTTGCGAGCCCTGATATCGAGCATGGCGGTACCTCGGACCGGCAACCTACCACAGGAATCCGGCCCCCTCTCGCTCACTACACTCCGCGCCCGGCAACGGAGGTTTCATGGCATCGGAGAAGATCCGCAACGTCGTCCTCGTCGGCCACAGCGGGAGCGGCAAGACGGCGCTGGCGGAGTCCCTCCTCTTCGCCGCCGGGGTGACCACCAGGGCGGGACGCGTCGAAGACGGCAACACCGTGACCGACTTCGAACCGGAGGAAATCGCTCGGCAGTCGTCGGTGAGCCTGGCAATGGCTCCCTTCGAATGGAAGGGCCACAAGATCAACCTGATCGACACCCCGGGCCTTTCCGACTTCGTCGGTGAAGTCCGCACCGCGCTGCGCGCCGCCGATCTGGCCCTCTTCGTCGTGTCGGGCGTCGACGGCGTCGAGGTGCAGACCGAGGAGGTGTGGCGAATGGCGGGCGAGGAGGGTGTCGCCCGGGCGGTCTTCGTCAACAAGCTCGACCGGGAGCGCTCCTCGTTCTCCCGCACGCTCAGCCAGCTCAAGACCGTATTCGGCACGGCGATCGCACCCCTCCAGGTGCCGATCGGCGCCGAGCACAGCCTCCAGGGCGTGGCCAACCTGGTGGGAGGCCGCGCCTACCTGTACGACGGTACTCACGTCGCCACGGAGGGAGACGTTCCCGAGTCCTCCCAGGGTGAGGTCGCTTCGCTGCACACCGCACTGGTCGAGGCAGTGGTCGAAACCGACGACGGCATGCTCGAGCGGTATCTCGAAGGCGGCGTAGAACCGACCGGCAATGAGCTGATATTGGGAATGCACAAGGGGATGATCGAAGGCACCGCCTTCCCGGTGCTGTGCGGCTCGGCGACCAGCGGCGTCGGGGTGGACCGCGTCGCCCAGTTCATCGTCGACTACGGCCCACGCCCCGAGGAACGCCCTGCCCCTCCCCTGGCGGAGGGCGAATCGTTGCCCGAGGGGGGCGTCGTCGCCTACGTCTTCAAGACGATGTCCGACCAGTATGTCGGGAGGATCTCGCTGTTCCGGGTGTTCCGCGGCTCGGTGAACCTCGACGCCGATCTGGAGAACCCCGCCCGCCACGCCACCGGCCGCATGCACAACGTCTTCTCCATGCGCGGCAAGGAGCACACGGAGCTCAAGCAGGTGGAGACGGGAGACATCGCCGCGGTGGCCAAGCTCGAGGCGACCCTCGCCGGCGACACGCTGCGCAGCCCGGGCCTGGGGGTCGTCATCGCTCCGGTCACGATGCCCGCACCGACCATGTCGCTGGCGGTGTTCCCCCGGTCCCAGCACGACGAGGAGAAGCTGTCGACCGCACTCCAGCGCGCCGTCGATGACGATCCCACGTTGCGGGTTTCCCGCAACACGATCACCAAGCAAACGGTGCTTTCCGGACTCGGCGACGCCCACCTCGAAGTCGCCATCGCCCGTCTCGCCACCCGCTACGGCGTGGAGGTGGATACCGCCCTTCCCAAGATCCCTTACCGGGAGACGATCCGCGGCAAGGCCGACGTCGAGGGCAAGCACAAGAAGCAGTCCGGCGGTCGCGGCCAATACGGGGTGGCCAACCTCAGATTCGAGCCTCTCCCCCTCGGCTCGGACTTCGAGTTCGTCAACGAGCTCAAGGGCGGGTCGATCCCCCGGCAATACGTCCCCGCCGTCGAGAAGGGCGTCATCGAAGCCCTGGAGCGCGGGATCATCGCGGGCTATCCGGTGGTCGCAGTACGGGCCACGGTCTACGACGGCAAGTACCACGCCGTCGACTCCGACGAACTGTCGTTCCGGATGGCCGGTATCCTCGCCGTGAAGGAGGCGGCGCCCAAGCTGAACGCCACGCTCCTCGAGCCGGTGATGCGGGTGACCGTCCGAATTCCCGAAGACCTCATGGGCGATGTCATCGGTGACCTGAACGCCAAGCGGGGCCGGGTTCTGGGAATGGATTCGGACGGCTCCTTGCGGGTGGTGACGGCCGAGGTGCCGCTCGCCGAGATGCAGCGATACTCGATCGACCTCCGGTCGATCACCAGCGGCCGGGGCTCTTTCGAGATGGTGATGAGCCACTACGAGGAGGCGCCGCCGAACGAGGCACAGAAGGTCATCGCCGCCGCCCGGGAAGAAGACTGAACCCAGGAGAGGAAACATGGGAGAGGCAGAGGCGACACTCATTTACGACGGCGGTGAGCTCGCGCTCCCCATGGTCGATGCGGTCGAAGGCAACCGCGGCATCGACATGGGAAACCTGCGCGCCGAGACCGGGCTGGTATCACTGGACTACGGGTTCGCCAATACCGCGGGCACCAGGAGCGGCGTGTCCTTCGTGAACGGGGAGGCCGGTGAGCTCCGCTACCGCGGATACCCCATCGAGCAGCTGGCGGAGCGCTCCTCGTTCCTCGAGGTCGCCTACCTCCTCTTCCACGGAGAGCTGCCGACCGCGCAACAGCTGGAGAGCTACCGCTCCGAGATAACCCGCCACACGCTGCTCAACGAGGAGATGAAGCGGCTCTTCGACGCGTTTCCCCGCAGCGCCCACCCGATGGCGATCCTGGCATCGGCGACCAACGCCATGGCCGCCTTCTACTCCGAGTATCACAATCCCATCGACCCATATGCGGTCGAGCAGTCGGCGTTGCGCCTCGTCGCCAAACTCCCCACGGTTGCCGCCTTCGCCTATAAGAAGTCGATCGGCCAGCCGTATGCCTACCCGCACAACGATCTCGACTACGTGTCGAACTTCCTCCACATGATGTTCGCCCTGCCGGTGGAGGATTACGTCCTCGACCCGACCGTTGCCCGGGCGCTCGACGTCCTCCTGATACTGCACGCCGACCACAGCCAGAACTGCTCGACCTCCACGGTCCGTCTCGTTGGTTCCTCGCAGGCCAACCTGTTCACTTCGGTGGCGTCGGGGATGAGCGCGTTGTGGGGTCCGCTCCACGGCGGCGCCAACCAGCAGGTCGTCGAGATGCTGCAACGGATCAACGACGAAGGGGGCAACGCCGCCCGGTACATAGCCAAGGCGAAGGACAAGGACGACCCATTCCGGCTGTGGGGCTTCGGGCACCGGGTCTACAAGAATTACGATCCGCGGGCGCGGATTCTCAAGGCCCATGCCTACGAGGTGATGGCGCGCATGGCCGCCGACGACCCGCTGCTGGACATGGCCATGAAGCTCGAGGAGGCGGCGCTCGCCGACGACTACTTCATCGAGCGCAAGCTCTATCCCAACGTGGACTTCTACTCGGGGCTCATGTTCCGCGCCCTGGGCTTTCCCACCGGGATGTTCACCGTGCTCTTTGCCATAGGGCGGCTCCCCGGATGGATCGCCCAGTGGAAGGAGATGACCGAGGACCCCGACACCAAGATCGGCCGCCCCCGGCAGATCTACGTAGGACAGCCCCGACGGGACATGCCGTAGGGCCGAGCTTCGCTCGGCCGCTATCCGCTATCCGCTGTCCGCCATCCACCCGAAAGGGTTCCAGGACCGGTAGGACGCGGTCTCGGGGGACCCTTCGCCCGACTACCAACCTGGATTGTTCTCGGCGTCTTGCTCTTGCTCATTGCTCTTCGCTTCCGAGAAACGGGGAGAAGACGCCCTCCTCCCGGTACCCTTCCGGCGATGACAGATCTCCATGCACGCGAGACCGACGGTGAGGACCAGGAGGGGCCCGTCGTGGAGCTCGTCGAGGAGGGCAACGTCGTCGGCGTCGTCTACTACGACGAAGAGGCCACGTTCGCCGAGTTCTACGGCGACGAGGACGGGCAGCCCTGGGCCTTCGACGTCGCCGACCTGCAGCGGGTGCTCGACACCGCCCGGGCCATGGTCGACCCGGAAGCGCCCTTCGTCCTCGAGGGTCCCGCCCCCGGAGACGGCGGCGACCACCCCGTCGACATTCTCGCCGCCCGCTTCGATCAGGCGG
>MELR01000011.1:75158-88256 GCA_001767695.1 Actinobacteria bacterium RBG_16_68_21
GCGGCGAGGAGGACGAGGGCTTCTATCCGCCCGCCGTGGTCGCCGAGATCATCGAGGCATGCAACGAATTGGACCTCGCGGTGGTGACGCTCGAGGGAATGTCGCTGGACGACGAGGGCGTACGCCCCGTCTCCGGCCGGTCGGCTGACCTCGGCGGCGCCCACACCGGAGAGGCCTGGCCGGTGTTCCGGGCGGGGTGCAACGTCCATGCCGAGGCGCTGCTGCAGAACTGGCGCTCGCGCGATCCGCGATTCGTGATCGCAGTCGAGGTGAGCGACCGCGCCGGCGAAGAGTACGTGCTCTAGACCGTCACCGGGGATCCCCGGAGCGACGGCCGGCGCAGTCAGCCGGCGTCTGAGTCGATGGCCTCCCAGTACTTCTCCACAACATGTCCGTCCACCGCGTCGACCCGCACCAGGCCCCGCTGCGAGGGAGGGTCGTCGGCGCTGAACACGAGCACGTTCCACACCGGCCGCGCCCTCCAGCCGTCGAAGCCCACCGCGGCGGAGGCATGACCTACCGCGAACGGCACCTCGCGGTTGGCGGTGTCCAGTGCCGCAGGATCGAGCACCTCGATGGGCCACGCCGACACCAGGTGCCAGGCGGCGAGCAGGGCGAGCAGGCCGGCAAGGATGAGAAGCCCGGCCGGTGATCCCAAAGCGACCGCGATGCCCACGGCGACGGCTCCCGCCGCATACACCAGGGCGGCAGTGCGCCGCCGCCGGGTCGACGGGATCGTGTAGGGATCTCCCTGGGCGGCGTCGAGATCCTCGGGCACCCGTTCGGACCGGGCGACCTCCTCGGGGATCTCGATCCGCCGACGGCGCCGCGCGGTCATTCCGCCAGCGCCTCGAGACCGGTTGCCTCGAGCACCGCGTCGCCCCGCCGGCGGTGCCAGCGGTCCCAGAGCACCAGCAGGCTGGGGAGAACGAGTACCGCGCCGAGCAGGGCGAACCCGATCGCGTAGGCGACCACCTGACCGAACTGCTGGAACGGTTTTAGCGACGACGTCACCAGGATTCCGAAGCCGGCCACCGTGGTGAACGCCGACCCCGCCAGGGCCCCGCCGGTGTGGGTCATCGTGTTTCGAATGGCTTCTTCCGGCGTGTCGAAACGCTTGCGGTCTTCCTGGTAGCGGTGGGTGATGTGAATCGTGTACGGCACGCCGATGCCGATGGCGATCGAGGCGATCATCGCCGTCACCGGGTTGAACGCGATTCCGGAGAGCGCCATGGCGCCGAAAACCCACAGCACGACCAGCGCCACCGGCAGCATCGTGAGCAGTCCCAGTGCCGGTCGCCGCGACTCGATGAGGAAGTTGAAGATGAGGAGCAGGGTGGCGGCCCCAACGGTCAGGAAGAGCGAACGGAGCTGGGACTCCTGGATCGCCTCCACCACACCGCGGCTGACGATGTTCTCGTTGGTTGCCACCGCGGTGATGCCCGGGGTGTCGTCGAGCGGCGCGAGGTCCACCCGCAGACCATCCCGCAACGCCTTGGCGCCCTGTTCGCCGGCCTGGGTGCTGACGCTCATGTCGATGTAGTGATATACCCCATCGACCTTGGCGACGACCCGCCGCATTCCATCGGGATCCACCGCCGCGGCGGCGTCGTAGAGCGCGGCGACGTCGGTCCCCTCAGCCACGGAGAGATCCGGATGCATTCCGAGCGACGCCGCCGCCGCCGCGAAGCCCGCGTTGTAGCGGGTGGGGTCGCCCCCAGCTTCCGGCGGCGTGACGAGGAAGAACAGTTCCGACAACGGCGACTCCACCTCGGGCCGCCCTCCCGGACTGAGGACATTCGGGGTGTCGGCCATGTTCATGAAAGAAGACAGCATTGCGTTGTGTACCGAGGCTCGGGCCACGTCGCCCTCGATGAGCACCTGGGTGCGCTCACCGAACCCGCCTCCGAACTCATCGGTGATCGTGTTGAAGGTTCCCAGCAGGGATGAATGCTCGGGGACGAAGTCGGTGAACGAGAAGCGGGTGTCGAGGTTGGCCCAACCCCAGGCCCCCAGCCCGCCGAGCACGAGCGAGATCCCCACCATGAATGCCGGGGCCTTCCGGGCGAGATAGGACGCCTTCCCCATGAGCGTCGGGAGGAACCGGTTCTCCGAGTGGCCCATCGCCTCGGTGGGAAGCCGACCCGCCGCCTCTGCCCGCCGGTCGAGGAGGATTCGCACCGAGGGCACGAAGGTGAGCATCAGGATGAATGCTGCGCCGATGCCGACCGCGGCGAGGATGCCAAAATCGGTGATCGCACCCACCGGACTCCAGATGTTGGTGAGGAACCCCACCGCGGTGGTGACGGTCGCCAGGATCAAAGCGACGCCCACCGTGCGGGATGCCCGCATGGCTGCGCCCACGACATCGGCTCCTTGGCCGACTTCCTCGCGGTAGCGAGCCGTGAGGTGGATCGCATAGTCCACGCCCAAGCCGATGAGGAGGATGGGCAGGATCTGGAGGAACTCGTTGAACGGCCCGATCCAGCCCAGGTAACCGGGACCGAGCAGCACGCCGACCCCGTTCATCCAGACGATCGACATGATGATCACGCCGAGCGCCAGGCCGACATCGGCCGAGGCCCGCCGGAGGGCGGCCCGGCGGGTCATGCGCCCCTTGGGATGGATCCAGAAGACGAAGCCGAGGATGAGGAGGATGATCAGGAATGCCGTGCCGAACAGACGGCCGATCTCCTTCTGGAACTCACCGGTGTCCTCGAAGAGCAGGGCAAAGCTGAACGGCTCTGCCGAAACCGCATTGCCGATGGTGGCAGCGGAGATGGCGTGGGCCATGTCCACCTCGATCGCCTGCAGCTCGAGTTGGTTGGGGTCGTCGGGCAACACAGCGAGGTTGAGGAAGACGACCATCAGCCCGGCCGGTGCGCTCGGTGCGGACAGGTCGGAATGGGTGGAGAGCAAACCGGCGAAGAGTTCCTTCACCTCCGGAGGAAGCTCGGAGGACGATCCCAAGAAGGCCTGCTTGATCTGCGCATCCGTCGCCGTCGCCGGGTCGATCCCCATCATCGCCAGCGCCTGCAGGGTGGGATCGAAGAACCCGACGACGTCACCGCCGGGGCGCCCCACCATCAACTCGGAGGCGCGCGACCCGGCGATGGCGCCCCGGGTCGCCAGGTAGGTGGCCATCCCGTCGCTGGTGATGATGTCGTCGGCCGAACCGTCGAACACCACCTGCACCGCCACCTCGGAGTTGTCGGAGAACACCTCGTCGATGGTCTGCAACGCGATGAACTCGGCGGAGTCGGGTGAGAAGCCTTCGTTGCCCGTCGCGGTCTGGGCCTGGGGCATGAAGAAGCCGAAGACCAGGGTGAGCGCCAGCGCGCCGACGAGTACCGCCTTGGGAGCACGCCCCACCGCTGCGGAAAGGAACCGGATGATCAGCTTCACGGGCGCACTCCCTGGTCGGACAGCGAAGACGGCGCAAGACTACGGCGCGCCCGAACCCGGTCAAAGACAGCGATGAACTTCAACGCGGAGGGACGCAGAGGGCGGCGATTTCGGCGGCAGCCTCCGCCAGGGGGACGCCCCGCCGCTCGTCTTCACCGCGCAGCCGGATACCCACCGTCCCTGAGGCGACGTCGGAATCACCCACGACCAGGACCGCCGGATGCTTGTGGGTGATCGCCGTCCGCAGCTTCTCCCCCACCGTGTCGTCGCCGTCGGCGATCTCCACCCGGAGCCCGATCGCGGCGAGGGCGGTGGCGACGACGGCGGCGTAGTCGTGGTGACGGTCGGCGACCGGCACGATCGTCGCCTGCACCGGCGAGAGCCAGCCGGGAAGGGCCCCGGCGTAGTGCTCCATGAGGACCCCCAAGAACCGCTCCACCGATCCCATCAGGGCCCGGTGGATCATCACCGGCCGTGCCCGGGTGTTCTCGGCCGAGGCGTACTCGAGGTCGAAGTTGTCCGGCTGGCCGAAGTCCACCTGAAGCGTGCTGAGCTGCCACCGCCGGCCGATGGCATCCCGTACGTGGATGTCGATCTTGGGCCCGTAGAAGGCCCCCTCGCCCTCGGCGACCTCGTACGTCAGACCGGCATTTCCCAGTGCGGCGCGCAGGGCGTCGGTCGCCCGCTCCCAGAGATCGTCGCGACCGACGTACTTCTCGGGCTTGGTGGAGAGGTCTGCCTCGAACGTGTCGAATCCGAAGTCGCGCAGCACCATCAACACGAAGTCGAGCAGGCTCTGCAGTTCGGCGCCGACCTGGGACTCCATGCAGAAGATGTGGCTGTCGTCCTGGGTGAAGCCGCGTGCCCGGAGCAGGCCGTGGATCACGCCGGAGCGTTCGTAGCGGTACACCGTTCCCAGCTCGAACAGCCGCAACGGCAGCTCACGATACGACCGCGACCGGGACTTGAAAATGAGGATGTGGCCCGGGCAATTCATCGGCTTGAGGACGTACCCCTCCTCGTCGTCGAGCTCGAGAACGGGATACATGTTCTCCGCGTAGAACGAGAGGTGCCCAGAGGTCTCCCACAGGTGGCTGCGGGCGATGTGCGGGGTGAACACCGCCGAGTAGCCGTGCGACTGGTGGGTACGACGCGAGTAGTCCTCCATCGCGGTCCTGATCAGCGCCCCCTTGGGATGCCACGCCACCAGCCCGCTGCCGAGTTCGTCGGGAAAGGAGTAGTAGTCGAGTTCGACCCCCACCTTGCGGTGATCGCGCCTGCGAGCCTCCTCGAGGCGGTGCAGGTATGCGTCGAGCGCCGCCTGGCTCTCCCAGGCGGTCCCGTAGATCCGCTGCAGCTGCGGGCGGGACTCGTCGCCCCGCCAGTAGGCCCCGGCGGTGCGCGTCAGCTTGAAGGCGGCGAGCCTTCCGGTCGAGGGCAGATGGGGACCGCGGCACAGGTCGACGAACGACTCGTTGCGGTATACCGAAACCGTGTCGCCTCCGGCACCCTCGGCCTCTTCTACCGCCTGGATGATCTCCGACTTGAAGGGATGGTCTGCGAAGAGCTCCAGCGCTTCCGCCTTGGTCAGGTCTTGGCGCTCGAACGGCTGGTCTGCGGCGACGATCTCCGCCATCCGGGCCTCGATGGCCTCGAGGTCCTCGGGGGTGAACGGCCGGCCGATGTCGAAGTCGTAGTAGAAGCCGTCCTCGATGGCGGGACCGATGGCGAAGGTGGCGCCGGCGAACAGGCCGAGCACGGCCTGGGCCATGACGTGAGCCGCCGAGTGGCGCAGCACGTGTCGGCCCTCGTCGGTGGCCGCGGTGATCACCGCGAACCGCCCGCCGCCGGGAAGGGAGCGGGACAGGTCGTATTCGACCTCGTCGACCTTGACCGCCACCGCGGCGTCGGCGAGGCGCGGCCCGATCTTCCGGGCGGCATCGAGCCCGGTCGACCCGTCCTCCAGCTCGAGGGATCCCCCATCGGGGAGTGTCAGCTTGATGGCCATCGAAGGCGACAGGGTAGCGACGCCTGCAGCGTGCCCTGGATCGCTAGCCGGTCGTTTCACCCCTTCGTTCCCAGGGCACACCCAGTTTGGGAAGCAGGAACCGGTCGAGCCCGTACCACCCGGAGTTGCGCCAGGCGAGGATGATGAACAGCGATACCAACACCATCGCCGGATTGACCCCGGAGGATCCGGCGAACATGTAGGAGAAATTGAGCAGGGCGCCCAAGAAGGCGGCGACGCCGGTAAATGCGCCAACCATGAGAGCAAGACCGATGACTACCTCGCCGAGGGGGACCACCACCCCCAGCACCGGGTGGAGGGTGTCGCGAACGAACTCGAGGAAGTTGACATACCACGAGTAGGCGACGTCCGGGTGAGGTCCCTGCGAGCCCGCGATCGCGTTGGAGGCGAACCCGGCGATGCGGTCGCCCACCCCGAGTGTCGTCTGCGTCCCGTCGGCGGCCACGACCGTGCCGGCACGAATCCAGCCGATGTTGGCGTTGCCGGTCAGTGAGTAGGCGGCGTCACCCCAGTTCCAGAACCTCCAGGTGATGTTCCCCCCAAACACCTTCCCCCATCCGGAGCCGAACCACTCCCAGCCGAGCCATACCCGAGCAATAAGCCAGAACCACGCGGTTCTCGAGGAACCGAAGAGCCACCGGGCCGCCTTCGGCTCGGCGATGTCCACGACGGTTGTCGCCCCTGCCATGCACCCTCCTGCGTTGACTTCGATCATGATGCCAGGCCGGC
This sequence comes from Actinobacteria bacterium RBG_16_68_21, assembly GCA_001767695.1. Lineage (GTDB taxonomy): Bacteria > Actinomycetota > Acidimicrobiia > Spongiisociales > UBA11373 > RBG-16-68-21. The sequence continues at coordinate 81,322 of MELR01000011.1, forward strand.
GCCGCCAGCGGCCTGCCCGGCGCCGGCCAGGTGCCGAACGCGAAATCCTTCCCAGTCGGCCGCTGCCGCCCTACGCTCGGCGAGACCGATTCAGGAGGCACAGGTGTTCGCACTGGGATGGATCGTCGCGATGGCGTCCTCGGGAGGGCGCTTCGGGCGTCTCGTGCTGCTCCACGATCCGATCGACCCCGACCTTCCCTGCCCCTGGTGTCGCTCCCAGACGTTCGAGGACGACTCGGACTGCCCGGGCTGCGGTCGCCGCTTCGGGTAATCCGCCGTCCGCTATCCGCCGTCCGCTATCCGCTATCCGCTTTCCGCTCGACGCCCGCCGAAGATCGACCGGCTGCGGGCGCTCGGGCCGAGCGGTCTCCTAAGATCGCCGCAATGTCACGCGTCGGCCTCGTCCTGGGGGGTGGCGGGGTCACCGGGGCCGCCTTCCACTTCGGAACCCTCCTCTCGCTCCGCATGGCCACCGGCTGGGACCCGGCGACCGCCGACGTCATCGTGGGGACCTCGTCGGGTGCGGTGGTCGCCGCCCTCACCCGCAGCAACCGCCTCTCGGTCGACGCCCTGGTCGGCGATGTCGACGACGAGACGGAACTCGCCGACGCTCTCGCCAAGCGCATCTACCGGAGGAGCCGCCCCCACGGGGTCGGCCGCTGGATGCGCCACGGCCTCCTCCCCGGCCTCCGTCATCCCGGAATCCAGTTCGCCGTCGGCAGTCCCGCTCCATACACGACCGAGGGGATCGTCGAGTGGCTCCGGGAAACGCTCGGCGATGCCGCCGCTACCTGGCCCGATCGCCCGACCACCATCGTCGCCTATGAGATCGAAACGCGCAGCCGGGTGGCGTTCGGGACCGAAGGCAGCCCCGACACCGACCTGGTGACCGCGGTGGCCGCCTCATCGGCGGTCCCGCTGGTCTTCGAACCGGTCGCCGTCCAGGGCCGCCGCTACGTGGACGGCGGGGTCGTCAGCGGGACGAGCGCGGACCTGGTGCTCGGCGCACCCGAGCCGCTCGATCTCGTGGTGGTGATCGCCCCGATGGCGGCTGCCGACACCAGGCCGGATGCCCGGTTCTACGAGGGAATCGTGGACCGGCTCGGTTCGAGCGCTCTGGCAACCGAACTCGAACAGGTCGCCGCGGCCTGGCCCCACACCGAGATCGTCGTCCTGCGGCCCAACCGTCCAATCCTCGCCGAGACCCGGCCGAATCCGCTGAGCACGGCCGCGGCACTACCGGCGTTCCTGAGGACGCTGCGAGTCATGCGCTCCACCCTCGCCGCCCCGGAGGTATGGCCGGTGCTGCAACGCCATCTGACCCCGACGCGGCGGCGCCTCCCCTGGGGGAGGCGCCTACGCACCGGCTCGTCTCGGGACTAGAGACCCCGGTTCCGGATCGGGTCCTCCGGACTGGCCGCGCCGCCCACTTCCTCACCGCGTGAGCCCCTCTCCACCATCCCAATCCCCCGATGGTCGAAAGCGCCCGGGTGGGTAGCCCCTCAGGCCACCGTCACGCTGGTGGTGTGGTACCCGGTGGCGCCGTCGGGACGGGGAGCCTGGGTTTCCGACGTCTGCACCACTCCCGTGCCATCGGTGGCCCGGACCTGCACTTGATAACGGCCGGGCGCCAAGTCGATCGTCGCCATCCATTGCACCCAGGCGGTCGAAGACAACGGTTCGGTGATCTCGGCACCGTGCCAGTCGCCGTCTTGGCCGACGCGGACCTCGACTCGGTCGATCCCCTTGAGCGGCGCCCACGCCACGCCGGCAAACACCACGGGGCCGGCCGGAACGGTCTCGCCGGGCCGGGGAACATCGATGCGCGACTGGGTCTTGATCGGCGCCTCCTTAGCCCAGCCGCGCGGCACCCAGTAGGCGTCGAAGTCGTCCCACCCGGTCAGCTCGACCTCGCTAAGCCACTTGGTCGCCGACACATAGCCGTAGAGCCCGGGAACGATCAGGCGGGCCGGGTAGCCGTGCTCCCGGGGAAGCGACTCCCCGTTCATGCCGATGGCGATCATCGCCTCCCGTCCGTCGTCGAGTATCTGCGGCGGGAAGCCGACGGTGAACCCGTCGATCGACCGGCCCACCAATTGGGTGGCACCCGCCTGCAGGCCGGCGGACTCGAGCACATCGGCGAGCCGGACCCCGGTCCACAGGGCGTTGCCGACGAGGTCGCCGCCGACGTTGTTGGAGACGCAGGCGATGGTGACGTATTCCTCGATGTGATCCATGTCGAGCAGGTCCTGATACCCGAGGGAGACCTCGCGATCGACCAATCCGTGCACCCGCAACGCCCACTCCGCCGGGTCGATGCGCGGCACCGTCAGCGCGGTGTCGATCCGGTAGAAGTCCTCGTTGGGAACCACGATCGGGGTGAGACCGGCCAAGGTGAACTCGTTGGTGGTGCCGAGCAGGGGGACGGTGACGGCGGGAGTGGTGTCGAGCGCCAACGGCGGAGGCGGAGGAATCCGGCTCGACAGAGTTCGCCCCACCGCGCCGGCGACCACGGCAGCAGCGCCTCCGGCGAATGCCATCCGCAAGAATCGGCGCCGGGCCGCATCGGTGGGCAGCGCATCGGTGGGCTGCTCTCCCGCCCGGAGCGGGCGGAGCAAGACATCGAGCACCACCAGACCCAACACCGCCGCGGTGAGCGTGGCCCCGATCACCGCCCATCCCACCGCCATCGGCTCCCCGAGCCCGGCGCCGATGCCTACCAAGGCGAAGAGGCCGAAGACGATCGGTCCGACGATCGGACGGCGCAGGGCAAGGATGCCGGCGACCCAGCCGACGATCACCCCGACCACTGCGGTGCCGATCGCCAACGCCAGCTTGTCGCTGGTGCCGAAGACGGCGATGGCGAAATCCTTGAGGAACGGCGGGGCCGCGTCGATGATCCGGCCACCGACCGCCGCCATCGGGGAGGGCACCGAGTCGAACAGCCCGGCGAACAGCTCACCCACACCGAGCGCCACACCGGCGGCGATCGCTCCCGCCACACCGGCCAGCCGCCTCTCCCCTTGCATGCCCCCCCAACGTAGCCGACCCGGGACGAGTTCCCAATGGTCCCGCGATCGGGAGGAGCGCCGTGGCCGGGGAGTCACCACACCGAGTGAGGCGGGACAGCATCCTTCCCGCGGGGAGAGCCGAACGGGTTGTCAGGTAACGGACGGTGTCGGGTGCTTCCATTCCCCAGATGACCACACGCACGCTGCGCCGGTCGGTGGCGATCCTCATCGTCGTCGCCCAGCTGGTGCTCATCGTCCGGGCGTACTCGGCGCCTCTGGACGTGTTCGGATTCCAGATGTTCCCGGAGTCGAGCGACTGGAGCGTCCAGGTACTCCGGGAGACTGCCGGCGGGAATCGCGTAGATGTGCGGGCGCCGTGGCCGGGGGGCTACTCGTGGGCTGACCTGGTGGCCGGGTCGGGGCTCGAAGACCCGACGGCCCGCCAGCCGGCGGCATACGGCATCGATACCAGCCTGCACTTCCTCCAGGGAGCGCTCGACTGGGTGGCCGCCCACACCCCCGCCGACACCGAGACCGTCCGCCTGGTCGCCGAGGTCGACGCGTGGCGCAACGGCCGCGGCCCCGAGCACGCCGTCCTCCTCAGCGAGATGCGCGCACCGTGATCGCCCGCCTGCACCGCTGGAATGCTGCACTCGACGAGGCCATCGACGCCCGGGCGCTCGCGCTGGCCCGCATGGCGGTGGCCCCGCTCGTCGTTCTCCACCTGCAGCCCTCCTTCGCCGAAGCTGCAGCGAATCGATTCAACCTCCCCTACGCCTCCTGGTACCCGATCGCCTCTCCCGGGCTGCACCGCGCCATCCTCTGGGCGACGGTCGCCGCCGCGGTGGCAACGAGCCTCGGCCTGTGCACCCGGCTGGCGGCGTGGGCAACGGCGCTGGGCGTGGGATACAACCTCTTCCTCTCCCAGACCTACTTCCACCACAACCGGGCGTTCCTGCTGATCCTCCTCGTCGGCGTCGCAGTGCTTCCCACCGGTGCCCGCCTGTCCCTCGACCGCCGGCTCGGCACCCCTACCGCTATTTCCATCGGAGGGGGGCGCCGGCTGGCGCTGACGGTCCTGCGCGTGGAGGTTGCCCTGGTGTACCTCGCCTCGGGGACATCGAAGCTGTTGGATCCCGACTGGTGGGGGGGCACCGTCACGTTGATCCGAGTCGAGCGCTACGCCTCGGATCTCATCTCCCGGGGCGTCCCCCAGGGAGTCGTAGATCTCCTCACCTCACCCGGCTTCCATCAGTGGGCGGCCAAGGCGGTGGTCCTCACCGAGCTGTTCATCGGCGCTGGGCTGTTGTGGCGGCACAGCCGCCTGGGAGCGGTGTGGACCGCCGTTGCTTTCCACACCGCGATTCAGTTGACCGCCGACGTCCAGGTGTTCTCGGTGGCGGCGATCTGCGCCCTGGTGATCTGGGTGACTCCGCAGTCACGCGATCGAATTCTCCGCCTCGGCTCCGACGCCCGCGCCGCCACGGTCGCGCTGATCCACGCGCTGGACTGGACGGGACGATTCACCGTGGGGCGGCACGCAAAGCCCGGCTGGGAGGTCGTCGACCGCGACGGATCGGTGCTCCGAGCTGCCCGGGCGCGTTGGTTCGTCCTGTCCCGGCTCCCGATCACCTTCCTCTTCACGGCACCGGCACTGCTCCGGCCCATCCGGCGCGCCTACGCTGAAGGTGTCGGGGCGCGCGACTCCGGCGCGGAGGTTCCTGAATGACGACACGCCCCGACTCCCCGACCCCTGCCTGGAAGACGAGACGATTCCGCCTTCTCGTACTCTTCGGCGCCATCACCGTCCTCGCCCTGATCCTCGTGCTGCAGAACTTCGACACCACCGAAGTGCAATTCTTGTTCTGGAGGGCGGAGGCTCCGCTGGCGTGGGTGCTGCTCACCTTCATGGCCCTGGGAGCCGGCGTCGAGTTCCTCATCCGGCTTCTGGTGCGGCGCAAGCGCACCAAGCGCGCCGAAAGGACCTCGCTCCAGGACGGGAGCGAAGACCGTTAGACGCGGGGAGTCGGGAACAGGCTGGGAGCCTGCGTGCCGGTGAGCTCCGGCTCACCCCAGGTGTCGTGGTACCAGACGTGGCGGACCATGAGGCGGGCCTGCTCGATCCAGCCGCCGAGCACCTTGCGGCTGGGGAGGCGCTTCACCAGACGCTCCATGGCCGCAGCGATCTCGACCTCATCATGCAGCTCCATCGGGTTGCGCGTGCTGAGATCGACGATGCTGTGCACCCCCGCTCGGGCGAGCAGCCGGGCATAGTCGTCGTCGATGCCCTTCACCCGCATGAGGTCGGTCCGGTGCACCCAGTCGGTGATCCGATTGAGGCCGATACGGGTTTCCTTGGCGATCTCTTTACGGCCGTCGGGAGTGCTCCCCCACCTGAGAAGGGTGTCGGTCCCACGAACGCCGGCCGCGTGCAGCCGCTCGACCTGAGCTTCGGTGATTCCCTTCAGTTTCTCCAGACTGGCCATACGTACTCCCATCCGGTGGTCACGATGAAGCTTCCGCTCCGAAGGGTAGATGGCCGAAGGGCATCTCTGCGAGGGCGTCAGACCGCCCAGCGCTGTTGCTCGGCGGGAATATCCGACTCGTAGGGCCGCTCCTCGTCGTCGAACAATGCCGGAGGAGGAGTGGTGGCGACGCCGGATACGACGTGGGCGAAGGCATAGGGACCATCCGCGCTCCACAGCTCGGCGATGCCTACCGCCCGGGCGAGATCATGGTTGCAGCTCCCGAGTTCGCAGGGGGCGTAGGGATCGTGGTGCACGGGTTCCACGAGGTGCCCATCGGCACGAACCGCCGGGCACTTGACCAGTCAAAGGGCGGACCGCGAAAACCGCGAAGGGCGACGGGCGACGGGCTAGTACCCGATCTCGTGGAGCCGCTCGTCGTCGATCCCCAGGTGATGGGCGACCTCATGGAGCACGGTCTTGCGGATCTGGCGGCGCAGCCGGGCCGGGGGGAGGCGCATCGCCAGGTGGGGGTACATGAAGACCGTGATCCGATCGGGCATCGCTCCGGAGTAGTAGCCGGCCCGATCGTGGAGGTTGACCCCCTCATAGAGCCCGAGCAGGGTGCCCTTGGCGTCGACTCGCTCCAGCTGCTCCGGCGTCGGCCAGTCCTCGACAACCACCGTGACGTTGTCCACCACCTCCAGCACCCAGCGCGGGAGATCCTCCAGGGCCTCGTCGACGATTCGTTCGAACTCTTCGCGGGTCACGAGGGGAAGGATACGGCCACTACAATCCTGGTTTCTCCGGGCGCTTAGCTCAGCGGGAGAGCGCTGCCTTCACACGGCAGAGGTCACTGGTTCAATCCCAGTAGCGCCCACGCCGACATATCTTCACCGCCGGCCGCTCACTACTCGTGATCGCCCGGCGTCTCCTCTGGGGCCTTCTATTCCTGCCTCGCACCATCGCGGCGGGGTTTGCAGACGGGGCATCACGGTGAGGTCCCCGGAGGGGGCGAGGGTTCAATCCCAGTAGCGCCCACGCCGACATATCTTCACCGCCGGCCGCTCACTACTCGTGATCGCCCGGCGTCTCCTCTGGGGCCTTCTATTCCTGCCTCGCACCGTGGCGGTGGGGTCTAGAGACGGGGCACTGCGGTGAGTCGTCGGAGGGGGCGAGGGTTCAATCCCAGTAGCGCCCACCACGCGGTCAGAGAGTGCCCACCGCTCGCCGGGGTCGACCATCAGGATGCGACCGTGGCACAGATCGCTTGCACCGAGAGATAGGTGACGGACGTGCCGAGGGCTTGAGCCGACCAACCATTCCCATTCGGCATGGAGCTGACCAGGTGTTGATCGCTACCGCTCGTCGATGCTCCTCCCCCAATCAGAAACTTGCCGGTGGGACAGTCGACCTTCAGATAGAGGCTCGTCCCCGATCCCGTGATCGAGCCGGAAGC
>MELR01000011.1:88289-90935 GCA_001767695.1 Actinobacteria bacterium RBG_16_68_21
CGCACCAGGCGAACCCGGCACACCCTGGGCACCCTGGGCACCCGGCGCACCCTGGGCACCCGACACACCCGGCGCTCCGTCGGCGCCATCGTCGCCCTTGGGGCCAGCCGGCCCGGCCGCGCCTTGGGCACCCTGGGCACCCGGCACACCCGGCGCTCCGTCGGCACCATCGTCGCCCTTGGGGCCAGCCGGCCCGGCCGCGCCTTGGTAGCCGCTGCCGGGGGGTCCGCTGGGGCCCTGCGGCCCGCTCTGGTTCCAGACGATCTCCACCTGAGGTGCGTCGCATGCCCGGCGAGGGTCGGTGCCAACCGCGACGTTCTTGATTCTGCCCCCGCTGCCCAAACACCCGGCATAGGCATTACCCGAACCAGCAGCGGCCAGCGCCACGCCGCTCAACGCAACGGCGGTCAACAACGACGCCGTCGCCGCCACCAGTACGCGGGATTGGAAGAAACGTGTGAGACGCCGCATGGGAACCCCCGATCCGCATCACACCAGGCAAACCCGGTGATGCCGTATCCCCACGGGCCGTTGCCATGAGGCCATCGAAACCGCCAACCACGCAGAGCGAGTGAACCGTCCACAACCCCGGCGACGACAAGGAGCCGTGACCTTACCGGCGGCCGGAACCATACGCGTCGACCGAACGGCCGATCCTCCTCACCCACCGGCTCGTTCCGCGTACCGCGGCCTGGAGGCTCGAATCAGAGCGCGGTTCCGAGCCAGCACCCGGCATCCATCACTACCCCGACCGTCCCACCCTTCGCCCCCGGGGATGGACCGAGTTCCCCTGTCCGCACCCTCCCCCGACGAGCACGGTGACGGGGTGAACCTGCTGGTACCGGGGCTGCGCCGACGGCGATGGCGAGTCATCGGCTCGGGGCGCCACCGCCTCGCCGAGGAGTCGATGCGCGAGGTGGTGTTCGGGGTCGAGGACGGCACGGTGCAGAACATGGCACTGGTTGCCGGGATGGTCGGCGCGGCGCTGGCAAATCGGGTGGTGGTGATCGCCGCAGCGATCAATGCCATTTCCGGAGTCCTGTCGATGGCGATGGGGACCTATCTGTCGTCGAAGGCGGAGCGCGACGTCGCCCTCGCCCACGGCGATCCCGCCCCCCAGCGGTACACCCCGGAGCGCGACGCCCTGGTCATGGCGGCCGCCTATGCCTCGGGAGCGCTCATCCCGCTGCTCCCGTTCGTCGTCGGGCTCCCCCGGGTCGCGGCGCTGTGGATCTCCATGGGCGTGGCGGCAGCCACCCTGTTCGTGCTCGGGGTCGCCAAGGCGGTTGCCAGTCGCCAGGCGCGGCTCCGCTCCGGGTTGGAGATGCTGCTGCTCGCCTCGGCTGCCGGGGTCCTCGGCTACGCCCTCGGATCGGTGGCGCGAGTGGTGTTCGGAATCGAGCTCTAGGACCACTCCGATCGGCTCGCCGGGCGTCAAACCGACTCGCTATCTTGTCCCGGTCTTGCCATCGCCGAGGAGGAACTGGTGACCCTGTTCGACACGCTCAAACTGGTCCATGTGCTCGCCGCCATCGTGTGGCTGGGCGGGGCGCTGATCACCCAGGCGTACGTCCTCAGGCTCAAGTCGGCCGAGCCGGGACATCGCCTCGGGTTCGCCCGTGATCTGGTCTTCGTCGGCCAGCGGGTCTACGCCCCGGCCGCCGCGGTCTCGCTGGTGTTCGGCGTGTGGATGGTCCTCGACGCCGAGGCGTTCGAGTTCAGCCAGGCGTGGATCCTCATCGGCCTCATCGGGCTGTTCGCCGCCATCGGCATCGCCACCGGGTTCATCATCCCCCAGACCAAGAAGGCAATCGGGATGATGGAGTCGGGCAATGGTCCCGCCGCCGGGGCGATTATCCGTACCGTGGGCATGGCGAGCCGGCTCGCCACCGTCGTCCTGCTCGTCACCCTGTGGGCGATGGTGTTCAAGCCGGGACTCGACACCGGAAACGGAGTGCTGTTCGGGACCCTGCTGACGGTGCACATCGCCGCGGTCATGGTCTGGTTCGGCGGAGGTGTGGTCTCCCGGGTGTTCTTCCAGCGCATTCGCCGGGCCGATCTGGCGCACAAGATCGGCTTCGCCGCCGACATCGAGAAGATCGGCCCCATCTTCGGAGCCGCCTCGATGATCGCCGCCATCGCCGGAGTGTGGATGGTCATCGATCGGCCCGACTTCGCGTTCGGACAGGCCTGGGTGATCATCGGCATCGTCGGCTTGGTGCTGTCGAGCGCCATCGGCGGTGGCCTCCTCACCCCGGTCGAAAGGAAGCTCCATACCGAGTTGACCGCTGGCGGCGACGGAGCCGCGCCGGTGAGGCGGCTCAATCTCCTGCTCTCCATCGACCACACGATCCTGGTGATCGTGGTGTGGGCGATGGTGGTCCGCCCCGGGGCGTGATCCGAGCGTGCCTCGTCAACCGGCGGGCGGCGGCACCGCGTACTCGAGGGCCAGATCGGCGGCCGCACCCGCGGCCACCAACACCGCCACCTCGATCCGCACCCGATCGATCAGGCACAGCTCCGTAGCCTCCTGCGTGCAGAAGTAGACGGTCACGTCTCCCGACAGCGTGCCCGTCCCGGAACCGAAGGTTGCCGCCACCGTCAGCGGGAACTCCGGCTCGACGATCGCCAGATCCGCCGGCGGGT
>MELR01000011.1:90944-97176 GCA_001767695.1 Actinobacteria bacterium RBG_16_68_21
CGCGGTCCAGGGGATCGAGAACGGGGCGATGTCGTTGAACTGGTAGCCGGCAGGGAGGGTGACCTCGATGGTGATGGTCCCCGGGCCGGGAGCGACGGTCGCCGCGGGAACAGCGACGGTGATCCCTCCCCCGTCGTCGGTGGCGGCGGGGAACCGTTCGATCCCGTAGAGCACGATGGTGTCGGCGGCACCGGTCGTCGGATCGACCCTGCGGATGACGTGGTTGTTGGTGTCGGCGACGTACAGGAACCCGTTCGCCGCGGAGATTCCGCCCGGTTCGGAGTACCGGGGGCTGGTGCCGTCGGCCCAACCCTGTTCCCCTCCCGACAGGGTGGTCGTCGCCCCAGTGGCCGGATCGATCACCTTGATCTTCGAGTTGTACGTGTCGGCGGCGAATACCCGGCCGTCGAAGACGACCACCCCGAGGGGATGCTGCAGCAAGGCGTCGACTCCGACGCCGTCGCGGTCGCCGAAATCGAACAGGCCGTCGCCGCCACCGGAGAGCAGGCTCACGTCCCCGTCGCCGGCGAGGTCCACCCAGCGGATCGTGGAGGACTCCGAGTCGGCGAAGTAGAGGCGTCCCGCGCCGTCATTCGCCAGACCGCTCGGCTGGGCGAGATCGGCGCGGCGGCGGGGGGCATCGAGCTCTCCCTCCCTTCCGGTGCCGGCGAAGGGCTCCACGGCACCGGTGGCGAATGCGATGGTCCAGATCTGATGCGAGCCGGCCATGGCGACGAAAAGGGTGTCGTCCACCAGGGAGAGGTCCCACGGTGACGACAGCGCCACGGACGGCGCCACCCCGGCGTTGGGCGGATAGGCCATGGCCTGTTCTCCGGTACCGACGAGCGTGGTGACACTGCGAGCGGCCAGGTCGACGGCTCTTACCGCGTGATTCCCCAGGTCCGCCACGTACAACGTCGCGCCGTCCCGGCTGAGGGCCATCCCCTGCGGCTGGTTGAACGCCGCGGAGGCGAACGGTCCGTCGACCAACCCGCGCAACCCCGAGCCGGCGACGTCACGCACTTCGCCGGTGACGAGGTCGGCCATCACGATCCGATGGTGGTTGCTGTCGGCCACGAACAACCGCCCGCCGGCCTCGTCGGCGAGCACCTTCCCCGGAAACGACAGCACGGTCTCGGGGAGGGTCTCCGGGGACAGGTCGATGGGACGCCGATCGAGCGTGCCCCGAGCGTCGTACTCCTCCACGAGGGAGTCGATCACCGGCTGGAACACGGGGTAGATGCCCTCCCCGGTGGACCCGCCGACGATGTTCCCCTCGGGATCGACCAAGACCAGCGTGGGCCACGCGCTCGCCCCCCACTGCCGCCAGACCACGAAGTCCTTGTCGTTGACCACCGGATGATCGATCCCGTAGCGAAGGATCACCTGGCGGATGTTCTCGGTTTCCGCCTCGTTGGTGAACTTGGCGCTGTGCACCCCGATCACCACGAGCTCGTCGGGGTACTCGGCCTCGAGCCGTTCGATCTCGGGAATGATGTGGATGCAGTTGATGCATCCATAGGTCCAGAAGTCGAGCAGCACCACCTTCCCCCTGAGGCCGGCGATGCTCAGCGGGCGGGCGGTGTTGAGCCACTCCAATCCGTCGGGGAACTCGGGGGCGGCCTGATCCCTCTCCACCGCCGATGTGGTGGTCGCCACCCCCCCGGCAACCGTCGTGATCGGAGCCGCCGCGGTGCCGCTGCAGGCGGTGAGCACCAACCCGGCGGCGGCGATGAGGGCGAGGCGGCGGGTCACGGGGAGGCCAACGCCGCCGGCCGGTTGCGGTGTTCCCTCGTGCCGCGAGGCTTGGGGGGCTGATCCGACCGGAGCGTCAGGATTCGTCGCCGTAGAGCGATTCGATCTCACCGGCGAAGTGCTCGGTGACTGCGCCGCGCTTCACCTTGAGGGTGCCGGTGAGCTCGCCATCGTCGATCGACAGCTCGCGGGGAAGAATGGCGAACTTCTTCACCTGTTCGACCCGGGCGTAGCGACGGTTGACATCGTCGATCGTGCCCTGGATCTCCGTCCGGATCACCTCGGAGCGGTGGAGGGAGCCGGTGACCCCCCGCTCGGTGGCGAAAGCGTCGGCGGCGGCCGGATCGAGGGTGACGAGCGCGATCAGGAACTTGCGACGGTCGCCGATGAGGACCGCCTCGGACACCAAAGGACTGTCCTTGATCCCGGTCTCGATGTCCTTGGGCGCGATGTTCTTTCCCCCGGCGGTGATGATGATGTCCTTCTTGCGCCCGGTGATGGTGAGGAAGCCATCGGCGTCGAACGAGCCCAGGTCGCCGGAATGGAGCCATCCATCCACCAGGGTCTCGGCGGTGGCCTGCGGGTTCTTGTAGTAGCCAGCGAATACGTTGCCGCCCTTGACGACGACCTCGCCGTCGTCGGCGAGGCGCACCTCGGCCCCGGGATAGGGAAGCCCTACCGATCCGAACTTGGTGGCGCCCGGTCGGCTGGTGGTACTCGGGCCCGAGCCCTCCGACTGCCCGTAGACCTCGATCAACGAGAGACCGAACCCGGCGAAGAACTCCAGCACCTCGACGGAGATCGGCGCCGCCGCAGTCACCACCGCCGTGGTCTGGTCGAGACCCACGGCGTCGAGCACCTTGTGATGGACCAGCCGGGAGGCCACCAGGCGTTGCGCGGCGAGCAGGCCGCTCACCTTGCGTCCCGAGTTCTCGATGGCGACGGCGCGACGGCCCACATCCTGGGACCATGAGGCGATCTTGGCCTTCGCCCCCGTGGTCTCACCGAGCTTGGCGGCGATGCCGTCGCGGAACTTCTCCCAGACTCGGGGAACGCCGAAGAATACGGTCGGCCTGACCTCCTTGAGGTTGTCCGCCAGCGCCTCGATCGACTCGGCGAAGTAGACCGCGTAACCGTTGGTGATGGCGATGTGGAGCGAAAACATCTGCTCGGCGATGTGGCTCAGCGGCAGATAGGAGAGCAGGCGCTCGTCGCTCGACAACTCCACCACCTGGCGAACGCCGTCGGCGGTCCACGTCAGGTTGGAGTGGGTCAGCATCACTCCCTTGGGTGGCCCGGTGGTCCCCGAGGTGTAGATCAGCGTGGCCAGTCCCTCGGGGCGGAGCGCCGCCACCCGCCCGTCGACCTCGGCATCGTCGCTCATCTCCCCCCTGGCGAGGAATTCTTCCCAGGTGAGCACCTGGGGATCGTCCACCTCCGGGGCACCTCGCATCGTCACGATCCACCGCAGATGCGGCAGCTCGTGACGGACCATCATCACCTTGTCGAGTTGCATCTTGTTCTCGACGAGGATCAGCGGGGACTCGGAGTGGCCGGTGACGTACCCCACCTCCTCGGGTGAAGAGGTGATGTAGATCCCGGCGGGAGCACCCCCGGCGGCCATGCAGGCGATGTCGAGGACCGCCCATTCCGGCCGGTTGAACCCGAGGATCGCCACATGCTGGCCGGGCTCGAAATCGAGAGCGATCAATGCCCTGGCGGCGAGCCGCACCTGCTCGGCGTATTGGGACCACGACGTCGGTCGGAACGAGCCCTCGATCTTCTCGAACAGGGCAGGACTGCCGGGGCGCCTCTCGGCCTGGGCGAACAGGCGGGCGGGGATCGAGTCGGCCACGTGACCTCCGTCGGGAACGTCGCATGATCGTACACGCCACCGGGCGCGGTCACCCGTCCGCCCCTCAGCCGGCCATCCTCATGGCAGACTCCCGGGCATGACGACCATCGGCATCTTCGTGTTCGACGGTGCGGAGGAACTCGACTGGGCGGGTCCCTGGGAGGTTCTCTCTTCCTGGGCCCAGATCTGGCCGGAGGACGGTGTCACCGTGTTCACCATGTCGCTCGACGGCGAGCCGGTGACCTGTGCCAAGGGTCTGCGGATGATCCCCGACTACTCGCTCACCGCCGCCCCACCGATCGACGTGCTCCTCTACCCGGGGGGCCGGGGCACCCGCGGCCATCTCGGGGACCACACGATCCGCTCGTGGCTGCAGGCGGAGCGCGACCGGGGCACCCTGATGACCAGCGTCTGCACCGGGGCGCTGGTGTATGCCGACGCCGGGCTCCTCGATGGACGGCCCGCCACCACCTATTGGTCGGCGCTCGACCTGATGACGAGCCTCGGTACCGACATCCAGCCCCGGCCCGACGACCGCTGGGTCGACAGCGGCGAGGTCATCACCGCCGCCGGGGTGTCCGCCGGCATCGACATGGCGCTGCACCTGGTGCGCCGGCTCCACTCAGAAGCACGCGCCGTCGAGGTGCGCCGCCAGATCCAGTACGACCCGCAGCCCCCGATCTGAAGCGGCGCGGACCTTCGGCCCTATCGCCGGGCGGAGCCGGACCCCACCCTGGTGCCCATAGCCGGTGTGGAGGATCCGGGTGCACTCGCCAGCCGCTGAAGGCTGATCGGGTGTGATCGGCACACTTCGGCCCGACGGAGCGCACACCTCGTCGCGGGCGGGAACTCATTGGGATCCCGCACCGGGGTGGCTCCCCGGGTGAGCCGATCGATCCGGTGTCTCGTGCGACGCCGTTGAGCGGCAGCGAGTACCGCACCAGACGGAGACGGATCCTCCAGCCGGCCTGTTCCTCCTCCGGAACTGACGCGGCGGGGCCCGGCAGAGATGCCGGGCCCCGGCGCGTCGGGCTCAGCCGCAGGTGACCAGCGGTTCCAGGCCGAGGGCCCGCATCAGCGCGCTCCGGGTGACGTCGCCGACGATGCCGTCGGGATCGAGGCCCTGCTGGGTCTGGAATGCCGCCACCGCAACGGCGGTCAGCGGGCCGTAGTAGCCATCCGCCACTCCCGGCGCCGCCCCCACCACGTGGAGCAGCTCCTGGAGCTCGCGCACATCTCCTCCGTAGATTCCGGGGCGCAGCAGGCGTCCGGTCATGCCCAGCACCGAGGAACGGTCGGAGAGCAGCTTCACCACAGCGATCTCGCCGCGTGTCCGGCTGCCGACCACTCCATCGACCGCCAGGCCCCGCTCATCCTGAAATGCCCGGACCGCCCCGTCGGTACGGGGACCGAACATCCCGTCCACCGGACCCGGCTCACGGCGGAAGGTCGTGAGGAACCGCTGCAGTTCCCGCACTTCGGCACCGGTGCTTCCGCTCTTCAACAGCGTTGTGCTCACCTGCAGCTTGTCGATACCGCTCACCCTGGTGACCAGGCACACCGGTTTGCCCTCGGTGGCCCGGAGAGCGGCAAACGGGTCCACCGCGACGCCGTCGGGGTCGAACAACTCCATGTGGAGGTGAGGAATCGTGTCCTCGGCGTTTCCCGAGTCCCCCACCCAGCCGATCAGGTCGCCCGCTTCGACGTGAACCCCGGGCACGATCCCGGGGGCGATCCCCCATGCCTGGCCGTCGTCGGTGCCGGGGGTGTCGTTGTTGAGGTGGATGTACCACGTCTCCCACCCGTCGTCGTGGTGAATGACGAGGTTGCAGCAGCGCTGGGGATTGGTGACGGCGGGATCGGTGCTCCAATTGACGTAGGCGACCGTGCCCGAGGCAGCGGCAACCACCGGAGTGAGCTTGTCCGCCACGATGTCCACCGCGTGGTGAATGTCGTTGGCGCGCGGCTCCCAGAAGGACTCCCAGTACAGGGTTTCCCCGATCACGGGGAACGCCAGCGGGTAGTCGACGATCTCGCCGTAGCGGTGCGCCGTCCCGTCGGCGCGGGCAACCGCCCCCGCCGGGGACACGCCGACACCGGCGGCAAGAAGCACCACCGCTAGAAGGGAAACCCGGATGATCCGTCTCATCTTTCCTCCAATGGGCCGCATCCGCGCACCGGCTGCGCTCCCACCACATCACCCATCGGCAGGATTCGCCGGAACCTGAGCCGACCGACTCTCCGTTCAGGCCCCGCGTCGGGCGCCGACCGGTACGCTCCCGGTCATGACCAGCTCGTGGCACCCGGGACACCCGATCGGCGACGGCGCCGACTACATCGCCAGCCTGCGCGGCCGCAACCTCGAGGTCTTCCTGTTCGGGGAGCGGATCGACGAGCCCGCCGACCACCCGATCATCCGACCCTCGATCAACGCCGTCGCTGCCACCTACGACCTGGCGGCGGCCGATCCCGACCTGGCTACCGCGGTGTCGACGATCACCGGACAATCGGTGAATCGCTTTCTCCACGTGACCCGGGACGCCGATGACGTGGTGGCCCAGAACCGCATGCAGCGCCGCCTCGGGCAGGACACCGGCACCTGTTTCCAGAGGTGCGTCGGCA
>MELR01000011.1:97306-105672 GCA_001767695.1 Actinobacteria bacterium RBG_16_68_21
GATGACCGACGTCAAAGGGAATCGGGCGAAGGGTCCGGCCGGGCAGGCCGATCCCGACCTGTACCTGCGGGTGGTGGAACGGCGGAACGACGGGGTGGTGATCCGGGGGGCTAAGGCACATCAGACCGGCGCCGTCAACTCACACTGGATGCTGGCGATGCCCACCGTCCGTCTCACCGAGGCGGAACGCGACTACGCCATCGTGGCCGCCGTTCCCGTGGACGCTCCCGGGCTCATCTACGTGTACGGCCGCCAGCCCGGGGACACCCGCAGCCTGGAGGGGATGATCGACGTCGGCAATGCCGGATTCGCCGGCCAGGAAGCGCTGGTGATCTTCGACGACGTGTTCGTCCCCTCCGAGGGGGTGTTCCTCGACGGGGAGCACGAATTCGCCGCAGATCTCGTCGAGCGGTTCACCAACTACCACCGCCGGTCCTACGTGTGCAAGTCCGGGGTCGGCGACGTCCTGATCGGCGCCGCCGCCCTGATCGCCGACTACAACGGCGTGCCCCGGGCATCGCACATCCGGGACAAGATCGTCGAGATGTCCCATCTCAACGAGACGATCTTCGGGTTGGGCATGGCCGCATCGCACGAGTCGTTCCCCCGCCCCGCGGGCAACTGGGAGCCCGACCCGCTGCTCGCCAACTCGTGCAAGCTCGACGTCACCCGCTACCCGTACGAGATCGCTCGTCTCGCTCAGGATCTCGCCGGAGGAGCGGTGGTCACCCTGCCCTCCGAGCAGGACTTCGCCCATCCCGAGATCGGCCCGCTGCTCGACAAGTACTTCTCGGGGCGCCCCGACATCTCCACCGTGGATCGAGTACGGATCCTCAGGCTGATCGAGAACATGACGGTGGGCCGCAACGCGGTCGGGTATCTCACCGAGTCGTTGCACGGGGCCGGCTCGCCGCAGGCGCAGCGAATCGTCATCGAGCGGACCACCGATCTCGAGGCGAAGAAGCGCCTCGCCGCCCGACTCGCCGGCATCGCCGAGCAGTAGCGGGGCGCGCCGCCGGTCGGGCCGCTACTCCCGGATCTCCCGTTACTTTCGCCCCTTGCGGTCCGGCGCTGGATGCGGTGCGATGCCCCGGTATCCTCGTCGAAAGGCGTTCGATGGAAGACCTACGCGCCAACCCCGCCCCGCTCGGGCTCATGGGGTTCGGCATGACCACGGTTCTGCTCAACATCCACAATGCCGGATTCTTCCCCATGGATCCGATGATCCTGGCGATGGGAGTGTTCTACGGCGGCATCGCTCAGGTGATCGCCGGGATCATGGAGTTTCGGAAGAACAACATGTTCGGGTTGACCGCGTTCACCTCCTACGGCCTGTTCTGGATGACCCTGGTGGCGATCATCCTGCGCGGCGGCGCCGATCCCAAGTTCCTCGGCTGGTACCTCTTCCTGTGGGGCGTCTTCACGGCCTACATGTTTCTGGGCACTCTGCGCAAGAACCGGGCCCTCCAGGTGGTATTCGGGTCCCTGGCCGTGCTGTTCTTCCTGCTTGCCATCGGCCACTGGGCCGACTCCGAGACGATCATCAAGATCGCCGGGTGGGAGGGCATCTTCACCGGCGCGTCCTCCATCTACCTGGCGGCGGCCGAGATACTCAACGACTCCTACAACAAGGTGGTGCTCCCGATCGGGCCGACAGCCAAGGTGTAGGACCTCCACATAGACAACGGGAGTCACCGGGCGAGCCGGTCCCGCGACGCGCGGTGAGGGTCGAAAACCGTCGTAGCGTGGGTGGCCATGCCTGCAGAACGACCCTGATGCCGCCGGCCCCGCATTGGGGCGCACACCTCACAAACGCAACCGACCCGCCCGCTCCGGGAGGGCCGCCCTCACCGCGGTCGGTATCGCCCGCCCCCGCAACGCCGACGGCAGCCTCGGCGAGCGGCAGTGGAAGCGGCTCTTCGGCTTTGCCGGGGGCCTGATCGCCGCCTTCGTGCTTTACACGATGATCCCGTCGGCAGCATCGGAGTACCGGTGACCCTGGGACACGCCGGCGCCGCTTCGGTGGGAACACGTCATCCCGGACCTTCGGCCCTTGGCGTCATCCGCGACATCCTTGATCATTGAGCTGCCAACTCATGACATGAGACTCGAGCTGCACCTTCGCACCGACCTCGCCCTCAGAGCGATGCTTGAGCCCGCCACCGCCAGCAACACGGTCGAGGGTTCCGATCTGGCGAGCGCCGTCGGCACGACCCCGGCCTCTCTCGCCCATGTCGCCGTTCCGCTCGCGGGAGCGGCTAGTCCGCGCCCGGCCCTTCGGGTCGGTGCCGTGGCGCCCTACTCGAGACACTCGACCGAACGCCACTGACCAGGGGAGAATCCCGATGACCCTCGAAGACCACAAGACCGCCCGCCGCTGGACTTTTGCTTGGGGAGTCCTCGGCGGAGTGATCATCGCCTCGCTCGCATTCACCCCCCTCGCATTCTGGCTTGGCAGGGGCGACGCCGGATCAGAGGCCACAACCACGACGGTCGCTGCATTCGACGGCGCGGTGGCGGGACGACCGGCCGGCGATTTCTTCTTGGATACGTGCAGCGGCTGTCACGGTGCGGATCGCCGCGGGGCTACCGGTCCCGCGCTGCTTCCCGAACGGCTCTCTCAGGATGCCTCGTACTACGTCGGGGTGATCACCGACGGCAAGCCCGGCACCGTCATGCCCTCGTTCGCTTCGTCGCCCTACAACCTCACCCCGGACGACATCTCGACGCTCGTCGAGTTCATTCACACCGAGTCGTCCGAGGGGCCTCCGAACTGGACCTTCGCCGACACCGCGGCCAGCCTGACCGTACTCACCCCCGAGGACCAGCTTCCGGCGGCGCCGACCCACCGTGGAAACCTGGAAAACCTGCTGCTGGTGACCGAGCGGGAGACGCAGTCCATCGCGGTGATCGATGGTGACACCGACCAGGTTCTCACCCACATCCCGGCGTCCTACCGAGCCCACGGTTACACCTACTCCCCCACCGACGAGCGATGGGCCTACAACATGGGGCGAGACGGCTGGGTGTTCAAGATCGATCTGTACAGCCTGCAACCGGTTCGCAAGATCCGGATCGGCCTCGACTCTCGGGCGATCGCCATCTCCGACGACGGCAGATACCTGATCGCCGGGAACTATGTGCCCGCCAGCCTGGTGATTCTCGATGCGGCCACACTCGAGCCCCTCAAGGTGTATGGCACCAGCGCCCTCGACCCGGACGGCGAGCTGATCGACTCTCGAGTCGCCACGATCCTCGACGTCTCCCCCGACCTCGTTGGGCCGTATTTCCTGGTCGCCCTCAAGGAGGCAGGTCAAGTGTGGCGCATCGACTGGTCGGATCCGGACTTCCCCATCACCGCCGTGTCGGACGTCGGCCACATCCTCCACGACGGGTTCCTCTCGCCGGACAACGCCACGTTCTATCTCGCGTCCCAGAACGACAACTGGATGGCGGCCATCGACGTGCGGACGATGAGCGTGGTGGCGAGGATCGGCACCGGGGACAAGCCGCACCCCGGTTCGGGTGCCGCCTGGGAGGTGGACGGAGTCACCTACGGGGCCACCGTCCACGCCGCCGAAGGCAAGGGGGCCATTTGGAATCTCGAAACCAACGAGATCGTCGGCACCGTCCCCACCGCGGGCGCCGGCCTGTTCCTCAGGGCAAGCGAGAACAGTCCCTATGTGTGGGCCGACTCGGTGTTCGCCGAGGAGCCGCACTCGATCACGGTCTTCGAGAAGGCTCCGCCGTTCAGGGTGGTTGGAACGATCACCGACGGGATCCGAACACTGCACCCGGAGTTCAGCGCCGACGGTCAGAAGGTATACATCAGCGACTGGGACGGTGGAGTGGTCCGGGTCTACGACGCCAACACGTTGGAACTCCTCACCGAGATCACGGGTATCGACAACCCGACCGGGATCTTCGACTCGTCACGGCGGAAGGAGACCCTGGGGCACTGAGGGCTCTCCATGGTCAGTCGCCGTGACGCTACCGGGATTGAACCCTCGCCCCTCCGACGACTCACCGCAACGCCCCGCCCCCACACTCCACCACGAAGGTCCAAGGCAGCAAGACGAGACCCCGTTAGAGACGCCGGTCGATCCGTCCTGTCAGGCCCCTTCACCTAATGAGCCTCCGGCGGGGCGGAGGAGGGCAACGGTTTGGTCTACATGCGATGTGATCCATCGCGCATCGATCGGTTGCCGAGCGACAAGATACCGGTAGAAGATTGGAGCCGTAAACATGACCGCGGCGTGATACGAGTCGATTCCCTCATCGACTTCCCCCCGCTTCTTGGCGCGTTCGACGATCTCGATGTCGATGCTCCTGTGGTATCCGGAGTTGCGGCGCTGGATCGCTTCCATGTTGGGATCAGTCGAGGCGGCTGCCACTAGTTGAGGGACCATCGCCCCCCATGTGGAACCTTCGAGTGCCCGACCCAATTCGAGCATCCAATGGAGCATGTCATCGCGCAGAGTCCCGGTGTCGGCGGCGACTCTCTCGATCGATTGGCTCTTGATCGCGTCGGCAACAAGCTCGGACGAGTTCTTCCAGTGCCGGTAGAGCGTGCTTCGGGCGATGCCGGAGCGTTCGGAGACAGCCTCAAAGGTGCACGCGCTAATCCCGGATTCAGCGGCAAGCTCGAGCGTCGCCTCCATCGCCCGCGCTCGTGTCCGCGAAGCCCGGGAGAGGTCATTTCGGTTGGTCAGCGACTGCATGGCATGAACCTCTCGGATTGAGCTGCTGCGTCTGGACAGCGCGATCTCGGGTCGTTTGCCCCTAGGGAAGGGGAGCGGTAGGCATACTACACTTATGTTCGAGTTAGGACGTTTCTGGAGCGATTCTCGTGTCGCCGAATGTGAAACGCGTTGGTCGACGGCATTCCTCGTGGCAACCATAGGGAGGAATCCGATGATCCCCGGCGGCGAGGGCACCGCCAGCCCTAGGCCCGTGCTCAGTGTGCGGGCCTTCACTAAGCGATTCCCCGGTGTGCTGGCCAACGACTCGATCAGCCTTGACGTGATGCCAGGCGAGGTGCATGCCCTACTGGGGGAGAACGGCGCCGGGAAGAGCACGCTCGTCAAGTGCATCTATGGCTTCTACCGCCGCGACGCCGGAGAGCTCCTGATCGACGGCGTGCCGACCGAGATCCGATCGCCCCAAGAGGCGCGGTCCCAGGGCATCGGGATGGTCTTCCAAACGCTGACCCTCATCCCGGCTCTGAGTGTGGTCGAGAACGTCGCCCTCTTTCTGGCGGACCTGCCTGCCCTCCCCAATCTGGAGGAGATCGCGGCGGAGCTCGAATCACTTGGCGATCGCTACAACCTGAAGGTCGATCCCTGGGCCCAGGTCCGCGATCTGTCGATCGGGCAGCAGCAGAAGGCGGAGCTGCTCAAACTGCTCCTGTCGCGGCCCCGTCTGTTGATCTTGGACGAACCCACGCGGGTTCTGGCCCCGCAGGAGATCGAAGGATTCTTCCGAGTCCTCGAGCGCCTGGTCGACGACGGTTTGGCCGTCATCCTGATCACCCACAAGCTCAACGAGGTCCTGGAGTGTGCCGACCGGATCATGGTCCTCCGGCAGGGCCGCGTCGCCGGGGAGGTGGCGCGCGCCGACGCAACTGAAACCGGACTGGTCCGGCTCATGTTCGATCGTGACTTGACCCGCTCTCCGGTTTCCCGCCACGCCACCGAGGAGCCCGACGGACCGCCGGCGCTCGAGCTGCAGCAGGCATGTTCCCGAGGCGAAGGGGCGGAGACCAGCCTCGAGCGGATCGACCTGATCGTCCGTCCGGGGGAGATCGTCGGTGTCGCCGGCGTTTCGGGGAATGGGCAAAGGGAACTTGGCGACCTGATCTTGGGCGGCGTCACTTGCACCAAGGGCACGAAGCGGCTGTTCGGCCGAGACTTCACACGTCATTCGATCGGCGATGTCCGCCGTGCCGGCGTCAGCTACATCCCTGAGAACCCGCTGGTGATGGCCATCACACCGTATCTGACGGTCCTGCAGAACATGGCGATCACGCAGACCCGGCGTTATGCCCGGCGCGGTGGCCTGAGTATCGACTGGCAGGCGGTGGAATCGGATACCGAGCTCGCCTGGCAGCGCCTGGGCTTTCAGATAGCGCCCTACCTTCCGGCGGGGTCGCTCTCGGGCGGCAACCTGCAGCGCATGGTGGTCGCTCGCGAGCTGTCCCACGACCCACGCCTGATCATCGCCTCCTACCTGACGCGCGGGCTTGATGTGCAGAGTGCCCATGCCGCCCGGGCGGCGCTGGTCCAGGCACGGGATCAGGGCGCCGGCATTCTCTTGATCTCGGAGGATCTGGAGGAGTTGTTCGAGTACAGCGACCGGATGGTGGTCATGCACGCCGGCCGAATCGTCGGTGACTTCAAGACGGCAGAAGCGGATATATACGAGGTCGGGCGCCTGATGACCGGCTCCGAGTTTGCGTATGTCGAACCGTCCTAGCCAGCGAGGCGCCGCTTCCCTCTGGGCCGGCCTGGCCCGAGTCGCCCCCCGCTATGGCGCCATGATCTTGCTCGTCTTCGTGCTGTTCGGGCTGATCCTCCTGATCTCAGGCAACGACCCGATTCACTCGTATCGAGACATCTTCGTCTCCACACTCGGCAGCACCTACGGACTCTCCGAGGTCGCGGTGGCGATGACGCCCCTGCTGCTCACCGCCCTTGCGGTGGCCCTTCCCTCCCGCATCGGCCTGATCAACGTCGGCGGCGAAGGACAGCTCTACATGGGAGCATGTCTGGCGACTTGGGGGGCGTTGACCTTCGGGGCGCTCCCCGGCTGGCTTCTGCTGCCGATCATGGTTCTGCTGGGCATGATTGGCGGTGCCGCTTGGGCTTGGATTCCGGGCGAGCTGCGGGCGCGCGGCATCGTCAGCGAGACCATCTCGACCTTGCTCCTCAATCCCGTCGCCCCAATGATCGTGGCGTTCTTTGTCTTCGGTTATTGGCACTCACCGATGGACACGAACAAGACCTCGATCTTCTCATCGTCGGCGCGTCTGCCGACCCTGTTCGGCACGCGCATCAGCCTCGGCCTGATCCTGGGGCTCGGGCTGCTGGCCGTGTTCTGGTTTGTGATGCGGTCCACCCGATGGGGCCTCGAGATGCGGGCCATTGGCTGGAATCACCAGGCCGCCACGCTGAACGGGATCCCGACCCGCAGGTATGTCGTCGGCGTGATGTGCCTGGCCGGTGCCGTCGCCGGGCTGGCCGGGATGGCCCTGGTCTCCGGCTACTACGGCGTGCTGTTGGCGAACTTCTCGCGGGGGATCGGGTTCATGGGCTTTCTCGTCAGCTGGCTGGCAGGCGGCTCGCCGCTCGGCATAGTGGTGACCTCCTTTGTCGTGGCCATCATCCTGACCAGCGGCAACCTCTTGCAGTTGACGCGCGACCTGCCCTACTCGTCGATCAACATCTTGCTGGCGATGACACTGTTCGTGGTCCTGGCCCGGCCGAGTTTCACCCGCAAGAGGGGTGCGCCGTGAGCAAGATCGCGCTGCTGGGGGTCTTGTCGAGCGCCGTGTTCTCGGGCACTTCGCTGCTCTACGCCACGCTGGGAGAGATCGTCGCTGAACGCGCGGGGATTGTGAACCTCGGCCTCGAAGGGGTGCTGCTGGTGAGCGCCTCAACAGGCTTTGCGGTGACGTCCCTCACGGATAACCCCTATCTGGGTGTGCTGGCGGCGGTGATCGCCGGGGGCCTGATGAACATGATCCTCGGCTACCTGGTGCTCAACCGAAGGGCGAACCAACTGGCGAGCGGCCTGGCGCTGATGTTCTTCGGCTTCGGGCTGAGCGCGTGGGTCGGCAAGGGATTCGTCGGAGCGAAGATCGTTGGACTCCCCCGGCTGGCTCTGCCCGGTTCCTCCGGCCTGCCGAAGCTCTATGCATCACTCCTGCGCTTCGACATCCTCATCTATGTCGCCGTGCCGGTCGCTATCGCCATCTGGTGGGTCCTCTTCCGCACGCGCTGGGGGTTGGGGGTGCGAGCGGTCGGTGAGAGCCCGGAAACGGCCTATGCCTCCGGGCGCGATCCACGGGTCATCCGCTACCAGGCGCTGTGGCTGGCAGGCATGCTGGCCGGCGTAGGCGGCTCGCACCTCTCCATCGCCTACGCAATGAATTGGACCGAATACATGACAGCCGGGCTGGGGTTCATAGCTATTGCCCTGGTCATCTTCGCCAAGTGGCACCCCCTGTATGCCGTTGCCGGCGCGCTGCTGTTCAGCGGCGCCGTCGCGTTCCAATTGCTGCTGCAGTCGAGCGGGATCCAGGTGTCGCCGTTCCTGCTCAGCACCATCCCGTATGTGCTGACCCTGGTGGTGCTCATGGCCTGGGG
>MELR01000011.1:105696-107034 GCA_001767695.1 Actinobacteria bacterium RBG_16_68_21
TCGGACGGGTCTACCAGGGGGCCGAGTAGGAAGGAGTTGGACCATAAGCAGAGACAAGACCGGGACCATGAGTCCGACTCGTGGTGGGGTCAATCGACTCATCCTCAGGAAACGCCAGGAAAGGAAGACATCATGAGAAGCCTTCGAGCACCGGTAGGGCTGCTGCTGACGGCGGCGCTTCTACTGGCCGCCTGCGGCGACGATAGTACCGGGACCACGATCCCCGACACCAGCGCCGTCACGACCACGACGGCCGGGACCACAACCACGGCCGAGACGACTACCACGGCCGAGACCACTACCACGGCCGCAGGCCCGTGTCTGATCATCGGAGCGCTGTACGGCGGTCCGGTAACCGATGCCGGCTACAACCAGGCCATGCACGACGGCGTCATGGCCATTGGCGAGAACATCGCCTGCGTGGAGATCATCGAAGCGGAGAATGTCCCCGAAGAAGCCGGGGCGACTTCCACGATGGAGAACATGATCCAGCAGGGCGCCGGGATGATCATTGCGACCGCCTTCAACCACCAGTACCCGGCGCTCGAACTGGCAAGCAAGTACCCGGATGTGATCTTCGAGCACGCCGGCGGGTGGGAGATGGGGGCGAACTTCGCAAACTTCTTCGGTGAACCGCCGGACACCTGGTACATGATGGGCGTGGCGGCCGGTCTGACCACCGAATCCGACAAGCTGGGGTTCGTCGCCGCCTTCCCGCTGGGATGGACGCTGACGTTCATCAACGCGTTCGAGCTGGGTGCGCAGTCGGTCAATCCCGATGCACAGACCGTCGTGGCGTATACCTTCGGTTGGGGAGATGCGGCCAAGGAGGCCGAGGCCACCAACTCGCTCATCAACCAGGGTGCCGACATCGTCACCATGCATGTCGACTCGCCGGCAACGGTCATCTCGACGGCCGAATCGCGCGGCGTCTACTCGATCGGCTTCCAGTCCCTGGCGGCTCAGCAGTTCGCTCCCGAGTATTGGATCACCGGGATCGGTTACACCTTGGGTGACACGCTCACCTGGTTGGCCTCCACTGTGATCGACGGCACTTGGGAGCCGATCTTCCTCCGCTGCGGCATCGCCGATGGCTGCATGGCCATGGCGCCCTACGGCCCCAACGTCCCGCAGGAGGTCAAGGACGCGGTCGAACAGGCCCGTGCGGATCTCGAGGCAGGGACGAAGGTGGTCTTCGCAGGCCCGATCGTCGATCAGGACGGGGTAGTGAGGGTTGCTGAGGGCGAGGAACTCACTGCGGACCTCATGGGATCGGTGGACTGGTTTGTCGAGGGCGTGATTGGCAGCCCCAGCTAGAGCAATCGAAACGGCCACCCG
>MELR01000011.1:107042-109722 GCA_001767695.1 Actinobacteria bacterium RBG_16_68_21
GCGTCCTGGAGACGGCCGCCGATGACCCCGGATGGCGGTATCCATGAATCGCAATCCAAACGCACCCCGCCACGCCGCCGACATGGTCGGAGGGATGGCGCGCCGGATCCTCTCCCCGAATTCGACCGGGATAATCCTGGAGGGCTACTCGCGCGCCATCTACCTCTGCAGTGCGGAAGGTGAACTGGTGTGGCTGTCGTCCGCGGATGTCCCGATGCATCGGCGGGGCCTACGCGTTCCAGTCCCTCTCCCGAAGCCGCAATCAGGCTCGACCTATCGGGTAGACCGCAGCATCCTCCTATTGGGCTCCGCTGCTTCGATAGATCTGGATGAAGCGTGTGTCTGGGAGCCACGCCGCCTCGTCCGTTCGTCCGGATCTTTCGCGGTACCTGTCTCCGGCTCGGATCAACTCCGCATGCTGCCGTCTCCGAAGGGCTTCGGAGCCTTGCTGGCCTCCACTCTGGAGTATGCGTCGGGGACACCCTTCCCTGCCCGGGCGCCTGGACGGGATCGAGTCCTCATATCCGCCTATCCCTCGATCTGTGGTGTTGCCAGGGCATGCCAGCGGGCGGACTTGGGTTCCCTCTTGCACCATTCCGCAGACCTGGTGGGGTTGGGAGAAGGGTTGACGCCCTCGGGCGATGACTACGTCGGCGGTGTCTTGTTCGGCCTGGCGATGCTGCAGGAAGCGGGTACCCCCCTGACGTGGTGTTCGTCTGAAGTCTTGACCTCGTTCATACAGGCCTCCCAAGCCCGCACCAATCGGATCAGTGCCGCCCTGCTTGGCGATCACGCCACTGGCCATGCGGCCGAGACCCTGCATCGATTCGCCGTTGCCTTCCTCATGGGTCTGCCGGGGCAGGCTGCCTACCGGGCGGCCGATGACCTGATCCAGATGGGTCACTCAACGGGTTGGGATCTTCTGACAGGGGCGTGGACGGCGATGGCGTTGGTTCCCCGCTGGGCACCGCCGACCCGTCGCCAGGCAGATGCGTTGGCGACTGCCGTAACTACTTGAGAGGGTGAGAACCATGGATATGAAGCAACGCATCGCGGAAGCCAACGAGGAGGTCGTTCGTCGGCTGACCTCTGGATTGCCCGTGCTCGTCGACATTGCGCCGGCGGGCGAGATCATCCCGGGGATGCAGGACAAGATGATCACCCACTCCGGCCCACCGATTGAATGGTCGCGCATGTGCGGCGCTCAGCAAGGCGCCGTGATCGGCATGGTGATCTACGAGGGCTGGGCCGAGAACCCGGAGGAGGCGCGGGCGCTCCTCGATCGAGGCGAGATTCACCTGGAACCCAATCACCCGCATAGCACCGTGGGGCCGATGGCGGGCACGATTTCCCCCTCCGCTCCAGTGTGGGTCGTGGAGAACCGCACCTTCGGTAACCGGGCATTCTGCCGCCAGGTGGAGCCCCGCCAGCAGTTCGGCGATTACAGCCCCGAGGCGCTAGACGGTCTTCGCCGCTGGCGGGACGTATGGGCCCCCACCTTGCGTGAGGCGCTCCTTCACACCGGCGGGGTGGAGCTCAATCCGATCATCATCCAGGCACTGCAGATGGGGGATGAGCTGCACAACCGCCACAGCGCCTCCTCCAGCCTGTTCGCCAACCAGATGGCGGTTGCCATCTCGCGGGCGGACATCCCGCGCGATCGGGCCCTGCCGACGCTCGAATATCTTGCCGGGCACAACCTACTGTTCCTGGGCCTGGCCATGGCGGCCGGCAAGGCGATCGCCGATCCGGCGCGCGGGGTGGAATCCAGCAGCCTGGTGGTCGCCATGTGCAGGAACGGCACCGAATTCGGGATCCAAGTGTCGGGCTTGCAAGAAGAGTGGTTTGTGGCGCCGGCGCCCGCGGTGGACGGGCTGTACCTGCCAGGATTCGCGCCGACCGATGCCGGCCTCGACATGGGAGATTCGGCCATTGCCGAAACGGTCGGTTGGGGAGCCTTCGCTCTGGGAGGCGCACCGGGGATCCTGGCGCTGGTCGGAGGAACACCAGAGGACGCGTTGGGATACACGCGCGAGATGAAGAGGATCACGACGGCTACCCACCCGACACACCGGATGCCCGCTCTGGGATTCGAGGGAACTTCGGTCGGTATCGACATTCGGAAGGTCGTGCAAACCAACATCTCCCCGATCATCGATACCGCTATCGCCCATCGGGAGGCGGGTCATCCGATCATCGGCGCAGGGCTGGTGCGGGCACCGCTGGAGTGCTTCAAGGACGCCCTTCGGGCCTTTGGCGAACGCTACGCATCATGACGGCGCCCCCCTCAGGAGTTCCGGACGTGCATTCCGGCTACGCGATTCGCAAGAACCAGTACTACGACTCTGTCTTCCTCATGGGCGTCAACAGCCGCTTGTCCAAGATCGCCGG
Organism: Actinobacteria bacterium RBG_16_68_21; assembly: GCA_001767695.1. Taxonomy (GTDB): domain Bacteria; phylum Actinomycetota; class Acidimicrobiia; order Spongiisociales; family UBA11373; genus RBG-16-68-21. Next base: position 109,434 of record MELR01000011.1, read on the forward strand.
GGTACGACAGACTGCCGTGCTGATGGGGAGCGAGAGGAACAAGGCCCTGCTTGAGGACTTGGGAATCCGAGCCCGGGCAATCGATGAGGCCGGGGCCAACGACCTGGTTGTCGCCGTTCTTGCCGATGACGAACTCACTGTCCGCTCCGCACTGGACAGTGTCGACGCGGCGCTGCTCGCCGTCGAGGCCACCACCACCCCCTCCGAGATTCACACACTGCAGGACGGCCTGTGCGTAAGACCGGGTGCCAATCTGGCCGTGTTGACTCTCCCCGGCGAATACGTCTAC
>MELR01000011.1:109954-110188 GCA_001767695.1 Actinobacteria bacterium RBG_16_68_21
TTCACCTGTCAGGTCCACCACGCAGGCGGCGGAATCTCTCAGGCGATCGGAACCGGCAGCCACGATTTGTCAGACCACATCGGCGGGACGACGACCTTGATGGCTCTCGATGCCCTTGAGCACGATCCCTCGACGGACGTGATCGCCATCGTTGCCAAGCCCGCGGGGGACCGGACTCTCGGGGTCCTGGCGGCCCGGCTGCAGGCCTGTATCAAACCGGTGGTGGCATGCCTC
>MELR01000012.1 GCA_001767695.1 Actinobacteria bacterium RBG_16_68_21
GAGTGCCGGCTTCCCGTCAGTTGGTGTTGAACACCGCCAGGTCGGTTTGCGGGAAGTCGTCGCCGGTGCAGAGGATGGGGAGCCCGACCACGTCGGCGAGGGCGTAGGTGAAGCAATCGCCCATATTGAGGCCGGCGGCATGACGTCCCTTCCCGAAGCGACGCCAGGCACTCACCGCGACACCCGCCTGTTCATGGTCGACCGGGACGATCTCTACTTCGGCATCGCGCAGGAAGCGCTCGACGATTCCCAGGCCGACCGGGCCGAAGCGGGCCTCGAGCACGATTCCCAATTCGACGAGGGATGCCGCCGACATCAGGCGAGGACCCTCCCCATCGAGCGCCTCGATGAGTTTGCCTCCCGTCGCCTCCCCGGAGAGGAGGGCGACCGCGGCCGACGTGTCGATCACCAACCCGTTCACGCCGGGAGGCCGCGTTCGTCGTAGCCGAGGATCTCGTTCGCCGCACGATCGTCGAGCCGCGGCAGCGAGGCGATGTCGTCGCCGAGACGCGCCAGCCGGGCTTTGCGGCGCCCCTGGGCCCGTCGTCGCTCGAGACGTTCCCGCAGTGCCACGGTGATCGCTTCGGTGATCGACTCCCCGGTCAGGTCGGAGAGCTCACGGGCCAGCCGGTCGGTCTCATCGTTCTTCACGTTGAGGGCCATGAGGAAGAATTATAGAACCTGATGCAGACCTCGACTATCTTCTTCCCGCGACTCTTCTCTGGCGGGCAGCCGGAAGCGGGCAGCCGGAAGCGACTCCTACTTCTTCGCCCCGCCCTCGTTGTCGCTCCAGATCTCCTTGATGGCGCCCAGGCTGGACAGGATGCCGCTCGCCTCGAAGGGGAGGAACAGCTTGGTGGCCTGGCCGTTGGCGATCTCGGGGAGCGCCTGCAGGTAGCGGATGGCGATCAGGTCCGGGGTGGGGTTGCCGGTGTGGATCGCCCCGAACACCCGCTCGATCGCCTGCCCCTCGCCTTCGGCGACGGTGAGCTTCTGGAACTTGTCGGCCTCGGCGATCTCCTTGATGGCCTGGGCGTTGCCCTCGGCCTCGAGGATCCGGGCCTGCTTGACACCCTCGGCACGGAGGATGGCGGCCCGCTTCTCGCCCTCCGCCTCGGTGACCGTGGCCCGGCGATCACGCTCCGCCTTCATCTGGCGGTGCATCGCCTCGGTGATGTCAGGCGGTGGATCGATCCGCTGGATCTCCACCCGGACCACCCGGGTGCCCCAGACGTCGGTGGCCTCGTCGAGCACGGCACGCAGCTGGGCGTTGATCATGTCCCGGCTGGTCAGCGCTTCGTCGAGTTGCAGCTCACCGACGATGTTGCGCAGGTTGGTCTGGGCGAGCTTGGTGGCGGCGAGGATGAAGTTGGCGACGTTGTACTTCAGCTTCACCGGGTCGGTCGCCTGGTAGTAGACGACGGCGTCGACGGTAACCACCACGTTGTCCTTGGTGATGACCTCTTGGGGCGGCACATCGACCACCTGCTCACGCATGTCGACGCGGCGGATACGCTCGATGAATGGGACGATGATCCGCAGTCCGGGATCGACCATCCGATCGAACCTGCCGAACCGCTCGACGAGACCCTTCTCGAACTGGGTGACGATCTTCAGCGATCGTGCCACCACGATCAGGAAGGCGATCCCGACGATTATCAGGACGATCGCGATCGGACTCATGATGCTGCTTCTCCTCTTTCGATCGGCTCGACGACTAGCCGGGTACCGCGAACCTCGGTCACCCGTACGGTGGTTCCCTCAGGTATGGGCTCTCCCTCGGTGGTGGCTCGCCAGGTCTCCGATTCCATCCGCACCTGTCCGCTCCCGCGGTGCGGATCAACCGCTTCCAGAACGCGGGCGCTCTGCCCGATGAATCGGTTCGCACCGACGTTGTGCTGCTTCTGATCCCCCCGTTTGACGAACCGCTGCAGCAGGATGAGGGCGACCACGGAAACTGCGAGAAACACGCCGAGCTGCACCGCCTCGCTGGCGTCGAGGAATGCCGCCACCGCTGCGCCGGCGGCACCGACCGCGAACGGCAGCATGAAGAATCCGGCGGTGGCCATCTCGGCGACGAGAAGGACGGCGGCGGCGATCACCCAGAAGAGTCGCCAGGCTTCGATGCTCATATCAGACCTCCCTGGCGTCGCCGGGTCGATGCCCGACGACGCATCGGCCACACCCCAGTATCGCGGACCCGGGCGGCAACTACTTCGCGATGTCGATCACCAACCGGAGGGGATCCTGGAGGACGTCGACCGTGAACGGCCTTTCGGAGGTGAGACCGATCACCCAGACCATGTTGGCCTCGAAGTCGTCGATGAACTGGATCTCGACGATCGGGTCGAACCCGGGATCGATCATCGTGTCGCCCAGGTAGACGAGGGTTCCGCTGTCCATGTCGAAACGGATCCCGGGCATCACTTGGACCTTGAGGAAGGCGGACCCGAGCACCGGGACCTCCGCGCCGGAGCCTCCGCCGGCGAACGGCGGGTCGGCATACCCCACCTCGTAGATCGGAGTGCCGGTCCCGGTGAAGTCGAACACCACCCGGACGAAGGCGTCATGGTCACCGGCGCGGACGTCGGTGAGGGTCGGTCCCGGGCTCCCCTCCGCGGTCGGGTTCGACTTGGTGGCGATGTCACCGGGGAACGGAATCGTTGTGGTGGTCGCACCGGTGGTGGTCGTGCTCCCGGCAGTTGTCGTCGTGGCAGCGGTGCTGGGGGTGGTTATCGGCGCCGTGGTCGGCGAGGTCGCCGTGGTGGCGGCCGCCGGGGTGGTGGTGGTCGCCGGCTCGCCGCCGGTGGTGAGGATGATCGCCCCGAGGATCAGCCCGGCGATGAGGATGCCGGCGAGAACCGAGAGAAGCACCGAACAGCGTGAGTTCATGAGGTGAGCGTACCCGTGGGGGTGGCGACTTCAGGGTCTCGTCACCCGCGTCCCGTCTCCCGTCTCCCGCCCGGAGGCGTCCTGCGCTCTCTTTCAGGTGTCGGGCGACGGGTGACGGGCGATCAGCCCACCACCAACTCCCCGTCCCTCACACCCACGCTCACCGTGTCCCCTCCGGCGACTCTCCCCTCGAGGATCGCCACGGCGAGGCGGTCCTCGATCTCCTTGCGGATCAGCCGCTTCAGGGGACGGGCCCCGTAGACCGGGTCGTGCCCGTGTTCGGCCAGCCAGCTGCGCGCCTCGGGTGAGACCTCCAGTTCGATGCGCCGGTCGGTGAGCCGCTTGCGCAGCAGGCCGATCTGGATGTCGACGATCTGGGCCAGCTGTTCGACCGTCAGGCGGCGGAATACCACCGAGTCGTCGATCCGGTTGAGGAACTCGGGCCGGAAGTGGGCGCGCACCACCGTCATCACCCGTTCGGCGACGACCTCGTCGGGGAGGCTCGGGTCGATGGCCTCCGAACCCAGGTTCGAGGTCATGATCAGCACGACGTTGGAGTAGTCGACCGTGCGGCCCTGCCCGTCGGTGAGCCGGCCGTCGTCGAGCAACTGGAGGAGCGTGTTGAACACCTCGGGGTGCGCCTTCTCCACCTCGTCGAGCAGCACCACCGAGTAGGGACGGCGGCGCACCGCCTCGGTCAGTTGGCCGCCCTCCTCGTATCCGACGTAGCCGGGCGGAGCACCGATGAGACGGCTGACCGTGTGCTTCTCCTGGTACTCGGACATGTCGATGCGAACCATCGCCCGCTCGTCGTCGAAGAGGAATGCGGCGAGGGCGCGAGCCAGCTCGGTCTTGCCGACCCCGGTGGGGCCGAGGAAGAGGAAGGAGCCGATCGGTCGTCCCCGTTCGGCGAGGCCCGCCCGGGATCGCCGGATCGCATTGGCGACCACCGACACCGCGGCTTCCTGGCCGACCACGCGCTGGTGGAGGTGATCCTCGAGGCGGATGAGCTTGTCGATCTCGCCTTCCATGAGGCGCGACACCGGGATCCCCGTCCACCGGCTGACGACCTCGGCGACGTCCTCCTCGTCCACCTCCTCCTTGAGCATCGTCAGACCGGCTTGCAGCTGCGCCAGGGCGTCGTTCTGCTCGGCCAGGGTCTTGGTGAGCCCGGGGAGGGTGCCGAACCTGAGCTCGGCGGCACGCTGCAGTTCTCCGTCTCGTTCGGCGCGTTCGCCGGCGGCCCGGGTGTCTTCGATCTGCTCCTTGGTGGTCCGGATGGCGGCGAGCGCCTCCTTCTCCCGCGTCCAATGGGCGGTGAGTCGATCGACCTCCTCGGTGACGTCGGCGAGTTCGGCTTCGAGAGCTGCCAGGCGTTCCTCGGACGCGGCATCCTTCTCCTTGCGGAGGGCGGCGCGTTCGATCTCCAGCTGGCGCCGCCGCCGCTCCAGTTCGTCGATCTCCTCAGGCATCGAGTCGATCTCGATGCGGAGACGGCTCCCCGACTCGTCGATGAGGTCGATCGCCTTGTCGGGCAGTTGGCGCCCACTGATGTACCGGTCGGAGAGCACCGCGGCGGCGACCAGCGCCGAGTCGGTGATCCGCACCCCGTGGTGGATCTCGTAGCGTTCCTTGAGCCCGCGCAGAATCCCGATCGTGTCCTCGACGCTGGGAGGCTCGACCAGGACGGGCTGGAACCGGCGTTCCAGGGCGGCGTCCTTCTCGACGTGGCGCCGGTACTCGTCGAGCGTGGTGGCCCCGATCATCCGCAGCTCGCCGCGAGCCAGCATCGGCTTGAGCATGTTGGAGGCGTCCATGGACCCCTCGGCGGCGCCGGCGCCGACGATGGTGTGCATCTCGTCGATGAAGGTGATGATCTGGCCGGCCGACGCCTTGATCTCGTCGAGGACCGCCTTGAGCCGCTCCTCGAACTCCCCGCGGTACTTGGCGCCGGCAACCATCGCCGCCAGGTCGAGGGCGACCAGCCGCTTGCCCTTGAGCCCCTCGGGAACGTCGCCGGCCACGATCCGCCCGGCGAGGCCCTCGACGATCGCCGTCTTGCCCACTCCGGGCTCCCCGATGAGGACCGGGTTGTTCTTGGTGCGCCGCGACAGCACCTGGATGATGCGGCGGATCTCGTCGTCGCGCCCGATAACCGGGTCGAGCTTGCCGCGGCGGGCCATGTCGGTGAGATCGCGTCCGTACTGCTCCAGTGCCTCGAAGGTGGCCTCCGGGTCCTGGGAGGTGACCCGCTGCGAACCCCGCAGTTCGGCGAGGGCGGCCAGCATCGACTCGCGGTCGGCTCCGGCAGCGCGCAGCGCCTCGCCGGCGCTGGTCTTGGCGGCGGCGAGGGCGAGGAGCAGGTGCTCGACGGAGAGGTAGTCATCCTTCATCCGTCGCCGCTCGCCGTCGGCGGACTCCAGGACCGCCATGAAGGCACGGTCGAATTGCGCCTCGGCGCCACCGTGGACCTTGGGGAGGCGGTCGGTGGCGTCCATCATCCGATTGCGTACCCCCGCCGGATCGACCGACAGCCTGCCGAGCAGCGAATGGGCGAGACCGTCCGGGTCGGCGAGGATTCCCAGCAAGAGGTGCTCGGGGGTGACGATCTGGTTGCTGCCTTGCACCGCCTCGGCCCGGGCGGCTTCCAGGGCCTGGCGGGCTCGATTGGTGAAGGTGTTGAGATCCATGTGGGTACCAACCTATCCTTGACGCGATCCGTTCCATGAAATCTTAGTGTAATGATATCAGATATCAGGGCATCAGGGCCCCCCAGGGGGGAGCACCCGACGGGCTCTTCTCTCCCGCCTCAGGTCTTCTCCCCCCCCTCAGGGGGGAGTACCCGAGCGGAGCGA
>MELR01000013.1:0-28364 GCA_001767695.1 Actinobacteria bacterium RBG_16_68_21
GACGACTACGAGTCGACCCGGCTTCGCATCCCCGGTGAGCAGCGCGGTCCCGATGTGTGCATCCCCGACAGCCCCGCTCAGGAGCGGTGGCTCCTCAGCCGTGGGGATCTGATGGTTCCCTACTGGGATTGCGAGTGGACCTTCGTCTCTGGCGAGGCGAGGCAGGCGTTCATCGAGTTGATAGAAGCCCGATCGGTCTGATCGCGGCTCGCCGATAGGATGCGCGCCGTGGCCCAGGTACTGCTCTTCCATCACGCACACGGCCAGACCCCCGGTTTCCTGGCGTTCGCCGACGAGCTGCGGACGGCGGGGCACACGGTCTACACCCCCGATCTGTATGACGGGAACGTCTTCGAGAACCTCGAAGACGGCATCGCCCACGCCGCGGGAGTCGGTTTCGGCGAGATCCTCTCCCGAGGCGCGTCGACCGCCGACGATCTGCCGGAGGATCTGGTGTACGCCGGGTTCTCACTCGGGGTGATGCCCGCACAGAAGCTGGCGCAGACCCGGCCGGAGGCACGGGGAGCACTGTTCTTTCATGCGTGCCTACCGGTAGCGGAGTTCGGCGCCGCTTGGCCCTCGGCGGTTCCGGTACAGATCCACGGCATGGAGCACGACCCGTTCTTCGCCGACGAGGGCGACATCGACGCAGCCCGCGCCCTCGTCGATTCGGTCGAGGGTGCCGAGTTGTTCGTCTACCCCGGGAGTCAGCACCTGTTCGCCGACGCAAGCCTGCCGTCCTACGACGCCAGCGCCGCCGACTTGCTGATGCGACGCACTCTCGAGTTCCTCGCGGGAGTGTGACGAGGCCGGAACGCCACCGGGGCCACTGGCTGCCGACCGATCCAGCGGCGACAAGTCGCAGTGCTCGTACGTCCCTACCGGCCACCGCGGTGCCCGAGTTCCGCGTCAATCGGAGGGCGGCTTGCGGGGACAGGTTGCCGGTAGGATCACCAAGTGAGGAAGAAGTCCCGCGATCCGCAGACGGCTTCCGAGAGCAAGCGCCTCGAGGAGTACGAGTTCTATCCGTTCGTCGTCGATGACGGTGGACACGTCGAGTTCAGTGCCGAGCGCTTTGTGGCCGCGGTGAGACACTTTCTCACGACCGGGAATCCTATTGCAGCCCGCGAGCTGATCGTTATCGGCGAACAGAATCTGGTTCGCGACACCTTCCCGAGCGACGATGTGAGGACCTACAAGGAGTTGTTCCAGACCTACGACGGCGCCTCGGTGATCCACGACAATTCGGCCTATCTCGAGAACTACAAGAGGATCGTTCATCTGATCGGACAGTCGTTCCCCAATACCGGGATCGAGATACTCGTCCATGACCTCGTCAACCCTTCGAAGGCCGTCATCGCCATCGAACATGGGGAGGTGACCGGACGAACGCTGGGACACGGGGCCACCAAACTGGTTCTCGACCTCAAGACGCGTCGCTACCACAACCAGGACAAGCTGAACTACGAACTGAACATCGGAGCCCGGCGTTTCAAATGCACCACGATTCCGATCTTTCGGCCCGAATACGGCTTGGTCGGGGCCATCTGCATCAACGTGGATGTGCGCTTCCTGCGTGAGGAAGTCCTCACAGACAACCAGCGGGTCCACGCCTTCTTCGACAACCTTCTCCGGACTGACTTCGAGTTGGATGAAAACATCCTCTCCAGGTCCGAGTATCAGGCAGCCCTGCAGGGCAAGCGCCACTTCCTGGACGAGGCAATCCGCGCCGTCGGTGGTACTGGCACGGCGAGCGCCCAGTCTGCGACGCTTCGTCTCATCGGTGGGCTCGACTCGGTCGTGCTATCGCGGTTCAAGGTTGCTGGTCGATACACCCGGTTCGATCCTGCGATACGGGAACAGCTGCTTGATGCACGTCTGGCGATTCGGAGTGGCCTCACCAGTCGTACCGGCAATCGTGAGAACCATCTGGTTTGGGGCCGACCGGGCACCGGGAAGACTTTCCTCATCCACGAGATCGCGGGCGAGCTCGATGGCGTGAACTACGTAGAACTCAACCTGGCACGCGTCGGCGAAGAGGACCTCCGCGCCGGATGCACGGCCGCCATCGAGTCCGCCACACCCTCATTGGTGCTCATCGACGAGGTCGATGCCCGACCGGATGCCGCGTGGCCGTACGAGACGCTGCTCCCGTTCTTGGACGCGAACGTCGAAGCCGACCGTCACGTCGTATTCGTCTTGGCCGGCAGCTCCGGTGAGAGCGCGAAGGACCTTGCCCAAGCCATCGAGAAGCGACCCAAGGGCAAAGACCTCTTGAGTCGGACACCCGAGCCGAATCGATTCGCCGTGGATCCCCTTGGCGTCGGCGACCAGATCTCGGTGGCGATCTCACAGTTTCTCGGCGAGGGAGCGAATGTCGGTCGGCCCATCCGCCGCGTCGAGAAGGCGGCCCTCTACTACCTGGCGTCTACACCGTACCTGAGCAATGCCCGTCAACTGGCGGAGTTCGCCGCCCGCGCGGTTCGCAGGGTGCCGGAGGGTGAAGAGCGCCTCAAGTACGACCACCTGTTCGGTGCCGGCGATCCGGAGAACAAGGAGTTCTGGGTCGGAATGAATCGAGATGCCGCGGAGCTCGTGGGGCGCTACGTGGAAGTATCTCCGTGACCCCATCGGCCCGATGGCTCACCTTCAGGCAGATCGCGGCGCTTCGCGACCGCTGACGTCGCTGGTGAGGTCACATGCGCGCTGCGCCGTCGTCGACATTGACAGCAACCAGGCTCCCGACCAAGGTTTGCCTACTCCCGCCTCACCGAGCCTTCGTGGGCCATGCGGTGGTGCCGGCGACAGAGGAGACGGAGGTTGCCGAGACTGGTGGATCCTCCGTCCGCCCAGTGGGTGATGTGATGGGCGTCGCACCAGCGGTGGGGTCGGTCGCATCCCGGGTGGGTGCAACCCCCATCCCGGGCGATCAGGGCGCGGCGGATGGCGGCGGGGACGACGCGGGTGGTGCGGCCCACGTCGAGCACTCGACCTCCGTCGGCGACGACTCGGGTGACCGTGGCGTCACAGGCGATCCGCTGCGCCGCTTCAGGAGTGACCACGAGACCGGAGAGTTCGCACGGCTCGCCGATCTCGCCACGGAGGACGTCGGGCACGACCGAGAGCGTCACCTGCGTGCGGAAGCCCCCGCTCACCGGGACGTCGCCGTGCCTCAGGTGATCCGCGCAGATCTCCGCCAGCGCATCGACACGTCGCTGCCGCAGTGTGCGATCGTCCGTCGGATCCAAGAAGGTGGGTTCGACGAGCGATTCGAGCGCCGCGGCGACGAGTCTGCCCGACTCGGGATCGAGATCACCGTCGAGGCGGATCATTCCTCCGAAGGTTTCCGACACCGAAAGACCGCGACGGTCGTGGAGCTGCTCGACACCACGAGCGAACCGCTCCCGATCGGCAGCCTGTCGCCAGTAGTCGACGGCGCGACGGGCGTCACTCATCTCCAGACGGGCGACGGTGTCGATCAGGACCTGCTCGTCGCGAGCGAACGTATCGGGAGATACCCCGGCGGCGTGGAGCAGCATCGCCACCCGGGGACGATCGATCTCGGCAGAGGCAAACGCGTGGCGCAGTCCATCATGCTCGGCGAGCCCGCGCGCTTCGGACACCAGTCGCTGGGCCTCCGCACCGGACACACCTACCCGGTCCCGGACGAAAGCGGCCGTGGTCAGATGGCCGGGCTCGTGGGCGCGGCGACGATCGATCTCCGCCAGTCGGGCGGCCAGGGCCGCCTGGAGTCTGACGAGCCTGCGAACGCCGGCCACATAGCCGTCACACAGCTCGGCGTCGGACTCATGCCAGAGCGCGTCGCTCTCGTCGAGGAGTAGCTCGATTGCCAGTGCCATTCGTGCAAGGTACGACGCGGGTGTGACATGTTCGTTGTTCGTTGTTCGTTGTTCGTTGTTCGTCGTTCGGGCCGTAGACTCGCCTCGGCCGAACCGAGGGGAGCACGAAGTGGAGCATCAAGCCGGCGACGACATCGACTGGGGGCCGGCGGGGACCGAGCACTTCACCGGCGAGGTGGACTTTGGCGCAGTGCATCCGCCGGACACCCCCGAAGCGCTCGCCGTGCTCGGGGTGAGATTCTCCCCGGGAGCCAGATCCGACTGGCATCGTCATCCCGCGGGTCAGGTGCTCTACGTGGTGGAGGGGACCGCTCTCGTCCAGGATGACGCCGGATCGGTGGCGGTCGCCGGGCCGGGCGATGCGGTGTATGCCCCGCCGGGGGAGGTCCACTGGCACGGCGCCGGCCCCGACGAGGCGATGACCCACCTGTCGATCACTGATGGCGGTCCCACGGAATGGTTGGGGCGCAAGGTCACCGACGAGGAGTACCGCTCGGCGCGGTGAGGGCGGCCTTCAGGTGACGGTCGTCCAGTCGATGGCGACCGATTGGTCGTCGTCGCGGTCCACGGCGACGGGGATGATCATCCCCGGACCGACCCGCCCGTAGAGCCGCTCGGGCAGCCGGTGTCCGATCCGGACCGGGTAGGGGGAGCGCCCGGGGAGCTTCACCTCGAGCTCGAGGATGTACAGGCGATCATCGGGATGGGAATCGTCGGGGGCGACCACTCCGAGCTCGGAGATGTCCCCGGCGTCCTTGGCGGATTTCACCTCGGCGGTCCCTTTGCGTCCGGTACGGAGCAGGTCGGTGGCACTCTCGATCCCGGTGACCGGCTCACCCACCTTGGCCGACACCCCTTCGAGGCCGGGACCCGGCCGCGGTCCCGACGCGGGAGCTTGGGTCCAATCGATCGCCACCTGGGAGGCGTCCTCGGGATCGGCGACCACCGACACCACGCTCCCCGGGAGGACCGCTCCCATGATCACCCGTGGTGTGCGCTGTTTGAGGGTGGCGGAGAATCGTCGATCTCCGATCGTCACGTCGAGGTCGAACGCCACCACCGGGTCGTTGTTGATCGTGACCCCGGTATCGCCGATGCCGGTGATCACCGCGGTGCCATGGAGGCCCGCGTCGACGAACGAGGGGTGAACGCCCACCAGCTTTCCGAGCTTCACCCCAACGGTGCGCATGATCAGCCCGGGGAGGGCGAGGGAGGCGGCGGTGAGGAGCAACGGTGCCCGTGCTCCCGGTATCGCCACCCCGGCCGCAGCGCAGGCGAAGGCGGCGAGCACCAGCACATTGCCGACGGCGAGAAACGGGTTCATCGAGCCACGCTACCCGGTGTCGTCGGCGGAGGAGGCGATCGCTCGCTGCCGCACCGCCTCGAACAGGACGATCCCCGCCGCCATCGCCGCGTTGAGGCTGTCCACCGATCCCGGCATCGGGATCACGATCCGCTGGTCGGCCCCTTCCAACCACGCGGTGCTCAGCCCGTATTGCTCGCTGCCCACTACCAGCGCCGTCGGACCGGTGAGATCGGTGGCGAAGTGGGCGGCCTCACCGGCAGGAGTGGTGGCAACGACGCGAATCCCCGCGGCGCGCAACGCGCCCAGCGCTTCGGCACTGGCGGCGATGGCCAGCGGAACCGTGAACAGCGTCCCCAGCGACGCCCGCACCACGTTGGGATTGAACGGGTCGGTGGTCGCATCGGCGACGATCACCCCGGTCGCTCCGGCCGCCTCGGCGGTGCGCAGCATCGTCCCCAGGTTGCCCGGCTTCTCGATGCCCTCGGCGACGAGCAGCAACGGCGTCCCGGTCAGGTCGAGACGATCGATCCCCGTGGGGAACTGGACGGCCACCGCGAGGAGCCCCTCAGGACGATCGCGGTACGACGCCTTGCGAAAGGGTTCTTCGGCAACAGCGACCAGCTCGGCGCCGGTCGCCACCACCCGCGCCGCCAGGCCGACGTCGTTGTCGCCCAGGTACAGCTCGGGACAGGTGAACAGAGTCTCGATCGACACCCCGCCGTCGATCGCCCGGGCCAGCTCCCGGTACCCCTCGATGAGGAATCGGCCGGCGGCATCACGCTCCCGCCGATTGCGCAGCCGTACCAGCGCCTTGATCCGGGGGTTGGCGGCGCTCGAGATGTCGGGCACCGTCACCAACCGCCTCCACCGGAGGAACCGCCTCCTCCGCTGAACCCGCCTCCGCCACCAAACCCGCCGAAGGATCCACCGCCGGAAGATCCCCACGACGAGCCGCCCGATGAACCGCCGGAGAAACCGCCCCCACCGCCGAAGCCGCCCCACCACGACGACCGGTCGGAGCTCCACGACCGGTCGCGGTGGACTGGTTCCCACCCCGTCGAACCGGCAGAACCGCGGGTGATCACCCAGTGGTAATAGAAGAAGGTGAACGGGTCGAACGATCCGTAGTCGGCGGGGATCGGCCGGCCGGTCCAGCTGTCCCGGCCTCGCGAGGTTCCTTCATGCGCCAGCTCGGGCGCGAACCGCTCGGCGTCCTTTAGGTCGGCGCGGTCGAGGGCGCGACGCTGCGCCGCGTACGCCAGGGCGAAAGCCCGCGGACCGCGAGCGTCGGAGGCGCCGAAGGCGGCCGCCACCTCGGCGTACGCCCCGCTGAGACCGAGGGCCTGGAGCGCCTCGTGGGCCTCGGTCCACCGATCCACCGCCCGGCTCGGTTCCAGGGAAAGGGCGAGCACCCCGGCGACGGTGCGGCGGGTGTCCCCGGCGACGCCATGCGATGACAGCTCGGCGAGGATCTGCTGGTACACCGCGACGCCGTCGTCGCGTCTTCGCATCAGGGCGACCGTGATCGATACCGGCAGCCCGAGCTGCAGCGCCAGCTGCCGCACGCGGCGAATCTCATCGGGGTCGCGTAAACCCGCCAGGGCGTACTCGACCGCGTCGCCCGGCTCGGCACCCTGGTGACGGCGGGCCCGGTAGGTCTTGAGGAACTTGGCCGCGTTGTCGTCGTCGCGGTTCATCAGCAGCAGGGCGGCAATCGCCGCCACCTCCAGGCCGTCGCGGGCGAGCACATCGCCGTGGTCGTCCAGGTACCGGCGCAGCTTCTCGTAGCGGGCGACGGCGTTGTCGAGATCGTCGTCGAGGTCGGCGAGGGCCGCCGCCACCGCCGGCCGGGCCACCGATTCGTCCAGACGGTGGTAGAGCGTCGCCAGGCGGTCGGCCTTGTCCTCGGCGGTGTGGAAGGCGCCGTCCATCTCGGCGATGGAATCGGTGATCGGCTGTGCGCCGTCGAGTGCGGGAGCCACCTCGAGCAGTCGGCCGCCCAGATCGGTGATGGCGACGTCGCCGACCGTCGTCGTAGTGAGCGAGTCCGCCAGGCTCTCCGCGGTACGGCGTTTCGCTTCGGCGACCCGGTGGGGACGGAGTGCCGCCACCAGGGTCCCCAACTCATCCAATCGCACCTTGAATAGATCCTCGGCGGAGCGAGCGACTCCGAGGGCATCCTTGACTCCCGCCTGTACGGCGCCCTCGAGGACGTCTCGCTCCTGGGAGACCTTGAGCTCGAGGGGCTCCGCAGCGTCGACGAGCAGGCGATCCTTGTCGACCACGTCCACCAGGCCCCAGCGCCAGGCGGCGGCGACGGCGGCCTCATCGCCCGGAGCACGACCGTCGGCGAGATCGCGCAGCACGGCGATGCCCGCCTTGGTGGCGACATCCGCACCCTCGCTCGTGCGGGGCAGGGCGTACTCGCCGACGGTGGGGAGATCGGTGCCCGCCGGCTCGAGACGGGCGAGCAGGTCGTCGACCCGGGCCTGGCGGGAAGACCTGACCCGGGCGGAGCGGCGCCGGCGGGTCCCGCCGACCACGTAGAGCCCGGTGGCCATGATTCCCCCGGCAACGACCAGCCGGAAGACCCCCGACCCGCCGTCGTCACTCGATTGTCCTCCGCCGTCGCCGGAGGCTTCTCCGCCGTCCGGGGCGCCGCTGAGACGGGCGTCGAGCGAGGTGATGATGGCGATGAGACCGCCGGAGAAGTCGCCGTCGGCGAAGTAGGCATTGCCTGCGGCCGCCACCGAGTCGAGCCCGCCGACCTTCAGCCCGGAACCGGTGACGATCTCGGTGCGGCGCTCGGCGAGGGAGACGAGTATCACGATCCCGTCGTCGAGTGCTGCCTCACCCACCCCCCAGGTGTCACCGAGGCCGGCGGCGAAGTCGTGCGGGTCCAGATCGTCGGAGTCATCGACGACCACAACGGCGATTTCGTGACCGGCGGAAGCGACGAGCCGGCCGGCGGCGGCCTCGACCGCCGACTCGTTGCTGAGCACCCCGGCGGCGTCGGTGACCCATCCATCGCAGGTGATCCCGTGGTAATCGGGGCACGAGGCGGTGGCTCGCTCGACCGCCAGGGCAGGGGAGGCGGCCAGCACGACCACGGCGAGGGCGATCCCGGCGGCGCGGAGGGTGTGCATCAGCCGTGATGATGGCGCTCGAACCGCCAGACGCACAACCGAGAGCTCAGTCGAGATCCACCGCGTAGGGGGTGGCGCCGTCTCGCCACTCGGTGAGGTCGCTCCCGTAGTCCGGCTGGTACTTGGCAAAGACCACGGAACGGGCCAGGGCACCCTCGGCGGGATCGACCACCCGGCGAGCCTTCTTGCCCACGACCCGCCCGGCGACCTTGAAGGTCACCTGGGGATCGGCCTCGATGTTGCGGCACCAGTCGCTGCCGGCACCGTCGCCGGCGAGGAGATATGCCACTCCCTCGTGGTGGCCGAACCAGATTTCGATCGTGTGGGCGCGCCCCGTCCTGCGACCGCGAGTGGTGAGGTAGCCGAAGTCGGCGGCGGCCTGATCGGGACTCAACGGGGCTCCAGGCGCTCGCCGCCTCGCACTGCTACCGCAAGACGGTTCTCGGGCGGGGCGAGGGGGCAGGACCACTGCGGGTCGTGCACGCACGAAGGGTGGTAGGAGAAGTTGAAGTCGAGCACCAGAGTGGTTTCGGTCCCACCGAGGTCGGCTCCCTTTGCGGTGTCGAGCAGGTATCGGCCGCCGCCGTAGGTCTCCGAACCGGCCGTGGCGTCACGGAAGGGGAGGAAGAGGGCGTCGCCGTACTGGTCGAGGCGGAACACGGTGAACTCAGAGAGCGCCCCGCCGATCGTCACGGTCGCCACGCCGACCGCTTGTCCCGAAGTGGTGCCGTCGCCGCTGTGGGGCAGCGCCACCCCTCCCGAGGGAACCGGCTCGATCGCGGCGACGAAGCGCAGCGCGGGGTCATAGGGGTAGTGGGGAAGTCCGGTGAAGACCGCTCGGCGGCCGACGGGTATCGGGCTCTGTGGGTGGGAGCGGAACAGCTCGTCGCGCCCTTCCCTCCACAGGTGCCACCCGTGCTCCGGTGCGGCAGATCGTACGGCCGCATAGAGATCGGCCACCCGGCGTCGGTAGTCCAAGAGCGACAGCGACGCCCGGGGCTCAGCCGTGAACCCCGGGCGCGCCTCGTCGGTCATCGCGTCGCTCAGAAGCCGTTGGCCGCCAGCCACTCGCCGGCGAGCACATCGGCATCGACCGCATCGATGCCGTAGCGCTTGTTGAGCGCGGAGAGCTCGGCGGTGGTGATCTTGGCGCTCACCGAGTCCAACAGGTCGGTGAGCTGCGAGCCGTAGGCGGTGACGATGTCGTCACGCACCACTGGCACTACATTCTCCGACGGCTGCAGGTTCCGGTCGTCCTCGAGTAGGACGAAGCCTTTGGCGGCGATCACCCCATCGGAGGTGAACAGCAGCGCCACGTCGATCTCGCCTCCCTCGAGGGCGGCCACCGTCAGCGGCCCGCCGACGTCGAGGGGGATGAATCCGAAGAACTGGATCCCGTAGACCTCCTCGAGTCCCAGCAGACACAGCGGGCGGTCGGGGCACTCGGGTGGCCCGCCCAGGGTCAGCTCGCCGTTGTGGGCGGCGAGGTCGCTGAGCGCGGTGAGGCCCAGCGCCTGGGCGGTCTCCCCGGTGACGACGAAGCCGTTGCGGTCCTGGGCCGGCGAGTAGGCGAGGGCGGTGAGGCCATCCGGGCCGATCGCCGCCTGCAGGTCGGCCGCCGTCTGCGCGGAGTCGGTGCTCGGCGTGCCCCCCTTGAAGGTGAGCAGCGAGCCGGTGTACTCGGCGAGCAGGTCGATCTGGCCGCTCGTCAGAGCGGGATACACCACCTCGCGGCTTCCCAGGTTGAACTGGCGCTCCACCGTGTAGCCGTTGGCCTCGAGAACCTGGGCAAAGATCTCGCCGAGGATCAGCTGCTCGCCGAAGTTCGTCGAGCCGATCGTGATCGTCGGGCCTTCCTTGGTGTCGCCTCCCGACCCGTTGTCGTCGCCACAGGCGCCCACCACGAGCGCCATGGCGATGAGGGCCGCCCCGACGACCCGGCTGCGGAGGTTGATCCGCATGGGTTTCTCCTCTCGGTTGCGTGTTGCATCGCGGCGAGCCGGATCGCCCGCCCGACGTGTCCTCAACTCAGAACAGCCTCGGGGTGTTCCCCGTTTCGAAACCGGGTCTCCGGGGTCGGGACGGTGGTCTGCCGCTCGATCCCGAGCCCGGGCGAAACCACCCTGCGCTCGACCAGCGAAAACATGGCCTCGGTGAGCACCGACAGGGCGGCGACGAGGAGGGCGCCGGCGACGATGCGCACGTCGTCCTGCGTGGCGAATCCATCGATGATGTATCGCCCCAGGCCGCCGTACCCCACGAGAGCGCCCAGCGTCGCCGTCGCCACCACCTGGACCGCGGTCACCCGCACCCCGGTGAGGATGACCGGGAGGGCCAGCGGGAACTCGACGTCGCGGAGCAGGCGCCGGCCGGTGAAGCCCATACCCCGGGCGGCCTCGACGATTTCGGGATCGACGCCGCGGATGCCCGCCCAGGTGTTGGTGAACACCGGGGGCAGTGCCAGGGCGAACAGCGCCACGAAGGTGGGGGCGAAGCCGAGGCCGTTGTCGATGAACCACACGGTGTCGGCCAGCCAGATGGTGAACGGCAGCGCCAGCGCCAGGATGCCGAACGACGGCATCGCCCGGCCGATGTTGACGACGGAGACCACGGCCAGGCCGCCCCGGCCGGTGTGGCCGAGCCAGGCTCCCAGGGGGAGCGCCACCAGCACCGCCGCCACCACCGCCACCGCGGACACCTCGACGTGCTGCCAGATGCGTACCAGCCACCCGGCGTCACCCGACCAGTTCTCCAGGAACCAGCGGCCGAGGTCGGCGAAAAAGCCCATCAGCCGGCCCCCCGCGTCCGGCTCCAGGGGGTGAGCCAGCGCTCGGTGGTGACCAGCACCAGGTCCACCGCCACCGCCAGAAGCACCGACAGCGCGGTGCCGAGGACGATCTCGGTGTCGAAGAAGCGATTGAGGCCGCGCAGGATGAAGAAGCCAACGCCACCCTTCCCGATGAGTGCCGTGACCGTGACCAGTCCGATCGTGGTCACCGCGGCGATCCGGAGACCGGCGAGTATCACCGGCAGGGCGAGGGGGAGTTCGATTTCGATGAACAGCCGCCGGCGTCCGTAGCCCATGCCCAGCGCCGACTCGCGCACCGCCGGATCGATCCCCTGCACGCCGGCGACGATGTTGCGGATCAGGATCAGCAGCGTGTATGAGACGAGGCCGATCTCGGCGGTGAGCGTGGTGAACCCGGTGACCGGCACGAGGAACGCGAAGAGGGCGAGCGACGGGATCGTGTAGAGCAGCCCGGTCACCCAGGTGATCGGCTGATAGGTGCGGGGAAAGCGGAGCCCGACGAGGGCGAGGGCGAACGAGACCGCCAGCCCCACCCCGAGGGCGATCCCGGTGAGCACCAAGTGCTCGAGCACCTTGGCGCCGATCAGGTCGAGATGCCCCCACACCCAGTCCCACCGGAAGAAGCGGGGATCCCCGGCCGCCTGGGCGACGATCACCGCGCCAGCTCCCGGCTGATCGCCTCAGCGGTGAGCATCCCGACGAACCGCTCTCCGTCGAACACCGGGGCGACGCCGGTGTGGGAGGTGATCACCGTGTCCAGGGCGTCCCGCAGCGAATCGTCGTATCCGAGCCGGACCCGGAAGCTGCGGGCAGGCAGCGAGGCGATCGGCCCTTGCTCCAGATCCGCCGCCCAGGCCCAGCCCTCCAGGTTGCCGTCGTCGAGGATCCCGAACCAGTCGACGCCGTAGCGGGCCATGGCGGCGCGGGCCTCTTCGGGATCCGCGGCGCGGCTCACCACCGGGCCGGGTTCGAGGGGGACGTCACGGATCGGCATCAACGAGAGGCGCTTGATTCCCCGGTCGGACCCGAGGAACTCCTCGACGAACGGTCCCGCCGGGTCGCGCAGGATCGCCGCCGGCGAGTCGTGCTGGGCGAGTACCCCGCCCACCTGGAGGATCGCCACCCGGTCGCCGAGCTTGATCGCCTCATCGATGTCGTGGGTGACGAGCACGATCGTCTTGTGCAGGCGGCGTTGCAGGTCGAGGAGCTCGTCCTGCAGGCGGCTGCGCACGATCGGGTCGACGGCGCCGAACGGCTCGTCCATGAGCAGCACCGGGGGATCGGCCGCCAGCGCCCGGGCGACCCCGGCGCGCTGGCGCTGGCCACCGGATAGCTCCCGGGGATAGCGGTTGCGCAGCGCCGGATCGAGGTCCACGAGCGCGATCAACTCGTCGGTGCGCTCGTCGATCCGGGTGCGGTCCCATCCGAGGAGGCGGGGGACCGTGGCGATGTTGTCGGCGATGGTGCGATGGGGAAACAGGCCGATCTGCTGGATCACGTACCCGATGCGCCGGCGCAACTCGGGGGCAGGGACGGTCATCACATCCTCACCGGCGACGGTGATCCGGCCCGAGGTGGGATCGATCAACCGGTTGATCATCTTGAGCGTGGTCGTCTTGCCGCAGCCGGAGTGCCCGACCAGCACCGCCACTTCGCCGGCGGCCACCTCGAGCGTCAGGTTGTCGACCGCGGGCGCGGCCGACCCGGGAAAGACCTTGGTGACGCCTTCGAGGCTGATCATCGGTTCGGGCATCGGACCTGCAACCTCCTTGGAGCGATGTGCGTTCCGGGTCTGGCGTCGTTGGTGGAGCGTGGGCAATCGACCTTAGACATTGGACGTTCGACAAGAAGACCGGGATGGGGCGGCGGGCAACCTTCTTGCGGGTGACGGGTGACGGGTGACGGGCGACGGGTGACGGGCGACGGGAGACGGGCGACCATCTTGCGGGTGACGGGAGACGGGTAACGGGCGGCGGGTGACGGGAGACGGGCGACGGGAGACGGGCGACCTTCTTGCGGGTGAGACGGGTGACGGGCGACGGTGCAGGTCAGGCGATCACGGACTCCCCGACGGCGTCGCGTAACGCCTCGACCATGTCGGTGCGCTCCCAGGTGAACGTCCCCGGCGGATCGTCGGGAGTCCGCCCGAAATGCCCGTGGTACGAGGTGGGCCGGTAGATCGGCCGGCGCAGATCGAGCGTGTCGATGATTCCCCGGGGGGTCAGCGGGAACAGGTCGCGAACCGCGGTCTCGAGGTCGCCCTCGTCGACCCGGGCGGTGCCCCGACAATCAACCGTCACCGCCGTCGGCTCGGCGATGCCGATGGCATACCCGAGACGAACTTCGCATTCGGTGGCGAGCGACGCGGCGACGATGTTCTTGGCGATGTAGCGAGCCATGTATGAGGCCGAGCGGTCCACCTTCGAGGGGTCCTTCCCGCTGAACGAACCTCCGCCGTGGCGGCCCCAGCCGCCGTAGGTGTCCACGATGATCTTCCGACCGGTCAGCCCGGTGTCCCCGGCCGGTCCTCCCTTGAGGAAGCGGCCGGTGGGATTCACGTGGACGGTGACCGAGTCGTCCCACCACTCGCCGAGCGCGGGTCTGACGATGTGGTCGATCGCTGCCGATCGCAGCTCCGCCTGACGGTCGGTCCACTCCGGACCGTGCTGGGTGGAGAGCACCGCCGAGTCGATGCGGCGCGGCTTGCCGTCCTCGTATTCCACCGAGATCTGACACTTGGCGTCGGGGCGGAGGCCGGGAATCTCATCGGAGCGGCGGACCTCGGTCTGGCGGGCGATCATGCGATGCGCCAACGTGATCGGGAGCGGCATCAGTGACGGGGTCTCGTCGGTGGCGTACCCGAACATCAACCCCTGATCGCCCGCCCCGATCTCGGCGCCCTGGAGCACGCCGCGGGCGATGTCCGGGGACTGTTGGTGCACGGCGACGATGATCTCGGCAGCCTCGGCGTCGAAGCCGACCTCGGCCGTCTGGTACCCGATGGCGCCCATGGTGTCGCGCAGGATCTCCCGGTAGTCCACCGTGACGTCGGCGGTGATCTCCCCGGCGATCACCGCGAGGCCATCGGTGAGGAGCACCTCGCAGGCCACCCGGGCATCGGGATCATCGGCGAGCACCGCGTCCAAGACGGCGTCGGACACCTGATCGGCGGCCTTGTCCGGATGGCCCATCGAAACCGATTCGCTGGTGAACAGATGGCGGCGCGGCTGCACCTTTGTTGGCTCCGGATGGTCGGTGAGGCTGTGGGGAGCGTAGTGGAGCTGTTGCCGGTTGCCCGTCAACCCGTACTTCGTTTCTCGTTTCTCGTTTCTGGCGCATCCGCGCTCGGCGAGCAACGAGCAACGAACAACGAATTACGAACAACGAACAACGAATTACGAACAACGAACAACGAACCCTCACCAGGCCTGGTGGTGGATCCTCCCCGTTCTGCGTCCCCGGGCCAGCGAACCGGAGCGGCGATCCGGCGCCGGGTGGCCGATCGTCACCACACCGATGATCTCCACCTCCGCCGGGACGGCGAGGATCTCGGCGACCCGGTCGATGCCTGCCCCGCCGTGGAAGCCGGCCGCCAGGCCCTCGTCCACAGCGGCGAGCAGGAGCGCCATCAGGGCGGCGCCCCCGTCCACCCACCACCAGGGGATGCGCCCGAGGGACGCCGGATCCTTGTCATCCTCGGCATAGCGGGCCCGGTACACCGCCGGCTCCACACAGAGGACCACCAGCGCCCCCGCGGTCGAGATCCACGGATCGAATCCCTTCGCCAGGTACTGCTCCTCGCCGCAGGCGTCGGCGACGGCGGTGATGGCCTCCCTACCGGTGATGCCGATCACCGAGATCCCCTGCGACCAGCCGGCGGAAGGTCCCCGGGTGGCGGCATCGAGGATCCGCTCCAGGGCATCGGACGGAATCGGATCTGCGGTGTAGCGGCGGACCATCCTCCGGCGGCGGAGGACGTCGGCGAAACGCATCAGACCAGGTCGAGGGCGGCGACGAGGTCGTTGAGCGCCTTCTTGGCGTCGGCGAAGAGCATCATCGTCCCGTCCTTGTAGAAGAGGGGGTTGTCGATCCCGGCGAAGCCCGGCGACAGCGAGCGCTTGACGACCACCACGGTGCGGGCATGGTCCACCTCGAGGATCGGCATGCCGTAGATCGGGCTGCCCGAGTCGTCGCGAGCGGCCGGATTGACCACGTCGTTGGCGCCGAGAACCAAGACGACATCGGTGCGGGGGAGCATGGCGTTGGTCTGGTCGAGGTCGAGCAGGTAGTCGTAGGGGACGTCGGCCTCGGCGAGGAGGACGTTCATGTGACCCGGCATCCGGCCGGCGACGGGGTGGATCCCGTAGCGGACCTCCACACCGCGGCGCTCGAGTATCGACGCCACCTCGCGCAACGCATGCTGCGCCTGGGCTACGGCCAGCCCGTAACCGGGCACGACCACCACTCGGTTGGCGTAGGCAAGAGCGATGGCCACGTCGTCGGCCGTCGTGGAGCGCACGTCGCCGTGCACGGTCGGCCCGGACTGCTCGCTCACCGCTCCGAAGGCGCCGAACAGTACGTTGGTGAGCGAGCGGTTCATCGCCTCGCACATCAGCGCGCTGAGGATGATCCCGGAGGCACCGACCAGGGCTCCGGCGATGACCAGGGCGGAGTTGTCGATCACGAACCCGGTCGCCGCCGCCGCCATGCCCGACAGCGAGTTGAGCAGGGCGATGACCACCGGCATGTCGGCACCGCCGATGGGGATGACCATCGCCACGCCAAGGATCAGGGAGATGACGGCGACGATGACGAAGGGCAGGCTCTGCTGGGTGGCCTGGGTCCACACTCCGAACCCGAGGATTCCGGCGAAGAGGGCGGCGTTGGCGACCTTCTGGCCGGGGTAGGTGATCGGCGACCCGCTGAGCAGGCCCTGGAGCTTGGCGTAGGCGATCATGCTTCCGGTGAAGGTCACCGCGCCGATGAACACCGACAGGATCATCGTCAGGATGACCTCGACCGGGAAGATCGCCTCACCGTCACCGCGCAGGAACTCGGCTCCGACCACCAGCGCCGAGGCCAGCCCGCCGAACCCGTTGAACGCCGCCACCATCTGGGGCATCGCGGTCATCTTCACCCGCATCGCCAGCACCGCTCCGATCAGCGAGCCGACCACCGCGCCGGCGACGAGGACCGCCCACGAGACCTCGTTGTCGATGAGCGTGACCACGATGGCGAGGGCCATTCCGCCCCCGGAGATCATGTTCCCGTTGCGGGCGGTGCGCGGGGATCCGAGCCGTTTGAGCCCGATGATGAATGCCACGGCGGCGACCAGGTAGAGAAGCGCCTCGAGGTTGACGTTCATTTCGGGTCCTCGCGCTTGGGCCTGCGGAACATGCCGAGCATCCGATCGGTCACCAGGTACCCGCCGACCACATTGATCATCGCCGCCGCCACCGCCACGAAGGCGAACACCGCCGCCATCGTGTTGTTCTCGATGCCGGTCGCCACGATGGCTCCCACGATCGTGATGCCGGAGACTGCGTTCGATCCCGACATCAGGGGGGTGTGCAGCGTCGGCGGCACCTTGGTGATCAGCTCGAACCCCACGAAGGAGGCGAGCACGAACACCACGATTGCGATTACCACTGCCGCCGGCATCAGACCCTCCCCTCG
Source organism: Actinobacteria bacterium RBG_16_68_21 (assembly GCA_001767695.1). Taxonomy (GTDB): domain Bacteria; phylum Actinomycetota; class Acidimicrobiia; order Spongiisociales; family UBA11373; genus RBG-16-68-21. The sequence continues at coordinate 16,798 of MELR01000013.1, forward strand.
AGGGCGGCGAGCACCCGTTCGTCGGTGACCTTGCCGCCGCGGGCCACGCAGGTGGACGTGGCGATCTCGTCGTCGGGGCCGATGACCAGTGAGCCGTCGTGAGTCAGGTGCGTGATCAGGCTCAGCACGTTCCGGCTGTACATCTCGGAGGCATCGCCCGCGGTGTTGCGCGCCAGGTCCTCCGGGCCGTGGATGGCCACGCCGAAGTGCGCGACGACCTCCCCCGGCGATGTGAGCTCGCAGTTGCCTCCGGTCGGGGCGGCCAGATCGATGATCACGCTTGCCGGCTTCATCGAGGAGACCATCGCCGCGGTGATCAGCAGCGGGGCGCGCCGCCCCTGCACCTGGGCGGTGGTGATGATCAGATCGGATTCCGCCACGGCTGCGGCAAGGGCGTCCTGCTGCTGGCGGCGGGTTTCTTCGTCGACTTCGGCCGCGTAGCCGCCCGCCTGTTCGGCGGCGGCGACGACCGGGCCGCCGACGAACTTGGCCCCGAGGCTCTCCACCTGCTCGCGGGCGGCGGGGCGGATGTCGTACCCGGACACGATGGCTCCCAGCCTGCGGGCGGTGGCGATCGCCTGCAGCCCGGCGACGCCGGCACCGAGCACCAGGACCCGGGCCGGCCGGACGGTGCCGGCGGCGGTCATCATCATCGGAAGGAAGCGGGGGAGGGCGAATGCGCCGAGGAGTACCGCCTCATAGCCGGCCGAGGTCGCCTGAGAGGAGAGGGCGTCCATCGACTGGGCGAGGGTCGAGCGGGGGATCAACTCCAGGGCGAGGGCGGTGATGCCCGCCTCGGCGAACCGGGCGATCTCGGCAGGGGCGCCCAGGGGATCGAGGAACCCGATGACCGCCTTGGTCGGGCCCACGTCGTCGAGCGTGAGGGGTCCAACGCCGACGACCACATCGGCCGCCGGCGCGCCGTCGGAGATCTCGGCACCGGCAGCGATGTAGGCCTCGTCGGTCATGCCGGCGTCCATGCCCACGCCGGGCGGCACCACGACGCGATGGCCGGATGTGACCAGGGCGGCGGCGCCGCGGGGCACCAGGGCGACCCGTCGCTCGCCGGGGCGCGGTTCACGGACGACTCTTATCAACACGGGCCGGAAGGCTACCGCCCCCGGTGAGCGTCCTCGCCGTCGTCCCCGGTGGCCCAGCGATCCGAGTCCGCGGCGAGGAGCGCCGCCGACTGATCCGGCCCCCAGGTGCCCGCCGGGTAGGGGTGCACCGGCAATTCATACCCGAGGGCCGGGGTGTACAGCCGCCACGACTCCTCGACCTCGTCGGCGCGGACGAAAAGCGTCTGATCGCCCTCCAGCACGTCGGCGATCAGGGTCTCGTAGGCGTCGGGGATGTCGCCGAATGCCTCGGAGTAGGAGAAGTGGAGCGGGATGGTGCGTACCGCGTCGATGTCCCCGGGCTCCTTGACGTCGATCTCCAGTGAGAAGCCCTCATCGGGCTGGATGGTCAGATAGAGGACGTCGGAGTGCCCGACGCAGCCGTCGGGCACCCGGTGGTAGAGGCACACCGGGGGACGGCGGAAGGTCACCGCGATCTCCGTCACCCGTCGGGCGAGTCCCTTGCCGGTGCGGAGCAGGAACGGCACTCCCTGCCAGCGCCAGTTGTCGATCCACACCCGCACCGCGGCGTAGGTCGGGGTCGACGACCCGTCGGCGACGCCGGGGAGTGTGCGGTAACCCCGAACTGCGCTCCCCTCGACCACGCCGTCGCCGTACTGGCCGAGGACGTATGCCTCTGCGGGAATGCTCCTGATGGAACGGAGCACCTTGACCTTCTCGTCGCGTATCGCCGTGGCGTCGAACGCCGGAGGTGCCTCCATGGCCACCAGGGTCAGCAGCTGGGTGATGTGGCTCTGGATCATGTCGCGGATCACGCCGGCGGAGTCGTAGTAGCGGCCCCGCCGGCCCACCCCGAGCGACTCGGCCACGGTGATCTCGACGCGCTCGATGCGGTCGCGGTTCCACGACGACTCGAAGAGCGTGTTGGTGAAGCGAAACACGAGGAGGTTGCGCACCGTCTCCTTCCCCAGGTAGTGGTCGATGCGGTACACCTCGTCCTCGGCGAAGTGGGCGTGGACCACCTCGTTGAGCAGCCGTGCCGAGCCGAGGTCGCTGCCGAAGGGCTTCTCGACCACCAGCCGGGTCCAGCCCGGCCCTCCCTGGAGGCCGGCGGCACCGACGGCGGCGATGGCAGCCGGAAAGGCGGCAGGGGGCAAAGCCAGGTAGATCACCCGGTTGCCGGCGAGCCCATGATCCCGCTCGATCTGTTCGACCCTCCGGGCGAGGGGGTCGTAGCCGCCCTCGGCCGGCACCGGCACGTAGTAGAGGTGATCTGCGGCCCAGGACTCGGCGGACGCCCGGTCCACGCCGGTGCGGGCGAGGGCCTCGACTCCGGTGGCCCGGAAGGCGGCATCGTCCTGAACCGTGGTCGCCGCCCCGACAACGTAGGTCTCGCCGTCGTCGTGGGCCACCAGGGTGTGGAGAGCGGGAATCAGCTTCCGGGAGGTGAGGTCACCGGTGGCGCCGATGACCACGAAGACGTGCGGGTCGGGCTTCATGCGTTGTAGGTGCCGGCGGAGACGTCCCCGCCGTGGCCGGTCCAATCGGTGTGGAAGAACTCCCCGCGGGGCCGGTCCACCCTCTCGTAGGTGTGGGCGCCGAAGTAGTCCCGCAGTGCCTGGATCAGGTTGGCGGGCAGCCGGGCGCTGCGGTAGGCATCGAAGAACCCGAGCGCCGACGAGTAGGCCGGAACCGGGATGCCGGCGAGCACCGCGGCGGCGACGGTGCGGCGCCATCCGTCCTGGGCGGCGGCGACCGCCTCGGAGAAGTAGGGGGCGAGGAGCATGGTCGTCATGCCCGGGTCCGCCCGGAACGCATCCCGGATCTTGTCGAGGAAGGCGGCACGGATGATGCATCCCTCCCGCCACAACAGGGCGATGCCGCCGTAGTCGAGGTCCCATGCCCGCTCCACCGAGGCCGCCCGCGCCAGCATGAAACCCTGGGTGTAGGAGATGATCTTGGAGGCGTACAGCGCCTGTTCGAGGTCGGCGAGGACTGCGGCGCGCTCTCCGACGATCCGCCCGGAGGGGCCGCCGAGGACACCGGCGGCCTCGACCCTGGCCGTCACCAGGGCCGATATCGCCCGGGCGAACACGGCTTCGGATACCAGGGTCACCGGCACCCCCTCCTCGAGTGCGGACTCGACGGTCCAGCGGCCGGTGCCCTTCTGCCCGGCGGCGTCGAGGATCTGAGGAAGGAGCGGCTCGCCGTCCACCCGGTAGCGCATCACCGCGGCGGTGATCTCGACCAGGTACGACTCGAGGCGGCCCCGGTTCCACTCCGCGAACACTGCCGCCATCTCGTCGTGGTCCATGCCCAGCCCGACGCGCATCACCTGGTACGCCTCGGCGAGCAACTGGATGTCGCCGTACTCGATTCCGTTGTGGACCATCTTCACGAAATGGCCGGCGCCGTCGGAGCCCACCCAGTCACAGCAGGGGGTTCCGTCGGCGACCCTGGCGGCGATCGCCTGGAGCACATCGCGCACCAGGGGCCACGCCGCCGCAGAGCCGCCGGGCATGATCGACGGACCGTGGCGGGCGCCTTCTTCGCCGCCGGACACGCCGGTGCCCACGAAGAGCAGACCCCTGGCTTCGAGGGCCGCGGTCCGCCTGATCGTGTCGGTGTAATGGCTGTTGCCGCCGTCGATGACGACGTCACCCGGATCGAGCAGCGGCGCCAGGTGGTCGATCACATCGTCGACCGGGGGTCCCGCCTTGACCATGAGGAGGATGCGCCGCGGTCGGCGCACCGCCGCCACCAGCTCGGCAAAGCTGTCCGCTCCGGTGATGGTGGTCCCGGCGGCGGGCCCCGCCAGGAACGCGGCGGTCGTTGCCGGGGTGCGATTGTGCGCCACCACCCGGAAGCCGTGGTCGGCCATGTTGAGTGCCAGGTTCTGGCCCATGACGGCCAGCCCGATCAGGCCGATGTCACCCGTTGCGGGCACGCAGCTCCCTTCGACCCGGTCCAGGCTACCGGGGGAGCGGTTGCTGCCCGGGAGTGACCCGGCGGATTCCGCTACGGCAGCGGCGGGAGCCGACTCTGGTCGAGCCACGGGTCGAGGACCGCGGACAGGTCGCGGCCGGCGACCTGGTCGACCACGGCGAGGACATAGTCGGCGAGGATCTGCTTCATCACGTCGTCCGGGGTGACCACGAGGTTCCGGCCCACCTGATCCCACTGGGCGGTCACCGGTCGATGCGGGGACCGGTGATAGCGTCGGGTTCATGAGGTTCCGGCTCACCGCGGTGATCGGGCGGGCACTCGAGTTGGCCCGGGTGGTGCTGCGGGATCTCGACGCCGACCAGGTCCCATCATCGCTGCGGCGGGTGGTGGCGCACGCCGGTGACCTCACTCCGCCCCTCGCCGAGCGGCTCGCTCGGGAGATCGATCGCTTCGATTGGCTGCGGGAGAAGACCGCGGCGTCGTGGCCGGGCGCCGATCCCACCACCGACGGTCCCGACCGCGGCTCGGCGCTCTTCCTGCTGCGGCCGGACGGGTGGGCAACCGACCTGATGAAACTCTCCGTCGAGTCTGCCGACGATGGCCAGGGGCGGAAGGCGCGTGCCGCCGATGCCCGTGATCGCGAGCTCGAGGTGACCCGCGACAAGCTGAAGGCGGCGGCCAAGGAAGCTGCCGAGCTGCGACGGCGAGTGACCGAGCTGGAGCGGGCCGAGCGGGCTCCGGAGAGGCGGCGCGCCGCCGCCGAGGCGCGCGACACCGACAGCCTTCGGGAGGCAAGCGAACGCCATCGCCGGGAGCTGGGCGAAATCCGGGGCAGGCTGACTGATACCGAGGCGTCGCTCCGGGCTGTCCGTGAGGAGCTGCGGGAGGCGAAGCGGGATCGCGCCGACGCGGTAGGGCGGCTCGACGCCATCCGCCACTCCGGATCCTGGGCGGACCGGGATCCCGTGGACCTGGCGGTGCATCTCGACGCGGTGGCGGCACAGGCCCGGCTGCGCCCCGAGGGAGCAGCGGTCACCGGGGATCTCCCGCCACTGGCTCTCCCCAAGGGAGTGCGGCCCGACTCCGCCGCCGCGCTCGATCGCGTCCTGCGCATGCCCGGGCCGGTGGGGCTACTGGTGGACGGTTACAACGTCGGGCTGGCGCTGGGGGCCGCTCCGCCGGGGGAGGTGCGTGCCCGACTCGAAGATGTGCTGCGCCGGGTACGTCGGCTGGGCGGACCGGGCATCACGGTGACGGTGGTGTGGGACTCCGCCGCCGAGCCCGATGGACCCCGGGTGCCGGAGGGCCTCGATGTCCGCTTCGCACCGCCCGGCGTCCCCGCCGACGACGTCCTGGTGGAACTGGCGGCGGCAGTGCCCAGAGCCGTCGTGATCACCAACGATCGCGAGGTAAGGGAACGCGCCGAGGCCGTCGGCGCCCTCACGCTGTGGTCCACCGCCCTCGTCCAGTGGGCCCGGAAGCGCTAGCGACCCTCGCCGGCGAACCCTGCCGCCAATCGTGTCACACCCTCCTCGTACGGTGACCCCGTCGGGAGCAGAGACCGCGAGGAGGAAGCGATGCTGATCGATTGCGGCGAGTGCGCCATGGAGCACACCCCGGCCTGCCACGACTGTGTGGTGGCCCACGTGCTGTCGGAGATCCTCGGGCCACTCGAGGTCGACGCCGAGTCGGTGGCCGCGCTCGAGGTGCTCGCCGATGCCGGGCTGGTGCCGGAGCTTCGCCTGGTCCCCAGGGCCGTCAACGGGTGAGGGCGTCCCCGGTTGTCACACCTAGCCTCCGGCGGGTGGAGCTGTTCGAGCGAATCCGCCGGGAAGCCGACGCTTCCGGCCTCACCGGGCTGGGGGTGTGTTCGGTCGAACCATTCGATCAGACCCGCCAAGACATCATCGCCGCCAACTCATCGGGCCGGGCGGCGTCGCTGACGTTCACGTTCTCCAACCCGGAGCGCTCCAGCGACGTGAGGAGCAGCTTCCCCTGGGCCGAGCGGCTGGTCGTCGCCGCCCACGCCTATCTGCCGACTGCGGGATCGCCCGGCGCCGCCGCGCCGGGCACCGGGAGGATCGCCCGGTTCGCCGAGGACGACCACTATCGGCCGCTGCGTGGGGGGTTGCATCGCATCGGCGAGCTGCTGCGCTCTGGCGGGCACCGCGCCGAAGTGCTGGCGGACGACAACCGGCTGGTGGACCGGGCGGCGGCGGTGCGGGCCGGGGTCGGATGGTGGGGCAAGAGCACGATGGTGCTGGTGCCGGGGGCCGGACCGTGGGTGCTCTTGGGGAGCGTCGTGACCGACACCCTGCTCCCGGTGACCGCTCCGATGCGGCGATCGTGCGGGGCCTGTGATGCCTGCCTCCCCGCCTGCCCCACCGGAGCGCTGGTCGCCCCCGGAATCCTCGACGCCTCCCGGTGCCTCGCCCGCTGGGCGCAGGCGCCGGGGTGGATTCCCGAGGAGTACCGGGCCTTGATGGGGGACCGCATCTACGGATGCGACGACTGCCTGGAGGCGTGCCCGCCGGGAGACCGCGTGCTCGCCGCGGCGGTGGAGCCTGCGGGGCGGGTCGACGTGGTCGCTCTGCTCGGCGCCGACGACGACGAGTTGCGGGATCGCTTCGACCGGTTCTACATCCCCCGCAACGACGTGCGCCACCTGCGACGCAACGCCCTCATCGTCGCGGGCAACTCGAGGGATCGCGCGATGGTGGACGCGGTCGCTCCGTTCGTCGAGCACTCCGATCCGATGCTGCGCGGTCATGCCGCCTGGGCCTTGGGGCGCCTCGGTGGCGAGAAGGCGGCGACGGCGCTGGCGGTGCTCCGCCACGATCGCGATCCGGCGGTGGCCGCCGAGGCCGCGGCGGCCACCGCCGGTACGCTGGGCTGATGCTGCTCGTCTCGGACGTCCACGGCGCGTTCGACGCCCTCGCCCGCGTGGCGGCCTCCGGGGAGACGTTGCTCGTGCTCGGGGATCTCCTCAATTTCGTCGACTACCGCACGATGGACGGGATGCTCGCGGAGGTGGCCGGTAAGGAGTTCGTCATTCGCCTCGCCGGGCTGCGCACCCGCGGGGAGCACCATGCCGCCCGGGACCTGTGGGCCGAGTTCAGCGCCGGGCGCGAGACGGAGATCCGGGAGCGCTACGACGCACTCACCCGCGCTGCCTATCGCCGCGCCGCTCGGGCCCTCGCCGGGTCCGGCGCCTACGTGACCTACGGGAACGTCGACCGCCCGGGGCTCCTTGCCGAGATGCTCCCCGAGGGGGTGACCTTTGTCGATGCCGCGGTCTTCGAGATCGAAGGGATCGTCGTCGGCATGGTCGGCGGCGGGGTCCCCTCCCTCGGCGTCCCCGGAGAGGTCACCCACGACGCCATGGCGACCCGGCTTGGGGGGCTGGGACCGGTGGAGATGCTGTGCACCCACGTTGCTCCGGCGGTTCGTCCGCTGTCCACCGATGTCGTCGGCGGTCGTCCCAAGGAGTCGGTGCCGGTTCTCGATTACCTGCGGGAGCACCGGCCCCGATGGCACTACTTCGGCGACATCCATCAGCCCCAGGCGATCTCCTGGCGGGTCGGCCGAACGCTATGTCGCAACGTCGGCTACTTCCGGGCCACCCACCGCCCGGTGCGTCATGGCTGACCGGGGCCCGTCCGAGCGCATCGACCTCGAGCGACTCGCCGCCGCTTACGACTACCGGGCGATGGGAGCGGGGGATCGGGCCCGGGCGGCCACTGCTGCAGAAGCGGCCGGTCTCGACTCCGGGGACGTCGCCATCGACGTCGGGGGCGGACGTGGTGCCCACGCCGCGGTCTTTGCCGCGACCGGGGCACTGGCGATCGTGGCCGATCGATCGCCGACGATGGCGGCCCACGCTGCGGAGTCGGGGATCCGTGCCGTCGTCGCCGACGGCGGGCACCTCCCCTTCGTCGACGGGGTGGCCGGGCTGGTCTACTTCCATCTGGCGATCCACCACGGGGATCCGGTCCGAATGCTCGCCGAGGCGGCCCGGGTGTGCCGTCCCGGTGGATTGGTCTGGGTGTGGACCCTCGACCCCGCGCATCACCGGGCCTCTTTCCTGGCGCGATGGTTCCCCTCGGTGGTGGCGATCGACGAGCGCCGCTTTCCGCATCCCGAGCAGCTGGAACGCACCATGGCCGAGCGCTCCCTGATTGCCGGTCCCTCTCTCGTGGTGTCCGAGGAGATCAGCCGCACCGCCGGTTCCTGGGAGGAGGCGGTGCGGGGCGGGTTCGTCAGCACCCTCCAGTTGATCCCGGCCGGAGAGCTGGAAAGCGGTCTGGCGCGGTTCCGCGAGGCGCACCCGGATCCGGCTGAGGAGCTCGCCTACACGCTCACCTACCGCAGCGTGGCCGGATTTCGCCCGTCGCTAGTGTCCTGAGAATGGAAGGAACCGTCCGCACCAGCGAGACGTCTGCGGCACCGGATGTGGTGTTCGCAGTCGCCGCCGACTTGAACGCCTACCCGGAGTGGGCCACCGGCGTGGCGGCGGTCGAGGTGCTCGACACCGACGACGCCGGCCGGGCACAACGCGCCCGGTTCGAGGTCGATGGGTTCATCAAGCGGATCAGCTACGAGTTGGTATACGAGTACGACCATCCCCACCGGATCGCCTGGCGAGCCGTGCCCGGTGACGACATCAAGGACATGGAGGGCTACTACGAGTTCCGGGCGCGCGAGGACGGCGGCACCGACATCGTGTACGCACTGCGTGTGGAAACGGCGTTTGCCGTGCCCGGCTTCCTCCGCCGCCAGGCCGAAAAGCAGATCGTTCAGGCCGCTCTGCGCGGCCTTCGTCGCCGCGCGGAGGAACAGGGGGCCCGCTGATGCGGGTGCTCCTCATCACCGGCAAGGGCGGCGTCGGCAAGACCACCGTGTCGGCGGCGACCGCGCTGCGCGCCGCCGACCTGGGCTACCGCACCCTGGTGATGTCCACCGATCCCGCTCACAGCCTCGGCGACGCGTTCTCCGTCGAACTCGGCGACCTGCCGACGCCGGTGGTCCCCGGCCTGCACGGCCAGCAGATCGACGCCCAGCGGCGCCTCGAGGCCCATTGGGGAACGGTGCGGGATTACCTGGCCCAGCTGTTCGACTGGGGCGGGGCGGATGGGATCGCCGCCGAGGAGCTGGTGGTGTTCCCCGGCATGGACGAGTTGTTCGCCCTCGCCGAGGTGCAGGATCACGTGGCGTCGCGCGACTACGACGTCATCGTCGTCGACTGCGCCCCGACCGCGGAGACCCTGCGCCTGCTCAGCCTGCCGGACATCCTCGGGTGGTACATGGAGAAGCTGTTCCCCCTCGAGCGCCGGGTGGCCAAGGTGGTCCGCCCGGTGTTGTCGAGGGTGATGTCGATGCCGATCCCCGGAGACGACGTGTTCCAGGCGGGAGAGGGGTTCTACGGTCGGATCGAGGGCGTGCGCCGAGTGCTCGCCGATCCCGACGTGACCAGCGCCCGCCTGGTGATGAACCTCGAGAAGATGGTGGTGAGCGAAGCGCGGCGCACCTATACCTACCTCGGCCTGTTCGGCTACGCGGTCGATGCCGCCATCGTCAACCGGATCATCCCCGATGCGGTCACCGACCCGTACTTCAAGCGATGGAGGGAGCTACAGGCCGAGCATCTCGAAACCGTCCGGGAAGCCTTCGCCGATCTCAGCCTTCTGCGCCTGCGCCTGTTCGACGAGGAGATGGTCGGGATCGACAAGCTCCGCCTGGTCGGGGAGGAGCTCTACGGCGATCGTGATCCCACTGTGCGTCTGGCGACCAGCACGCCCTTCCGGGTCTTCGAGGAAGACGGCGAGGTCGTGCTGGCGCTCTTCCTGCCACTCGTCGACAAGGGCGATGTCGATGTGATGCGGCGCGGCGACGAGGTGTACGTGACCGTCGGCCCCTACCGGCGATCGCTGTTGCTCCCCGACTCGTTGCGGAGGCGCGCGGTGATCGGGGCGAGGCTGTCGGGACGGGAGTTGTGGGTCAGATTCGGAGTCCACGGTGGATGACGGATCCGACCTCAGCGAGGCGGCGCGTCGCGGGTTGCAGCGGGCCGCGGTCCACATGATGAAGGCGGCGATCGAGGTGGTGGCCGGGATCTCGGCGTTCCTCGAGGAGATGGGAAGCAGCTCCGCCGAGAACGCCGAAGGGCGGGACCACGGCGAAGGAGACCCCCAGCACATCCCGGTGGAGTAGGCGTCACGCGAGGCGGTGACCGCGTCGGCGACCACCGCCTCGCCGTCGGACGAGCGCTCAGCTGCCGGTGATGTCCACCTTTACCTTGCGGGGGAGCACTTCGGGACGCCTGGGTACGGTGACCTCGATGATCCCTTTGTCCGCCTTGGCGCTGATCTCGGTGGGGTCGAGCCCGTCGGGGAGCACCAGGGTGCGGGTGAACTCGCCGGTGAAGATCTCCCGGCGGTGGAATCCGCCTTCCGCGGTGGTCTCGTCGAGCGAGCGCTTTCCGGAGATGGTCAGCGTGCGGTCCTCGACGGTGACGTCGACGTCCTCGGGATCGACCCCGGCGACCTCGACCCGGATCACCAGGTTGGTGTCCCGGTCGAAGATGTCGATCCGGGGCTGCCAGCGGCTCGGGGCCGAGGGGCGGTCGAGGATCCGGTCGATTTCCCGCAGCATCGAGAACGCGTCGAGCGGCATGAGATCGGTGATCATGTGATTCCTCCTTCTCTCTCTCACGATGATACTCCTATAACCTGAGTATATACCACTCATATTTCCGCATTCTTTAGCCATCAGGTCGGCCGAAGGGCGGAGGAGATAGCCTGGGCGAAGCCGAGGGGAGGCATCGGTGGCGGTGATCGCGGTCGACTGTGGGGGGACCAACCTGACGGCCGGGTGGGTGGAGCGCGCCGGGACACCCCAGCGGCTGGTCACGGTGCCCACCCCGGCGACCGCCGGGGCGATCCCGGAAACGATTCTTCAGTTGATGGCCGCGCTCCCTCCGGCGGCAGGGGTGGGTATCGGGATCGCCGGTCTCGTGGACCACAGCACCGGATCGCTGTTGTGGATGCCGCATCGCCCGGGAAGCACCCCGGTCGGCGCGGCCGTCGCCGCCGGGTGCGGGCTCCCCACGTCCGTGGACAACGATGCCAACGTCACCGCGCTCGCCGAGGCGGTGGCAGGTGCCGGGGTGGGTCATCGGGTGGTGCTGGCGGTCACCGTCGGGACGGGAATCGGCGGGGGACTGGTGATCGACGGGACGGTGGAGCGGGGCCGGGGCCACCTGGGTGAGATCGGCCACATGACCGTCGATCGCGACGGGCGGCGATGCGCCTGCGGGAGCCGGGGCTGCTGGGAGGAGGTGGCCTCCGGGCGGGCGCTCGACCGCGCCGCGGCGGCGCTCGGGCTCGGCGATGGCATCGCGCTCGTGGAAGCGGGAGCGGCCGGCGATGCGGAGGCGGCCGCGGGTGTCGCCGCGGTCGGCGCCGCTTTCGGCCATGGGTTGGCGAGCCTGGTCGCCATCCTCGATCCCGATGTGATCGTCGTGGGTGGGGGAGTGGTGTCCGC
>MELR01000013.1:28440-38731 GCA_001767695.1 Actinobacteria bacterium RBG_16_68_21
CCGGTGCTGCCGGCGAGATTCGGCTCGGCGGCCGGTATCGTCGGGGCGGCACTCATGGCAGGAGCACCCCGGTGAACGTTCCCCCCGCTTTCAGGCAGCTGGCGAGCGCCCTACCGGCGACCGCGAGACTGGTTGTCCGGCTGCTGGGAGATCAAAGGGTCGACAAGCGGCATCGCGTGGCCGCCGGCGCCGCTCTCGCCTATGCGGTGGTTCCCTTCGATCTGATTCCCGACCGGATACCGTTCCTGGGCAAGGTCGACGATGCCGCCATCGTCGTGGTGGCCCTCACTCGCCTGATCGACGCCGCCGGGGCGGACATCGTGCGCGAGCACTGGGATGCCGATGCCGAGTCGCTGCAGACCCTCCTGGGGTTGCTCGCCGCGGCGGGACGGCTGGTGCCGAAGCGACTCCGCTTTGCCGCCACCGCGGTGACCCGATGAACCCGGGGCGGGTGCTCTTCGGCTCCGTGGTCACCGCGATCGGCGCCGTCTTCCTCCTGAGCTCCGCCGACCTCGTCGATGCCGGAGACCTGATCGCCGCCTGGTGGCCGGTGACGATCGTCTTCCTGGGCGTGCTGCACGCCGTGTCCGGCGGTCGATTCGGCGGGGGAGCAATTGCTCTCGTAATCGGGGGAGCGTGTCTGCTCGGGGTGACCACCGGCGCTTTCGGCTCTGATGCGTGGAGATACGTGTGGCCCGCGGCGCTGATCGGCATCGGCATCTGGCTCACGCTGGGGTGGGGACGGCGCCTGGGGATTCGACCCGCCGACGACGAGGAGGTCGACGGCATGGCCGTGCTCGGATCGGCGCGGCTCGCCACCAGGTCACAGTCCTTCCGCAAGGCGTCGCTGACCGGGGTGCTCGGCGGGGTGACCCTCGATCTCAACGAGGCCAAACCGGTCCCGGGCGGCGCCGAGGTGTCGGTGACCAGCATCCTCTCCAGCGTGTCGATCCTCGTGCCCCGGGGATGGGTCGTCGAGATCCGGGGCCTCCCGCTCCTCGGCGGGTGGGACGACACCACCGATCACACCGCGGTCGGCTCGGGGTCTCCCCGACTCGAGGTCCAAGCCCTGGTGGTCCTCGGCGGGGTCGAGGTGAAACACGCCGCCCGGTGGCGCTAGGACCGCTGTCCGCTATCCGCCATCCGCCAGACCCGACGCATTGCGCATTGCGCATTGCGCATTGCGCATCGCGCCTCGTTCCTTCTGCCACACTCCCGGTACACGGATGAGGGGCGAGGGGTGAGTTACGCCGTTCTGTTCCCCGGACAGGGGAGCCAGTTCGTCGGCATGGGGGCCGACCTGTTCGCGGCGCGCCCCGATCTGTTGGGCGATGCCGCCGACGAAATCCTCGGCTGGTCGTTGCGCGATCGTTGCCTCGAGGGGCCCGAAGAGGAGCTCACTCGCACCGAGCATGCCCAGCCCGCGCTGTACGCGCTGTCCTACGCGCTGTGGGAGGCCCTGGCGGTTGCTATCCCGGAGCCTCCTTCCGCCGCCGCCGGCCACTCGCTGGGGGAATACACCGCCCTCACCGCGGCCGGGGTCTTGTCATACCCCGACGGGCTCCGGCTGGTCGCCGCCCGGGGTCGGGCCATGGCCCGCGCCGCCGACCTGGAGTCATCCGCCATGGCGGCGCTGGTCGGGGCCGAGGAAGCCGACGCCGAGGCATTGGCGGAGGCGCGCCGGGACGAAGGCGGGCGCCTGTGGGTCGCCAACCTCAATGCTCCCGGGCAGGTGGTGGTGGCGGGCGGAGCCGAGGACATCGTCTGGGCCGAGGGACATGCCGGTGATTTCGGGATCCGCCGCGTCATTCCTCTTCGGGTGGCCGGCGGGTTCCATTCCCCTTTCATGGCGCCGGCCGCCGCCGAACTCGGTGGAGCGCTCGCCAAGGTGGCCTTGTCGCCGGGGGATTTCCCGGTGTGGGCGAACGCCACTGCGGCCCCGCACGGCGAGGACGTGGCGGCGACCCTGATTGCTCAGCTCACCGTTGCGGTTCGTTTCTCCGAGTCGCTAACCGCCATGGCGGCAGGCGGCATCTCCCGCTTCGTCCACATCGGTCCGGGAGATGTAACGGCCGGGCTCGCCCGGAGGTCGGTAGAGGGTGCGCAGGTGAGCGCGGTGTCATCGCTCGACGATGTGACTGCTGCGGTCGACCGACTCACCGAGCCACCCGTAGGATTCACCCCCGATTGAGAGGAGCCGGGTGCCAAACGCCCTGATCACCGGTTGGGGACGCTGCGTTCCCCCCGCAGTCTTGAGCAACGCCGATCTGGAGACGGTCACCGACACCAGCGACGACTGGATCACCAGTCGGACGGGCATCAAAGAGCGGCGGATCAGCCACGTCGAAGTGTCGGATCTCTCGACGGTGGCGGCGAGTCATGCCCTGGCGGCCGCCGGGCTGGGTCCGACCGACCTCGATCTGATCATCGTGGCGACCTGCAGTCCCGATCGGGCGATCCCCAGTGCCGCCACCATGGTTCAGGCCAAGCTGGGGGCCACCCGGGCGGGGGCGATGGATCTCAACGCCGCCTGCTCGGGTTTCATATTCGCCCTCTCCACCGCAGACCAGATGATCCGCTCCGGGTCGATGCGTCGGGTACTGGTCATCGGAGCCGAGAAGCTCTCGTATTGGCTCGACTTCTCCAATCGGGCGACCAGTGTGTTGTTCGGTGACGGTGCCGGGGCGGTGGTCCTGGAGGCCGCGGAGGAGGAGGGCGGCCTGCTCGCCTTCGAACTCGGTGCCGACGGGACCGCAGGTGACCTGCTCTGCGTGCCGGCAAGCGGTACCGAGGGGAACCCGCTGCGAAGGGAGCTGCCGACGATCCTCATGGAGGGTGCGGAGGTCTTCCGGCGGGCGGTGACCGCCATGGGCGATTCGGCGTCCCGGGTCGTCGCCCGCGCCGGGCTGTCGCTCGACGACATCGATCTTTTCATCCCCCACCAGGCGAACGTCAGGATCATCGACGCCACCGCGAGGCGACTCGACCTCGATCCGGCCAAGGTGTTCGTGAACATCGCCTCCTACGGGAACACTTCGGCGGCGACCATCCCGATCGCACTCAGCGAAGCGCTCGAGGCCGGAAGAATCACCCCCGGAGCCAACCTCGTGCTCGCCGCCTTCGGCGGGGGTTTCACCTGGGCGGCCGCGGTCTACCGGTGGGGGCGGCGAGTCACGCCGGTGGGCACCTCCCCGGCGGCGCTGCCGCCGTCGTCGGCGACGGCGCTCGAGCTGCTGGCGCCGAACATCGCGGTGCACGGCAAGGGAGTCTGAGTGGGCAGGGTCGCGCTCATCACCGGAGGATCGCGAGGCATCGGACGGGCGATCGCCCTCCACCTGGGTGCCTCCGGCCACAGGGTGGCCGTCAACTACCACACCCGTGCCGAGGCCGCCGAGGAGACCGTGACGGCGCTGACCGCCGCCGGCGGTACCGGGCTGGCAGTCCCCGGGGACGTCGGAGACGGCGATGCGGTCACCGAGATGTTCGCCACCGTGACCACAGAGCTGGGGCCGGTGGAGATACTGGTCAACAACGCCGGGATCACTGCGGACGATCTGCTGCTGCGCATGACTCCGGAGGCGTGGTCCTCGGTGATTCAGACCAACCTGACGTCGGCGTACCTGTGCACCAAGGCGGCCTTGCGGGGAATGGTCAAGGCGAAGTGGGGACGCATCATCTCGGTCACCTCGGTGTCCGGCATCTCCGGCAACGCCGGACAGGCCAACTACGCCGCGGCCAAGGCCGGCCTCATCGGTTTCACCAAGTCCGTTGCCAAGGAGGTCGGATCCCGGGGCATCACAGTGAACGCGGTGGCGCCGGGATTCGTCGCCACCGAGATGACGGATGCCCTCGGCGAAGAGGCGCGCCGGGCGGTGCTTCCCCTGATCTCACTGGGACGATTCGGCACCCCGGCCGAAATCGCGTCGGTAGTTGGCTATCTTGCCTCGGACCAGGCGTCCTACGTCACCGGCCAGGTGCTGGTGGTCGATGGGGGGCTCGGGTTCTAGCCCTCCAGTTCTGAAAACCAAGGAGCCACAATGGAACGACCCGAAGTCGAAGCGAAGATGACCGAGCTGCTCGTCGACGAGCTGGGAATCGATCGCGACAAGATCACCATGGCCGCCACCTTCGAGCAGGATCTCGAGGTCGACTCGCTCGGTGTCGTCGAGCTGCTCATGGCCCTCGAGGACACCTTCGGAGTCACCATTCCCGACGAGGAAGCCGAGGCCATCGCCACGGTGGGCCAGGCCGTCGACGTGGTGATGCAGAAGCTCGCGGGCTGAACGTGGGTCGACGCGTCGTCGTCACCGGGCTGGGCACGGTCAACCCGCTGGGGCGTGATGTCGAGTCCTTCTGGGCTGCGGCGCTCGCCGGCCGGTCGGGGGTGGGGCAGATCAGGGCGTTCGACGCATCCGGGATGCGGGCCACCATCGCCGCCGAGGTCCCCGACTTCGATCCCGAGGAGTACATCGAGCGCAAGGAGGCGCGTCGCCTCGACCGTTACGACCAGTTCTTCTGGGCGGCGTCGCACCAGGCGCTGGCCGACTCCGGCATCCGCTACGAGGAGGACGACCCGGCGGCGCACCGCGCCGGAGTGATGGTCGGCTCTGGTATCGGGGGGATGATCTCCTTCCAGGAGGGTGTCGACACGATGCGGCAGCGCGGCTCCGACCGGGTGAGCCCGCTGGCGATCACCCAGATCATCTCCAACATGGCCGCCGGTCTGGTGTCGATCAGGTATCACCTGTACGGGCCCAACAGCTGCGCGGTCACCGCCTGTGCCGCTTCGGCCAATGCGATCGGCGACGCCGCCGAGATCATCAAACGGGGCGCCGCCGACGTGATGGTCGCCGGGGGTGGAGAGGCCCCGGTTTGTGAATTCGCCGTCGCCGGTTTCAGCCAGGCGCGGGCGTTGTCCACCCGCAACGACGATCCCGAGCACGCTTCCCGACCGTTCGACCTCCATCGCGATGGATTCGTCATGGGAGAAGGGGCCGCCGCCGTAGTGCTCGAGGAACGCCAACACGCCCTGCAGAGGGGAGCGACCATCCACGCCGAGATCGTCGGCTACGGGATGTCGGCGGATGGTTATCACATCACGCTGCCCCGGCCGGGCGGAGGCGGGGCGGCCCGGGCGATGCAGAACGCCCTGGACGACGCCGCCATCCCTGCGGGGACCGTCGACTACATCAACGCCCACGGGACCTCCACCCAGGCGAACGATGTCACCGAGACGGCCGCCATCAAGACCGTCTTCGGGGAGGACGCCTATTCGATCCCGGTGTCGTCCACGAAGTCGATGACCGGCCATCTCCTCGGCGGAGCAGGCGCGCTGGAATCCCTGGTGTGCATCCTGGCGATTCGTGACGGGATCGTGCCGCCGACGATCAACTACGAGACTCCCGACCCGGAGTGTGATCTCGACTACGTTCCCAATCAGGCCCGAAAGGCCGACGTGAAGACCGCCATGACCAACTCGTTCGGTTTCGGCGGCCACAACGTCTCACTGATCTTCGCCGCAGCCGACTGAGTCCGGTTGCCCGCGGGCAGCGCAGAACACGCTCAGCAGACGGGAGGACTCTCCTCGGCGGCGTCGGTCTCGGTGAGGATCTCCCGTTCCCGGTGGCTCTGGAACTCGTCGAGCGACCGGAGGGCGAGGACCGCGATGACCCCGATTCCGACGGCGGCGACGATGGCCACCACCCCGGCCACCACGGCGGCGGCCGGAGTGCAGGAGCCCGGGGCGCACGAGGCGTCGGTGACGAAGAACCCCACGACGCCGCCGGCAACGGCCGCCAAGACCACCGGAAGTGCGATCCACGGGTTGGGAAGCCGCCTCAACGGGGACGGCCCGTGTCGTCGAGGCCGGCGGCTTCCAGGATGTCCGGCGGTACCAGCTCGGGTGGGATGGCGACGGCGCTGCTCCGTTGCGGGGCCGCCGGGGCCAGGGCGATTCGCACATCGCGCCGCCACGCCAGCGCAGCCGTGGCCGCCCCCACCGCGCCGATGGCGAGCCCTCCGGGGAGGCCGGCGCCGATGGCGGCCACGAGCGCGAGGGCAGGATGGAGCACCCGGATCGCCGACAGCGACCCGAGAGCCGCCCGGGCCACGGCGACGGCCAGTGCCACCGACCAGATCGACAACGCCACGCCGGCAACAGGGATCCCTCCGGGAGCGGCGAAAGCAGCGACCACCGGCGTTGCGAGCAGCGTGAGGAGGATCACGACCGCCGCCGGGGGTGGTCCGTCGGCGCGGGGGAAGTGGCGGAGCCAGCGGCGCAGCCACGGTCCGAGCGCCGCCGCCAGAGCCGCCGCGGCGGCGGCGAGGGCGGCCAGGGCGAGGGCATCGAGCGGGTTCGCCAACGCGACCCCGATCCAGGTGAGGGCGATTGCCGCTCCGGTGGGCGCCGCCCACCGTCCCCGAGCCAGCAGCATGCCCGCCGACGCCACAATCGTCATGACGACCATGCCCCCACCCGCCACCAGCGCCGAGGACGGCTCGACCACGTCGCCGAAGGCGAGGTGGAAGACGCCCAGGATGGTGCTCAGTGACAGCAGCGCGGTGACCGTCAGGGGAGCGGCAGGCATCGGCGCATTATCGGCGATTGCGGCCGGGCTATCGGGAAGGCCGGGTGTCGATCAGACCGGGAATCCGCTGGAGGCCCAGGTCGGCGTGATAGCGGTAGATCTTCTCCGGAAGCTGGCTGAAGTCCACCTGGAAGGAGTCACCGGGCTTGAGCAGCGGGCTCTCGAACACGCCCACATCGCTCGACAGGATCGTGTACTCCCGGGGTGCGTCGTCGTTGCGGAACTCCACGATCCAGAACTTCGTGAGGTCCAGCTCGAGGTTGGCCGGGGCGAACGCACCGTTGGTGATGTGGACGACGACCACTCCCTCGGGAGGGGGCTCGGTGGTCGTGGTGGTCGAAGGGAGCTGGTTGCTCTCGATCGCCGCGGACGACGGCCCGCTGCCGCATGCCACCGCCAGCATGCTCAACGTGAGAGAGAGTCCGATCGCAACACGACGCACTGGCGTTGTCCCTCCTCGGGTTCGTGCGGGGATTCTAGGTGGCATCGCCGCCGGCGATGGGCGGAAACGCCGGCGAGGTGACGGGCGGGGACCAGATCGCCTCCTCGGTCCACCCCGCGCCCGCCCGCCGCAACGTCACCATCGTGGCGTGACCCGGCTGGTCGTATCCCAGCGACGCCAGGTCGCGGCCGGTGAGCACGAACCGCAGCGCCTGCACGGGATCCTGATGCGACACCACGACGGCCTCCGCCAGGTCTTCCCGGTCGAGATCGGTGACGACCTCGGCCATCCTCCGGGCCACCTCCTGGATCGACTCGGCGGAGAAGGGCAGGTCCGCCGGAGTGGCCAGGTAGGCCTCGACCTCGCCGGGGAAGCGCTCCGGGAGATCCGCCCAGGCGACCCCGGCCCAGCGGTCCGCCAGGCGCCACTCGATCAGCCGGTCGTCGACTCGCAGCGGCACCGCCAGCCCCGCGGCGATGGGTTCGGCGGTCGCCACCGCTCGATCGAGCGGAGAGGAGACCACCAGACCCACCCGTGAGGAAGCCAGACGTCGGGCGGCTTGGCCGGCCTGGGCTCTGCCCAGCGGCGACAGGCCGAACCCGGGGAGGGCGGCGTAGACGACGGCGTCGGGGTTGGCCACCTCGCCGTGACGGATCAGGTGGAGTCGTTCGAGCACGGCGGGGGAGTGTACGGGTCCCGAGGCAAATCGACCGCGGGAGGCCCTGAGTAGCGTGACGCCGTGGAGCCCTTCCTGGAGCGGATCGCCCATGTAGACATGGATGCATTCTTCGTCGAGGTGGAGCGCCAGCGCCGCCCCGAGTTGCGCGGGAAGGCGGTGGTCGTCGGCGGTGCCGGGCCCCGCAGCGTGGTGGCGTCGGCCTCCTACGAGGCTCGCACCCGGGGGGTGGGCTCGGGAATGCCCATCGGCCAGGCCCGCCGCCTCTGTCCCCACGCCGTGGTGGTTCCCCCGGACCACAGGGAGTACGGGCGCATGTCGGAACGGGTGTTCGAGGTCATCGGGGGGTTCACCCCGGCCGTCGAGGCCGTATCCGTGGATGAGGCCTTCATCGACATCGCCGGGCTGCGCCTGCTCCACCCCAGCCCGGTGGCGGTGGCCGAGGGCATCCGCTCCGCGTTGCGGGCCGAGCTGGGCCTGCCCGCCTCGATCGGCCTGGCCACCACCAAGCTGGTGGCGAAGATGGCATCGCGCGACGCCAAGCCGGACGGAGTCCACATCGTCCCCGCCGGGAGCGAGCAGGAGTACCTCCGCCCCAAGAAGGTGCGAGCTCTCTGGGGCGTCGGCGAGGCCACTTATGCCCGGCTCGAGGAGCTCGGCATCGCCACCGTCGGAGACCTGGCAGGGTTCCCGCGGACGACCCTGGTCGCCCGGCTCGGCGAGTCCCTGGGCGGTCACCTGTGGGATCTGGCGACGGGGCGCGACGAGCGGAGCGTGACCCCCGCCGGTGAGGCCAGATCGATCTCGGTGGAACAGACCTACGACACCGACATCACGGATCCCGAGGTCCTGCATCGCGAGCTGCTGGCCCATGCCGATCGCCTCGCATCCCGGCTGCGGCGGGCGGGTTTCGTGGCCGCCACGGTGCAGCTCAAGGTCCGTTACGACGACTTCACGACCGTCACTCGCAGCCACACGTTCCAACAGCCGGTGTCGACGGGACGCGACCTCTATCACGCTGCGCTCACGTTGCTCGATCGGACTGCGGCTCGCCACCGCCCGGTGCGGCTGCTCGGGATCGGCACCGACGGCCTGGTGACCGCGGCAGATCCCCGGCAACTCGACCTGGCGCCGCGGTCGTGGGACGACCTCGAGGAGGTGGTCGAGGAACTGCGCGACCGGTTCGGGCGGGATGCGGTGGGGCGCGCTCGGCTGCTCGATGATCCGCCCGAGTTCCCCGGTGACGAGTGAGCGGCGCTCGGTATACTCGGGACACCGACCGCTGACGGAGAACCTCATGCCCCTCGACGACAGAGAACAGCGGATCCTCGAGGAGATCGAGCGGCAGTTCTACCAAGAGGACCCCAAACTCGCCGAGACGGTGCGCGATGCCACGCTGGCCTCGATCGCCGGCCATCGCGCCAAGTGGGCGGCACTCGGGTTCCTCGGGGGGGTCGCCCTCATGCTCGGGTTCTTCACCCGGATCACGCTGGTCGCGCTGGGGGGCTTCGCGGCGATGGTGATTTCGGCTGCGTGGATGGTCGCGATTCTCCGCCGCCGGTCGGGCGTCGGCGCGTCTGCGCCGTCATCGGTGGTAGGTCGAATGCGCCGGCGCTGGCGCGATCGCTAGAGTCGCCTTACTTGGGGAGATCGAGCCGCCGGGCCTTTGCATCGGCCGGGCGGCCAGTAGGGAGAGAGGAAGGTTTGGAAGGGTTCACGTCACAGCAGGCCTGCCGTCTCACCGCGTGTACGCCTCATCAGCTTCGGTATTGGGATCGCGTGGGGCTCGTCGAACCGTCGCTGCAGAGCACCGGGGGCAGGCCGGGGAAGCGCCGCCTGTACGCGTTCCGAGACCTGATCGCCCTGAGAGTCGTCAGGAGCCTGCTCGACAACGGGATGTCCGTTCAGCGGGTGCGGCGGGCATGGGACTACCTGCGACGCACCGCCGACATGGACCGGCACCTCGCCGAGGTCAAGCTCGTCACCGATGGCCAGAGCATCTTCCGGATCGCTTCCGACGAGGCCGAGTTGATCGATGCCCTGCGCGAAGGGCAACTGGCATTCTTCGTCGCCATCGACGAGATCACCCGTGAGGTGGAAGAGGACGTCACCCGATTCGAGCTCGACCGGTCGCAGTTCCTCGAAATGCTGCGCCGGGTCGAGGACGACGTCCAAGCCGAAGCCGCCGAGGGCTAGCGCCCCGTCTGCCTCGTCGACTGACGGCGGTGGGAGTGGGGGCGGCGATCATCGTGCGCCGCGGCGACGCCTTGCCCACGCCGGCAGCAGCGACCTGAGGCGATAACGCGCCAGCAACCGTCTGCCCGGTGAATACCGGCTGAGCAGCCGGTCCTCGGTCTCCTCCAGCGAGCGCGTCGCCAGCGCCACCCTGCCTGCGGGGAGCGGGGTCGCCGGCCCGTAGATGAACTCGGAGTACACCTCGGCCAGCGGCTGCAGCGCCGGGTCGGTGGAGGCGGCGATCTCCCGGGGGGTGACCGTGGCGGGTGGCCCTTCGCCGAGGTCGGCGAGGCGATCAACGATCTCTGCCCAGGCCGCCGAGATGTCTCCGCCTTCGAGGCGGCGCACCCG
>MELR01000013.1:38739-45965 GCA_001767695.1 Actinobacteria bacterium RBG_16_68_21
GCGCCGCCGCCGGACCCACTTCACCCCGGGAAGCACTCCGAAGACGACCGCCCCGACGAGCGCCGCCCCGAACACCCACCCGGGAAGGCGGGGCGCCGGCACCGAGGTGTCGTCCCCCGAGAGGGGGATGTCGATCAGGTCGGCGGCCTCGTCGTCGAAGATGCGGGGGTCGGGGAGATCCGTCTCGAACGCCGGGATCTCCGGTTCGGGGATCTCGAGGTAGCGGGCGAGCGCAAAGGGGATCTCCTCGGACGTGGACGGGTTGTCGCCGCGCGGGGTGGGGTCGAAGCGGACCCAGCCCTGGGTGGGAAGCCACAGTTCGACCCAGGCGTGAGCGTTGCGATCGCGCACGACGATACGTCCGTCGTCCAACTCGGTCCCGGGGCCGAATCCGAGCACGACCCGGCTGGGGATCCCGACCACCCGCGCCATGACCGCCAGCGAGGTGGCGAACTGCTCGCAATAGCCGGTCCGGTAATTGTCGCTCTCCGGATCGAGCAGCCACGCGGCGAGATCGGTGGCGCCGTGTCCGGGGACGATCGCCGTCGAGTAACGAAAGTTCCCCGGAGTGCGGAAGAAGGTCTCCAGAGCCAGCGCCTTCTCGAAATCGGTCTGCAGGAAGCCGGTCTGCTGACTGGCGAGCGTTGCCACGCCGGAGTCGAGATCGGCAGGGAGGTCGAGATAGCGATCGGCGTCGGGAAGCTCACGTGGTGATACCTCCGGCAGCGACTCGGCGAACCCGAAGTCACCTCCCGTCACTGCGCCCCGGAACACCACCGAGGGGGTCCCATCGTCGAGGCGGCCGAGGACATCCAGGTCGGGCATGGGGATCTCGGAGGTCACCGTGTAGGTCATCCCCCGATAGGTGAGCGCGTCGAAACGGAGCGAACCGTCGTCGACCTTGACGCGAAAGCCCCTCTCGACGGCGTTGTTGTCCGCAGTGAGCGAGACCGGGGAGTAGGGGGCGGGGAGCCAGTCCATCTGCAGGGCGAGCACGGTCACCGCGGCGGTGTCCGTGGCGGTGGGGCCGGCAAAGGCCGCTTCCGGCCGCTCGTAGTGCTCGACGTCCTCCGGGGCGACCATCTTGGGGTCATCACCGACGAACCACTGCCCACCGTCGTAGGAATCGAGAGTCACCAGGCGCCAATACAGGCTGGAACCGGGCACATCTCCATGCACCGTGGCGACGAACACCGGGACGTTGGTCTGGGAGAGGAGGTTCTGGCGGATGCCGACGAAGGGGTTGTAGGTCACGCTGCCGTAGTACTCGCCGCTCAGACTCCCCGAGGACCTCCAATCCAGGTAGCCGTTGTGGGGCACGAGGGTGGCCATGGCCCCGCTCGCCCCCACCGCGACCACCAGCGTGATCACCAGGGTCGCCAGACCGACGGAGGGGACGGATCGTACCAGCGCCGCCCTGGTCGTGCTCGAGGTGAGTAACCCGGTCCCGTCGCGGCGCCGATCGAAGGCGACGGCGAGAAGGGTGAATCCGAGCACCACCATGAAAGCCGTGGTCCACATGCCGCCCGGCCGACGATCCATCACCGCGAACTCGAGGTAGACGACGAGTGGGGTGAGCACCGCCACGTAGGGGCGACCGGTGAGCAGGCCCCAGGTGAGCAGCGCTCCCATCCCCCAGAAGACGGCGGCCAGGATCGCCACGATCCCGGAGAGGGGGATGACCGGGGCGACCCCGGCACGGATCACGTCCCGGGCAAAGGCCATCTCGGCGGAGAGCGCCGGGAAGGAGCTCGCCGTCGGAAAGATGAACCACGTGGTCTGGGGTACCGCCACGCGAACGACGGTGAGCGCCATCGCCACGACGTTGGCGGCGGCGATCGTCCGCGGGCTCAGGCGGTAGGCCAGCCCCGCCCAGGTCAGGGTTGCGCCGAGCACCACCGCGGCGACGAGGATCACCTCCCAGGGGACGCCGTCGATCGACGCGCGGAGCAAGCGCTCCGCCCGGATCAGGGCGAAGACGATCCCGGCGATGCCGGCTAGCCAACTGATGCGGTAGACCACGACAACTCCATTGCGGTACGCCACGCCGGCGCCCAGGCGCCGGAAGGACCGGCATAGACGGTGACGGCCCCTGCTCTCTGGAAGGTTCCCGCCGTCTCCCCGGGCCGGTCGGCGACGGCCATGACCACGGTCCGGGTGAAGTCCTTGGCGAGTACCCGGTATGCCCCGAGCACACCGTCGTCGGGAACCCCGGTCACGACGATGAGCGCCCCGCCGCCCACCCCCTGGCGTCGCAGGCGGGCCACCGTGCGACGGAGATCCAGATTCGGCGTGGGCTGGATCGAGGCCAGGATCTCCATGGCCTGCTGGTAGCGATTGTCGGAGCGCGAGCCGGGGGCGCGCTCTGTGGCCCACAGCTCCGGGCTGAAGCCGCCCTGGTAGAGGTGGCTGACGGCGGATGCCGCTCCCCGGACGGCGTGCTCGAATGCCTGGGGAATCGGGTACCGGTCGGCGCGGGCGTCGAGGAGGACCAGGGCGCGTGCCTGCCAGGGCACCTCGAGCTGCCTGATCATGAGTGCGTCGCGCTTTGCCGACGACGGCCAGTGCACCTTCCGCAGGTCGTCTCCGACCTGGTATTCACGCAAGGTGTAGAAGTCCTCGCCGCCATATGGGGCGAACGTCGGTCGCGTCGACTGTACCGCCGGGTCGATCCCCCGCACCGCAGGGAACCCGGTGAGGCGTTCCACCCGGGGATACACCATGAGTCGATCGAGCTCACCGGTCGGGCTTCTGCGCTCCACCAGGGCGAACGGATCGGTGATCGCCACCTCGGCCGGGCCCACCGGGTAGACCCCGCGGGTGCGGCACAACACCTCGTAGCGGGCGGTCACCCGCTGCCCGGGCCCGGTGCGGGCTGCGGCGAACCGAGCGGTGCCGAGACCGTGCACGGTGTCTTCGACAAACACATTGCGCAGGCGGCGCTCGGTGACGATGTCGACCTCGACGGTCACCTCGTCTCCTTCGTGCACCTGCGGCGGATAGATCCGCCGCGTGACCCCCACCGCCGGCGAGGCGAAACGCACGAAACCGACACCGACCGCCACCGCGGCCACCAGGAAGGTGCCGGTCGCCATCAACTCCACTTCGCCGAAGCCGGCCCACAGGGCGAAGAGCGCCGCGGCGACACCGAGGGCCGCCCAGCCGCGCCCGGTGGGCATCAGGCCCTGACCCCGCTCCCCGGTACCGGTACGCCGGTGGCGATGCCATCCACGATGTCGATCAGCGAAGCGCCCCGCATCTGCGCTTCGGGCCTGAGGATCATGCGGTGGACCAGCACCGGCCGCAGGGTCGCCTTGACGTCGTCGGGCGTGACGTAGTGGCGACCTTCCACGGCCGCCCGGGTGCGGGCGGCGCGCTGCAGAAACAGCGTCGCCCGGGGGGAGGCGCCGAGCAGCAGATCGGGGTCGTGCCGGGTCGCCTCCACCGTATCCACCAGGTACTCCTTCACTGCGTCGGAGACGTAGATGCTGCGGGCGATCATCACCATTCTCTGGACGTCCTCGGCGCTGACCACGGGTCCCAGGTCGGCGTAGGACGAGTGCTGGCCGTGGGTTTCGAGGATCTCCAGTTCCTTCGCACGAGAGGGATACCCCATGACGAGCCGCATCATGAATCGGTCGAGCTGCGCCTCGGGGAGCGGATAGGTGCCCTCGTGTTCGATCGGGTTCTGGGTGGCGATCACCATGAACGGAGGCGGCAGTTCCCGGGTCGTACCGTCGACGGTCACCTGGCGTTCCTCCATGGCCTCGAGCAACGCCGCCTGGGTCTTGGGGCTCGCCCTGTTGATCTCGTCGCCGAGCACGATGTTGGTGAACACCGGTCCAGCGCGGAAGATGAACGCACCCCGCTCCCGGTCCCAGACGGAGACCCCGGTGATGTCCGAGGGCAAGAGGTCGGGGGTGAACTGGACCCTCTGGAAGCCGCAATGGATGCTGCGGGCGAGCGACTTGGCGAGCAGGGTCTTGCCCACCCCGGGTACATCCTCGATCAGCAAGTGGCCTTCGGACAGGAGGCCCATCACCACGAGGTCGATCACCCCGCGCTTGCCCTGGATGACCCGCTCCATGTTCCCGGCGATGGCGTGGAATTGCTCGGCGAACCAGATCAGGTCGTCCTGCCCAACCGGTCGTGACGTCACGGGGGTCCTCCTCGTTCGTTTCGCGCCGGAGGGGAGCCTATCAGCGCGGAGTAGTAAGCGGTTCGGGCCAAACTATGGCGGTTACCGGGGGATCTGTGGTGTAACCCGAGGTGCAATCGGTGGCAGAGATGACTACTCTCCGTGAGTGGGAGTCGGTCGGCGCCGTGAGGTCAGCCAGGTCGGATGGGGTCGAGGAAGGAGCAGCGGGTGTGATCGGTGAGAGCCTGCGAGACGAGCTGCTGGCCGTCGCCGGGGTCGCTTCGGTCGAGGTCGACACCGCGGCCGATGCGCCTTCGGGAGTCAAGGTCCGCCTGCTGCCCGACGCCGATGCCGCCGCAGTGGGCCTGGAGGTGCAGCGGGTGCTGGCGTCGCACGGGATGCGTTCTCGGGTCGCCTCCGATCAGGCGATGGCCGCCCTCACCCCGACCATGGCCCCGGCACCCGTGCCACCCCGTCCGGAGACGCCGCCGCCGACTCCGCAACCGGATGAGGCCGCCGAAGCGGCACCGGCCGTCGTGGTGAGCGCCCCGCCTCAGGTTCCCGCGGCAGCGGGGGAGACCCGTCCCGTGCTCGCGTCGCTGGCATTCGAGGAGTCCGACTCCGGGGTCGTCGTCACCGCGGTCGCTGCCGACGGTCGTCGCTTCAGCCGCCATGCCGCCGCGGTGAGCGACCAGGCGGTCGGGGAAGCCGTCGTTGCCGCGGTCGGAGCGCTTTCGGAGGGGAAGCCGCAACGGCTGCTGTGGATGTCTGCGGAAACCATCGAAGGGACCGAAGTGGTCGCCGTCCTCGTGGAGCGGGCCGATGGCACCCGGCTCGCCGGTGCCGCAGTGGTGCGGGCGGCAAAGGCATATGCAGTGGCTCGGGCCACCTGGGCGGCGCTTCGGGGCTGACCGGCCGGTTCACGCCGGGGGATTGACCGCCGCCGGTTGACTCTCCTCGGCACGGTCGGTGTGGATGATATGCACGAGTATGTCTCCGTCGGGCAGGATCGCCGGCGGGGCTACGCGGTGGGATCCGATTCCGCGGGCGTGCTCGCCGACTCGCTCCAGGATGTCGCGGATCAACATGCGCGCCGGCCCGGGTTCGGACTCCCTGTCGAGCAGCGGGAGATCGGCAGCGTCCGTCGAGATCACGCGCACTCCTCGGGAACGCAGATCCCACAGCATGATCTCTTGAACGATCTGGTCCGAGGAGAGCGCGGCCACGCCGGGGATGACCACGGCGTCGACCGCCTGCGATGCGATGATTCCGAGAAGCCCCAGGTAACCATCCCGGCCGAGTGCCTCACCGGGTACCCGCAGATCCTGACAGACCGCGATCAGTTGGTCGCCGTGGTCGGCGACGTGGCGGCGGATCTCCTCCTGCTGGGCATACGCCGATCTCCCCGAATCGGGATCGGCGGACTCCCGTAGATAGCCGGCGACGCGCACTGCGGACCTCCTCGCCTCCGCAGCCTACCACCACGGAAAGTGCCCGGCAGGGCTGCGGTGAGTGGCGCAGGAGTCTCCAGTTGCCAGTTGCCAGTGCCCGTCTCCCGCAAGCCACTCGCCCCACTCGCCTCGCGTCGGCGGTGAGGCGGAAAGCGGTCAGCGATCGCGGGGGGCGGAAAGCCGGTGCGGGTAGCCGGTCGCGATTCGGTCTACACCGCCACGCCGAGGTACTCGTGCCAGGTGGGGTGGGGGGGTGCTCCCAGGCCGATGAGCAACCAGCCGTGCTCCCGGGGCGCCCCCGGGTCGGCGGTGAGCTGCATCCCCGCTTCCTCGGGGGTGCGATCCCCCTTGCGGGTATTGCAGGACCGGCACGCCGCCACCACGTTCTCCCATGTGTGGGTGCCTCCCCGGGAGCGGGGGGTGACGTGGTCCAGATTCTCTGCGGACCCGCCGCAGTACTGGCAACGGTGGAGGTCGCGGGCGAACACGGCGCGGCGATTCAGCGGGATGCGGCGGCGGTAGGGGACCCGGACATAATGACGAAGCCGGATCACCGCCGGGACCTCGATGGTCATCCGTTCCGACGACCAAACCTGATGATCCCGACTGTGCACCAGATCGGCCTTCTCCCGAACCAGCAACACGACGGCGCGTCGGGTGGACACCACCGACAGTGGCTCGTAGGTCGCATTCAGCACGAGCGCTTGCGCCATATGCGCCCTCGACGATACCAGCGGCCTACCGGCGCCCCGTTGCCCCCGGCGTCAGGAGTCGGCTCCGGCGGCGTGCCTGCGAAGCGCGTCGAGCTCGTCGGCGAGACGGCGGCGCCGACGGCGCCAGGCTCGCCACACCCTCCCGACCAGCGGGCTGCCGATGGCACCCGCCACCATCGATACGACGATCACCAGCCAGACGGGCACTTCGTGCCATTTCCAGCCGGCGAACCCGACCGAGGGTGCCTTGGCCGAGTTCGATGCGACGAACACGATGATCACGGCCGCCACGACGGCGAGCAGGATGGTCGGGCCGAACCACCGATTGGGTCGATCTGCCCGGGGAGCATTGTCGGTCATGGCCCAAGCCTAGGTCGCAATGCCAAGCCGGGTGAGCCCTTCCCAGGGATCTCGGCCGATCCAATCGCGGGCCTCGAGCACCGCCCCCGACGGTTGCGGCGCCGCGGGGTGGGCGAGCCTGAGGAAGAGAGGTGCGATATCCGCCGGGGCGGGGAGGCTGTTGGGGTCCTCCCCGGGATTGGCCACGGCCCGCATGGCGGTGCGGGTGGCTCCCGGGTTCACCGAGTAGACCCGGCCCGGCCACTCGGCGGCGAGCACGGCCAGCCAGCCTTCGAGAGCGTGCTTGGAGACGGAGTACATCCCCCATCCCGCCCGCCCCACGCGCCCCACGGTGCTCGACACACCGATCACCGCCGGTGAGACCCCGGCGTCGAGGAACCGCACCAGGCGCTGGTGGAGCAGGTGGACCGAAGTGACGTTGGCCGCGAACACCGTCTCCCAATCCGTCTCCGGGTATTCCGCGAGTGGAATGCCCACCGGACCGAGCGCGCCGGCGGCGTGGACGACGACGTCGATGGCCCCACCGCCGTGGTCGATGGCGGTGGCCACCGCCCGCCGGCCGGC
>MELR01000013.1:45976-48559 GCA_001767695.1 Actinobacteria bacterium RBG_16_68_21
CGGTGACCAGGTCGGCGACGACGGGTACGACCCGCCCGGGGGGCGAGGCGGCGACCGTGTCCGCCAGAGCGGCCTCCCTGCGGGCCACCGCCCACACCCGCGCCCCGGCGGTGGCATAGGCGATGCACAGCCCCCGGCCGATCCCACCGGACCCGCCGGTGACCACGATGCGGCGATCTTCGAGCATGGGGTGGAGGGTACTTGCGACCGATCTCCCGTCTCCCGTCTCCCGCAAGAGTCACCAGTTTCCAGTTGCCGGCAAGAGGGGCGTTCGAGGCGATTCGCCTTGCATTTCAGTCGTATCGCTCGATTCCGGCGTTGTCGCTTCGGTCTCGGGTGGGGGTGCGTTCGGGCAAGAAAGTGTCACTGAGGGGTTGACAAGTGGTGGATTGTGGACGAGAGTGGCGCGAAGTGGAGAACCAGGGGGCGGGCGTCGGCCTTCCCCCGACCAGCGCCTTCAGTGGAGGCGAGCGGTGAAGAGGACGGAGCGACCGGGTGTTCCTTGGCGAGTACCAGCACAGCGTGGACGGGAAGGGGCGGGTGGTGATGCCCGCCAAGTTCCGCGATCGCCTCGAGAACGGTCTCGTGGTGACCAAGGGCCAGGAACGCTGCCTCTACGTCTTCCCCCTGGATCGCTGGGAGGAGGAGGTGGCCAAGGTCAATCGGCTGCCCCGGACCAATCGACAGAACCGCAACTACGCGAGGTCGTTCTTTGGGGCGGCCTCGGACCAGCAGATCGACAAGCAGGGGCGCGTGCAGATTCCGCAGGCGCTCCGCACCTATGGCGACCTGGAAAAGGACGTGGTCGTCGTGGGCGTCGCGGACCGGGTGGAGATCTGGAACGCGGCGGCGTGGGTCGCACTCTCGGACGAGGCAGACCAGTTCTACGCCGACATCCAAGAGGCGCTCAGCGAGGAAGGAATTTGAATCATGACGCTCGACCCAGTGTCAGCTCCCCGGATGCCACGTGGAAAGCCCCTTACTCCGCCCGCTTCCATCATGGCGCCAGCGCTCCGGGGGGCTGACGGTGGGCCGAGCCGATGCCCCGTATCACCTGCCGGTGATGGTGGATCGAGTCGTCGAGTGGCTACGCCCACTCGACGGTTCGATCATCGTGGATGCGACATTCGGGGGAGGGGGGCACAGCGCGGCGCTCCTCGACGCCCTTCCCCGCGCCCGGGTAGTGGCTCTCGACCGCGATCCGGACGCCGCGATGGCGGCGGCACGCCTCGGCCCCAGGATTGCATTTCATCGATCGGACTTCAGACATCTCCAAGCGGTGCTCACAGAGGAGGGACTCGATGATCTCGATGGAGCCGTATTCGATCTCGGGGTCTCGTCGCATCAGCTCGACGTGGGGGAGCGAGGGTTCTCCTATCGACGACCAGGTCCTCTCGACATGCGCATGGGCCCGGATGCCTCACTCACGGCCGATGAAGTCGTCAACACGTGGTCGGAGCACGATCTCGCAGACGTCATCCGCCGATACGGCGAGGAGCGCTTCGCCGCCCGGATCGCAGCCGCCGTCGTCCGTGCTCGTCCGATCGCGGATACGGCGCAGCTGGCCGACGTCGTCGCCGGGGCCGTGCCGGCTCGGGCCCGGGACCACGGACATCCTGCTCGACGGACCTTCCAGGGGATTCGCATCGCCGTCAACGATGAGCTCGCGGCACTCACCGACGGGCTGGACGTCGCCCTGCGGCTGCTGCGACCCGGGGGCAGGATCGTCGTGATCTCCTATCACTCCCTCGAAGATCGCATCACCAAGCGGCGCTTCGCCGCCGGAGCGACGGACTGCGTGTGCCCGCCGGACTTCCCGATCTGCGTGTGTGGCCGTTCCGCCGAACTGCGGCTGCTCACCCGGAAGGTGGAGCGCCCCTCGGCTGCAGAAGTGACCGCCAACCCGCGGGCCCGCAGCGCCCGGCTGCGCGCCGCCGAGAAGGTCT
Source organism: Actinobacteria bacterium RBG_16_68_21 (assembly GCA_001767695.1). Lineage (GTDB taxonomy): Bacteria > Actinomycetota > Acidimicrobiia > Spongiisociales > UBA11373 > RBG-16-68-21. The sequence continues at coordinate 47,923 of MELR01000013.1, forward strand.
GAGATGGTCGCCCGCACGCCCCAGGTGGCCCTGCCGGTTCCCCGGCGCCGGGCGTTTCACGTCGTCATCGACCCCGGCGCCCGCCGGCCGCGGGTGGGGAATTGGATCGCCCTGGCGATGACGGTGGCGATGGCATTCTTCCTGCTGATCTCGTCGCGAGTCGCTCTCGACCGGAGCGCCTTCGTGCTGGAGGACATCGAGCGGGACATCGCCGCTCAGGAGGCCAGGTACTGGGGCCTGCGCCTGCAGGTCGCCGAGCTGCAGGCACCCGGTCGGATCGCCGAGCTGGCCGCGCAGATGGGGATGGTGTACCCCGCAGAGTTGCATGTCCTGGAGGTTCCCGGGCTGGGTGAGCCCGGACCGGGCGTCGAGGAGCGCTGGGCCGATCTGAAAGCGCTGCTGGGCGCCCAGCCGTAGGAGGCCCGGCGTCTCGCCGGGGAGGAGAACCGAGGAGCGGGGTGCCGGCCTGACCTGCCGGCACCGAGGAGGAGGAGACGTCATGGGCGAGCGACCGCGGCGCGGGTCGGGCACCCGACTGCTGTCGGTGGGCATCGCCCTCGTCATGGGGTGGACGCTGGTCGGCTATCGGCTCACGGTCGTCCAGGGAGCGCGCGCCGAGGAGTTCGCCGCCCGGGGC
>MELR01000013.1:48573-56244 GCA_001767695.1 Actinobacteria bacterium RBG_16_68_21
CGTCTGCAGCATCGGACGCTCCCCGCCGATCGGGGGACGATCTTCGACCGAGATGGGCGCGAGCTGGCGGTGTCCGTCGAGTCGGTGTCGGTCTATGCCAATCCGCTCGAGATGCCAGACCCGGCACGCGTCGCCTCGCTGCTCTCCCCCCTGGTGGGCCGGGACCCGAGCGACCTCCTCGCCGACTTCACCGATGGTTCGGCTTTCGTCTACGTGGCCCGCCAGATGGATCCGGCGGATGCCGCGCCGATCAGAGACGCCGATCTGCCCGGCGTGTACTTCCTGGCGGAACCGAAGCGGGTGTATCCCACCGGCGCGTTGGCGGCCCACGTCGTGGGATTCGTCCGGGAGGACGACAACGTCGGCCTGGAAGGGCTCGAGCTCCAATACGACGAGGCGCTGACCGGACGGCCGGGCGAACTGCTCGTCGAACGGGATCCGGCGGGTCGGGTGATCCCCCAGGGCGAGTACCAGGTGGTTCCCGCCGAACCGGGCAGCGACCTGGTGCTCACCGTGAAGACCGAGATCCAGTATGCCGCCGAGGGGGCTCTGCGCCAGGCGCTGGAGCGCACCGGGGCAAGGTCGGGAACCGTGGTCGTGTTGGACCCGGAGACCGGTGAGGTGCTGGCGATGGTCACGCTGCCGTCGTACGACCCGAACGACCGGGACGGGGTCGACGAGGATGCGGTGCGGACTCGGGCCGTCACCGACGTCTTCGAGCCGGGTTCCACCCAGAAGCTGGTGACCATCTCCGCCGCTCTCGAGGCCGGTCTGGTGGCGCCGTCGACGATGTTCGCCATCCCTTCCGAGATCCAGATCCAGGACACGGTGTTCACCGACTCCACGATTCATGACAGCACCCTGAGCGTGGCCGACATAGTGGCCAACTCGTCGAATCTGGGAACGATCCTGGTGGGCGATCTCCTCGGCGCCCGGCTGCTGCATACGTTCATGACGGCGTTCGGTGAGGGCAGCGTCACCGGCATCGACTTCCCGGGCGAGTCCGCCGGCTCACTACGGCCCCCGGAGGATTGGTGCCCGACCACCTGCCTGGCGGGCACTTCCATCGGCTACCACGTCGCAGTGACACCGATCCAGATGGCTGCGGTATACGGCGCGATCGCCAATGATGGTGTCTGGGTGCGGCCCCACCTGGTGCGAGAGATCGTGGACGGGTCGGGAGTGAGGACCCCACAACAGGCCGAGGAGCGCCGGGTGGTCTCACAGACGACGGCGGTCGAGATGCGGGAGATGCTCGCCCGCGTGGTGGAACAGGGCACCGGGTCACTTGCCGCGGTACCGGGATACCGCGTGGGGGGCAAGACCGGCACCACGGAGATCTACCTGGCAACCGCCCAGGAGTACAGCTCCGATCAGGTGGTCGCCAGCTTCATCGGCATGGCCCCGATCGCCGACCCCAAGGTGGTGGTGGTGGTGGTACTCGACTCGCCCGTCGAGTACGCCAGCGGTGGCCAGGGTGCCGCTCCGGTCTTCTCGGCGGTGATGCTGGCGGCGCTCAACCAGTTGGGGGTGCCTCCGGATGCCCGTTGAGCCGGCGACGCTCGCTCGGCTTGGCGCCGCCGTCGGAGGGAGCGTGCACGGTGACGGCTCGGTGGCCATCGGCGATGTCACCCACGACTCGCGTGCCGCCGGTCCCGGAGTGCTCTTCGTGGCCGTTCGCGGATTCACGGTGGACGGGCACAGCTTCGTGCCCGCGGCGATCGCCGCCGGATCGCCGGCGGTGTGTGTCGAGGATGCCGCCGTGGCGGGCGCCACCCCGGCGATCGTGGTTTCCGACACCAGGGCCGCCATCGCCGGACTGGCGGCGACGGTGCACGGCGATCCCTCCACCCACCTGCGGCTGGTCGGGGTCACCGGGACCAACGGGAAGACGACCGTCACCCACATCGTGGAGGCGATTGCTTCTGCGGCGGGCCTGCCCCACGCCCTGGTGGGAACCATCGAGGCGCGCATCGGCGACAGGTCCCTGCCGATCGCCCGGACCACTCCGGAGGCGAGCGACTTCCAGCGGCTGCTGGCGTGGATGGTGCAAGACGGCGTCGACGTGGCGGCGGTCGAGGTGTCGTCGCACGCCCTCGCCCTCGGCCGGGTGGCGGCAACGTCCTTTCGGGTGGGGGCATTCACCAACCTGTCCCGGGACCACCTCGACTTCCACGGCGACATGGAGTCGTACTTCGCGGCGAAGGCGGCTCTCTTCTCCCAGGCGAAGGAGGCGGTGATCTGGATCGACGACCCGGCCGGCGCGCGGCTTGCCGGGTCGCTGGACATCCCCGTCACGACCGTGGGATTGAGCGATGGGTGCGACATCTCCGCCGACGAGATCGAGGTCGGTTTCCCGGGATCGACGTTCGCGGTGTCGGGTCCGGGCGGGGGGGCGCGAGTGCGGCTTCCGCTCGCCGGGAGATTCAACGTCGCCAACGCACTGGTGGCCATCGGCTGCGCGGCGGCACTGGACATCGGCTGGGATAGCATCGCCGCGGGTGTTGCCGCCGTCCCTCCAGTGCCGGGACGATTCGAGCTCGTGGACACCGGAAGGGACCTCACCGTCGTGGTCGATTACGCCCACACGCCGGACGGCGTCGCCGCGGCGATCGCCGCCGCCCGTGACATCCTGGGGACGACGGGAAGGGTGATCGTGGTCGTCGGTGCCGGCGGGGATCGGGATCGGGCCAAGCGGCCGCTGATGGGCCGGGCGGCGAGTGAGGCGGACCTGGCCGTGTTGACCACGGACAACCCGCGCCGCGAGGTTCCCGGCGCGATCCTCGAGGAGGTCTCCGCCGGGGCCACCGGCCCCGGCAGGGTGATCGAGGAGCTCGACCGCCGCTCGGCGATCCGCATCGCCCTGCGCGAGGGTCGCCCCGGAGACGCCGTGCTCATCCTGGGGAAGGGCCACGAGCAAGGTCAGGATTTCGGAACGGCGGTGCTGCCCTTCGACGATCGGGCGGTCGCCGCCGAGGAGGCGGCGGGGCTGTGAAATGGGATCTGGCAATCGTTGCCCGGGCAACCGGCGGTCGCGCCAGCGGCGCGGCGACGATCGAGCGGGTGGTCACCGACTCCCGAGGCGCCCGAGCCGGAGACCTGTTCGTCGCCCTCCGCGGGGAGCGCCACAACGGGCACGATTTCGCCGCGGCCGCCTCCGCCCAGGGAGCAGCGGTGCTCGTCGGGGCGGGACTGATTCCCCCGGGGGGGAGCGGGGTCGAGGTGGGCGACACCCTGGACGCCCTGGCACGGCTCGCGGCGTGGCGGCGCGACGAGATCACCGCTCCGGTGGTGGCGGTGACCGGGAGCAGCGGCAAGACCACCACCAAGGACATGATCGCCGCCGCCCTCGGGGGAGGCGCCCATGCCGCCCCCCGGTCCTACAACAACGAAGTGGGGGTGCCGCTCACCGTGCTGGCAACGCCCGACGACGCCTCGGCGGTGGTCGTCGAGGTGGGGAGCCGGGGGATCGGACACATCAAGGCGCTGGCGCCGGCCATCCGGCCCGACATCGCCGTCATCACCAACATCGGCCCGGCTCATCTGGAGATGTTCGGAGACGTGGCCACGGTGCTTCGCGCCAAGTGGGAGCTGGTCGAGATCCTCGAGCCGGGAGGCATCGCAGTGCTTCCCGTCGCCAGCCGAGACCTCACCGGGCGGGTCTCCGGGCGGCTGGTGACGTTCGGGGAGGACATGAGGGCGGATGTCTCCATCGCCGGGGTGACCTTGGACCGCAGGGGGCGGGCCTCGTTTCGCATGAGCCATGCGGGGAGCGGGGTGAACCTGGTGATGGCGCTCGCCGGCCGTCATCAGCCGATCAATGCTGCGGCCGCGGTCGGGGCCGCCATCGCTGTGGGTATTCCCTTCGCCGCGGCCGCGGAGCGTGCCGCCGGTGCCGCGGCCTCACCATGGCGCATGGAGGTCTCCGAGCGGGCGATTCCGGGAGGCTCGGTCGTCGTGGTCAACGACGCCTACAACGCCAACCCGGACTCGATGCGGGCGGCGTTTGCCACCGTGGAGATGATGCCCGGCAGGCACATCGCGGTATTGGGGAAGATGCAGGAACTGGGTGGTGCCGAGGCCGAGCTGCATTCCGAGATCGGCCGCGCCGCGGCCGGGGCCGGATTCAGCTGGGTGATCGTCGTCGGAGAGGACCCGGGCATTGCCGCCGGCGCCGGCGACGCCGGTTGCGGCGCACCCGATGTCCCCGCCGCCCTGGCGATCCTCGCCGAGATCGTGCGTCCCGGAGACGTCGTGCTGATCAAGGCATCGCGTGCCACCGGTCTCGAGGGCCTGGCCGAGATGATCGGAGGAGGTGCCACGGCATGATCGCCATGCTCGCCTCCGGCGGGGTGGCCTTCGTCGTCACCATCGGGCTGACCCCCGTGGCGATCCGGTTCTTCCGTGGCCATGAGATCGGCCAGTTCATCCAGGACGAGGTCGCCCACGATCACAAACAGGGCACCCCCACCATGGGTGGGCTGGTGGTGATCCTCGGCGTGGTCGCCGGGTTCATCGTCGGTCACATCGATGCCCGCACCGCCTCGGGGTCGTGGAGTCTCCGCCTCCGGGAGTTCCAGACTCCCGGGCTGCTCGTGTTGCTCGCCTTCGTGGGCATGGGCCTGATCGGATTCCTCGACGATCTCGCCAAGGTCACCCGGGCGCGCAATCTCGGCCTCAAGAAGCGCTGGAAGTTCATGGGGCAACTGGCCATCGCCGGGCTTTTCGGGTGGGCCGCAGTCCAGTATGGGGTGAATACCGAGCTCTCGTTCACCCGGCCTCTCGGGTTCGACCTCGGCTGGTTCTACGTGGTCTGGGTGCTGCTCATGCTCACCGCCGCCTCGAACGCGGTGAACTTCACCGACGGCCTCGACGGCCTGGCATCCGGGTCGGGTGCGCTCGTCTTCGGCGCCTTCACGATCGTGTGCTTCTGGCAGTTCCGCCATCCCGAGTTCTACGAAGTGGTCGGTACCCAGGAGCTGGCCATGCTGGCGTCGAGCCTCACCGCGTCGACACTCGGCTTCTTGTGGTGGAACGCGGCGCCGGCGCGGATCATCTTGGGGGACACCGGGGCCGAGGCGATCGGCGGGGCGATGGCGGCGCTTGCGCTGCTCACCAACACCCACCTCCTGTTGGTGATCTTCGGCGGCCTGTACGTGATGGAGACGGTCTCCGTGCTTCTCCAGATCATCTCCTATCGCGGCTTCGGGAGACGCATCTTCCGCATGGCGCCGGTTCATCACCACTACGAGCTCAAGGGGTGGCCGGAGACGACCATCATCGTCCGGTTCTGGATTCTCGCCGCCCTGTTCGTCGCGCTCGGACTCGGGCTCTTCTACGGGGATTTCATCATGTCGGGGGGGATCGGATGACAACGCTCGTGATCGGCGCCGCCGTCAGTGGAAAGGCTGCCGCCCGGTTGCTACACGCTCAGGGCCACAAGGTGGTCGTCTACGACCAGGATCCGGCGGCGCTGGAGCGGATCACGGCCGACGAGAGCCACGGAGGGCCGTGGGATCGCCGCTACCTCGATGGGGTCGACCTGGTGGTGACCAGCCCGGGAGTGCCCGAGCACGCTCCCCCCATCGCCGATGCCGTTCAGGCCGAAGTTCCCGTGTGGAGCGAACTGGAGCTGGGATATCGACATCTGCAGGTGCCGGTGATCGCGGTGACCGCCACCAACGGCAAGACCACGATCACCGAGCTGGCGGCGGAGATGCTCACTTCGTCGGGGATCAGGGCACTGGCCGTCGGCAATATCGGCGATCCACTGTGCGGCGCCGTCGGTCTCGACATCGACGCCGTCGTCGTGGAGGCGTCGTCGTTCCAACTCCGATTCGTGGAGACCTTCCGCGCCCGCGCCGCGGTCCTGCTCAACATCGCTCCGGATCACCTCGACTGGCACCGCGACTTCGCCTCCTACGCGGCCGCCAAGGCGAGGATCCTCGAGCGGCAGACCGCAGAGGACATCGTCGTGTTCGATGCGGACGATCCGGGGGCGGTGGCTGCCGTCGCCGCGGCAACCGGCCGGATGGTTCCGGTGAGCGGTTGGCGACGGCCCCCGCAGGGATGGGGGCGCGACGAAAGCGCTCTGGTCGTCGGCGACGCGGTGATTCCCCTCGACAAGCTGCCGCGTCGGGACGACGTCATGATCGTCGACCTCGCCGCCGCTGCCGCGGCGGCGATGCATCTCGGAGCGACGGCTCAGGGCGTGGCGCAAGTCGCCGCCAGCTATCACCCGGGGCACCATCGGCGCGAGGTCGTGGGAACCTGGGATGGAGTCACCTGGATCGACGACTCGAAGGCGACCAACCCTCACGCCGCGCTGGCGGCGATCGGCTCCTACCGATCGGTTCTCCTCATCGCCGGCGGGCGCAACAAGGGTCTCGATCTCAGCGCGTTGCCCCTGCAGCCGAGCGTCCGGCGGGTATTCGCCATCGGGGAGGCGGCGGCCGATCTGGTGGCGTCGGGGGGGCCGGTGACGGTGGCTCCCGACGTCGAGGCGGCGGTGGCGATGGCCGACGAAATGGCCCACTCGGGCGACACCGTCCTGCTGGCCCCGGGGTGTGCCAGTTTCGACATGTTCCACTCGTATGCGGACCGGGGCGAAAGATTCGCCGCCACGGTTCGTCGGATCAAGGGGGTGTGACATGGCGGGAGTGGTCACCGTGCCGTCCCGGGCGGTGCTCCGCCAGGTGCGCGCCCAGGAACGCGGGGTATCGCGGGCGATAGTCTTCCTGGTCGTCCCGGTCAGCCTCCTGGTGGTGGTCGGGTTGGGAGCGATCCTCTCGGCGTCGTCCGTGGCCGGGCTGCGCGATGCCGGCGACAGCCTGTACTACTTCAAGCGGCAGGTCGTCTGGTTGGTCGTCGGGGTCGTGGGGATGGTGACTGCGGCCTTCATCCCGCTGCGCTGGTGGCGCCGGATGGCTTTTCCCCTGTTCGTCGTCACCGTGGCGCTCCTCGGTGCGGTGATGGTCCTGGGGACGCGAGTGAACGGTGCCACCAGGTGGTTGATCCTGGGTCCGGTCTCCCTGCAACCATCCGAGCTGGCGAAGCTCGCCACCGTCGTGTTCCTCGCCACGCTGGTGAGCCGGCGGGAGTACGAGATGACGCGGTTCCGCGACTTCTTCTTCCCGGTGGCGCTATCGATGGGCACCGTCGTGATGCTCGTCATGGCCCAGCCCGACCTGGGCACCACGCTGCTCGTGTCGGCGGGAGCCTTTGCGGTCCTGGTGGCGAGCGCCGCTCCTCTGCGGTTCGTCATCAGCAGCGCCCTGGCGTCGACGGCCGGTGCGCTGGCCCTTGCCGCGTCCTCGCCGTATCGCTGGGCGCGGGTGACCGCCTTCCTCGACCTGCAGAGCGACCCCCTCGGATCCTCCTACCAGGCGGTTCAGGGCCTGGTGGCTCTGGGCACCGGGGGGCTGTGGGGTGTCGGCCTCGGGGCGAGCCGGGCCCGGTGGTCGTTCCTTCCCAACGCCCACACCGACTTCGTATTCGCCATCCTCGGCGAGGAGACCGGGCTGGCCGGTTCGCTGGCCGTGGTGGCGCTCTTCGCCGCGTTCACCATTGCCGGAATCGGGATCGCCCGCCGGTGCACCGACCGGTTCGGCCGGTTGGCGGCGGTCGGGATCACCACATGGCTGGCCTCGCAAGCCATCGTGAACATCGGCG
>MELR01000013.1:56260-69672 GCA_001767695.1 Actinobacteria bacterium RBG_16_68_21
CCCGATCACCGGCGTCCCCCTCCCGTTCGTGTCCTTCGGCGGCACCGCCCTGGTGGTGTCTCTCGTCGGCGTCGGGGTACTGGTCTCGGTGGCCCGGCACGTCGACCCGATTGGAGCACGGCGGCGGTGACGTTCATCATCGCCGCCGCCGGCACCGGAGGCCATGTCGTACCGGCGCTGAGCATCGCCGACGCCCTCGTCGCCCGCGGCATCGTTCCAGACGCCGTCAGCTTCTTCGGGGGCGACCGGTTCGAGGCGACGGCAGTTCCCGCCGCCGGTTACCCCTTCCGGGGCTTCCCGCTGGCACGGCTGCGGCGCAGTCCCACGCCGCGCAATCTGGCGATTCCGTTCGTGACCGGGAAGACGAGCCGGGAGATGGCCGCGGCGATGTCCGACGCCGGGGCGTCGGTGGTCATCGCGATGAGCGGTTATGTGACCGTGCCCGCGGCCCTGGCGGCCCGCCGCCTCGGCGTGCCCTTGATCGTCCACGAGCAGAACAGCGCACCCACGCTGGCAAGCCGGTTCGGGTCGCGCCTGGCGCGGTTTACCCTTCTTGGACTTCCCGGCCCGGCGGAACGGCTGCCCCGCTCCGTGGTGGTGGGCAATCCGCTGCGTCCCTCGCTCGCCGCGTTCGACCGCAGCGCCCTTCGTGATCGAGCCCGCGATCACTACGGTCTCGAGGCCCCCGGCCCGGTGGTCGGGGTGATCGGAGGTTCGCTGGGGGCGATGGTGCTCAACGAGTCCGTCGGCGCCATCGCCGCGATGACCCGTGCAACCGTGGTACATCTCACCGGAGCAGCCGCAGCCGGCGTGCCTGCGGAAACTGCGTCGCCGTTACCGTGGGTACGGCGTCCCTATGAGCCGGAAATGGAGTACTTCTACGCAGCGGTGGATCTGGTGGTTTGCCGCGCCGGCGCGATGACGGTGAGCGAGCTGGCGGCGACGGCCACGCCGGCGATTCTGGTGCCGCTGGAACGGGTCGGTCAGCTGGAGAATGCCCGTGTGCTCGAGAAGGCCGGGGCGGGTGCGATCGTTCGCCAGGCCGACGTCGCCACGTTGCCGGCGAGGGTGACAGAGTTGCTCGCCGCCCCTGCGACACTCCAGGACATGTCCGCCGCTGCCCGGCGCGTGGCGCTCACCAATGCCGCCGGTGACATCGCCGACCGTCTCATGGAGATCGCCGATGGATGAGCTCGTTCCATTCCGCCGAGTCCACGTCGTGGGGGCCGGCGGTGCCGGGATGTCCGGCCTCGCCAAACTCCTCGCCCAGAGCGGACACCACGTGAGCGGATCCGACCTGAAGCCCGCTCCGGCACTGTTCGGTCTCGAGGCGGCCGGCGTCGAGGTCTGGGTCGGGCATCGGCCGGAGCGGGCCAACGAGTGGGATCTGGTTATCGCCTCGAGTGCCGTGCCCGAGCGCGATCCCGAAGTGAGCGCGGCGCGCCGCGGTGGGATCGAGGTGTGGGAGCGTCCCCGGCTGCTCGCCGCGATCTCCCGGCGTCTGCCCACGATCGGGGTCACCGGGACGCACGGGAAGACGACCGGCACCGCAATGCTGGTCACTGCGCTGACGGCCCTGGGAAGGAATCCATCGTTCATGGTCGGGGGGGAGCTCGTCGATGTGAACACCAACGCCCATCTCGGTGAAGAGACCCTGTTCGTCCTGGAGGCAGACGAGGCCTTCGGCACGTTCCTCGACCTGACCTTGCGCGGGCTGGTGGTGACCAACGTCGAGATCGACCACCTGGACCATTACAAGACCGAGCAGGCGCTCTCCGACGCCTTCGTGGCGGTGGCCCGCAACGTCGACGGCCCGGTGGTGGTGTGTCTCGACAATCCCGGATCGGCCGTGGTGGCGGCCGCGATCGACACCAGCATCGGGTACGGCACGTCCCCCGAGGCGGCGTGGCGCATCGCCGGGGTTGCCCACGGCTCGGGAACGGTGTCATTCGTGCTGCACGGACCGGACGCGGCGATCCCGGTGAGGGTTCCCAAGCCCGGTCTCCATGTCGCCCGCAACGCGGCCGGGGTGCTGGCACTGCTCGGCCAGCTGGGATTCGACGTGGCGGCGGCGGCGAAGGGGTTGGCTCGATTCGGCGGCGTGAGACGTCGGTTCGATATCAGGGGACACATCGGGGGAGTGACGATCGTCGACGACTACGCCCACCATCCCACGGAGGTAGCCGCCACGATCGCCGCGGCATCCCTGGGACACGCCGGGCGGGTGGTTGCCGTCTTCCAGCCCCACCGCTTCACCCGCACCGCCGAGCACGCTGCCGCCTTCGGCCGGGCGCTGGCCGCGGCGGGGAAGGTGTTCGTCACCGAGGTGTATGCCGCCGGCGAGACCCCGATCCCGGGTGTTTCCGGCCGAACGATTGTTGCCGCGGCCGGCGCCAACGGCGCCGACGTCGGATACGTGCCGCGGCGCATCGATCTGGCAGGCATCGTCGCCGCCGAAGCGCGTCCCGGGGATCTCATCCTCCTCATGGGTGCCGGGGACATCACGTTGGTGGTCGACGAGTTGGCAGCCCTGCTCGGTCAGCACCGATGAGCGCCTACGACGAATTGCTCGCCAGAGGGCGGCTCGACGAGAACGTTCCGCTCGCCGGGTACACGACCTACCGGTTCGGCGGTCCGGCGCGCTACATGGTCGTCGCCGAAGACGGCGATGACGTCGCCGCCGCCGGGAGCCTGGCGCGCGACGAGGGCCTTCCGCTGCTGGCGCTGGGGCGGGGGAGCAATCTGGTGATTGCCGATGAGGGTTTCCCCGGCGTCGTCATCCGTGCCGGGGCCGGATTGTCGCGACTGGAGTTGGTGGCAGACGGGGTGGTCGTCGCCGGGGCGGGACATCCCCTCCCGCTGCTGGCGCGTCAGACGGTGCGGGCCGGACGAGGCGGCCTCGAGTTCTACGCCGGCATTCCCGGCAGCGTCGGCGGGGCGATTCGGATGAATGCCGGCTGCCATGGATCCGAGACCTCCGAGTGGCTCATCACCGCCCGGGTGATCGATCTGGCCGGGGGCGGGGACGGGGAGCGCACCCCTGAGGAGCTCGGGCTGTCGTACCGCCACAGTGATCTCGGCGATGACGACTTCGTGGTCGAGGCGCGCTTCGGAACCGTGGACATCGTCCCGTCCGACGGCGAGGAGACGATCCGTGAGATCAGCCGCTGGCGACGGGAGCACCAGCCCGGCGGGACCCTCAACGCCGGGAGTGTCTTCAAGAACCCGCCCGGAGATCACGCCGGCCGCCTGATCGACGCCGCCGGCCTCAAGGGCATGCGCATTGGCGGCGCCGAGGTCAGTGAACGCCATGCCAACTTCTTCCTCGCCCACCCGGGGGCGACCGCCCGCGATGTCTACCTCCTCGTCGCCGAGGTGCGCCGCCGGGTGCTCGCCTCCTCCGGTGTCGACCTGACACCCGAAATCCGCTTCGCCGGTGAGTTCGAGTGAACCCCGACGAGACCCCATCCCGGTCGCGGTGGCCGCTGATACTCGTGCTGTCCGTCGTCGGCACCGTCGCACTGGTGCTCAACACCCCGCTGCTGTCGGTCCGTCACATCGAGATCGACGGTGCCAATCGTTCGTCGGCGGGCGACCGGGTCGCCGCCAGCGGGGTAGGCGAGGGTGCCCTGCTGTTGTGGGTCGACACCGGGGCGATCGAACGAGCGGTGCGGAGCGATCCCTGGGTGAGCGATGTGCGGGTAAGCCGGGTGTGGCCGGACCGTATCGTCGTCGAGGTACGAGAGCGGCGTCCCATCGTGTGGGTGGAAGGTGTCCTCGGCTGGATGCAGGTCGCCGAGGACGGGACGGTCGTCGCCCGCGCCGACGAAGCGGGCCAGGGGCTGCTGCGCGCCAGGGTTGCCTTTCCCGATCGCGACCCCGGAGACCGGCCGGTCGACCCGGCATGGCATGAGATCGTGGAGATGGCGCTGGTCCTCGCCGACGACCTCGGCCCCACGATGACGTTGGAGATGCGCGGGTCGGAGATGTGGACCCACGCCCTCGGTCACGACGTACGGCTCGGGTACCCGATCGGCCTCGGCGACAAGGCTCGTTCCCTGGTGGCGCTGGTCGGGGAGACCATCCCCGCGGGTGCCACGATCGACCTGACGTCGCCGCGCCGCCCCGCGGTGGTCGTCGAGGGCAACCCTGCACCTTGAGTGGAGGGTCGCCGCCGGCAAACGTCATGCCGGAGTCGAGGGTGGGTTATCCTTGAAACATCCCGGCCGGGCGAGAGGCCGTTCCCTTGAATCCCGTGAGGGGATCGACATGGGGCTGAGCACATGAGCATGATGAGCGGAGACGGCCTGCAGAGCTATCTGGCCGTCATCAAGGTCGTCGGGGTCGGGGGAGGCGGAGTCAACGCCGTCAATCGGATGATCGAGGCCGGCCTGCGCGGCGTGGAGTTTGTCGGGGTGAACACCGACGCCCAGGCGCTGCTGATGTCCGACGCCGACGTCAAGCTCGACATCGGCCGGGAACTGACGAGAGGCCTCGGGGCGGGGGCCGACCCGGAGATCGGCCGCACTGCCGCCGAAGCCCACCGCGACGACATCGAGGACGCCCTGCGCGGGTCGGACATGGTGTTCATCACCGCCGGCGAGGGGGGCGGCACCGGCACCGGGGCGGCCCCGATAGTGGCCGACGTGGCCCGGAGCCTGGGCGCCCTCACCGTGGCGGTGGTCACCCGGCCGTTCGGATTCGAAGGGCGCCGCCGTTCGGTGCAGGCGGAGCAGGGGATCGCCAATCTGAGGGGTGCAGTGGACACCCTGATCGTGATCCCCAACCAGCGCCTGCTCGAGTTCGCCGATCAGAACCTGCCGATCGTGGACGCGTTCAAGCTGGCCGATGAGGTGTTGCTGCACGGCGTTGGCGGCATCACCGATCTCATCACCACCCCGGGCCTGATCAACGTCGACTTCGCCGATGTCAAGTCGGTGATGTGGGGGGCAGGCACTGCCGTGATGGGCATCGGCAGGGCAACCGGGGAGAACCGCGCCGAGCAGGCCGCGACCAAGGCGATCGCCAGTCCGATGCTGGAGGCGTCCATGGAGGGTGCCAGCGGCGTCCTGCTGTCGGTTGCCGGGCCATCGACCATGACGCTCCACGAGGTGAATCAGGCGGCTACCACCATCGCCGAGCATTGCACCCCGGATGCCAACGTCATCTTCGGGGCGACGATCGACGACTCCATGGGGGACGAGATGCGGGTCACCGTGATCGCGGCCGGCTTCGGCGGGGTCTCCGCCGAGCGTCCCCGATTCCAGGCGTCGTCGGCGGAGATCGGTGGTCCCCGGGCGGGGCGGGCAGCGCGGCCGCAACCCGCTGAGGACCTGGAGCCGGCTCCTTTCGACGACCTGGAGATTCCCGACTTCCTCAGGGGATGATCCTTCCTCCCGGCTTCGTCGGAGCCGCGTTCGGAGACGCCGCCGACGGTGATCCCCGTCGCGACCCGGAAGCGGGAAGGCGTCTCTCGGCACGACTCGGCATCCCGCCCGACTGGGCGTGGCTCCGACAGGTCCACGGGGCGGTGGTGTTGCGGGCCGACGGCGCCGGGCCACTCGGCGAGGGAGACGCCGCATTCACCACCCGACCCGGACTCCCGATCGCGGTGGCCACGGCCGATTGCTTCCCGGTCGTCATCGAGGGTGATGGTGGAACCGGTATCGCCCACGCCGGATGGCGGGGAGCGGCCGCCGGTGTGGTTGGAGCCCTGCGTCAGACAATGAGCGCCGCCGGCATCGCGCCGCGAAGGGCGGCGATCGGTCCAGGGATCGGCGCGTGCTGCTTCGAGGTGGGCCTCGATGTCGCCGATCGCTTCCCCGGACGGCAATCCACCACGGCATGGGGCACGTCGAGCGTCGATCTGCGCGGCGAACTGGTCGCCGCCCTCGATGGCCTCGATGTCTGGATGACGGAGGCGTGTACGATGTCCGATGTCGGGTATCACTCCTTCCGCCGTGACGGCACCGCCCTGCGCCAGGTGGCTGTGGCATGGCTACCGGACTGAGCGCGGTTCGGGCGGCGGTGGTCGCCGCCGCCGAACGTGCCGGACGGGATCCGGCCGAGATAACTCTCGTCGGGGTGAGCAAATACGCCACGGACGAGGCGATGCTCCGCGCCTACGACGAAGGGCTGCGCGACTTCGGAGAGAATCGTGCCGAGGACTTGGCGGTGCGGGTGGCGTTGCTCCCCGGCGATGTCCGCTGGCATTTCGTCGGGCGCCTCCAGGGAAACAAGGTACGCCGGGTTCGGCCGGTCACCCATCTGCTCCACTCACTCGATCGAGTGGAGCTCGCCTCGTACTGGATGAAGGGTCCCGGTGCCCCGCCTCCGGCGCTGGTGCAGGTGAACCTGGGAAGAGAGCCGCAGAAGGGTGGTGTCGCTCCGGAGGGCACCCTCTCGCTGGTAGCAGCAGCCGTGGCGCTCGGTATCGACGTCCGCGGATTGATGACCGTGCCTCCGCTCGCCCCTGACGGGGAGGCGGCGCGGCCGTACTTCCGGGCGTTGCGGGAGTTGCGCGATCGAATCGCGACGTCCCATCCGGGGGTACGGGAGTTGTCGATGGGGATGACGGACGACTTCGCGGTCGCCGTCGCCGAAGGTGCCACGGTATTGCGGGTTGGACGGGCTATCTTTGGTCCGATTCGCGACGGGGATTGAAGGCCCATATGGGTTTGTGGCAGAAGACGCTGTTCTACCTGGGCCTGGTCGATGAGGACGCCCCGCAGTTCGAGGCACCGTACTCCGATCAGGATGACCCCATGGGGACGCAACGCCCGTATGCCGCGCCGTCCGGCCGAACCCGTCAGCAGTCCTCCCCATCCCAGTACCGCCAGCCGATGCGATCCGGCGGGGGACAAGACGAATCGCGGCTTGGGCCGACCCTGACCACCGGAGAGCGGATGGCGGCGAGTCGCCTCCCCGGCGAGCCGGTCATCCTGCCGCGGCAGTCGGGGGTCCAGGGCCGCCGGGTGGAGCCGCCGATGACGGCCCGTCGTCGGCCGGTCGCCGATCGCTCCTTCTCCGAGGCGGGGGTCATGGTGACGCCTGCGGACCGCCCGTTGATACGAACGGTGACCGACGCCGACCTCGAGTCGGAGGTGATCGTCGCTCGTTCGTACACCGACGCCCAGATCCTCGCCGACCACATCAGGGCCAACATCCCGGTCGTGCTCGACCTGCGCAAGGTGGAACCGGCGATGGTGCGTCGCCTGGTCGACTTCGCCAGCGGCCTCACCTACGCCCTCGGCGGGTCGATGCGCAAGATCGGCCAGGGCGTCGTGCTGGTCAACCCGGCGAACGTGAACATCAGCCGCGACGAGAAACGCCGCCTCAAAGAGCTCGGCTACTACCAGGCGCCGGAAGAGCCCTGAGCCGTGAGCGTGCTGCGCACGATCGTTCTGGCGTACGCCTACGTCGTGTTGGCCAGGGTCGTCCTCGAGTGGATTCCGGTCTCCTACGACCATCCCCTGGCGCGAGTGCGCTCGGTGCTGCGCTCGGTGACCGATCCGGTGCTGGTGCCGCTGCGACGCATCATCCCCCCGGTGCGGATGGGCGGCACCTCACTGGACCTCTCTCCGATGATCCTGATGTTCGTGTTGTTCCTGGTGGCCGGGGCCCTCTAGGTCCGGCCGGCGCAACCGACATCAGGCGGGGGAGATGGCGATCCTGATCGGCTCATCGGCAACGGCGCGTTCATCGGCGGGCGACGGGCCCCCGGCCGTCTCCGTCATCTCCACCGCCAGCACCTCGGCGGCGATCCAGTCGCCGTGACGCTCGATCGCTGCGGCGATCGCCGGCGATGGAGACGACCACGCCACGGTGATCCGATCGGAGACTGCCAGCCCGGTGTCCTTGCGAATGGCCTGGATCTCCTTGACGAGCTCGCGGGCGAGCCCCTCGATCGCCAGGTCGGGGGTGATCTCGGTGTCGAGCGCCACAGAAACGCGGTCTCCGGAGGCCACCGCGATCCCGGGGCGGGGATCCCGGGTGACGACCACGTCGTCGGCGGTGAGAATCTCGCCGGCCACCTCGATCGAGCCGGTTTCCAGCAGCCCTACCACGGCGGCACCGTCCAGTTCGGCTACGGCGGCGGCGATCGCTTGCACGCCGGGACCGAAGCGCGGCCCGAGGGTCCGGTAGTTGGGCTTCGCCCCGATGGTGGCGAGGCTGCCCTCATCATCTGAGGTGGCCACGGCCCGGACGTTCAGCTCGTCGGCGATCAGGTCCGCATGGGCCGTCACCGCCGAGCGGACGGCGGCATCGTGGCTGACCACGGTGAGAGTGGCCAGGGGCTGGCGGATCCGGATCGACTCGGACACGCGGAGACTGCGTCCGAGGGCAACGACCTCGCGCACCGCGCCCATGGCGGCTTCGAGATCGGGGTCGATAAGAGCCGGGTCGGCCTCGGGGTACTCCTCGAGGTGGACGCTCGGCGGGCCCTGGTCCCCGTCACCCCGGCGTTCGACGACCAGGTCCTGATACATCGCCTCGGTGATGAAGGGGAGCACCGGCGCCATGAGCTCGGCGAAGGTGACCAGCACCTCGTAGAGCGTGGCGAAGGCGGCGATCCCGTCACCGTTGTCGGCCGCGGGCCCGCCCCGGCCAGTCCAGAAGCGCCGCCGCGAGCGCCTGATGTACCAGTTGGTCAGGTCGCCCACGAAGTCGATCAGAGGAGGGATCACGTTGTAGAGGTAGTACCCCTCCATCTCGGTGTTCACCCGGCCGATCAGGCTCTGCAAAACCGACAGGATCCAGCGATCGATCTCCGGCCGCGCTGCCGGTGCCGGTGCGGCTGCCAGGTCTTCGACCCTGAGGCCGTCGGCAGCGGCGTACGTCGTGAAGAAGGAGTACGCGTTCCAGTAGGGGAGCATGACGGTGCGCACGACCTCACGGACACCACGCTCGGAGAAACGCAGCGGCTCGGCGCGCACCACCGGTGAGTTGATCAGATAGGCGCGCAGGGCGTCGGCGCCGGTGGTGTCGATGAGGGACATCGGGTCGGGATAGTTCTTGAGGGACTTGGACATCTTGTGCCCGTCCTCGGCGAGGATGAGACCGTTGACCACACAATTGCGGAAGGGGGCGCGGTCAAAGAGGGCGGTGGCGTGGACCAGCAGCGTGTAGAACCACCCCCTGGTCTGGTCGAGACCCTCGGCGATGTAGTGCGCCGGGAAGCCGCGCTCGAAACGCTCCTTGTTCTCGAACGGGTAGTGGCTCTGCCCGTAGGGCATTGCCCCCGACTCGAACCAGACATCGAGCACCTCGGGGACGCGGTGCATCGTGCCGCTGCATTCGGTGCACGGGAAGGTGATCGCGTCGACGACGTGCTTGTGCAGGTCGGTGGGACGGACGCCCGAGCGGGCTTCGAGATCGTCGAGACCGCCGACGCACACCCGGTGATCGCCGGCGTCGCATTCCCACACCGGGATGCACGACCCCCAGAACCGGTTTCGGCTCACCGCCCAATCACGCGCCTGGGAGACCCAGTTGCCGAACCGGCCGGTGCCCACATGATCCGGTACCCAATGGATGGTTTCGTTGAGTTCCGCCATACGATCCCGGATCGCTTCGACGGCGACGAACCAGGTCGGGATTGCCTTGTAGATGATCGGCGTGAACGTTCGCCAGCAATAGGGGTAGGAGTGGACGATCCGCTCGCTGAGGGCGAGGGCGCCGCGCTCCTCGAGCAGTCGAACGATGCCGGCATCGGCCTCCTTGACGTTCTGCCCGGCGAAGTCGGGGACGTCCTCGCTAAAGCGGCCTTGCTCATCGACCGGGTCGACGAGCAAGTGGGCGAGACCGGCATCGCCGAACGCCACAAAGTCGTCCTCGCCGTGAGCCGGGGAGGTGTGTACCAGCCCGGTGCCCTCCTCGGTGGAGACGTTGGGGCCGACGATCACGACGAACGCGCCCCGGGCGGCGAGGTCGGCGTAGTAGGGCAGCACCGGACGGTACCTGGTGCCCACCAGGGTGGCGCCGGTGACGACCGCGGAGATGTCGGCACCGTCGGGCCACAGTGACGCCACCCGATCCTCGGCGACCCAGTAGGGCCCCGGGCGGCCCCGCAACGCGTCGGTGACCCGGGCGTAGCTGATGTCCTCGCCGACCTGCACCCCCAGATTGGAGGGCACGGTCCATGGCGTGGTGGTCCACACCAGGAGCACGTCCCCGGGAGCGACCGGGTCGGGCCCCTCGGTCACCTCGAGGCGGAGAGTGATCGAGGGATCCTCGACGTCGCGGTAGCCGCCGAGGTTGACCTCGAAATTGGAGAGCGGGGTGGCCGCCCCGAACGAATAGGGGAGTACCTTGAACGCCTTGTACACGAGGCCCTGATCCCACAGCCGCGAGAACACCCACCAGACGGACTCCATGAAGTCGAGGTCCATCGTCTTGTAGTCGTCGACGAAGTCGACCCACCGACCGATACGGCGGGTGATCGTCTCCCAGGCCTCGGTGTTCTCCATCACCCGCTCGCGGCAGGCCTCGTTGAACCGCTCCACGCCGAAGCTGACGATGTCGGACGGACCCGACAGGTCGAGCTCTGCCTGGACTTCGAGCTCGATGGGGAGTCCGTGCGTGTCCCAGCCAAAGCGCCGTTCGACCCGATGACCCCGCATCGTCCAGTATCGGGGGACGATGTCCTTGAGCACGCCGGCGAGCAGGTTGCCGTAGTGGGGGGTGCCGGTCGGGAAGGGCGGCCCGTCGTAGAAGGTGAATTCGCTTTCGGCAGGTCGGCTGGACACCGACAGAGCGAACGCATCGACCCGATCCCACAGGTCGAGGATCCGGTGCTCCTGGTCCGGGAAGGAGACCTCGGGTGATACTCGGGTGAAGGGTTTCGAGCTGGTCATCGTCGTCCTCGGCCGGCTGCTCCTGCCGCCGGGACGAGCCTGAGGCCCGCGGTACCACCCGGCTTGCCGCCCCGAAGGGCGGCCGCTCGTGGACCCCGTGTCGGGGGGCATCCGGCGGGTTCTACCCGGGCTGGTCGCCCGCTCTTCCCGCGGCTCAGAGGTGATGTCCCGCCCGCTCGTGAACGCCGGCCTCACACCATCGCCGGTTCGCTCGGTTCCGTGATCGGTCGGGCGCGTCCTCATCGGCGCCTGGCGGCGGAAGATACCAGGTAACGGCACCGGGGCCGACCATTGGGGGGCCTCTATCGTCGCGGTGATGCTGCGGGAACACCCCGACGGAGTGGTGGTAGCGGTCTGGGCCGTCCCCGGGGGGAGTCGCGATGCCGTCGGCGGGGTTCACGATGGCGCCCTCCGGGTGCGGACGTCGGCTCCGCCCGAGGGAGGAGAGGCGAATCGGGCGGTTGCTCGCCTGGTCGCCGCGGCGCTGGGCGGTCGGCGGGGGCGCGTGATCGGGGGGCATGGGTCCCGGCGCAAGCAGGTGCTCGTCGAGGGGGTGAGTCTCGGCGCCGCGGCGATGGTTCTCGATGAGCTGAGATCAGGGTCTTGATGCTCCGGCCCTCGGGGTACTCCGCCGGGTACCGCTGAACGACCTGCCCGTGGTATCGTCCCGCTCCGCCGAGGGAGGCTCAATGGCACGCGATCTCGCGGTATCGACACTCGAGCGTTTTCGCAAGCGGCTCGAAGAGGAACAGGTGCGGCTCGGCGAGATCATCCGGGATATCGAGGCAGAGCGCGAAGAGGTGCGCCTCACCGAGACGTCCTCCGACCGCAGTCCCGACCCGAACACCGCCGAAGGCGGGTCGCTCGCCTTCGAAATGGAGAAGGAACTGTCGCTGTGGCAGAACACGCAGGACATCCTCGCCATGGTCGAGGAGTCCCTCTCCCGGATCGACGAAGGCACCTACGGGAAGTGTGAAGTGTGCGGTGGGTCGATCCCGGTCGCCCGTCTCGACGCCCTTCCCTACACCAAGCTGTGCGTGGACTGCGCCGCCTCGCGCCGCTGAGCCCTCTGTCGACCGCCCTCGGTGCCGCGGGTTCGATCGTCCTCGCCGACCAGCTCACGAAGTGGTGGGTGGTCTCCTGGCTGAGGATCCACCCGATCGATCTGTTCGGTGGAGTGCTCGAACTCCACTACGTCACCAATTCCGGGGCTGCCTTTTCGATGCTCCAGGGTGCCGGATCGCTGATCGCCTTGGCCGCGGTCGCCCTGGCCGTGTTCATCTTCCTCGTTGTGCGCAAGGTTGAGAATCGGGTCGAGGCCCTCGCCCTGGGTCTGGTGCTCGGGGGAGCGCTCGGCAACCTGGCGGACCGGTTCTTCCGGGGACCCGGCCTCCTCGACGGACGGGTGGTCGACTGGGTGGACTTCTCCTTCTTCCCGGCATTCAACGTCGCCGACTCGGCGATCACCATCGGCGCGGCTATGGCGCTGATCGTCGCATTCCGGCGCGAATGAGGCATCGGGTCCCGCCGGACCTCGCCGGGGAACGCCTGGATCGCGTCGTGGCCAAACTCGGTCCCCTCAGCCGTTCCGTCGCCGGTGCACTCGTGGAAGCGGGAGGGGTGACGGTCGATGGCGCTGTGGGCAATCGCAAGCAGCGGGTGGCGGCAGGGGTGGTGATCGAGTTCGCCCGGCCCGAACCGGAGGTGGCACTCGCCCCGGAGGCGGTGCCGTTCACGGTCCGCTACGAGGACCGGCATCTCGCCGTCGTCGACAAGCCGGCCGGCGTGGTCGTACACCCCGGGGCCGGGCGCAGCAAAGGCACCCTCGCCTCCGGAATTCTGCAGCGCTGGCCGAGCGTGCGGGGGGTGGGCGTCGAGGGACGATGGGGGATCGTTCACCGGCTGGATCGCGACACCTCCGGGCTCCTGGTCGTGGCGTTGGACCCGGAGTCCTACGAAGGGCTCCGGGCGGCGATCGGAGCCCGCGCCGTGACCCGGCGATACCTGGCGCTGACCCACGGGAAGCCCTCCGCCCCGACCGGGACTGTGGAGGCGGCAATCGCCCGGAATCCGGCCCGGCCCACCAGGATGCGCATCGATCCCCGCGGCCGACCGGCGCGTACCCACTACCGGCTGGTGGCATCGTGGCGGGAGTTCAGCCTGCTCGACGTGACGCTCGACACCGGTCGAACCCATCAGATCCGGGTCCATCTCGGATCGATCGGCCTTCCCATCGCCGGAGACCCCACCTACGGACGACCCGGGGGGAGCCCCCGGGTGTTCTTGCATGCCCACCATCTCGGGCTGCAGCATCCGGTGACGGGTGAGAGGATCGAGGTGGACAGCCCGCTTCCCGACGACCTGGCCGCGGCGGTGGCCGCCCTCGGGCCGGCCGAGGCGGGCTGACTCAGCCGAAGAAGGTGCGGGCGACCGCGAACAACGCCGGGTCGACTCCCCGGGTGGGACCCTCCACGGCGGACAGCGGGACGGTGGTGACATCAGGGCCGCGCACCGCGACCATTACGCCGTGCTCACCGGCGAGTGCGGCATCGGCGG
>MELR01000013.1:69705-114330 GCA_001767695.1 Actinobacteria bacterium RBG_16_68_21
TCGAAGGCCGATGGCGTGCCGCCCCGCTGCAGGTGACCGAGAACCGTGACCCTGGTCTCGAACCCGGTCAACTCTTCGAGGACCGGGGCGATCCGGTATGCCACCCCGCCGAGACGTTCGAACCCGAAGGCGTCTCTGGGGAGTTCGCGGGGATCGGGCCCCTCCACTCCCTCGGCGACCACGACCACCGAGTAGTTGTGACCGCTGGCGTGGCGCGCGGTGATGATCGCCGCCGCTTCGGCGAGCGGGAGCGGCATCTCGGGGATGAGGATCACGTCGGCCCCGCCGGCGAGACCGGAGTAGAGCGCGATC
The DNA here is from genome assembly GCA_001767695.1 of Actinobacteria bacterium RBG_16_68_21. GTDB lineage: Bacteria > Actinomycetota > Acidimicrobiia > Spongiisociales > UBA11373 > RBG-16-68-21. The sequence goes on from MELR01000013.1 coordinate 70,018, forward strand.
CAGCCCTGGCTTCTGCCCATGACTTCGACCAGCATCACCCGGTGATGTGCCTCGGCCGTGGTGGTGAGCCGGTCGATGGCATCGGTGGCGATCTGGACTGCGGTGTGGAAGCCGAAGGTGATATCGGTGCCCGGTATGTCGTTGTCGATCGTCTTGGGGACCCCGATCACCGCCATGCCTTCGTCGGCCAGCCGGGCCGCAGTGCGCAGTGTGCCGTCACCGCCGATCACGATCATGACGTCGACCTGGTGCTCCTCGAGAGCAGAGCTGAGCGAAGCCAGACCGTCCCCGTGCACGTAGGGGTCGCGCCGCGAGGTGCCCAGGATCGTCCCGCCCCGGCCGAGGATTCCCCGGACCGCATCGCGGTCGAGGGGGACCGCTTCGCCCTCCATCACCCCTGCCCAGCCGTTGCGGAACCCGACGGTCCCGGCCCCGGAGGCGGCGAGGCGGGCAGTGACGCTCCTGATCACCGCGTTGAGCCCCGGGCAATCCCCACCCGCGGTGAGGATGCCGGCGGTGATCATCGCTCGTCGCCGAGGTACACCTCGATGAACCGTCGGTAGTTGGCGGCGATGCGATCGGCGGCGGCCGCGTCGTCGAGTTCGCCGTCCCGCCAGGCGGCCACTGCGTCCCACCAGATGGACCGTCCTATGGCGAAGCCCTCGAAGCCCGAGACCCCCGCTCCGATGCGCAGCCAGTGATCGACGCGCGACTCATCGGCGCCACGGCCGAGGACCACACAGGGGACGCGGTCGCGGCCTCCGGAGCGGGCCAACGCGGCGACGAGGGCGCAGCTGGTGCTGTCATCGATGCCCTCGATCTTCCAGACGTCCGGTTCGATGCCGGCGTCGCGCAGCTCGGCGATCGTCTCCAGCATCAGCACCGGGCGGAGCCGGGTGTCGTAGGCGCCGGTGTCGCCGCCGACCAGCATCAGCTGCCGCTCGGACGCCGGGACCAGCAACTCGAAGAGGAACAGGCGGCCGCGCTCGTGGAGCCAGTTGCCGAGTCGGCTGAGGCGGCCGGCCTGGAGCGCCTTCGTCTCGTCGGGATCGTCGGGATTCCACCTCACCAGCACCTTGGCAAAGGTGGGGTCGAAGGCTTCGATGTGAGCGCCGAATTCCTCGCCGTACTCGAAGTCGAAGGTGTTCTGGCCCGACTTTTCCACGGGCATGGCGAAGGGCACGCCCAGGGTGGCGGCATCGCGGGCGACGTCGGCCCCCATTTCCTCGTCGACGAGAATCCCCGCACCGTCGGGAATGCCGGCGGCGTGGGCCGCGGCGAAACCGTTCCACACGAGACGCTTTGCGGCGCGCAAACGCTCGGTGTCGGCAGCGGTCTCCTCGGTGATGCCGAACATCTTCGACTTGAAGCTTCCCCGGTGGTCGAAGGCGAGGATGAACAGCCGTCCGTCGTAGCCAAGATCCATCAGTCACTCCCTGTGCAGTCTCGCAAGGATTGTATGACGGGGCCCGCATCCCCGATCACGGCCGATTGACACCGGACCGGCGGCCGTATGGACGACCCTGGTATCGTCGGGTCACACCGCTGTAATTCGCCGAGGAGCCTCGTTGTCCGCCCGCAGCTTCGCGCATCTCCATCTCCATACGGAGTACTCGATGCTCGATGGTGCCGCCAGGATCGAGGACGTGGTCCGGGCGGCCTCCACCGACGGCCAGCCGGCGATCGGCCTCACCGACCACGGGGTGTTGTACGGCGCGGTGGAGTTCTACACCCAGGCCACCCAGGCCGGGATCACTCCGATCATCGGCATGGAGGGTTATCTGACTCCCGGGTCCCGCTTCGACCGCCTGCCCCGGCGCGACGACCTCAGGTACCACATCACACTGCTGGCAGTCAGCCAGGAGGGCTACCGCAACCTGATCAAGCTGGCGAGCCGCGCCTACCTCGAGGGCTTCTATTACAAGCCGCGAATGGATGTCGAGCTGCTCTCGGAGTACTCGGCGGGCTTGATCGGCACCACCGGATGCCTCGGGGGCCACGTCCCTCAGTTGCTCGCTCCCGACGTCTCCGCCGAGGAGGGGAACGTCGGCGTCCAGAGGGACTACGAGGCGGCGGTCGAAGCCGCGGCGATGTACCAGGACATCTTCGGCAAGGAGAACTTCTTCGTCGAGATCATGGATCACGGGGTGGCTGCCCAGCGCAAGGTCCTGCCCGATCTCAAGGCGATCGCCGAGCGGCTGGGTGCCCCCCTGCTCGCCACCAACGACTGTCATTACACGCGGGCCTCCGAAGCCGAGGCACACGACGCCCTGTTGTGCATACAAACCGGGGCGCAGATGAGCGATGCCGGGCGGTTCGCGTTTCAAGGCGAGGGGTACTACGTGAAGTCGGCGGCGGAGATGCGCGCCCTGTTCCCCGACGATCTGTACCCCGGGGCCTGTGACAACACGTTGCTCATCGCCGAGCGGGCCGACGTCAGGATGGACTTCGGGAACATCCTGCTGCCGCAGTTCCCGGTTGCGGACGGGGAGTCGGAGGCGTCGTTCCTGCGACGGCTGGTGCTGGAAGGAGCACGTTTTCGCTACGGCGACTCTCCGGCGCCGGAGGTGATGGCCCGGATCTTCCACGAGCTGCGGGTGATCGAGGACATGGGCTTCCCCGCCTACTTCCTGATCGTGTGGGACCTGATGCGTCACGCCCGGGAGGAGAAGATCCGAACCGGTCCGGCGCGGGGATCGGCCGGGGGCTCGATCGTCGCCTACTGCTTGCGCATCACCGAACTCGATCCGCTGGCCTACGGCCTGATCTTCGAGCGCTTCCTCAACCCCGGGCGGCGGGAGATGCCGGACATAGACATGGACTTCGACGAGCGGTACCGGGGAGAGATGATCCGCTATGCCGCCGAGCGTTACGGGTCGGACCACGTCGCCCAGATCATCACGTTCTCTACGATCAAGGGACGCCAGGCGTTGCGCGACGCGGCCAGGGTGCTCGGGTACCCGTACGGCTTGGGCGATCGAGCCGCCAAGGCGATGCCTCCGGCGATCCTCGGCCGGGAGGCGACTCTCGCCCAATGCATCGCCCCCCTTCCCGAGGACGCCTCCCCGGAGCTGCGCGACTTCCATGCCAATGCCTCCGGCCTGCGGGAGATGTATCAGGCCGACGCCGAGGCCCGTCGGGTGATCGACGCCGCTCTCGGACTCGAGGGCCTCCGCCGCCAGGACTCCATTCATGCCGCGGCGGTGGTCATCTCTCCCGACCCGCTCATCGACCTCGTACCGATCCAGCAGAAGGGGGAGGATGCCGAGGTCGTCACCCAGTACGAGATGCATGCCATCGAGAAACTGGGTCTGCTCAAGATGGACTTCCTCGGCCTGCGCAACCTGTCGACCATCGAGCGGTGCCTCGAGCTGGTGGCGGGGACGACCGGCAGCAAGCCCGACATCGACACGGTTCCCCTCGATGACCCCCTGGTGTTCGACATGTTGTCCCGCGGCGAATCGATGGGCGTCTTCCAGATGGAGGGCTCGGGGATGCGGGCTTTGATGAGGAGCCTCCGGCCCGACCGCTTCGAGGACATCATGGCGCTGATATCTCTGTATCGGCCCGGCCCGCTGGGAGCGGGAACCCACAACCTGTACGCCGACCGCAAGAACGGGCGGGTGCCGCTGGACTACCCGCACCCGGCTCTCGAGCCGGTGCTCCGCAACACCTACGGGATCATGGTCTATCAAGAGCAGGTGACCGAGGCCGCCGCGGTGATGGCCGGCTTCTCGATCGTCGACGCCGATCGGCTCCGCAAGGCGATGGGCAAGAAGATCCCTTCGGTCATGGCCGAGCAGGAGGAGCGATTCGTCGAAGGGTGCGTCGCCCAGGGTCATCCGCGAGAACTCGGTCGGGAACTGTTCGCGTTGATCTCGCATTTCGCCGGCTACGGTTTCAACAAGTCACACGCCGCCGGATACGCACTCGTCGCCTATCAGACGGCGTGGCTCAAGGCGCATCATCCGGCCGAGTACATGGCGGCGCTGCTCACGTCGGCAAAGCGCGACAAGGACCGGACCGCCGTCTACCTCAACGAGTGCCGGTCGATGGGGCTGCGGGTGATGGTGCCCGACGTGAGCTCCTCGGAGTCGGACTTCGCAGCCAAGGATGGTGCGATCACGTTCGGCCTCTCCGCGGTGAGGAACGTCGGCGAGGGCGTGGTGGAGTTGATCCTGCTGGAGCGGCTGAAGAACGGTCCCTTCGCATCGTTCCAGGACTTCATCGATCGGGTCGATCTCAGCGTGCTCAACAAGCGCACCGTGGAGTCGTTGATCAAGGCGGGGGCGTTCGACTCCACCGGAGCGACCCGGAAGGGACTGATGGCGATCCACGAGCAGATGATCGATGCGGTGGTGGCCCGACGCCGGGCCGAGGACATGGGGCAGTTCTCGCTGTTCGGAACCGACGAGCCGTCGGCGCAGGCCGGTGCGGTGGCGATACCGGAGGGCGAATGGGACAAGCCGATCAAGCTCGCCTTCGAGAAGGAGATGCTCGGGCTCTACGTGTCCGATCATCCCCTGTTCGGAGTGGCCCCGTTGCTGCGAGCGACCGTCTCGACGTCGATCGCCGGTCTCCAAGAGATGGCCGACGGCTCGGCGGTGACCGTCGCCGGGATCGTTGCCGGGGTGAGCCGTCGCTACACCCGCAACGGCGAGTTGATGCTCTACTTCCAGTTGGAGGACCTCGAAGGCAGCGTCGAGGCAGTGGCGTTTCCCCGCACGGTCAGCGAGAGCGGACCGCTGCTTCGCGACGACGCGATCCTGGTGATCGCCGGGAGAATCGACCAGCGGGGCGACGGCGTCAAGCTGATCGTGCAGCGGGTCAGCGAGCCGTCCCTCGATGCCAACCGGGGGGTCCGGCTCCGGGTGGCGGCACCGCGGATGTCGGCGGATCTGGTCGACCGTCTCAAGGGCGTTCTCGCCGAGCACCCTGGAACGACTCCGGTCTTCCTCCATCTCGTGGGCGGCGAGAAGGACACCGTGGTGAGATTGGGAGCCGAGCACACCGTTGAACCGCGAACGGCTCTCTACGCCGAGCTGCGCCAGCTATTGGGCAGCGACGCGGTGCTTCACTGAGCGAACCCGAGCTCCTTCGCGCTGAGCCTCCCGGTGGCCGCCGCCAGATCGGCGAGACCGGAGGGCGTGGACGGCGCCTCCGCCATCCACGGCACGATCACGGGGTCGACCCCGTATAGGGCCGACAACTCACCCCGGGCCTCGGCCTGGCGGTGTGCCTCGTCGCCCCAGCGCTCCAGGTTGCGCTCGAGGGCGTCGCCGCGACCCCTCCCTGCCGTCGACCACTGCTCGGGGAGGGCCCGGTTGAAGACGACGGCGCGGGGCCGGGAAGCCCAGTCGGGCAGCTCGGCGAAGTACCGGGAGGTCTCCCGCATGGGAGCAGGGTCGGCGGTCGTGACCAGCACGATGGCCGCAGTCTTGAAGGTCGACTCGACGTGGCGCGATCGTCGGGAGATCCCATCGTAGGTGACCCGGAGATCGAGGAGGAACTCGGCCACGTCCTCGAGCAGCGGACCGCCCACAACGGCGTCGGCGAGGCGAAGGGCGGGCCGGGCGGTGACGGTGTACAGAGCGCGCCTCCCGGGGATGGCCGGGCCGGTGAGCCAGCGGAGCGCCCGGCCCCCCACCAGCGCCCTGATGCGCCGCGGAGACGCCAGCACGTCGATGCCGCCGCCCGAAGGCGGGGTGTCCACCACGACCAGGTCCCACACGCCGGAGTCGGCATGCCGGGTCATCTCCTCGGCGGCGGCATAGGCCTGGCCCGATGGGAACCTGTCGGCGACTGCCCGGAAGAAGCGATTGGCCACCAACCGCTCGGCCGTCGCCGGGTCGGCGTGGTTGTGGACGATCGCTTCCCACGACTCGGATGCGTCGATCATCGCCGCGTCCAGGCCGGGGCAGGAGGCGACCGCAGCCGGCGTGTTCCCGAGACGCACCCCGAGCGCCTGGGCGAGTCGCCGTGCCGGGTCGACGGTGAGCACCAGCACCCGGCGTCCGTTCCGGGCGGCGTCGGCGGCGATGGCCGCGGAGAGCGTCGTCTTGCCGACCCCGCCCGATCCGAGCACTGCCACGACCGAGGTCATGACGGCTCCCACATGTCGGCGAGCCGGCTGGCGACCTCACCGGGAGTCCTCATCCCGAACAGGAGCGGGAACGAGTGATCTGCATCGAGCTCGGCGAGCATGCGGCGCTGTCCCGCGGCCACCTCGAGATGGAGCACCGCGGCATCCCGGCGCGCTCCGGGAGGCTCCCGCTCGACGACCGCCGGGTCGACCTCGAGGGCGGGCAGGACCCGGTTTGCCACGATCGCAACGACCTCGGCGAGCCGTTCGCCGCGCAGGGCGGTGGCCGTCTCGGTGGCCTCGGCGACGGGAAGCTCCTCGGGGGTGGCCACCAGAATCACGCCGGTCGCCTGATGATCGGCCAGCATGCCCCGCATCCACGCGGCCTGATCGCGCACCCGGCTCGCCGGCACCAGTCCTTCGATCGTCGCCGGGGCGCGCAACAGCGACAGCACCTGGCCGGTCGGCGGGGCGTCGGCCACCACGAGGTCCCACTCCGAGCGAGCCGCCTCCCAGAGCGCCTTGCCGACGACGACGGTGTCGCGAATCCCCGGCACCGTCTCGGCGAACACCCGGAACGCCCGGGTCACCGGGCCGAGGCGGGGTACTCGCAGTCGCAACCGGAGGTATTCATCCAGGGCCGCCGCCGGGTCGATGGCGAGTGCCCACAGGCCGGGCCGGACCGGGAGCGGTCGGCTGCCGAGCGGGCCGGTGCGCAGGTGCCCTTCCAGGCCGAGCGGATCGGTCATGGCCACGGCGAGGACGCGTCGGCCAAGGCGCGCCGCGTGCAGCGCCAGCGACGCTGCGAGGGCGCTTCGCCCGGTCCCACCCTTGCCGGTGACGATGAGGAGGCGCCGGTCGAGCACGGACCCGAGCGTAGCGAGACCCGGTGGTCTCCTACCCTGGGCGTCCAATCCACCGGAGGAAGCATGGCCGAGTTCGACGTGGCGGCGTTTCAGGAGCGATTCCGCGATCGGGCGGCGGCGGTACGAGAGCGGGGAGTACCCCCGCTGGAGGGTGAAGCGCGGCGTCGCTTCTTGGAGTCCGCTCAGCAGGACTTCGTCGACTACTCGCTCGTCGCCGACGCCCAGGTGACCGTGGAGGATGGTGCCCTGATCCTCCGCGTGCCGCTGGGTTAGGGCCGGGGGGCCCTAAACGATCTCCTCGGGCTCCGTCACGCCGGCGGTGGCCCGGCGAGCCGCCGCCCGCCGCTCGGTGCCGAGTCTCCCCAACCCGTAGTCCTCGTGATCGACGAAACGCATCGCGTCGGCGATCCGGCGGTGGCCGGCCACATCACGGATCTGACGATGCATCTCCTGGCACACCCGGCGATAACCGGGGTGTCCGCCCTCGCCGGTGCGCAGCTCGAGGAGATGGAACGCCTCGCGGGCGTTGAGCTGCATGAAGAAGCGCACCCGGAACGCCAGCGGGACGACGTATTGGGCCACCTCCCGGCCGACAGCGGCGGCGACGCGCTCGTAGAGAGCGGCGGCGCCGGCCATCGCATCGTCCCAATCGGGCCCGGCAGATATGTCGGTGATCGCAGTCGGAGTGAGGTATCCGTGGCTGGTGCCGAGGCGTTGCCACTCGATCGTGAGCATCCGGTGCCGCTGCAGGTCGCGGAAGATCCCGTAGTCGCAGAGGATGTCGAAGCGGTACCCGGCGCGTTCCAGGGCTCTTCCCGGTTTGTGGCGGCGGTTGCCCCGTTCCCCGACGTAGGTGCGCATCACCTCATCGATTTGCGCGTCGCCGGCGCGTCGCGCCCAGTCGAGCAGCACGTCGTCGGGGAGATCCGTGTACCGATAGAGCGCCGCCGCGGCCACCTTCGCCTCCGCCTCGGGATCCCACTCGACCAGGGTGACCTCCGGCCGATCGGGGACAGGGGTCGATTCGGCGGCGGCGCGCTCTTCCATCGCGGCCGCAGTCGCCGCCAGGTAGCTGGTCCAGGCTCCGCCCCGGTCGGGCACGGTGACGCGTCTGAGGAAGGCGGGAGCGACCTTCTCCAGCTCGACCAGCATGAGGTCGGCATAGCGGCGGACCTCGGTGAGGCGGTGGCCCCGCATCCGCAGCAGCAGCATCTCGTATGCCTGACCCGAGGCATAGATCCCCACATTGGACAGGGTGGCCGCGGGAAGCAGGCCCCGGAGATCGTCACACACCCGGGCCCGGATGGTGGACCGATACACGAAGTCCGAATCCTCCGAAGACCGCGGGTAGAGGTCCCCGTAGTAGGCGGTGAGGCGTCCCGTCAGGGCGGCGTACGTGCCGAAGAGCGTGTCCATGGTCGCCGCGTAGTCGGCGGCGAGCGGGGTGCCTCCGATCTCGGCGGGGAGCGCATACCGGTAGCGGCCCCCGAGGGGACGGTCGTACAGCATGTACCGAGTGCTCTGCTCCAGGTATGAGGCGACCCGACCCCACTCGAGAACCTTGGTGAGGACGTTCGAGGCCTGTTCGCACGCCAGGTGGATGCCGCCCAACTGGGCGACCGAGTCGTCGCCGTATTGGGTGAACACCCGCTCGTACAACTCCTCGGCGCGGCGCAGCCTCACTCCGGCGGAGTCGTCGGACAGGCCGGCGGCGATCAGGGAGACACCGACGTCGGGGGCCTCGTAGAACTCGTCGAGGAACAGCCTCCGCACCGATTTCGGCGACCTGCTGTAGCGGGCGAACAGGGCGCCCTTGACGACCTCGGGGAGATTGATGAGCGCGAAGACCGGTTCAGTGGTATTCGTGAAGAAGCGACGGAGGATCTCCGTCTCGTCGGAGGTGAAGGGCTCGGTGAAGTATGCCGATGGACTGTCCATGGGATCGCCCGGCGAGTTCATGTCACACGAGTGTAATTCTCCGGGCTCGGCGCCCGCTCCGGCGATGCCGCCCGCCGCGATGTTGGGTCGCTCAGCTGATACCTTCCCGACATGACGGCGATCCGCATCGTCATCGGCATCGTCATCACGGCCATCGTCGCGGTGACCCTGGTCCCCATGTTCGCCCTTCTCGACCTGGCCGGCGGGGGCGACGGGCTCGGGCTTTGCGGCAGCGGCCTGGCCTCGTGCCGGACCTCCTACTTCGACGGTTTCGAGCTGCTCGCCACGCTGGTGGTGGTGCTGTTCTTGCTGCTGATGACCCTGCGTGCCGCGTTCCACGTCAGATCGCTGATCGAACAGCGGCGTGATGCCGAGGCAATCGCCCGATCAGTGCGCGGGCGAGGTCGCCTCTCCGGTCGGTAGCTCATCCTCGGCACCGGTGCCGGCCAGCACCACGTAGATCCCCCCGAGGATCAATGCCGCTCCCAGCAGCCCCCGTCTCCCCAGACGCTCCCCGAGGACGATCGCACCCGTGGCGGCGGCGAATGCCGGTTCCAGGGCGAGCACGATCGCAGTGCGCGCCGGGCCGATCACCGTCTGGCTCCACACCTGGAGGAAGAAGGCGCCGGCGCTGACCACGACACCGGTGACCACGACCGCCATCCAGGTGTCCGCTCCCGGAGTCTGCAGTCCCTCGATCAGCGCGGAGCCGACAAGGCCCCCCACGCCGGTGACCAACAGCTGCACCGCGGTGAAGGCGATCACAGGGTGGCGGTGGGCCCGTCTGGAGAGGTAGACGATGTGGCCGGCGTAGGCGAAGGCACATCCGACGGTGTAGAGATCTCCGCCCTGGAGGTGGAGCCCTTCGGAGATGGTGAGCAGTCCGAACCCCCCGAACGCGATCAGGGCACCGAAGGCCACCACCGGTCGGGGGAGCCTGCGGGCCACCGCGGAAGCCACCAGCGGCGTCAGCACCACATACAGGCCGGTGATCAGCCCCGAGTTCGAGGCGGTCGAGGTGGTCAAGCCCTGGGTCTGCAGCGAGTAACCGGCGAAGAGAAGCAGCCCGGCAATCCCTCCCTCCTGCCAGGTGCGAACGGATCGGGGGCGTCCGAGGCCAAACAGGACCGCGGCGCCGAGCATGAACCGCCAACCGACGAAGGCGAGGGGCGGGAGAATGGCGACGGCATCCTTCGACACCACGAACGTCGCCCCGAAGACGAACGAGGCCACCGCGAGGGCTAGATAGGCGACCGCCGGTCTGCGCACGTGGGCGGAGCATAGGAGGCGTTACCCCCCGGTTCGCCGGTCGGTATACCCTCCCGGCACCATGCCCACCTACCGCGAACTCGGGTTCCTGGACCGGCGGCGGTTCGACCGGCGCACCGGGGAGTTCGTCGCCGACCCGCTACGCGAGCGGTTCCCGGTGTACGCCAAGGCGTTCGTGATCGGGCTCGGGGCAGTGCTGGCGCTGGCGCTGGTGATCTACTGGCTGTCGTCGGCCCGCTTGGAGCATTCCTTCGGCTACACCGCGATCGGGACGGGAACGGTTCTGCTGCTCGCCGGGGGAGCACGCGGCGGCGGCTACTCGAACCTCAGCGTGGGAGCCGTGGAAGCGCTCGTGGTTGGGCGGAATCGCACCGACGACGACGTCGAGGGAGATGCCGAGCTGCGCCATGGCCGGGTGATGAAGCGGCGCGATCCGATGGAGCGGTTACGCAAGGGCCTTCGGCCGCCTCCCAACCCGACGGCGTTCTGGCTGGCCATCGCCGGCGCGCTCTACATCGCCTGCGGAGTTCCCTTCACGCTGTAGGGGAGCGCAACGCCAGCGCGGCGCCGGCCACGACCGCGGCGACCGCGGCTACCAGAACCGGTGCGCCCGCCCCGAAAGACGACCCGGCGACGTGACGGGTCGCCAGGAACGCATCGGCCACCTTGATCACTGCGAACAAGAGACCGGCGCATGCCAGCACCAGCGAGATGGCGCCGATCAGGGGCCGGACACCGTGGGTGCGGTCACCCAGCACGGCGCCGAGCACCGCGGGCGCCAGGGGGAGCAGCGCCGGCCAGGCGTCGGCCCCGAAACCGTCGACTGCCCCGATCACGGGAAACCTCGCGAACGGCAGGGCGAGGGCGAGCCCGGAAAATGCGGTGCCGGCGAGCACGATCGGCCGGGAGGAGTGGATGGTCAGTTCCCTTCGTCGTCCGCCGACCGCTCGCTGGCATCCTCCCCCTCGAATGTGGGCAATCCCTGCTTCTCGGCATCCACCAGCGCCGGGATCTCGAGCGAGTCGAACAGGGGTGACACGAACGGGTTCTGATCGGCCAGCGGGCGGCTCGGCGCGGGCTTCGCCGGCACGGGAGGCTCCGCCCGCGGGGAATCACCCGCCGGCGTCCTCTCGGGAGCCGGGGTGGCCGTCTCGGCGGCCGGCGGTGCTGGCGCCGCAGCGGTGCTCGCCGGGACTGGGCGATGACGAATCGACCGGTGCCGTCCCGGTGCGCCACCCGTCTGCAACCCCATGAACGACCGGGTGAGACCGATGGCGATCCCGGTAACCGTGACCAGGGTTCCGATCACCGCCAGCCACGCCCCCAGACCGACGGCGCCGTCCAGCGTGCCCGCCAGCACGGACGAGTCCAGATGCTTGACGATCGCGTAGGGGAACGCGGCCAGACCGAGGACGAGGGTCAGCCATCCGAGGACCCTGGGGAGCGGGCGGGTGTGATCGGGTATGAGCGTGACGAGGAAGATGGGCGCCACCAGGAGCAGCACCGGAAGCGCATCGAGGTCGATCGAAGACCGGTTCCCGCCGGCCGCGGTGACGAAAGGCCGGCTCATCGCCGCCATGACGACGAGGACGCCGACGTCCACCACGATCCGGGAAGAGTGGAACGCAAGGCTCGATGGCGTTACGCGGCTTTGTGTCGACACGAATGCCTCCGGACGGCTCGGGAGGGGCGCGGACGAGGTTAGCGGGCGCCCGGCGGTGTTCCCGTCACGCGTCATCGAGAACCAGCCGGCCCTCGATCGAGAGAATCCGAAGGAGCGATTCGACTCGCCACCCGCGCTCCTCGAGTTTGGACCGTCCTCCGACGAACACCTTCTCGATGACGAACCCGAACCCGACCACGGTGCCTCCCGATTCCTCGACGATCTCGCCCAGGGCCTCCGCGGTGCGTCCTCCGGAGAGGAAGTCGTCGATGATGAGAACCCTCGTGCCCGGCGGGAGCACCCGATGCGCCACCTCGACGCGGTACTCGGTGCCCTTGGTGGGAGAGGTGACCTCTCGCATGAAGGACGGCCGGTCGGCATGCGCCCGGGGATACCTCTTGGCGTAGATCATGGGCACCCCGAGGGTGGAGGCGGTGACGAAGGCCGGGGCGATACCGCTGGCTTCGGCGGTGAGGACGACGTCTGGGGCGGGAAACCTCCCGGCCAGATCCCGACCGATCGCCTCGAGAAGCTGCGGCTCGACTCGGTGGTTGAGGAAGTCGTCGACCTTTACGAGTGACCCTTCGATTCGACCGCGCTGGCCCACCGCCCGTCGCAGGGCGGCGGCTCCCGAGGGCGGCGAGGCCGTCGTCATGGGCGCAGGGTACCGGGCGGGACCGGCGGTACCATCGCCCGCCGATGCCGTCTTCACCCGCTCCCGACGCCGCGACCCGACGCCGGGCGCGCACGATTCTCGACCGCCTGGTGCGCCGATATCCGGAGATCCACACGGCCCTCGACTTCCTCGACCCGTGGCAGCTCCTGGTCTCGACGGTGCTGAGCGCGCAGACCACCGACGACAACGTCAATCGGGTGACTCCGGTGCTGTTCGCCAGGTGGCCGACGGCGGTCGCTCTCGCCGAGGCCGATCCTGGCGCGGTGGAGAAGGTGGTGTTCTCCACCGGCTTCTACCGGCAGAAGACCGCCTCGATCATCGCGTTGAGCCGCGATCTGGTCGACGAGTTCGACGGAGTGGTTCCCGCCGATCTCGATTCGCTGATCACGCTGCGCGGCGTGGGACGGAAGACGGCCAGTGTGGTGCTGGCCGAGGCGTTCGGAGTACCCGCCATCGCGGTCGACACCCACGTGAAGCGGGTGACTCGGCGCCTCGGCCTCACCCGCCACGACGATCCCGAAGAGATCGAGGCGGACCTGCGCAGGCTGTTTCCCAGGGCGCGCTGGGGAGCGGTGTCGATGCGGTTCATCCAGTTCGGCCGCGAGGTGTGCGATGCGCGCAGGCCGCGCTGCTGGGAGTGCGGCCTCGCCGATCGCTGCCGGTATCCCGACAAGACACCGCCGCCGGGGTGAGGCGTTCGCCCTAAGACCCGGGAGATCGCCGCCCTCGCCATCCCGGGTCGGGAGCGGTGTTCGGGTCGCCGGCCACTCGCGCCGCGATTCATCAGGGATTCGTGATCGTCATCCTGGTGCGCGGCGGTCGTGTTCGTGTGGGACGGGGTGTTCATCGGGGCGGCGAACTAGGTGTACCCGGCGGGCACCACCGTGTTGAGCTCCCTGGGATCGCTGGCCGTGGTGCTCCTCGTGGTGCCCAGGGGCTGGGGTCTGCCCGGGGTGTGGTGGGGATCGAGGCGCTGCTCGTCGGGCGCGCCATCACCCTGGGATGGAAGAGGGTGGCTCCATGGGGACCGCTCCCCGCACCAGGATCAGCCCCTTCGTCTCGGGAAGGGTGAACACCACCGGCGATACTGCGAGCAGGGCGAGACCGAGGGCGGTGATCGTCGCCGGGATTCCCCACGCATCGACGATGAAGCGGCCGGCGGCGAAGCCCATCAGGCCACCGACGATGCCGACATTGGCAATCCACGCCGCGGCGGTGGCCCGCACGTCGGTGGGGAACAGCTCGGAGCGGTGGGCGGCGAACGCCGGGGAGAACCCGAAGGCGCCGAGAGTGGAGAGGGTGATGCCGGTCCCCATCAGCCAGCCGTTGGTCGACTGGTAGAACAAGATCCCCCCACCGACCCCGACGATGATCGCCATCAACTGGGTCCAGCGGCGGCCGACCACATCGGCCATTCGGCCCCCGCCGAGGACGCCGAGGGTGACCCCAGGCGCGCTGGTGAGGGCGAGCATCAGCGATGCCGCTGCGGTGGACCAACCGAGATCGTGCTGCAGGCGGAGCAGCGCCAGGTTGGCGGCCGGGCCGGTGAACGCGGCCACTGCGAACGCCAGCATCGCCAACGGCCAGAAGCGGGCGGCGTGACCGCGGCGGAACACCGTGGCCAGCGGCGGCCGGCCTTCGGGCCGGATGAAGGCGCGCGACTCGCCCACCCGGCGGATCAACAGCGGGAAGGCGAGCAGCGGGATCGCACTGAGGGCAAACAGCAGGCGCCAGGAGTCGTGCGATGAGTCGGCGAGTTGACGCAACAGGAGCCCGAATCCGGTCCCCACGGAGGCGAAGAACACGAACACCCCGATTGCGTAGCCGCGGACCGCGGGTTCCACCTCCTCGGCGAGGACGACGACGGCGAGGGCGCCCAGGCCGATCGTGCCTACCCGGGCGATGGACTGGCTGACGGTGACTCCGGCGGTGAAGGGTACGAGCGCGGTGATCAGATTCCCGGTGGTGAGGAGGAAGAACCCGACCAGCATCGGGCGTCTCCGCCCACTGCGATCCCCCCACCAAGACAGTGCGAGCGCGGCCAGCGCTGCTGCCCGGATCGTGGCAAGCAGGTCGAACACCCTCGTATCGCTCAGTGCGAGGTCGTCCTGAATGAAGGGAAGGGCGTGGGTGATCGCCGAGCCCGACCAGCCGGTGGTGAAGGCCACGACGGAGAACACGGCCAGTATCCCCAGCTCCCGGCGGGACAGCGGTTGCGGGGGGCGCAGCGAAACGCCCAGGCCGGGCACCTCAGGCGACTTCGTCGCCCGCGGCGACCGGTTGATCCGGCCTGAGGAGCACGACTCCCCGGTCGGTGAGGACCCCGAGGACCAGCACGTCGGAGCGGAAGCCGCCCACCCGGATCGGCTCGAACCCGGTGATCGCGATCACCTGGGTGCCGACCAGCTCCCCGGCGGCGTACCGGTCCGTCACCTTCGCCGACGATTGGAGCTCACCGAGCGGGCCGAAGTCGATCCATAGGCAATATGCCGGGTCGCGGGCGCCCGTGTTGGGCTCCGCCCGGACGACCGTGCCCGCCCGAACCCGGAACTCCTGCCAGTCGCTCATGGTGGGCACGGTGGGGGAGGTTACCGCCGCGGGCCGGTGAGACGGTCAGTCGCGGCGATCCGATAGGGTGTCCGGGGACGGGAGCACACCGTGGAGATCGCCAACGTCAACGTCTTGGCCGCCTTCCTCTTCGGCGCGTTCTCGTTCCTCTCGCCCTGCGTGCTGCCGCTGCTTCCCGGATACCTGTCGATGATGTCCGGCTACTCGGCGGCGGATCTGTCCGACGGCAAGGTGTCGACGGCGCGCATGGCGCGCGTCACCCTGGCGTTCGTGGGCGGGTTTACCGCGGTCTTCGTGGCTCTGGGGGCGACCGCCACCACCTTGGGCAAGTCTCTGCTGCGCAACAACTCGACGATCACCGTGATCTCCGGATGGGTGGTCATCGCCATGGGCCTCTTCCTGGCGGTGTCGGCGATCTGGAATCCCCGGCTGCTGATGCCGCTGATGCGCGAGCGCCGGGCCGAGGTGCGCCCGTCCCGGCTCGGGGCATTCGCCCCGCCGGTGATGGGGGCGGCGTTCGGATTCGCCTGGACGCCGTGCATCGGTCCCACGCTCGGCGCCATCCTCACCGTCGCCGCCACCGAGTCGACGGTGAAACAGGGGATGTTCCTCCTGTTCGTGTACTCGCTCGGCCTGGGGATTCCCTTCGTGGCGGCCGGCATCGGGATCACCAAGGTGTACGGAGCCTTCGGCTGGGTGAAGCGCCGCTTTCTCCAGATCTCCGTCGCCTCGGGCCTGTTCCTGGCCGGATTCGGCGTCCTCATGGTCACGGGGCACCTCACCGACCTCAACCAATGGTTCCAGAGGGTCCTGCCGTCCTGGCTGTGGAACGTGTGAGGGACCGCAACCGGGCAGCGGTAGCCTCCCGGGCCATGGACGTCCACCCCTCCCGCGACGAGTTTGTGGCGCTGGCGAAGGCACACCGCCCCATCCCGGTGAGCGTGGCGGTGCTCGGCGACCGGGAGACCGCGGTGGGGGCATTCCAGTCTGTGGCCGGGAGCGGATCGGCCTTTCTCCTGGAGTCGGTCGAGGGGGGAGACCGCTGGGGCAGGTGGTCGTTCCTCGGTTGGGATCCCCTGTTCGTGGTCACCTCCCGCGACGGAGACCTGGTCGTGTCCGGGGCCGATGTCGAATCGGGAGACGGAGATCCCCTGACCCGGCTGGAGCGCATCATCGATTCGTTCACGCCGCCGCCTCTGGCCGGCCTGCCCCCGCTGCACAGCGGCCTGGTGGGATACCTCGGGTACGACATGGTGCGTTACATCGAGAACCTTCCGAATCAGCCCCCCGACGACCGCGGATTCCCCGACATGGCCTGGCAGGCGGTGGGCAGCCTGGCCGCATTCGATCGATTCACCCAGCGGATCCATCTCATCAGAAACGTGATGGTGGGCGACGACCCCGCCGCGGACTACGAAGCGGCGGTCGACCGCCTCGAGGCGGCGGTGGCGACGCTATCGGCGGAGCGAAGCCACCCGACGGTGCCGGTCCCGTCGTTCGACGACTCGTGGACTGCGGATGCCTCGATGTCCCCCGAGGAGTACGGCCGCGCCGTGGAACGATCGGTGGCACACATCGTCGCCGGCGATGCGTTCCAGATCGTGCCCTCGGTGCGCTTCGCGGTCCCGTTCACCGGTGACCCGTTCGACGTCTATCGGGCGCTGCGTCTCCTCAATCCCTCCCCCTATATGTTCTTCCTCCGCCATGAGGGGATGGCGGTGGCGGGCTCGTCGCCCGAATTGATGGTGCGGGCCCGTGACGGGCGAGTATTCAGCCGGCCGATCGCCGGCACCCGTCGTCGCGGGGCCGATCCCGGGGAGGATTCCGCCCTGGCCGCCGAGCTGGCGGCCGATCCCAAGGAGCGGGCGGAGCACGTGATGCTCGTCGATCTGGCACGCAACGATCTCGGCCGGGTGTGCGAGTACGGGACGGTGGCGGTCGACGATCTGATGGTGATCGAGCGGTATTCCCACGTGATGCACATCGTGTCGGGGGTGTCGGGAAAGCTCCGGCCCGGTGTCGGTCCGGTGGATGTCTTACGGGCCACGTTTCCCCACGGGACGGTGACCGGAGCCCCCAAGGTCAGGGCGATGGAGATCATCGACACGCTCGAGCCGGTGGCCCGGGGGCCCTACGCCGGAGCCGTCGGCTACATCGACTTCTCCGGGAACGTCGACACCGCCATCGCCCTGCGCACCATGGTCGCCGCCGACGGCATGGCCTGGGTCCAGGCCGGAGCCGGCGTGGTCGCCGACAGCCGACCGGAGCGTGAGTACGAGGAGTGCGGCGAGAAGGCGGCAGCCGTGCTCGCCGCCATCGCCGCGGCGCACCGTGTCTGAGGGGGGCTGGGCGGCCGGCAGCCACGACGTGGTGTGGATCGAGGGTCCCGACGCCATCTCGTTTGCCGACGGCCAGCTCAGCCAGGATGTCTCCGCGATGCGACCCGGCGAGGTGCGCCGCGCGCTGTTGCTGGAGCCCCGGGGAAAGCTGCGCGGGATCCTCTGGGTGCTGGCCGGGGAGGATGTCGTCGGCCTGCTCACCTGGGCCGGTACCGGCAGGGCAGTGGGGGCGGATCTGGAGCGCTTCTTGTTTCGCGTGGATGTTCTGGTGAGCACGGACGAGGCGGCCGGGAGCTCCCGGTGGGGACCGACCGGTGCCGGGTCCACACCGGGGGAGTGGTCGGGGGACCGCCACCGGGCACGGGTGGCGTTGCCGGCGGGCCGGGCACCAGCCGAATTGGCCCTGGGACCCCTCCCCACCGACGCGCCTTTGCTCGGCTCCGGGACGATGCTCCTCCACCGGGTGATGGCCGGGGAGCCGGTGTTCGGACGCGACGTCGACGAGGACACCATTCCCCACGAGACCGGCCTGGTGGCCGAGTCGGTGTCGTTCACCAAGGGCTGCTATCTGGGGCAGGAACTCGTGTCCCGTATCGAGACCAGGGGCCATGTGAACCGGTCCCTGCGCCGGGTGACGATTGCGGACGGCCTGCCGCCGGCGGGGGCCGCCATCGAGTCGGCGGGATCGCCCGTGGGACTTCTGGGGAGCGTCGCCGCCAGCGGGGACGGGGCGGAGGCGATCGCTCTGGTGCGCCGGGAAGCCGTCCCGGGAAATCGGGTCGTCGTACGCTGGGAGGCGGGCGAGGCGGTCGGTGAGATCGTGGAGATCATCCGGGACCCGCAGGCGGCCGGCTGACGGCCTGCGAGCGCGGTTCCGCTCGGAGTATCCCGGCCCGGCGGCCTCGACAGCTAACAGACTTCGAACACCGACCCCTCACCATGGGAGCGCGCGGAGGAGTTCAGTTGACCACCAACAGTCGCGGCACAGTCGTACTCATCGAGGACGAGGAGGCGATCGCCGATCTCGTTCGGATGTACTTCGAACAGGAGGGCTTCCGAGTCGTCCATGCCCCCACCGGCGAGCGGGGTATCGATGCCGTTCGCGATCGATCACCCCGGGTGGTGCTGCTCGACCTGGGACTTCCCGGAATCGACGGTATCGAGGTGTGCCGCCGGATCAGGAGCATCTCCGATGTCCCGGTGATCATGCTGACCGCCCGCGACGCCGAGGTAGACAAGATCGTAGGTCTGGAGATCGGGGCCGATGACTACGTGACGAAGCCGTTCTCGCCGCGCGAGCTGGTGGCCAGGGTGCGCGCCGTGCTCCGCCGGTCGGAGGAGGCGCCCCGCGCCGCGTCCGTGATCGAGATCGCCGGATGGGAGATCGACTCCGGACGGCGGGAAGTGAGGGGACCCGGGGGAGAAGTGGTGCGGCCCACGGCGCGCGAGTTCGACCTCGTGTGGTACCTGGCCGAGAACCGGGGACTGGTCCTGTCGCGCGGCCAGATCCTCGAGGCGGTGTGGGGGTACGAGTACCTGGGCGAGACCCGGACCGTGGACGTCCACATTCGCCAGCTGCGCAAGAAACTCGAGGCCCTCCCGATCGAGACGGCGTGGGGCGTCGGCTACCGGATGGGCGACTGATGCGCCGGCGGTTCTTCTGGGGAATGGTCGGCGTCGCGGTGCTCACGCTTCTCCTCGGCGGGTTCGCCGCCGCGTTCCTGATCAATCGTTCGGTGGAGGAGTCGGTCAGATCGGAGTTCTCCCGTCAGGCGGAGGCCACCGGTCGGCTGATCAACACCGAGCTCGATCGCCGGCGGGGAGCCGGACCCCCGGGACGCACCCTGGGAGATCTGTTGAGGATCGTGGCTGCGATCGGCGGTCACGACTACGTGGAGGCGGCGCTGGTGGGGCCGCGCGGGACGATCACCCTGCTCGGGGACACCTCGATCATCATCGACCTGGTGCCCGACATCGCGTCGATCGAGCGGCCCGCTCACTTCGACACGTCGGTGGACGGCGCCAAGGTCGCGGTGGTCGCGCAACCGTTTCCCGCGCCCGGGCGGGGGACCGTTGTCGTCGTGCTCGGCACGACCATCGACCTGGTTCCGTGGAGGGGCGTCTTGGTCCGGTTTGCCGTGGCGTTGCTCCTCGCGGTGCTGCTGGCGGCGCTGCTGGCCCGGATGTTTGCCCGGCGGGCGGGCGAGCGCCTCGAGCTGCTGCGCGACGCCACCACCGAGCTCGCCGGAGGCGATCTGAGCGCGCGGGTGGTGGTGGAGGGCGACGACGAGGTGGCCGAAGTGGGGGTCGCCTTCAACGAGATGGCCCACCAACTCCAAGAGGCCCGTCGCCGCGAGCGCGAGTTCCTGGTGTCGGTGAGCCACGACCTGAGGACCCCGCTGACCACCATCGCCGGATACTCCGAGGCGATCGAGGAGGGGAAGGTCGGCGAGGGGGAGATGCCCCGGATCGCCGCCGTGCTCGGTGCCGAGTCGGCGCGGCTCGGCAGGCTGGTGGAGGATCTCATGCTGCTCGCCCGCATCGAGGCGCGTGAGTTCAGCCTCCGCCCGGAGGACGTCGATCTCGCCGCCCACCTCGCCGGGGTGCTGGAGAGCTTCCGCGGCCGGGCAGATTCGGCCGGGGTGTCGCTGGAGAGCGACCTCGTCGACGTGGGGTCCGTGGTGATCGATCCGGACCGGATCGCCCAACTGGTGGGGAACCTGCTGGAGAACGCCCTGCGCTACACCCCGGAGGCCGGAACCGTGCGGCTGACGGTGCGTCGCGAGGAGCGCGGACTGGTGATCGCGATCGCCGACACCGGGCCCGGCATCGAGGATGCCGACGTCCCCCACATCTTCGAGCGGCTCTACGTCACCAACCGGTATCGACCGGTGCGGCCGGAGGGAAGCGGCCTGGGTTTGTCGATCGTGGGGGAGCTGGCGGCCGCAATGGGCGCCGCTACCGAGGTGCAAACCCAGGCGGGGAAAGGCACGACGATCAGCGTCGTGCTCCCGGCGCGATAGCGGCCGTACCATGCCCGGATGCTGGGGCCGATCCTCGATTCAGTGCAGGCGAGTCTCGGCGCGGTGATCGCCGAGACGGAGCGGCATCGCAGCGCCGCGCTGGCGGCAGCACCCGCCCGGGACTTCGCCGCCGCCTTGGCGGTTCCCGGGCTGTCGATCGTGGCCGAGGTGAAGCGCCGCTCGCCATCCGCCGGCGACATCGATCCCGGCCTGGATCCGGGCGAACTTGCCGGTCGATACGCCGCCGGGGGCGCGGCGGCAATCTCCGTGCTGACCGAGCCCGATCACTTCGGGGCGCATCCCGGGGATCTCGAGACGGCTCGCCGATCCGTCGATCTCCCGGTGTTGCGCAAGGACTTCGTCTTGCACCCGGCCCAGGTCTGGCAGACGCGGGCCATGGGCGCCGACGCCGTTCTCCTGATCGCGGCGATCCTCGACGACACGACTCTGCACGATCTGATGGAGGTGGCGGAGGAAGCCGGGCTCGCCGCCCTGGTCGAGGTCCACACCCCCGAGGAGGCGACCCGGGTGAGACGTGCCGGGGCGACGCTGATCGGGGTCAACAACCGGGATCTGCGGACCTTCCAGGTGGACCTGGCCGCCGCCGAGCGGATCCGTCCGCTGCTCGGGGGCGAGGTTGTGGCGGTCGCCGAGAGTGGCGTGTCCTCCCCGGAAGGGGCGGCCCGAATGGCGGCCGCCGGCTACGACGCGGTGCTGGTCGGCGAGGCCGCGGTGCGCAGCGGAGATCCCGCCGCCTTCGTCTCCGCCCTGGGGAGCGCTCGATGACCTGGGTGAAGCTGTGCGGCATGACCCGCCGTCAGGATGTGGAGGCCGCCGTCGCCCTGGGCGCCGATGCGGTCGGCTTCGTGCTCTACGAGGGATCGCCCCGGCGGGTCGGGGCAGACGACGCCGCCCGCCTGGGAGCGGGGATTCCCATCGGGCGATTCCTGGTGACCGTCGATGAGACGCCCGAGCGGCTGGTGGACATGGCGCTGGCGGCGGGAGCCACCGGGGTCCAACCCCATGGTCGCCACGCTCCCGGCGCGGCGGCGGCGGCACTGGCGGCGGGCCTCGCCGTCCTCTACCCGGTGCCGGTAGGCGCCGGGCCGATCGACGTGAACACAGTTCCCGCAGGCTGCACCCCCATCCTCGACACCAAGAGCACCCGGCATGGCGGGACGGGAAGACCCTTCGACTGGAACGCCCTCCCGGTCATCTCCCGGGATTGGGTGCTGGCGGGCGGGCTCACCCCGGGTACCGTCGGTGCCGCCTTGCGAGCGCTCGGGCCGTGGGGCGTCGACGTGGCCTCCGGTGTCGAGACGGCTCCGGGTGAGAAGGATCGTGACCTGATGCGGGAATTCATCGAGGCAACCCGATGACCGCCCCGGCCCGCCCCGACGAGCGGGGACGCTTCGGGGAGTACGGCGGGCGGTTCGCTCCGGAAACCCTGATGCCGGCGCTGGCCGAGCTGGAGGCGGCATTCGTCGCCGCCCGGGAGGACCCGGCGTTCTGCGCCGGCCTCGAGACTCTGCTCCGTGACTTCGTCGGGAGGCCGACACCGCTCTATCGGGCGGCGCGTCTTTCGGAGGAGCTGGGGCTCGATCTCCTCCTCAAACGAGAGGACCTGGCGCACACCGGCGCCCACAAGATCAACAACACGGTCGGCCAGGGTCTGCTCGCCCGGCGCATGGGCAAGCCCCGGGTCATCGCCGAGACCGGAGCCGGCCAGCACGGAGTGGCGACGGCAACCGCCTGCGCCCTGCTCGGCCTCGAGTGCGAAGTCTTCATGGGAGCCGTGGACGTCGCGCGGCAGGCGCTCAATGTGGAGCGGATGCTGATGCTCGGCGCCAAGGTCACCCCGGTGACGTCGGGGGCCGGCACGCTCAAGGACGCGGTGAGCGCCGCCCTGCGGGATTGGGTGGCCACCGTCGAATCGACCCACTACATCATCGGATCGGTCGTCGGGCCGCATCCCTTCCCCTGGATCGTGCGCGAATTCCAGCGAGTGATCGGGGAGGAGACGATCACCCAACTCGGGGATCGGCGTCCCGACCTGGTGGTGGCGTGCGTCGGTGGCGGGTCGAACTCGATGGGGATGTTCTTCCCCTTCGTCGGCAAGGGTGTCGACCTCGTCGGGGTCGAGGCAGCCGGCCACGGAATCGCCACCGGCAGACACGGCGCCTCGCTCAGCGCGGGCTCACCCGGCGTTCTGCACGGGGCGCGCACGTACCTGCTGCAGGATGAACAGGGCCAGGTATTGGAGGCGCATTCGATCTCCGCCGGGCTCGACTACCCGGGGGTGGGGCCGGAGCACGCCTACTTCAAGGATCAGGGTCTCGCCAGGTACGAGTCGGCCACCGACGGCGAGGCTCTCGATGCCATGGACCTGTTGTCGCGGACCGAAGGAATCATCCCGGCCCTCGAGCCGGCCCACGCCCTCGCCTGGGTGTGGCGGGAGCGAGCCGCCCTCGCCGGCAAGACGGTCGTGCTGTGCCTCAGCGGGCGAGGGGACAAGGACGTTGCCGAGGCGGCGGCGGCCCGAGGCCGGCGATGAGTCTCGGCGAGAGTTTCGCCCGGGCGGGGACAGAGAACCGGGCCCTCCTGCTCCCGTACGGCATGGCCGGCCTCCCCGGCGCCGCAGCGTCCGTTGAGCTGTTCGCGGCGATGGCCGAGGCGGGGGCCGACGGCTTCGAGGTGGGCATCCCTTACGCCGATCCCCTCATGGACGGTCCCGTGATCCAGGAGGCGGGGGCCCGCGCCATCGCCGGAGGTATGACCCTGGCGGGAGGACTCGAGGTGGCGAGCCAGGTGGCGGAGCGCACCGGGCTGCCCTGCTTCGTGATGACCTACGTCAACCCGATCCTCCGCATGGGAGTGGACGCCTTCTCCCGTCGTGCCGCCGCCGCCGGGGTTCAGGCGATCATCGTCGCCGACCTGCCGGTGGACGAGGCGGGACCGTTCCGGGAAGCGGCGGCGGCTGCCGGAATCGGCGTCGTGGCGTTCGCCGCTCCCACCACCACCGACGATCGCCTCGACCTGATTGCCGAGTGGCGGCCGCCCTTCGTCTACGGCATCGCCGAAATGGGCGTCACCGGGGAGCGGGCCCACTCCAGCGACCGCTCGTCGGCTCTGGTCGAACGCATCCGGGCGCGGACGGATGTCCCGGTCGTCCTCGGCGTCGGCATATCGGGACCGGAGGCGGCCCGCCGCGCCGCCTCCATCGCCGACGGGGTGATCGTCGGATCGGCTTTGGTGCGGCGGGTGTTGCAGGCGGAGAACCCCGGAGCCGCCTCGACCGCGGTGTCCGCAGCCGTCGCCGAGTTGGCGTCTGCGGTGCGGCGCTAGCCATTGGGTCGGGGAGCCGGCTTTCGGTCCCTAACCTCCCCGCGATGGACTTCCTCCGGGTGGCCTGCGCCCAGATCAACCTCACAGTCGGCGACCTCCCGGGCAACGCCGCCCGCCTTGTCGAGGCGATGGCCTGGGCCGAGGAGGTTCAGGCCGACGTGCTCCTCACTCCGGAGCTGGCGATCAGCGGGTATCCGCCCGAGGACCTGGTTCTGCGCGATGGCTTCGTCACCGAGAACATCGCCACCCTCCATCGCATCGCCGCCGCCGCCGGAGAGACCACCACCGTGGTCGGCTTCGTGGATCGCAGTGGTGGCGGCAACCGCGACGACGCCGGTCACTTCCGCGTGCACAACGCCGCCGCCCTGGTCCAGGGGGGACGGGTGCGCGGGGTGTACCACAAGGTCCTGCTGCCCAACTACGGGGTGTTCGATGAGGACCGGTACTTTGCCGCCGGGCAGACCAGGGCCGCGCTGTGGGAGATCAACGGAGTGGTTGCCGGGGTCTCGGTGTGCGAGGACATCTGGATCACCGACGGCCCGCCCTCCGATCAGGCGGCCGCCGGTGCCGACATCCTGCTCAACATCAACGGGTCGCCCTATCACCGCGGGAAGGGGTCGGATCGGGAGGCGATGCTCGCCGAGCGGGCTCGATCGACCGGGGTGCCGGTGGTGTACCTCAATCTGGTAGGGGGCCAGGACGAGTTGGTCTTCGATGGCCAGAGCATGGTGTTCGCCGCCGATGGTGGGCTGCTGTATCGAGCGGCGCAGTTCGACGAGGAGTTGTTCTGGGTGGATGTCCCCCTTCCCGAGGAGGGGAAGAGCGGAGTCACCGCGACGTTCGTCTCGGGGGGCGACCTGCTCGAGGGTGACCCGGAGCCACCACCGGCTTCCCACCCCCGTCTCGAGGAGACCGCAGAGGTGTACCGGGCCCTCGCCGTCGGTTTGGGGGACTACGTTGGCAAGAACGGATTCTCCGGGGTGGTGGTCGGACTGTCGGGGGGGATCGACTCGGCCCTGACCGCCACGATCGCCGCCGACGCCCTCGGCGGCGACGCGGTCTGGGGGATCACCATGCCGTCGCGGTTCAGTAGTCCGGGGTCGATCGACGACTCCCGCTCCCTGGCGCAGAACCTGGGAATCCGCTTCGACGAGATCTCTATCGAGCCGCCGTTCACCGGGTTCATGGAGACGCTGGGCGGGACCTGGGAGTTGAGCGACGTGGACATTGCGGAGCAGAACCTGCAGGCCCGGGCCCGGGGGGCGATCCTGATGGCCCTGTCGAACAAGTTCGGGGGCATGGTCGTTGCCACCGGGAACAAGTCGGAGATGTCCGTGGGCTACGCCACGCTGTACGGCGACATGGTGGGTGGCTACGCGGTGCTCAAGGACTGTTACAAGACGCTGGTCTACCAACTGGCCGAATGGCGCAATCGGCAGGGTGCGGTGATCCCGCAGGCAACGATGGACAAGCCGCCGTCGGCCGAGTTGCGGCCCGAGCAACTGGACAGCGACTCGCTGCCGCCGTACGACCTGCTCGACGCGATCCTCGAGCGCTATGTCGAGGGAGACGCTTCCATCGGGGACCTGGTCAAGGAGGGTTTCGACCGGGAGACCGTCACCCGGGTGGCCCGGATGGTCGACGCCAATGAGTACAAGCGCCGTCAGGCACCACCGGGAGTGAAGATCACCACCAAGGCGCTGGGACGGGACCGCCGACTGCCGATCACTAACGGCTATCGCGAGGGTTGAGTCCACGGCGCGGGCTGCTCGCTGATTGCAGGGGGACCGACGCGCCCCGGCGACGGGGCCGGTGCGCCCTTCGCTGCAGCAGCCATCGCGCTCGGTTCCGGTACCGGGAGTGGGAGTCGAACCCACACGGGCTTGCGCCCGGCGGATTTTGAGTCCGCTGCGTCTACCATTCCGCCATCCCGGCGCGGCACGATGATACGTCGCTGCGTCGTACCATCCGGCCCTCATGGGCAGATCCGAGCAGCGCCTCTTTCGGCTCGCCGACGAGATCGCTCGTATCCGCGAGGAGATTCGCCTCACCGGCGAGGAATTGCGGATACATCAGCATCTCGACGACGATGCCAGACGCGATGCCGCCGTCGGCGGTCCGATCGATAGAGAGGACGCCCGCGAGACCGCTGCGGACGTCACCCGTTTCCAGAGGTTGCTCCACGACCTGGAGGAGAGGGCCGCCCGGCTCGAGGCGAAGCGGCAGCGCCTGATAGGTCGTCTCCGATAGAGCCAGGGGGCCCCGCCCCCTACCATCGCCATCATGCCCACGCTGGCGCTGCTCGACGGACACAACCTCGCCTTCCGCGCGTTCTACGCCCTTCCCAGCGACCTGGCCACTCCGTCGGGTCAGGTGACCAACGCCGTCTACGGGTTCACCTCGATGATCATCAAGCTCCTCGACGACGAGCACCCCGACGCCATTGCGGTGGCATGGGACACCCCGGCGGTCACGTTCCGCAAGGAGCGCTACGAGGAGTACAAGGCGCAGCGGGAGGCGGCACCCGACCTGTTCCGCAGCCAGCTGCCGCTGATCCGGGAGGTCTCCGATGCGCTCCGGCTCGCCCAGTTCGAAGCGCCCGGATGGGAGGCCGACGACCTGATCGCCACCATCGCCCGCCGGGCGGCGGAGGCAGGATGGGAGGTGCTGATCGTCACCGGCGACCGCGACACGTTCCAGCTGGTCGGGGGATCGGTGCGGGTCTACTACGTGCGGCGGGGAGTCACCGACATCGTCATCGCCGACGCCGCCTACGTCACCGAGAGATACGGCGTCACCCCCGAGCAGTATCCCGACTACGCGGCCCTGCGCGGCGACTCGTCGGACAACCTTCCCGGAGTGCCCGGCGTGGGGGAGAAGACCGCCTCCCGGCTGATCGCCGGATACGGGGGCCTCGAAGGGCTGTATGACCACCTGGAGGAGCAGACCCCGAGACTGCGGGAGAACCTGGAGGCATTCCGGGCGCAGGTATTCCTCAATCGGGACCTGACCAGGCTGGTGGACGACGTTTCGATCGAGACCGATGTGGAGTCGCTGCGGCTTCAGCCATGGGATCCCCAGGAAGTGCGTCGGGTATTCGATGCGCTCGCCTTCCGCTCCCTGTGGCAGCGGCTGAAGGAGATCGGAGGCGGTGGGGAGTCCGTGGCGGCGGAGGTGCTCGACGTCACCGTGGGGACCGGGTCGGGCGAAGACGCCGTCGCCGGCGCCGGCGATGGGATGTTGGCCATCGACCCGGTGTGGGAGGGCGGCGACCTGATCGGGCTGGCGGTGGCATCACCTTCGGGGGCGACCTTCGTCCCCTTCGACCGGTTGGGGACCCTGGCCGCGGCCCTGGCCGACCCGGGGATACCCAAGGGCCTGCACGACGCCAAGCCGGTCATGCGGGCCTTGTTCGAATCCGACCTCGATCTGCGCGGTCTGGCGTTCGACTCGGCCCTGGCCGCCTACGTCGTCAACCCGGCCGGGGGAATGCCCGACCTGGGAGATCTGGCCGGCCGCGTTCTCGGGATCGAGATCGACGCGGATGTCGCCGGGGAACGCGCCGCCCCCCAGGGCACGCTGGCCTTCGAGACGGCGGGGCCGGACCTGGAGGGGGCAGGACGCAGGGCGGTGGCCGTGGCCCGTCTGGTCGAGCCCCTCACCGCCGAGTTGGAGGCTCGCGGGGGGAGCGCCCTCTTCCGCGAAGTCGAGTTGCCGCTGGTCCGGGTCCTGGCTCGCATGGAGGACGCCGGGATCCTGGTCGATCGCGACTACCTGGAGGAGCTGGGGGAGAGCCTCCGGGACCGCCTCGCCACGCTGGAGAGGCAGATCTACCAGGCGGCCGGCGAACCGTTCAACATCAATTCGACCCTGCAGCTGCGTGAGATCCTCTTCGACCGGCTCAAGCTTCCCGTGCTCAAGAAGACTCCCAAAGGCCAGCCGTCGACCGACGCCTCGGTGCTGCAGAAGCTGGTGGAGGAGCACCCGGTGGTCGAGCACCTTCTTGGCTACCGCGAGCTGGAGAAGCTCCGGTCCACCTACGTCGACGGGTTGCTGCCGCTGATCGGCCCCGACGGGCGGATCCACTGCTCGTTCAATCAGACCGGGGCGGCGACCGGGCGGATCTCCTCGGAGCAGCCCAACATGCAGAACATCCCGGTGCGCTCCGAGGAGGGGCGCACGATCCGGAGAGCCTTCATCGCCGCGCCGGGGCATACGTTTGTCGTCGCCGACTACAGCCAGATCGAGCTGCGCATCCTCGCCCATCTCTCCGGCGACCCCGGTTTGGGCGAGGCGTTCGCCGCCGGGGAGGACATCCACTCGACCACGGCGGCAAGGGTCTTCGGCGTGGATCGTGGTGCGGTGACCGCCGACATGCGCCGCATGGCGAAGGTGATCAACTTCGGGTTGCTCTACGGGATGGAGTCCTACGGGCTCGGGCAACGCCTCGAGATCGGCGCCGAGGAGGCAAAGACCCATCTGAACGCCTACTTCGCCCAGTTCCCGGCGGTGCGGGAATTCATGACCGGGATCGTGGCCGAGGCCCGTAACACGGGCTACACCGAGACGATCCTCGGCCGCCGGCGCTACCTGCCCGAACTCACCTCGGGGAACTTCCGCGAGCGGCAGGCAGGGGAGCGCATGGCGCTCAATGCCCCCATCCAGGGCTCGGCGGCCGACATCATCAAGAAGGCGATGGTACGGCTCGATGCCGAGCTCGAGACCGGTGAGCGGGGAGGCACGATGCTCCTCCAGGTGCATGACGAGTTGGTGGTCGAGGCGCCGCTCGGGGAGGAGCAGGCGACCGTCGAGTTGGTCCGGGAGGTGATGGAGGGGATCGTCTCCCTGGACGTACCGCTCGTCGTCGACATCGGCACCGGGCGTTCCCTCGCCGACGCCAAGGGGTGATCTCCCCTCCCATGTTCGACGGCACCCAGGGGCGTGCCCCACCGGACACGGGTCAATATCCGCTGTGGTAGCCTTCCCGGGCCTCCGGGCTGACGGCTCGGGGAGCTTCCATTCCGAGGTGACCCATATACATGACCGATGAGACCGCGAACGCGCCCAGCATCGACGAACCGGCCGACGAGGCCCCCGACATGTCGATGGTGGCAGTCGAGCCGACCCCAGTAGTAGCCGAGACCGACGACCACCCAACCCCTTCCTCCGTGGCCGACGAGGCTCCCCTCGAGTCCGTCGCTCCGCCGGCGGAGGAGCCTGCCGAAGAGCCGACCATGGCGGAGGCAACCCCGCCCCCGACCGCCGATCCCCGCCCTCGCAGCCGCGAGATCGAAGTGGCCGATCCGGCCGCGGCGATGAGGCAGCTCGGCGACGTCGCCGACAACCTGTCGGCCGAGGACTTCGCCGCTGCCGTCGAGCGGACCGTCGTCGAACTCAAGGAGGGGACCCTCGTCACGGGGACCATCGTCCGGGTCGATCCGGACGAGGTCCTGGTGGACATCGGGTACAAGTCGGAGGGAGTCATCCCCGCCAAGGAGCTCTCGATCCGCAACACGGTGAACCCCGCCGAGCTGGCGAAGGTCGGCGACACGGTGGAGGCGCTCGTTCTCCAGATGGAGGACCAGGAGGGCCGTCTCATCCTCTCCAAGAAGCGGGCCCAGTACGAGCGCGCTTGGGGCCGCATCGAGAAGGTCATGGAGGAGAAGGGCACCGTCAACGGCCAGGTGATCGAAGTGGTCAAGGGCGGCCTCATCGTCGATATCGGGTTGCGCGGCTTCCTCCCCGCATCTCTCGTCGAGCTGCGCCGAGTCCGCGATCTGCATCCGTATGTCGGCCAGACCCTCGAGGCCAAGGTCATCGAGCTCGACAAGAACCGCAACAACGTCGTTCTGTCGCGCCGGGCGTATCTCGAGGAGGAGCAGGCCGAGCAGCGTCAGGCCTTCCTCGATGAGCTCAAGGTCGATGAGATCCGCGACGGCATCGTCTCGTCGGTGGTCAACTTTGGCGCCTTCGTCGATCTGGGCGGCATGGACGGCCTGGTGCATGTGTCTGAGCTGTCCTGGCAGCACGTGAGCCATCCTTCGGAGATGGTTTCGGTGGGAGACAAGGTGAAGGTCAAGGTCCTCGAGGTCGATCTGGATCGGGAGCGGATCTCGCTGTCGATCCGTCAGACCCGGGACGATCCGTGGGAGTCGTTCAGTTCGGCGCACGGGGTCGGCGACATCATCGATGGTGTCGTCACCAAGACGGTCCCCTTCGGGGCATTCGTGTCGGTGGCCGACGGCGTCGAAGGCCTGGTTCATGTGTCCGAGATCGCCATCCACCACGTCGAAAGCCCGGAACTCGAGCTGTCGGTGGAGCAGCCGGTGAAGGTGAAGATCACCGAGGTTGAAGGCGAACGGCGCCGGATCAGCTTGTCGATCAAGCAGGCCCTTCCGGAGTGGGAGGCCCGCAGCCAGTGGCAGGACGACCCGAAGCCGGCGGCCCCCGGTGTCGAACGGCCGGGCAAGCGCCGCAAGACCCAGGAGTTCGAGCGGGAAGAGGAGGCCGGAGAACCCGAGCCGACCTTCAACGCCGACGCTTCCCTGGAGGCGATTCTCGAAGAGCTCAAGCAGCGGGGCATCGGCCGCAAGTGAGTTGACCCGGTGGGCGGATGGGAATCCCCGGTATTCCAACAATCTCAAGGTCGGGGCGGGGCGTCCGATGACCTTCTCATGAGTTTGCGAACGGGCCGGCCCGCGGCACCGGGGGATGGATCGCGATGACCGTCACCCCCAACCGGCGTCTGGTCCTCGTGGTCGATGGCGACGCCGCCTTCGTCGAGGACTCCCGGGTGCTCCTTCAGGAAGAGCGGGTGCTCACTGCACGGACCATCGACGAGGCCGCCGAGATCGTGGCGGGCGGCCGGGTAGACCTGGTCCTCCTCGGTCCCTCATTCGGCAGCGAGTCGTCCGTGGTCGAGGCGGCAACCCTGCGCGCCAGCGATCCCGAGGTGGTGATCGTCCTCGCCGCCAGCATCATCACCAATCGAATCCTGCTCGGGGCGATGCGTTCCGGCATCACCGATGTGCTCGACACCCCGTTGACCCTGCGCAAGATCGGTGAGGTGATGTCTCGGGTCGGTAGTCCGAAGGCGCCGCCGACCGGTGCCGCCCCATCGGCCAGGGCGGCGGCTTCCTCTCCTGAGGCACTGCGAATCGACACCCCGGTGGTCACGATCTCCTTCGAGGCCGAGTCGGGAAGCTCGACCTCGTCCTCGTTCAGCTCGGGAGGGATTCCTCCCCGGCAGCCGATCCTGCCCGCCGGGGGACCGATCGACGAGCCGAGCGCTGCCGCCCCTTCCCCGCCTGCTCAAGCGTGGGTGGTCCCGGTCCCGCAGACACCCCCTTCGGTCGTTCCCGAGCCCACACCGCCGCCTCCCCCAGTCGCGGTCGTCCCCGACCCCTCGCAGGTGGCCCCCCAACCGCCGGCCCCGCCCCCGGTCGCCCCGCCGCCTCCTGCGCCTTCCGGAATGGTCCCGCCGAGCTGGGAGCCCACCACTCCCGTAGCGCCCCCGGCGCCGGCACCCTCCGCTCGGGAGGTGGGCCTCGGTTCCACCGTCGTGTACCCACCACCGCCCGCCTCCCCGCCCCCGATGCGGAGCGAGGAGCCAAAGCCTCGTCCTCCAGCCCGGACCGACGGACCGGTGGACCTGGAGCGGGTCGGCCTGCTTCCGGCCGATGGACCGCGCCGGCCGCCTCGTCGCGGCGGTGGGCAGGTGGTCGCGGTCATGGCCGGCAAGGGCGGTTCGGGCAAGACGATCACCGCGACGAATCTCAGCCTGGCGCTCACCTTCCAGCACGGTGAGGATTCGGTTGTGCTCGTAGATGCCGACATCCAATTCGGTGACGTTGCGCTGATGCTCCAGCTGGATCCGTCCCGCACGCTGACCGACGCCGTCGACCGGCTCGACGAGCTGAGCGATGCCCGTCTCGACGGGATGCTGCTTCGTCACGAGAGTGGGCTGCGGGTGATGCCCGCGCCGGTGCTGCCCACATCGGAGGAGAGGCTTCCGGCAAAAGGCATCGTCGAGGTGATCGAGCGGCTGCGCGGCATGTACCGCTTCGTCATCGTCGACACGCCTCCGATCTTCGATGATCACCTGGTGACGATCCTCGAGACCGCCGACGAGGTCCTCGCGGTCGTCGATATGGACCTTCCCTCGGTGAAGAACGCCAAGATCGCTCTCGACGCCCTGCGCTCGTCACGGTTCCCGATGGAGCGGATGCGCCTCGTCGTGAACCGGGTGAACGCCAAGGCCCGACTCGACCTCGTCGAGCTGGAGCGGAGCCTCGGGCTGCGGGTGGCGGGATCGATTCCTTCCGACCGCCTCGTCCCCCAATCGGTCAACGAGGGGATTCCCGTGGTCGCCCTCAGCCCCCGGTCGCGGGTGGCCCGGTCGTTCCACACCCTCGCCCAGATGCTCACCCCCGACGAGCGGGAGCCCCGGCGCCACTGAGGCCTCGGCCCGGTACCCTCGCCCGATGGCGCACGAGGGCAACCGCCTTCTCCTCGGGGGAGGAATCGGCAGCGGCAAGACCGCGGCCGCATCGTGCTTCGCGGCCCTGGGGTCCCTCATCGTCTCCACCGACGACCTGGCTCGATCACTGCTCGTACCGGGCACCGTCGAGACCGGGCGAGTGATTGCCCGCTGGCCCGAGGTCGAGTCGTCCCCGGGGGTGATCGATCGGCGGATCCTGGGCCGCATCGTCTTCGCCGATGGCGGGCTTCTCGCCGAGCTCGAGGCGATCGTCCACCCCGGGGTGGCGGCGCTGGTCAACGCCGCCGCCGATTCGCACCCGACCGAGGTCGTGATCGTCGAGATCCCGGTATTGCGCGACCTCCCCGGCCGCGGTTGGCCCTGGATCGTGGTGGATGCACCAGAGCCGATCCGGGTCGCCAGGGCGGCAGGAAGGGGCGTCTTCAGTGAGGCGGAGGTGCGTCAGGTGATGGAGCGCCAATCGACCCGCAGCGAGTGGCTGGCCGCGGCCACCTGGGTGATCGACAACAGCGGCGATCGCGAGCAGTTCGAAGAGCAGTGTCGGCGGGTGTGGGCGGCAATTGGCGATTAGCAATTGGCGATTGGCGCCTCGACCCACGCACCACCTCCGAGAGCGGTGTCCGGCAATTGCGAATTGCCACTTGCCCGGAATGCACGTTGTGACGAAGCGGCAGGACCGGCCGAAGACTCGTCACGGGCAGTCACTACCGTGGCCCGATGCAGCCCTTCCGCGTGGTGTCCGACTTTTCCCCGGCCGGGGATCAGCCGGCCGCAGTGACCGCGCTCGCCGAGGGGGTCACCGCCGGTGAGAGATTCCAGACGCTGCTCGGAATCACCGGGTCGGGCAAGTCGGCGACCGTCGCCTGGCTGATCGAGAAGGTGCAGCGACCCACCCTGGTGCTTGCCCCCAACAAGGCTCTGGCGGCGCAACTGGCCAACGAGTTCCGGCAGTTCTTCCCCGAGAACCGCGTGGAGTACTTCGTGTCCTACTACGACTACTACCAACCGGAGGCGTACCTCCCACAGAGCGACACCTACATCGAGAAGGACGCCACCGTCAACGACGAGATCGAAAGGCTGCGCCACGCCACCACCGCGGCGCTGCTCACCCGGCGGGACGTGATCGTCGTCGCCTCGGTCTCGGCCATCTACGGGTTGGGTTCGCCGGAGCAATACGAGGGTCAGGTGCTCCGTCTGGTGCGCGGTGTCGAGTTTCCCCTCGGCGACGCGGTGCGGCGGCTGGTCGACATCCAATACGAGCGCAACGAAGTGAACCTGATCCGGGGGAAGTTCCGGCTGAAGGGCGACACCCTCGAGGTGATGCCCTCGTACGAAGAGACGATCACCAGGATCGAGTACTTCGGAGACGAAGTCGACCGCATCCTCGAGCTGAACCCGGTGACCGGTGAGGTCATCCAGGAGCTCGGCGAGGTGTGGATCTATCCGGCGACGCACTATGCCGCCACCGAAGAACGGATGCGGGTCGCCATCGAGGCGATCGAGATCGAAGCGGCCGATCGGCTGGCGGACCTGGAGGAGGCGGGCAAGCTCCTCGAGGCGCAGCGGCTGCGGATGCGGACCTCGTACGACCTGGAGATGATGCGCGAACTGGGGTACTGCAGCGGCATCGAGAACTACTCGCGCCACATCGACGGGCGCGCCCCCGGCGAGGCCCCCTACACCCTCGTCGACTACTTCCCCGACGACTTCCTCACCGTCGTCGACGAGAGCCACGTCACCATCCCCCAGCTGCACGGTCAGTTCGAGGGCGACCGCAGCCGCAAGGAGGTTCTGGTGGAGCACGGGTTCCGCCTTCCTTCGGCGATGGACAACCGTCCATTGCGATTCGACGAGTGGCTGGAGAAGACCGGTCAGGCGGTATTCCTCTCGGCGACGCCGTCTCCCTGGGAGCTCGAGCACTCCGATCGCGTGGTCGAGCAGATCATCCGCCCCACGGGACTGGTGGATCCCGAGGTGATTGTCAAACCGACCAAGGGGCAGATCGACGACCTGCTCGAAGAGATCCGGCGCCGAGCCGAGAAGGACCAGCGGGTGCTGGTGACGACCCTCACCAAGAAGATGGCGGAGGATCTCACCGACTACCTGCTGGAGATGGGGGTGCGGGCCCGGTACCTGCACTCCGAGATCGACACCCTGGAGCGAGTGCAGATCCTCCGCGACCTGCGGCTCGGCGAGTTCGACGTGCTCGTCGGGATCAATCTGCTGCGCGAGGGACTCGACCTCCCCGAGGTCGGACTGGTGGCGATTCTCGACGCCGACAAGGAGGGCTTCCTCAGGTCGGGTACCTCACTGATCCAGACGATCGGACGGGCGGCGCGCAATGTCGACGGCCAGGTGTTGATGTACGCCGACTCGGTGACGGAATCCATGCGGCGGGCCATCAACGAGACCAATCGGCGGCGGGCGCGCCAGGTCGCCTTCAACACCGAGCACGGCATCGACCCGCAGACGATCCGCAAGAAGATCAGCGACATCCTCGAACTGATCCAGAGTCGCGACGCCCCGGCGGTCGATCGCCGCCGGCGCGAGACACGAGAGCGGAAGACGATCGACCTCCCCGCCGACGACCTCTCCAGGCTGATCAGGAGCCTGGAGGAGGAGATGCGCGAGGCGGCCGCCGAGCTGCGCTTCGAGTATGCGGCGCGGCTGCGCGACGAGGTCAACGAGCTGAAACGGGAGCTGAAGGAAATGGCCCAGGCGACCGGCTGAGCCGTCGTCATCCTAGGCGTCGGGAGGCGGATCCTCGTCGTCGGCGTCCATGCCCTCCTTGAGGCCATCTTTGAGGGCCCTGGCCGACTTTCCGATGGAACGGGCGAGTTCCGGGAGCTTCTTGGCGCCGAAGAGCAGCAGCAGGACGGCGAGTATGAGGATGATTTCCCCGGCGCCGATCTTTCCGAACAAGTGCCGCCTCCTCGGTGGTGCAGGCGGAGTGTAGGCCAACGTGCTCCCTCGGCAGCTCCATCGGGTGGGCGAGGGCGAATCCCACGTCTGAAATTCCGACACTCCGGGGAAGTACAATCGCCGCTCTGCCGTTGGGGACGGGCACCGTGTCAGCCGAAACGATCGTCATAAGAGGGGCGCGCGAGCACAACCTCAAGAACGTCTCACTGGAGCTACCGCGCGGGCGGCTCATCGTGTTCACCGGCCTGTCGGGCTCGGGGAAATCCTCCCTGGCGTTCGACACCATCTATGCCGAGGGTCAGCGGCGCTACGTGGAAAGCCTCTCCGCATACGCCCGGCAGTTCCTCGGGCAGATGGAGAAGCCCAACGTCGAGTTCATCGAGGGGCTCTCGCCCGCGATCTCCATCGACCAGAAGACGGCGAGCAGGAATCCGCGATCGACGGTGGGCACCGTCACCGAGATCCACGACTACCTGCGTCTGCTCTTCGCCCGGATCGGCCTGCCCCATTGCCCCGACTGCGGGCGCCCGGTGGCCCGGCAGACCCCGCAGCAGATCGTCGACCAGATCCTCGAGCTGCCGGAAGGGACGCGGTTCTCCGTTCTCGCTCCGGTGGTGCGGGGCCGCAAGGGTGAGTATGAGGCCCTGCTCAAAGAGCTGGGCCGGGAGGGTTTCAGCCGCGCTCGCATCGACGGAGAGGTACGCGACCTCACCGAAGACATCAAGCTCGACCGGTACTTCCAGCACACCATCGAAGTGGTGGTCGACCGCCTGGTCGCCAAGGAGGGGATCCAGCGGCGGCTCACCGACTCTCTGGAGACCGCCTTGCGGCTCGCCGAGGGCGTGGCCATGGTGGACATCGTCGATAGCCCCACCCTGACCTTCAGCCAGCACCTGGCGTGCGAGCATTGCGGTCTCTCTTTCGACGAGCTGCAGCCGCGCAACTTCTCGTTCAACAGCCCGTACGGGGCGTGCGAGCAGTGCAGCGGCCTCGGGACCCGGTTCCAGGTCGATTGGCAACTGGCCGTCCCCGACGACGACAAGTCGCTCGCCGAGGGAGCGATCACCCCGTGGATCGGCCGGCACCGCTCCTCGTACTACCAGCGGGTCCTGGAGGGGGTCGCCGCCGAGGTCGGATTCTCCATGGACACCCCGTTCAAGAAGCTGTCCAAGAAGGCGCTCAAGGTCGTGCTCGAGGGATCGGGCGAGACGCCGATCACGGTCTCGTACGTCAACCGCTTCGGGCGCCAGCGCCGTTACCAGACGTCATACGAGGGGCTGATCCCCTGGTTGACCCGGCGTCACGAGGGAGCCGACTCGGAGAGCGCCCGGGAGATGTATCAGCAGTTCATGCGGCTGGTGCCCTGTGACGGCTGTGGGGGGGCGCGGCTCAATCGCGTGGCACTGGCGGTCACGGTGGGGGGAAGGAACATCCACGAGCTTTCCTCGCTGTCCCTGGGCGACACCCGGGCCGCCATCGCCGCCCTGGATCTCGATGAGCGCGACCGGACGATTGCCGAAGCAGTGCTCAAGGAGATCCAGGCGCGCCTCCAGTTCCTGCTCGACGTCGGGCTCGACTACCTGACCCTGGCGCGGGGAGCGGCCACCCTGGCCGGCGGGGAGGCGCAGCGAATCCGTCTCGCCACCCAGATCGGTTCGGGTCTTGTCGGAGTGCTCTACATCCTGGACGAGCCCTCGATCGGCCTGCACCAGCGGGACAACCAGCGGCTGATCGAGACGCTGGTGAGGTTGCGCGACCTCGGTAACACCGTCCTCGTCGTGGAGCACGACGAGGAGACGATTCGAGTGGCCGATCACATCGTCGACATCGGGCCGGGCGCCGGGGAGCACGGTGGGCGGATCGTCGCCGAGGGCACGGTCGCCGACATCACCGGGGAGCCGGCATCGATCACCGGCGACTACCTCGCCGGGAGACGGGCGATCGCGGTGCCGCCCACGAGGCGGATCGGTGACGGCCGGAACATCACCGTGGTCGGAGCCACCGAGAACAACCTGAAGGACCTCGAGGTCGCCTTCCCGTTGGGGATGTTCATCGCGGTGACGGGCGTTTCGGGGAGCGGCAAGTCGACCCTGGTGGAGGAGATCCTCGCCAAGGCACTCCACTTCGAGCTCTACCGCACCCGGGAGGTGCCCGGGCGGCATCGTCGCGTCGAGGGGATCCCCCAGATCGACAAGGCGATCGACATCGACCAGTCGCCGATCGGCCGCACCCCCCGCTCCAACCCCGCCACCTACACCAAGGTCTTCGACCGGATCAGGGCGCTATACGCCTCAGTCCCCGAGGCCAGGGCGCGCGGCTACCAGCCGGGACGATTCTCGTTCAACATCCCCGGGGGGCGGTGCGAGGCATGCAAGGGTGACGGGACCATCAAGATCGAGATGCACTTTCTCCCCGATGTGTACATCCCCTGCGAGCAGTGCAAGGGTCGCCGCTACAACCGGGAGACCCTGGAGATCCTGTGGAAGGGCCACTCCATCTCCGACATTCTCGAGCTGTCGGTCGAGGAGGCCCTGGGCTTCTTCGAGAACCAACCGGGGATCTCCCGGGTGCTGCAGACGCTGTTCGATGTGGGCCTCGGGTACGTCCGCCTCGGCCAGCCGGCGCCGACGCTCTCCGGTGGGGAAGCACAACGGGTCAAGCTGGCATCTGAGTTGGGCAAGCGATCCACCGGGAGCACCTTTTACATCCTCGACGAACCAACCACCGGGCTCCACTTCGAGGATGTCCGCAAGCTGCTCGGCGTCCTCCAGCGCCTGGTCGACGGGGGCAACACCGTGCTGGTGATCGAACACAACCTGGACGTGATCAAGTCCGCCGACTGGGTGATCGACCTCGGACCCGAGGGCGGCGACGAGGGCGGAAGGATCGTCGCCCAGGGTCCTCCGGAGGCGATCGGAGCGGTGAGCGAGTCGTACACGGGGAAGTTCCTGAGGGAGGTTCTCGCCGGGTGAGCGGCTGGAGCGACGACCTTGCCGAGTGGTGGCTCGCCGAGGTGCGGGGCGACCCCGCCTACGAGCTGGAGGTGCTGCCGCTGGCGATGGAGCTCCTCCGACCCGAGCCGGGCAGGACCTACCTCGACCTGGGGTGTGGCGAGGGGAGCCTGCTGCGGCGGGTCCGCGCCGCCGGCGCGGATGCCCTCGGCGTCGACCTGTCCGCGCGGTTGGCGGCTGCCGCCAGGGCGGCAGCCCCCACCATCGTGGGTCGCCTGCCGGAGCTCTCCTTTGTTCGCGATCGTGCGGTGGACGGCGTCACCACCGTGCTGGTCCTGGAGCACCTCGATGAACCGGAGATCCTGATCGCCGAGGCGGCACGGGTGACGGTGCCCGGTGGGGTGTTCGCGTTGGTGGTCAACCATCCGGTGCTGACCGCGCCGGGGTCGGCTCCGGTGGTCGATCCTGAGGATGGGGAGGCGCTGTGGCGCTGGGGCGACTACCTCGGCTCGGGGTTCACGGAGGAGCCGGCCGGCGATCACGGATCCATCCGGTTCCATCACCGCACGATTGCCCAGTTGCTCACCTCGGCCGCCGGTCATGGGTGGAGCCTCGACGTGCTCATCGAGCGGGGCATGGACCGGGAACGGGCCCATGCCGATCCATTGCTGGCGGTGCAGCGAGGCATCCCGCGGCTGCTCGGAGTGCGCTGGGTGCGCCAACCGTAGTCCCGGAGATCACCCGGGACCGGTGGGCGGCGACCCGCCGCTCGTACACTCGACGCATGGTCGCCAAGCCCGCCCCCGCGGAGATCCCGGAGAGCCCCGGGGCGTATATGTTCCGCGATCATCACGGCGCCGTCCTCTACGCCGGCAAGGCGAAGTCCCTGCGTTCTCGGGTGAACAGCTACTTTGCGCGCGAGTTGGCGCCGCGCACCCGGGCGATGGTGGACGCCGCCGACACCGTGGAGTGGATCGTGACCGACACCGAGGTAGAAGCGCTGCTCCTCGAGTACGGGCTGATCCAGAAGCACAAGCCGCGCTTCAACATCCGGTTGCGCGATGACAAGTCCTACCCGTACCTGGCCATAACCCGCTCGGAAGAGTGGCCCCGGGCCACGGTGATGCGGGGCAAGCGGCGGCGGGGTAACCAGTACTTCGGTCCGTACGGTCACGCCTACGCGATCCGTCAGACGCTCGACCTGCTGCTGCGCACCTTCCCGGTGCGCACCTGTACCAACGCCAAGTTCGGTCGGCACGCCCGGGCGGGGCGGCCCTGCCTTCTCTTCCACATCGAGCGGTGTTCCGGTCCCTGCGTCGGTGAAGTCACTCCCGAGGCGTATCAGGTACACGTCGACGGTCTCGCCGACTTCCTCAACGGGCGGAGCGAGGAGATAGTCGACTCGTTGCGGAAGGAGATGCAGGAGGCGTCGGCCGCACTCGAGTACGAGCGGGCG
Source organism: Actinobacteria bacterium RBG_16_68_21 (assembly GCA_001767695.1). Classification (GTDB taxonomy): domain Bacteria; phylum Actinomycetota; class Acidimicrobiia; order Spongiisociales; family UBA11373; genus RBG-16-68-21. Next base: position 109,616 of record MELR01000013.1, read on the forward strand.
GCCCGGGTGCGCGACCGCCTCGGCGCGGTCGAGCGGGCGATGGCGAAGCAGGAGATCGCCTCGACAGCCAAGGAGGACTTCGACCTCCTCGCCATCGAGGAGGATGACCTCGAGGCATCGTTGGTCGTGCTCTCGGTGCGCAACGGCCGCGTCACGGGCCGGATCGCGTCGATCGTGGACAAGGTGGAGGAGGTGACCACACCGGAGCTGATCGGTCGGATGCTCCGCGAGTTGTACGGGGATGATCGGCCCCCGGGCGAGGTATTGGTGCAGGGACTCCCCGATGAGCCGAAGGTGTGGGAGGAGTGGCTGGAGAGACGCCGGGAAGCGAGCGTATCCCTGCGGGTGCCGCAGCGAGGGGTGAAGCGTCGCCTCCTGGAGACGGCCCAGGCGAACGCCCGCGAGGAGTTCGGGAGGCATCGGCTGCGTCGGGCGGGCGACCACAACGCCCGCGCCAGGGCGCTGCGCAGCCTTCAGGAGGTGCTCGATCTCCCCGAGCCCCCGCTGCGGATCGAGGCCTACGACATCTCGACGATCCAGGGAACCGACACCGTCGGCTCGATGGTGGTGATGGAGGACGGGCTGCCCAAGCGCGGCCAATACCGGCGTTTCAGGATCACAGGGGTCGTCGGTCAGGACGACTTCGCCTCGATGGAAGAGGTGCTCACCCGGCGCCTCAGCGCCTACCTTCGGGAGCGGGCACGCCCCATCGAGGAGCGAGACAAGTTCGCCTACCCGCCGTCGCTCCTCCTCGTCGACGGTGGTGCCGGGCAGTTGTCCCGTGCCGTGAAAGTCGTGGACTCGCTCGGTCTGGAGATCCCGGTGGCCGGTCTGGCGAAGCGCATGGAGGAGGTATACCTGCCGGGACGAGCCGAGCCGGTCAGGATCCCCCGGGGTGAAGAGGCGCTGTTCCTGCTCCAACAGGTGCGGGACGAGGCGCACCGCTTCGCGCTCAGCTACCACAGATCTCTGCGGGGCCGTCGTATGGTTGACTCCATCCTCGACGGGGTCCCCGGTATCGGCCCCGAACGGAAGAAGGCTCTCGTGCGGAAGTTCGGGTCGGTGAAGCGGATGAGGGAGGCTTCGGTGGAGGAATTGGCGTCGGTGGTGCCCGCCGCAGTGGCCGGGCAACTCCACCAGCGACTTCATGCAGCGGGCAGTGCGGTCGGCGCCGTATCCGACTGAGTGGGGGCCGGGGTGGGTTTGCTGGGACCCCACCGGGATCGTCCACATCGATCTCCCGGGTGCGGTGCGGCCCGCCGCCGACAACCACACGATCCCACCCGAGGTCTCTGCGCTGTGCGCGTCGTTGGAGGCCTATTTCGCCGGGATCGGCGAGCTCCCCGCTGCCCCGGGGCTCGTGGCGCGGGCCGGTACGACACCCTGGCGCGCTGCGGTCTACCGGATCGTGAGCGCGATCGTGACCGGGACGACCATGACCTACACCGAGGTCGCCGCCGCCGCCGCGCGGCCGGGAGCCGCCCGTGCGGTGGGAGCCGCCATGGCGGCGAACCCCTTTGCCCCGGTGATCCCATGTCACCGGGTCGTCGGATCGGACGGCTCGCTCCGCGGGTATCGCGGGGGGGTGGCCATGAAGCAGCGCCTGTTGGCCATGGAGGGATCTCCGTGAACGAGGCATCGCGGCTTGCCATAGTCACCGGGATGTCCGGGGCCGGTCGCTCCCACGCGGCCCGGGCGCTCGAGGACCTCGGCTTCTTCGTAGTGGACAACCTCCCCGCCGACCTGATCGGAGACGTCGTGTCCAAGGCCAGCTCGCCGAGCGCGCCGCGGCCGCGCATCGGCGTGGTGGTCGACGTGCGCAGCGGCATGCAGTTCGCCGCGCTCGACGACGCCCTGCGGCGTCTCGGCGAGAGCGGTGTGCCGACGACTGTGCTCTTTCTCGATGCCTCGGACGACGCGCTCATCGCCCGGTTCGAGGAGACCCGCCGGCCGCACCCGGTGGCGGCGGGCAGCATTGCCGAGTCGATTGCCGCCGAGCGGAGCATCCTCGATGAGGTGCGCGGCATCGCCGACCTCATCATCGACACCACCGACCTCAACGTGCACGAGTTGCGCGAGGCGATCACCGATGCCTTCGGGGAGAGGGACAGGTCGATGCAGGTCTCGGTGGTTTCCTTCGGTTTCAAGAACGGTGTGCCCCGGGTCGTCGATCTGGTCTACGACGTGAGGTTCCTCCCCAACCCGCACTGGGTGCCCGAGCTGCGGCCGCTGACCGGCCTCGACACCGCGGTGCGTGATCACGTGTTCAGGACGCCGGACGCGGAGGAGTTTCTCGAGCACACCGAGGAGATGCTCGCGTTCCTCCTCCCCAGGTACGCCGCCGAGGGGAGGAGCTACCTGACCATCGGCGTCGGCTGTACCGGAGGGAGGCATCGCTCCGTTGCCATCGCCGAGGCGCTCGGTGAGTGGCTGCGAGCGCGTGGGGATGTCGACGTCACCGTACGGCACCGCGACGTCACTTCATGAGAGACACCGATGTGCTCATCGCACCGCTGCTCGAGGAGCTCGAGGCGTCCTACGACGGGCTGCATGTGGTGGCGCTCGGGGGAGGGCACGGGCTCGCCGCGGCCCTGCAGGCGATCCTCGAATACGCCGACACGATCACGGCAGTGGTGGGGGTGGCCGATGACGGCGGCTCGTCGGGACGGCTGTCTCCGGGGTTGAGCATTCCCTCTCCCGGGGACATCCGGCGAGCGCTGCTCGCCCTATCTCCTGAGCCATCGGTGTGGCGGCGGCTCATGGACTTTCGATTCGAGGGTGCGGACGTGGCCGGTCACAGCCTGGGAAACCTGATCATCGCCGCCCTGACGGAGATGTCGGGAAGCTTCGAGGACGCGTTACACACCGTCGGCCGGCTGCTCGGGGCGAGGGGCGCGGTGGTCCCGGCGGCGGTAGAGCCGCTGGTGCTCGAAGCAGATGTGGACGGCGCCACCGTTCAAGGTCAGGTGGCGATCGCCCGCTCCCGGGGCCGGATCACCGATCTCCGGGTTCGCCCGGAAGGGATCGGCGCCACCAGGTCCGCCAGGGAGGCGATCGGGGCCGCCGACCAGATCGTCCTCGGGCCGGGGAGCCTGTTCACTTCGCTGATCGCCGGACTCAAGGTGCCCGGCATCGCCGAGGCGGTCAACGCGTCGCCGGCAAAGTTGGTCTACGTGTGCAACCTCACCACTCAGGACGGGGAGACGCTGGGACTGGACGGAGGGGAGCACATCGCCGCACTGGCGGACATCGGCGGCGTCCGGCCGCCGGATGCCGTGGTGGCACATGAGGGACCGCTGGCCGTTCCCGCCGGGCTCACCCGGGTCTCGTTGGACGCCGGGGGAGGCGGCTGGACCCTGGCCCGGGGTGACATCGCCGATCCCGATGCGCCATGGCCGCAGCACGATCCGGCCCGGCTGGGGGCGGTACTCCGGCGGCTAGCGTGAAGGAACGGTGAGCGCTCTTCCGACCATCGACGATCTCGAAGTCGCCGGACGCACCGTCCTGGTCCGTGCAGACCTCAACGTTCCGCTATCCGACGGTGCCGTGGGGGACGACTTCCGGATCCGCGCCGCGGTACCCACCATTGCCGAGCTGCGGCGCCGGGGCGCCCGCGTCGTCGTGTGCAGCCACCTGGGGCGGCCCAACGGACCGGATCCGGCCTTCTCGATGCGACCGGTGGGTAGCGCGTTGGCGGAGATCGGCGGATTCCCGGTGGTGGTCGCCCCAGACGTCGGCGGGCCCGGGGCCACCGAGACGGTGCGCCAGGCCGGTAACAGCGTCGTGCTCCTCGAGAACACCCGCTTCGAACCGGGGGAGACTTCGAATGCTCCCGAGCTCGCCGATCGTCTTGCCGCAGTGGCCGACGCATTCGTGCTCGACGCCTTTGGATCGGCCCACAGGGCCCACGCCTCCACCGTCGGTGTCGCCGAGAGGCTGCCGTCGGCGGCGGGCACATTGCTCCTCGCCGAGGTCGCCGCCTTCAACCGGATCATCGAAGAGCCCGCGCGCCCCTTCGTCGTGCTCCTCGGCGGCGCCAAGATCTCCGACAAGCTGGGAGTGGTGCGCAAGCTGCTTCCCCGGGTCGATGTCATGCTCATCGGCGGCGCGATGTGCTTCACGCTGCTCTCCGCCGAGGGGTACGAGGTGGGCGACTCCCTGGTCGAAGAAGACATGGTCGATGAGGTCGCCGAGGTGCTCGCCTCGGCCGAGGGGTCACGGATCGCGCTGCCGCTGGACATCGTGGTCGGGGAAGGGTTCGCCGCCGACACCGCCCACCGTATCGAGCCTGCGGGAGATCTCTCCTCCCACGGAATGGGCCTCGACATCGGGCCGGAGACGGCGGAGCGCTTCGCGGCAATCATCGCCGGCGCCGACACGATCTTCTGGAACGGTCCCATGGGGGTGTTCGAGTGGGAGGTGTTCTCGGCAGGAACGCGGCGGGTGGCGGAGGCGATCGGTGCCGCCCGGGCCTACTCGGTCGTCGGCGGCGGCGACAGCGTGGCCGCCTTGCGGAGCATGGGTCTCGCCGACTCCGTCTCCCATCTGTCCACCGGCGGGGGAGCCGGATTGGAGCTGATCGAGAAGGGGTCACTGCCCGGACTGGACGCACTGAGAGGGACACATGGCTCGTAAGAACCTCATCGCCGGCAACTGGAAGATGAACGCCTCGCACCTCGAGGCGATCCAGATGGTGCAGAAGCTCTCCTATCGGC
>MELR01000013.1:114352-119218 GCA_001767695.1 Actinobacteria bacterium RBG_16_68_21
GTGGACGTCGTCGTGTGCCCGCCGTTCACCGCGCTGCGCTCGGCGCAGACCGTGATCGAAGCGGACCACCTGGAGATCCGTCTCGGAGCGCAAGACTGTCACTGGGAGGAGTCGGGTGCCTATACCGGAGAGATCTCCGCGCCGATGCTGGCCAAGCTGGCGGTCCGATACGTGATCGTCGGGCACTCCGAGAGGCGCCAACTCTTCGGCGAGGACGATGCCATGGTCGGCCGCAAGCTGCGGGCAGTGCTCGACGCGGCGATGACCCCGATCCTTGCGGTCGGGGAGACCCTGGGCCAGCGCGAGCGAGGGGAGACCGAGACCGTGATCGGGACCCAGGCTCGCAACGCTCTCCGCGGGATCGAGGCGGATGCGGTGGCCTCGATCGTGGTCGCCTACGAGCCGATCTGGGCGATCGGCACGGGGAGGACCGCCGATCCCGACGTCGCCTCCTCCGCCGCCGAGGTCATCCGCTCCGTGGTGGCGGAGTCGCACGGCGCCGAGACCGCGACCGCGGTGCGGGTCCTCTACGGCGGATCGGTCAATCCGGGGAACATCGCCTCGTTCATGGCGAAGCGAGAGGTCGACGGCGCCCTGGTGGGCGGGGCATCACTGGACCCCGATCAGTTCGCCGCCATCGTCCGGTACTGGGTCTGACCGACATCGTTGAACCCGGATCCCGGGACGCCGATACTCGGGAGTGATGATCATTCCCCGTCGGGCCGGCGCCTTGACCGCAATCGTGTTGCTGGGGGCGGCGTGCGCCTCGAGCGGGGGAGTGCGCCCCGAGGAGGGGCTCACCACCACCAGCAGCAGCGTGCCGGCCTCGACCCCCACGACCACGCTTGCCCCCTCGGCGTACGGGGGGACGGTGGTGGTGGCGGTGGGCGACGGAGGTGCGCCCCGCAGCCTCAACCCGTTCCTGGACGGCCCCGATACCGCCGTGCTCGACCTGATCGCTCCTGCGGTCTTCGCCAGGGGCTACGACATCGATCCGGACACCATGGCGTTGATTCCCGACGTGCTCACCGCCATCCCCTCGCTCGACGACGGCACCGTCGTCGAGCTGGGAGACGGCACCATCGAGGTCACCGCGACGGTGGCGCCGGGAGCTCGGTGGGCCGACGGGGTTCCGATCACCGGTGACGACCTGGCATTCACCATCGGGATCGCCGCCGACCCCGACCTGCCGATACGCACCGATCTCGCCGCTCGGTATGCGGGGGTGATCGGTGACTCGCTGGTGTCCGCCGACCGCAGCCTCACGTTTCGCATGGAGGCCGGCACCGAGTACCAGCTCCTCTTCGACCTGATCATCCCCCGGCACGCCGTTGCGGGATCGGACTTCGTCGCAGATTGGAATTCGACGATGTGGGTGGCAGGGGGACCTTTCCAGTTCGCCTCATGGACCGAGGGGCAGACGCTCGAGCTGACCCGGAACGACAACTACTGGCGCACCGGCGACGGCGATGCCGCCCTGCCCTTCCTCGATCGGGTGATCTTCCGGTTCTACGAGCCCGGCCTCGATCCCGACCCGCGGATCGCCGATGGCCTCGCCGCCGGGGATGTGGACGTGGTGACCCTGAGCGGAGATGGCGGAACGTGGAGGGAGGCGCTGAGCGGAATCGACGGTGTCGAGATCCGGTCGCGGGCGGGGAGCTCATGGGACTTCCTCAGTTTCCAGTTCGGCCCGGCGAACCGCAACGCGGCGAGTCTCAACCGCCACCTCGAGTTCCGCCGCGCCGTCGCCCACGCCATAGATCGGTCGCCACTGGCGGCCGGGCGCGGCACCGCTCCGCTCACCTCGGCGCTGGCCCCCTACGGGGCGCGCTACACCGCCACTCCGTGGGATCGCTACCCCTACGACCCGACGACGTCGATCTCCTTGCTCGCCGACCTCGGAGAGAGACTGGGGGTCGATCTCAGCGCGGGCGCAGGGCCGCCGGTGGTGGTGACGGTCCCCAACGACGACGCCGCGGCGGCGGCGCTCGGGGGGCAAGTGGTCACCATGCTGCGCGGCTCCGGGCTCGACGCCCAGCTGCAACTCGAGGATGCGGCGATCTTCTATGGACCCACCTTCGACAACGGATCGTGGGACGTGTCGGTGGGCCGGTTCACCGCCGGGCCGGGATTGGCTCGCGCCGTCGCCTTTGCCGAGATCTTCGATCCCGCCGGGCTGCCGTTCGTCGGGTTCAACTTCTTCCGGTGGGGAACCATCGACTCGACCGTCTCGGGCGAAGAGGTCGATCGCTACGCGGCGATCATTGCCGAGTTGCGGACCACCGTTGATCTCGACGAGGCGGGTCGTCTCGTCGAGGAGGCGGAGGCGATGCTCGCCGACCAGGTCGTGATCATCCCCCTGATCGTGTCCGACTTCACCGGAATCGCGTTCCGCCCGGCACAGCTCGCCGGGCCGGCACCCAACAGCGCTGAAGGCGCCCTGTGGAATGTCGCCACCTGGACCAGGGGGCTGCTCCCGGTGGGGAGTGGGAGCGACTCATGAGTCGGCCGGGCTAGCGTTGCGGTGGTGAGCACCACCCACACGCTCATCCTCCTCCGTCACGGCGAGAGCACGTGGAACCGGGAGAACCGGTTCACCGGGTGGACCGACGTTCCCCTGACCGATCGGGGGATCGAGGAGGCCGTGGCCGCCGGCCGATTGCTCGCCGCCGAGGGGGTGCTTCCCGATGTTGCCCACACCTCGGTTCTGGAGCGGGCGATCACCACCCTCTACCTGGCATCGAGGGAGCTCGACCGCCTGTGGATAACCGTCCACAGGCACTGGAGGCTCAACGAGCGGCACTACGGGGAGCTCCAGGGACTCGACAAGGCGGAGACCGCAGCACAACATGGTGAGGACATGGTCCACCTGTGGCGCCGTTCCTACGACGTCGCCCCTCCGCCACTGGCTCCCGACGACCCCCGGCATCCCCGATTCGACCCACGCTACGCCGATTTGGCCCCAGATCTGCTCCCGGCAGCGGAGTGCCTCAAGGATGTCGTGGTCCGCATGCTGCCCTACTGGCACGACCGGATCGTTCCCGATCTGAGGCGGGGGCGGTGCGTGTTGGTGGCGGCCCACGGCAACAGCCTGCGGGCGCTCGTCAAGCACCTCGACGAGATCTCCGACGAGGCCATCCCCGACCTCAATATCCCCACCGGCGTCCCCCTCGTCTACACCCTCGACCACCACTTGAGGCCCACGTCCTCCCGCTATCTGGGCGACCCGGGGACGATCGCAGCCAAGACGCAGGCGGTGGCCGACCAGGCGAAGCCGCCCCACTGAGGCCCTCGCAGCCCCGTGTCTCCGGGGGGACCGGCGGCTCGGGAGATGGTGCGTGATCGGCGGGATGTAACCGCGAGGTAACCGGTCTTTGCGGGGCGACTTGCCATTCCGGGCGCGCTTCCCCATACTTTCGGTGCCCGGTCCGCATCCCAAGCGGGCCGGCACCATGAGAAGGGATCCGTTTTGATCGCTGGCATTTTCGTCGCGATACACATCATCCTGTCTTTGGCGCTCATCGCTCTCATCCTGCTACACGCGGGCCGAGGGGGAGGACTGGCCGAGGCGTTCGGTGGCGGCATGGGCCCACTGGGGAACCTGGGAGGCTCCACGGTGGCCGAGCGCAACCTGGACAGGTTGACGGTGACCGTGGCATTGATGTTCGCGGCCACGACGCTCGCGCTCGCGTGGGTTCTGACGTGATGCCTCCGGCGAGGCTCCCGCAGGGATCCCCGGTCATACACAACAAGGAGGAATACGTTTGAAGCATTTGTGGCAACGTCGCAGTCTGACGTGGTTCGGGCTTCTCCTGGCATTTGCGATGGTGGTGGCGGCGTGCGGTGACGACAGCACCGAGTCGACGACGACCACCCAGGCAGCCACGACCACGGCAGCGACGACCACGACGGAAGCTGCCACCACGACGGAAGCCCCGATGGGCAAGCCGTACGGTGGTGAGGCGATTGTCGGTGCTGACCAGGAGCCCCCGACCCTGAACTCGTTCATGCCGGGCGGCAACAACTTCATCGTTTCGATCATCGGTAGCGCGTATTGGACCGGCGTCCAGGACATCGACGGGTTCACCCTCGAGTTGGTCCCGGACGTGGTCACCGAGCTGCCGACGGTCGAGAACGGTGGCATCACCGTGAACGCGGACGGCACGGAGACGGTCCGGTACACGATCAAGGACGAGGCCGTGTGGGCCGATGGCACCCCGATTTCGGGTGATGACTTCGCCTTCACGTACGAGACCATCATGAACCCGGATTACCCGATCACCCGTACCGTCTACGAGGACATTCTCCCCGATTCCGTCGTGGCCGGCCCCAAGACGTTCGAGTACACCCTGAGTGCACCGACCGTCCAGGTCGAGCTGATCTTCGGCTTGATCCTGCCGAAGCATGACGTCGAGGGCTCGGACTTCGTCAACGACTACAACGACAAGATGTGGATGTCGGGTGGTCCGTTCGAGTTCGAGCAGTGGAACAAGGGCGACTTCCTCAGCCTGACGCGGAACCCGAACTACTGGGAGACCGACCCCGAGACCGGGCAGCAGCTGCCCTACCTCGACCGGGTCATCTTCCGGTTCATTCCGGAGACCGCCTCGCTGATCAACGCGTTCAAGGCGCGTGAAGTCGATACGATCAACCCGCCGCCGGCGATCGAGACCATTGCGGACCTCCAGACGCTGGAGCCCGAGGGTGCCAAGATCGAAGTGCTCGGTGGCGCGATCTGGGAGCACATGTGGTTCAACTTCGGTGAGAAGAACCGCAACCCGAACACGTACAACGCCCACCTGAACTACCGCAAGGCGGTGGCGCACGCCATCGACCGCACCAAGATCGTCGACGACATCCTCGCCG
>MELR01000013.1:119227-124903 GCA_001767695.1 Actinobacteria bacterium RBG_16_68_21
AGCCGCTGTCGTCGTTCATCGACCCGTTCAGCCCGACCCTGTCGGGGCATGCATGGGATCAGTACGACTACAACCCGGAGACGGCACGCCAGTACGTCGCCGACCTCTGTGCAGAGGAAGGCGTGGACTGCGCGGCGAACCCGCCGAAGGCGATCTTCTCGACGACGTCGAACAACGACGCCCGTGTGAAGCTCTCCGAGTTGTTCGTCACCATGTTTGCGGATGTCGGCATCGAGTACGAGGCCCAGCTGGAGGACAGCTCGCTGTTCTTCGGTGAGACGCTCGACTATGGAACCTCCGACCTCGGCGAATTCGCCTGGGTGGGGTCGCCTGGCTTCTCGAACGTGGTCAGCATGCTCGACGTGTGGGACCCCGAGGCCCCGCCGCCGGATGGCCAGAACTCGTACCGTTGGGGTCCTCCCGAGGTGACGGGCGCCGATCCGGAAGCGTTCAACCAGGCCGCCTCGTCGGTCATCGACGAGAACACCGCTCGGTTCGCCGAGCTGCGCGACATGATGAACGCCACGGTCGATGCCGCGGCGATCACCGAGATGCTTGCTGAGGCCGAGTCGATTCTCGCCGACCAGGTGGTGTTCATCCCCCTGTACGCGCGCCTCGACCCGGGTGCTGTGTGGGCCGACACGATCGGTGGCTACAAGCACAATCCGACGCAAGCCGGAGACCTGTGGAACGTCGAAGAGTGGTACCGCGTCGACTTGATGGGCTAACGCACATCGATCGATAGGGTCGCACCAGCGACGAACGAGGAGGGGCCCGCCCAGCGGGGCCCCTCCTCCGCGTGCGGGGCCGCGGGGTAGGGGACGCAATTAGCGGGCGTTTACGCGGCGCTGCCGGGGCCGCCGGTATACTCCCGGCACTGCTCCGGACGCGGCGCACGGGAGGAAATGGCGGAAATGCTCCAATACGTCGTGAGGCGTCTCGTGTACGGGGTGATCACCCTCATCGCCCTCTCCGTGATCACCTTCTGGCTGATGAACAGCACCAAGGGTGACGCTCTCGACCGGCTCAAGTCGAATCCCCGGGTCACCGCCGAAGAGATCCGCCGCCAGACCGAGTTCTACGGCCTCGACAAGCCGAAGACCCAGCAGTACCTGACCTGGGCCAAGAACTTCGTCCAGGTGTGGAATTATCCCGACGCCTGGGGCCGCTCCTTCCAGGGCACCCAGAAGGTCCAGGAGCTGGTGTACCAGCGTTTCGGGGGAACGCTTCGGCTGATGACCACCGCCCTGCTGCTCTCGGTGCTGATCGGAATCCCATTAGGGATCTACCAGGCGTTGCGGCAGTACTCGTTCTTCGACCAAACGATGACCACCTTCTCGTTCGTCACGTACTCGACTCCCATCTTTGTACTGGGCATCGGCCTGCAGATCGTGCTCGCCTTATACCTCGAGAAGTGGACCGGGGTGAAGTTCTTCTACACGAGCGGGATGAACTCCGTCCACTATGCCGACTTCTCCTTCTGGGGTCGGATCGGCGACACCCTGCAGCACCTGTTCCTCCCGGCGATCTCGATCGCACTCATCTCGATCGCCGGGTACTCGCGGTACCAGCGGGCGTCGATGCTCGAGGTGATGCACAGCGACTACCTGCGCACCGCCAAGGCCAAGGGCCTGTCACGGCGGTCGGTGATCGTCAAGCACGCCCTGCGCAACGCGCTCATCCCGATCGTCACCCTGGTGTCCCTCGACATCGCCGGGCTGCTCGGCGGGGCGGTGGTCACCGAGACGATCTTCGCCTGGCCGGGCATGGGCCGGCTGTACATCCAGGCGATCGGCGCCAACGACTGGCCCGAGGTGATGGCGGTGGTGATGATCATCGGGTTCATGGTGGTGGTGATGAACCTGATCGCCGACCTCTCCTACGGCTGGCTGGACCCCAGGGTGAGATATGACTGACCCCGGACCGGGGCGCGGTGTCGACTATCAGGCTCTCGATCTCGCCGAGGGGATGTCGGTCGAGCCGCTCACCCAGTGGAAGCTCTTCAGGAGCCGCTTTGCCCGGCATCGGCTGGCGATCATCTCCGTTGGGGTGCTGACGGTCATCGTCGGCAGCGCGGTGCTCGCCAACCTCCTTCCTCTGGCGGATCCCACCCAGGGTCTCAACGACTCCACCGGCCGCCTCGCCAACCTGCTGTCCCCGCGGCGGGGGTTCTGGTTCGGCACCGACGACCTGGGACGGGATCTCTTTTCCCGGGTGATCTACGGGGGCCGCACCAGCTTGACGGTCGCCGGCCTCACCGGGCTGATGGTGGCGAGCTTCGGGACCCTGGTGGGCTCCATCGCCGGGTATTACGGGGGATGGATCGACACGGCACTGATGAGATTCACCGACCTGATCCTCAGCCTGCCGCTGCTTCCGGTGGCGATCGTGGCGGCGGCGTCGTTGCGGGAGATCTTTCAGGGACGGGAGGCGCTGGCGTTGGCCGTGCTCCTCGGCACCCTGCTCTGGGGTTCGCTGGCCAGGATCGTCCGAGCCGAGTTCCTCTCGCTGCGGGAGAAGGAGTTCGTGGAGTCGGCGCGCGCCTCGGGAGCCAAGGACCGGCGGATCATCTTCCGGCACATACTCCCCAATGCCCTCAGCCCGATCATCGTGAGCACCACCCTGGTGACCGGAACGGCGATCATCCTGGAGGCCGTCCTCTCCTTCCTCGGGTTCGGGGTGCGCCCCCCGACGCCCGCCTGGGGGCAGATGGCCGCTGACGGCGGCCGGGTGGCGGTCACCGGCTCGGGTGCCTGGTGGTTCGTGGTGTTCCCCTCGGCGGCCCTGATCATCACCGTTCTCGCGGTGAACTTCCTCGGCGACGGCCTGCGGGACGCGCTCGATCCCACCCAGAGCATCGAACGGAAGTAACGCGAACTGATGGGTAGTCGGCCCCGGCACGGCCAGACGGCACTCGGGGTGGGGAAGTGCGATTCCGACGGAGACGATCCGGTAGGCCCCGGCTCCTGGAAAGAAAGTAGGCTCTCGGTCCGTGACGGCTAAACCGGTCCTCCTCCAGGTCAATAATCTGCGCACCTACTTCTCCACCGAGGAAGGCATCGTTCGCGCCGTGGACGGCATCTCGTTCACGATTCACGAGAGCGAGCGGTTCGGCGTCGTCGGTGAGTCGGGTTCGGGCAAGTCGGTGACCGCGCTTTCGATCATGCGGCTGATCGAGCCGCCGGCCGGGAACATCGCCACCGGGGAGATCTTCTACAAGGGTCGGAACCTCCTCGAGTTCGACGACGAGAACATGCGCAAGATCCGGGGAGGGGAGATCGCGATGATCTTCCAGGACCCGATGACGGCCCTCAACCCGGTCTATACCGTCGGCAACCAGTTGATCGAGACGATCACCCTCCATCAGAAGGTCAAGCCCGACGAGGCATTCGAGATCGGGGTCGACGCGCTCAAGGACGTGCAGATCCCCAACCCCGAGCAGCGGATGAAGGACTACCCCCACCAGCTCTCCGGGGGGATGCGGCAAAGAGTGATGATCGCCATGGGGCTCTCCTGCAACCCGTCGCTGCTCATCGCCGACGAGCCGACCACTGCCCTCGACGTGACGACCCAGGCGCAGATCCTCGACCTGATGCTGCACCTCGCCGATGATCGGGGAACGGCGGTGATGCTCATCACTCACGACCTCGGCGTGGTCGCCGGTTTCTGCGACACGATCCAGGTGATGTACGGCGGCCGACTCGCCGAGCGGGGTTCGACCGGGGAGATCTTCGACAAGACCCTCCACCCCTACACCGCGGGCCTGCTCGGGGCGATGACCCGACTGGACGAGGTGAGGCCGGAACGGCTGTATTCGATCAAGGGGGCCCCGCCCTCCCTGATCAACCCCGGTGGCGGCTGCCGCTTTGCCGTCCGCTGCGACTTCGCCCAGGATCGGTGTCGCGCCGAGGTGCCCCTTCCCCGGGAGATCGCCGAGGGCCATTGGGCCGCCTGCCATTTCGCCACGGATCTCGACCTGTCCCGGGTGAAGCGGAAGGAGGCTGCACGATGACCGACGCGACCATGCCGGCCGGAGAGACCAGCTTTCGGGGCGTCGGCACCGGCACGCTGGCGGCCGACACGCTGCTCAGAGTCAACGACCTCGTCAAACACTTCCCGATCACCAAGGGAATCTTCTTCCGCAAGCAGATCGCCGCCGTGCAGGCGGTCTCCGGAGTCTCCTTCGAGATCAAGAAGGGCGAGACCCTCGGTCTGGTGGGGGAGTCGGGCTGTGGGAAGTCCACCACGGCCCGCTGTGTGCTGCGACTCATCGAACCCACCTCCGGCGCGGTGCTGTACCGGGCCGAGACCACCGGAGGCGACGGGTCGAAGAAGTCGGAGATCATCGACATCGCCAGCGCCGACAAGGCGACCCTGCGTCGGCTGCGCCGTGACATGCAGATCGTCTTCCAGGATCCCTACGCCTCGCTCAACCCTCGCATGACGGTGGCCAGCATCATCGCCGAACCGCTGGTAGTGCACGGGGTGGGCGACCGAGCCGAGCGGATCGAGCGGGTCAAGGAGTTGCTCCGAGTCGTCGGCCTCAACCCGGAGCACACCAACCGCTATCCCCACGAGTTCTCCGGAGGCCAGCGGCAGCGTATCGGGGTGGCGCGGGCCCTGGCACTCAACCCGACCTTGATGGTGCTCGACGAGCCGGTCTCCGCCCTCGACGTCTCCATCCAGGCACAGGTGCTCAACCTGATGGGCGACCTCCAGAACGAGTTCGACCTGACCTACCTGTTCATCGCCCACGACCTGTCGGTGGTCCGCCACGTGTGTGACCGGGTGGCGGTGATGTATCTGGGCAGGATCGCCGAGATGGCCGACCGGGGCGAGTTGTACGAACGGCCGATGCACCCGTACACGCATGCCCTCATGTCGGCGGTTCCCATCCCCGACCCCGCCAAGGAGCGCGAGCGCAAGCGGATCATCCTCGAAGGAGACATCCCTTCGCCGGTGAACCCGCCGTCGGGGTGCCGGTTTCACACCCGCTGCAGCCGGGCTGAATTCCCGCTCTGTTCGGAAGAGGAACCGCAGCTGCGCGAGGTCGAGCCGGGGCACTGGGTTGCCTGCCACTTCCCCGAGGTCAAGGCGGTCGTCTGAGCCGGCGGCGTCGATCTCTGCGGCGTCCCGCGGACCGGTACAATGACCGGACCACGTCGGAGTGGCGGAACTGGTAGACGCGCTAGGTTGAGGGCCTAGTGCCCTAATAGGGCGTGGAGGTTCGAGTCCTCTCTCCGACACGCTGAAACACCGACCCTCCAGTGAGGCCCACCTCCTGGAGGGTCACGTTCATCCGGGGCGCTCCCGACACCTTCACTTCCAGATGATCCGGGAAGATCGAGATCTCGTCGAGCAGGTCGGAGGCGATGATCCACCGTTCCTTCTCGGTGGCTTCCTGCCAGATCTCGTCGATATCGAGGTCCGCCAGGTGCCGGGCGACGTCCTCGAAAGCCTGAGCGATCTCGTTGCGCTCATGGAGTCGACGCTCAACGTCGGCAAGTTCAGCCTGGAGGTTCCGTAGCTGCATGGTGAGGTCGGCCTCCTGTTCGGCGAACAGGTCGGCACCGATCTTGTCGGCGTAGTGCAGATCGAGCAGCTTGCGACGACGTTGCTGGAGATCATCCACGAGTGCGTGGGACCGGCCCAGCCCCCTGCGGGGGCCCGGCCCGG
>MELR01000013.1:124920-125975 GCA_001767695.1 Actinobacteria bacterium RBG_16_68_21
GCAACTCGGCCCTGATCGCCTCCTGCAACCCCTCGTCACGACCCACCAGGCGCAGCCCGAGCAGAGCAGCCCGTTCGACACCGCCAACCGACCGCCTCGGCTGATCGCAGCCCTGCCCTCGGTGAACGCAGCGGAAGAACTGACTGCCCTTGCCGTTCTGATCAACCGACGTCACCCGCCCGCACAGCCCACAGCGAACGACTCCCGTCAATGGGTGCTTGCTCTGGCGGCGGCGGCCCTTGACCCAGCCCCGCTGCGCCCGCTCCCACCCGGCCTCGGTGACGATGCCTTGATGCTGGCCGGGGAACCACTCGCCCCGCCACACCACCTCACCCAGGTAGATTCGTGACTCCAAGATGCCCCGAGCAGTCGAGTAGTTGACCCCGGTCCGCTTCTCGATCTCCGAGTACGAACACCCCTCGGCTCTGAGCTTGAAGATGCGACGAACGGCCTCAGCATCAGCGTTGGCGACGAGTGCGCCGTCGATCAGGTCGTAGCCGGTCTTGGGCCGATTGATCCACTTGCCCTCCTGAGCAGCACGCGCCATGCCCATGACGACGTTCTCGGCAAGCTGCTCCCGGTAGAACTGGGCGAACGACCCGAGCACGTTGTAGAACATCCGACCCGTTGCTGATGAGAGGTCGAGGCGCTCGGTGAACGAGTGCATCGCCACATCGGCCTTGCCCAGGGTGTCGGCGAGCAGGATCAGATCACCGAGGTTGCGGGACAGCCGATCCAGGCGCCACACCAGCAGGTGAGCGACGTGACCGTGTTCGACCATGGAGAGGACTTGCTGAAGGCCGGGACGGTCGAGGTTCTTGCCCGATGCCCCTGGTTCCTCGATGACCGTGACCGGTCCGAGTTCGTGGAGTTCAGCGTAGGCACGCAGCTTGTCGGCTTGGCCGTCGATGGAGTAGCCCTCGGCAGCCTGCTCCTCGGTAGAGACTCGGCAGTAGGCGACCGTCAGCACTCGGCGTCCCCCTGTCGCTTGCGCACGATACGCAGACTCACAGCGACGAGCACCGACGCTACCCGTTCGAAGTCGCGGCTGCTCA
>MELR01000013.1:126110-126375 GCA_001767695.1 Actinobacteria bacterium RBG_16_68_21
GCGCATCGCCGCGAAGCTCGACAGATACCCGCACAGCCCGGCGACCACCCGACGCTCCGAGGCCGCCTCCTTCGATCCCGTTGTCCGTGTCACCGTCACCGGACGGTCCCGCAGCGACACGTTGCGGATCTCATCCCACTCCGGCGTCACCGGCCACCGCGAACGGGTCTTGTCTTCGGTGGGAATCCGATACGACAACCACTCGGTGCCGTAGCCCCACAACCCGGCACGCTCACGGAAGACATCGTCGGGCGTGTCGATCCCG
>MELR01000013.1:126393-131567 GCA_001767695.1 Actinobacteria bacterium RBG_16_68_21
CGAACTCGACCCGGCACACCGGCTCACCAAAGCGGTACTTGTCGCCCCAGATCTCGAACCACCAGTCTGCCCCGGTCCGACGAGCCTGACCGGACTTCTCATAGATACGGGCGGTGATCCCCCCACCCGACCGGCGACCGAACTGCAACCCAGTCAGGTCGCCTGCCTCCTCAAACGTATCGAGGGTCTTGGCCCGGCACACGAACCGGTTCCGTTCCTGAGCCGAGGGCCAGAAGCCTTGCACATCGGCACACAGGTCCGCACGAGACACCGACCAGCGCACCTCGGCGACAGACGACACCAGCGACGAGAAGGTATCCACGGTCGCCTCCGGGCCCAGACCGTGCAGGAGCTCCGCTTTGGGTTGCACCCGCACCGCAGGCAGATGCGCGCTCGAGCTGAAACCGACCAGGCCGTACTCATGCGACAACCGGTAGCTGTACCGGCCCCACCCGAACGGAGTCAGACCGAACTCGACTCCGCCCAAGGTGAACCCGACCGGCTCACTCAGGTCCACCGCCCGCTGCTTCGCCCTCTTTAGCTCGGCCAGGAACCCATCAGGCAGCCCGCTATGTCCCGACAGGTACAACGAGTCGATCCCCGAGGCCAACTCACGAACTGCCACGCCTGGCACTATTTGTGGCGACAGTGATCCGGTGGGGGACAGCGGCAACACGACCAGCTACTCCGAAGGTTCTTGAGGCTTGAGGTACGTCTCCCAGAACCCCTCGGGATCGAGGGTGACACCCGGATGCTGGTACTCATCAGGATGCTTCTTGAACACCAGACGGAACCGCTTCAGTCGGCGATAGATCGTCCGCTCCGACCACCCGGCACGAACCAGACCCTCGAACCCCCCGTACAGGTGCCAGGCCACCCAGAAACCCAACATCTCCTCCGACCACCGCAACGCCAGATCCTTAAGCGCCGGTTCGACCAACGGCATGAAGAGCCGATTGACCTGCTTCGAGTACGCCTCCCAAGCACGGCGAGCACGCCCAGCTCCCTCCGCCGACTCAGAACGATCCTTCCGAAGGTCATCAGCCATACTGCCAATCTAGACACTACGAATGACAGATGTGTAATCCACAACCTCCCAGGCGTCGGACCCCGTACGTAGTATGCAGTTTGAGGGTGCTGTGATACAGCGGACGCACCCGCGAGCTCAGCTACCTTCAGTGGGCGCGGGGCCGAGGTGCTTCAGATATGAGCCACATAACGACGCTCGGCCTGAGCCAATAGGTCGGTGTAGATGCGCACCTTGAACGAGTTACTCCTCACGCGAAGGACCTGGTCAAGATCCTTGGACTTCTTCCTCCTGACCAGAATGGCCTCGAACGACTTGATCGAGTCGTCGTACTCGGGCGCGATTACCACGTATTGCTCCAACTGGTTCAAGTCCGCCACCGACCCAATCGACAGCTTGGCGGCTCAGAGCCTCTGATCGGGGTGCCGGACCTGTCCCCCCAACGCACCGGGTTGGGCTACCACTCGACCTGGAAGATTCTGTTGACGCCCGCTGCGACGCGCATATACTTCAATCTAAGCCCAGCGAGAGGTCTGATGAGCGGTCGGCGCATGAGAGTGGTGGTTTTCGTTGCAATAGCGGCGGTCGTCCTTTTCGGCGCGACCGCGGCAGCGTCGAACTTCCACACGAGTTCGACCTATACGAACAACGGCTGCTCCTGGAAGGGCGGCCATTCCTGGTACGACGTCAACCCACCGTATTTCACCGTCGCCGAGGGACAGTCCTGGACCGGTGAGACTGTTCAATACAGCTGCTCTCAGGTCTCGGTGCGGATGAGGTATGACATCTGGACGACGAGTTACGCATACCACTGGGATTGGGCAAGTGTCTATCGCCAAATTCCGGGGCCGTTGTTCAATTTCCATTGGTCTGATCACAATGCCGATCCTCCCGGGTCTCCCCCCTGGGTGGGCTTTAGGTTGTACTAGCAAGGAGGGCGGAAGAGACATGTCGTGGGTTGCCCGAATCTTGCTACTTGGTCTTGTCGTTCTTGGTGTTGGCGCCCTCGCGGTCCTCGCTTCGGCCGACAACGCTCCTGCACAGCCATCGATCGACGAGGTAATTCGACTCGACGGCACGGACGCGCAGGCCGCCTATCTCGCGGATAGCGTCGTCACCGACGCCGAACGCGAGGCCGCATTCCAGCAATGGATTGGCTGCATTCAGGCCGAGGGGCTCGAGGTGACGGCATACCATCTCGACCCTCGTGGCGGTGAATCGATCGATGTCCGATCAGAACTAGGGGACGACACGCAGGACTCAATCGTCGAAGACTGCCGCTCCACTTACTACGGGGCGGTGTCAGTCGTGTACTCGCTCTTGCATCGTGCCTCACCGCAGGAGTTGGCCACGGAGGCGGCACTCGTCGCCGAGTGCATGCGCAGCACTTACGGCATCGAAGCGCCTGACGGCTTAACGATGACAGAGCTGTCGAGCATCGACGGGATGTCCGCCGTCAAGTGCTACGACGAGATTCACAACAAGTAACGCACTCTCGGTTTGACCTCTTTCGGTTGTGTTCACCGGCATCGTGATTCCGGCCGAGTCGATCAGCAGTGTGGCGACGAGCCGGCCTGCCACGGCCCGATCCGCCACCCAGGGTCTGACTTATCCACGGAAGGCTCTCCGACACGCTGCGGCCCTTCGCGGTTACCCCGGGGCCGGTCGTCGAAGTCCACATCATCACCTCGGAGAAGGACCCTTCCGGAAGCGGCGAGATGGCGGTGCCTCCCCTGGCGCCGGCAGTGGCCAACGCGGTGTTGCGGATGGACGGTTGAACAGGCCGGCGCCACCACCCCTCCTTGACCACGATCCCGACCCTGTTAACCTCCGCCGCCGCATGAACTTCGCCACCTGCCTCTGTTGTTGTTGCCCCGGAGCCAACCCGCGGGGGGAGTGTCGCGCCTGAACCAGCTTTGACGACGAGAGCGTTCACACCGAACCCGCACCGGGAACACCCCCCGAGGCGGGTTCTTCCTTTTCCACGACAGGAGCTGTCATGACCATCACGCCAACCGACACCCGGCTACGCCGCTACGAGGACATACGCGACCTCATGGCAGGTCCCGCGGAACCGACACCGCTGGTGCGCCTGCGCCATCTTCCCGACCCCGATGCATCGCTGTACCTCAAGCTCGAGTGGATGAGCCCGTTCGGGTCGATCAAGGACCGCACCGCCCGCTACCTGCTCGACGGCCTCGAGGCAGCGGGCTTGCTCGACGGCAAGGACATCGTCGAACCGACGTCGGGCAACACCGGCATCGCCCTCGCCGCCTTGGCTGCCCTCCGCGGTATCCGCCTCATCGCCACCGTGCCCTCAGGGGTTCCCGACGAGAAGAAGGTGTTGATGCGGATGTTGGGAGCGGAGGTGTGGGAGACCCCCGACGATCTCTGCCCGGTGGATAGTCCCAAGGACGGAGCGATCGCGCTCGCCCGAGCGATCGCCGCCTCCGACCCGCGGTTCGTCATGCCCAACCAGTACGCCAACGGCGACAACGTACGCGCTCACTACGAGACCACGGGCCCCGAGATCTGGACACAGACCGACGGAGAGGTCGCCGTCTTCGTTGCCGGTCTGGGCACCGGGGGAACCCTCACCGGCGTCGGGCGGTACCTCAAGGAGCGCAACCCCGAGGTACGCATCGTCGCGGTGGAGCCGCAACCCGGGCACCGGCTCCCCGGGCTGAAGTCGCTGCGCGAGGCAAAGACGCCCGAGATCCTCGACTGGAGCGTTATCGACGAGGTCGTCGAGGTCGGCGACGATGACGCCTACGCCCGGACCAAGGAGCTGTACCGCCGGGAGGCGCTGATGGTCGGGCCCTCCACCGGGGCAATCGTCCACGCGGCTCTCCAGCTGGATCCCGCCGCCGGTCTGGTCGTGGGGGTCTCCCCGGACTCGGGGTTCAAGTACACGAGCTACTTCGCAGACATCCTCGGCGACGAGGGACTACCCACACCATGAAGGAGACACCCTTGATGAGCGGACCTGCATTTAGAGAATCGACGCCGCGTCTGACGCTCGATTGTGAGGGCCTGCTGTGCCCGTTGCCGGTGTACAAGGCGGGACTGGCACTGAGTCGAATGAGCCCTGGTGATCTCCTCGAGCTGGTTTCGACCGATCCCGGTTCCCTGGCGGACGTGCCGGCCATGGCGCGCCAGCGAGGAGACCACTTGAGGAGCGTGGTCACCGAGGGCGACAGACACGTCTTCCTGCTCGAGAAGGGACCGGCAAGATGATCGCCGAAGACGACGCCGTCCCGACAGACCCGAGCGCCCCCCGGCGCCTGGCTCTGGTCGCCTCCAAGGGAACCCTCGATCAGGCCTATCCACCGCTGATCCTGGCCACCACCGCCGCCAGCCTCGGCTGGGAAGCCGGCATCTACTTCACCTTCTACGGGCTCGACATCATCCACCGCGAGCGTCTCGAGAAGCTCAAGGTGGCCTCGCTGGCCAATCCCGCCGGGCCGATCAGGCTGCCCAATCTCATCGGAGCCCTGCCGGGAGCAACGTTGGGCGCCACCGCGATGATGAAGAAGTGGATGTCCAACGCGGCGATGCCGACCGTTCCCGAGTTCATCGAGATGGCGAGCGGTCTCGGGGTTCGCTTCTTCGCCTGCGCCACGACCATGGGGGTGATGGGCGTCACCGCCGGCGACCTCATCGACGGGTGCGACATCGCCGGCGCGGCAGCGTTTCTCGACTACGCGGCGACAGCGGACGTCCAGCTGTTCGTGTAGGAGGAGAAGGGCGGAGCCTCCCACCCGGATCGGGCGGGTCGGCGGTGCCTTACCGGTGACGGCGGGGATGCCCCGCGAGGCGCCCGGGAGAGGATCGGTCGCCTCAAATCCGTCGGTGCACCGGCTTCATGGCCCGCCGTCCACCACCCGCATGGCCAGGTGGGAGGACTCCACGGGTGTCAGGCACGTCCCGGCGCAGGAAACCGGGCATCATGACCTCTCCCAGGAGGCAAGTCCGTTGACCGCGAAGTCGCGGGCAACCTGCCCTTGTTCCTGGAGGTCGGCGATGAGGACGTCCCTGACGAGCTGACAGCACTCGATGATCTTGCGCTGTCTGACCTGGTAGAAGACCGTCTGGCCTTCCTTGCGGGCCGACAACACGTTGTTGGTGCGCATCTGGGAGAGGTGTC
>MELR01000013.1:131576-132452 GCA_001767695.1 Actinobacteria bacterium RBG_16_68_21
TGCTGACACTGCACCCGAGCGTCTCGGCGATGGCGCCGACGCTGGCTTCCCCGGCCTTGAGAACCTCGATGATTCGCAGGCGGGTGGGGTTGGCCATGGTGGCGCAGAGCTTCGCCTGCAGGTCGAAGATCTCCAGGTGGGGTACTTGCATTCTTGGGATATTACGCAATCCAACCGGGGGAAGAAGGGCCATTTGCCCTTCCCCCCACAGGGGACGGGGCCGAAGGCGAGTGCGATCGACTTCCGGCGATCGTGTAGTCGAGGCTGCCGTTCATCACCCCGAGGGCGAGCGAATCGGTGGGCGCGTTGTGCTCGAGCGCCTCGACCCGCGTGGCGAGGTCGTGGATCAGTGCTTCGCGTTCTTCGAGTTGCGTGGTCATCCGGATACTCCTCGGGTCATCTCGCCGGCCGTGTGGTGCGTTCGTGTGCGGTGAGGCCCTCGCCGATCCGTCCCTGTTCGGCCAGGTCCTCGATCAGCACCTGTCGAACGAGGTGACAGCACTCGACGATCTTGTGGTGACGGACCCGGTAGTAGATGGCCCTGCCCTCCCGGCGGGTGGCGAGCACGTTGGCGTCCCGCATGCCCCTGAGGTGGCGACTGACAGTGCCGATGGCGACCCCGATACGCTCGCTGATCTCGCCGACGCTCGCCTCCCCGGTCGCCAGCACGTCGAGGATCCGCAAGCGGATGGGGTTGGCCATGGTGGCGCAAAGCTTCGCCTGCAGGTCCCAGACGACCTCATGTGTTTGCACAATACGGAAAGTACGCCAGTACGCAGTTGATCACCAGGGCCAATGGACCGGGGTCCGGGCCGTCGCCTCTGATCCGGGGCGTAGCATCGATCGCGATGAAGCTGATCCCTGGTCCTCCGCCGG
>MELR01000013.1:132514-180668 GCA_001767695.1 Actinobacteria bacterium RBG_16_68_21
GCGATCGCGTCGACCTACGACGGGGTCGCCGCGGCCCGCGAGGAGCGGGGAGAAGAGCCCTGGCGGTGGCCGATCGCCGAGCGTTTCCTCGCCACGATGCAGGTGGAGGGCCTCAGCCGACTGCTCGAGATCGGGGCGGGCGTCGGCTACACCAGCCGCTGGTTCGCCGACCACGGGCTGGAGGTGATGGCCACCGACCTGTCTCCCCAGCAGGTCGAGTTCTGCCGGGCCAAGGGGCTCGAAGCCCGGGTCGCCGACATGTACGACCTGGGGTTCCCTCCCGGATCGTTCGATGCTGCCTGGGCGATGAACTGCATCCACCACGTCGCCGACGCCGACCTCCCTGCGGTCCTGGAAGGCGTGGCAAGGGTGGTGTCACCTGGTGGCCTGGTCTACATCGGAGTGTGGGGCGGCCTGGACCGCCAGGGAGTCCCCGAGGAGGACTTCTATCTTCCGGCCCGCTTCTTTGCCTTTCGATCGGACGCCGCGCTGCGATCAGCGATGGAACGGAGCTTCGTCGTCGAGTGGTTCGAGGTGTTCCAGCCGAACGATGAACCGGACGAGGACGGGCTCCACATGCAGTCGACCCTGCTCCGGGTGCCCGGCTGACCTCGCCTAGAGGGTCCCGCCGACATGGGCTTCGAAGTCGCCGGGATCCTCCGGGCGAGTGGTCGCCCCCCGGTGCCAGCGCGACGATCCCGGCCCGGCGCCGCCGTGGGTGACCGCCCGCGAAGGGATCCACTCCCAGGGAGAGCGCAGCCGCCGCGATCGCCCCCACGTGGCCAGCGCGAGTCCCACGGTGGCGGCGAGCAGGACGAAGCCGACCACGACCCGACTCGTGCCTCGCGACACGGCCAGCCACCACACCCACGCTCCGCCCAGCCCGTACACGACTAGTAGGTAGCGCAGCATGAGGGAAGTGTACGGTTGGGTCATCATGATCGATCATGCAGCAGCTGAGGATTGGCTGGAGCGGTACGTCGCTGCCTGGGTGTCGGGAGACCCGGGGGACATCGGAACCCTGTTCTCCGCCGACGCCGCCTACCGCTACGAACCGGCAGACGATGCGGTCGTGGGGCGCGACGCCATCGTCGCCTCGTGGCTCGAGGATCCGGATGCCCCGGGGACGTTCGACGCCGAGTACCACCCCTACGCCATTGAGGGCTCGCGGGTGGTGGCCACCGGGTGGAGTCGCTACTACACAGGCCCCGATCGCACCGAGGTCGCCGACGTCTACGACAACTGCTTCATCATGGAGTTCGACGACGACGGGCGGTGCTCCCAGTTCACCGAGTGGTTCCGGAGACGCCCCAGGTCGTGATCCGGTCAATCGCCGTTGTGGTGCAGCGCTGCTGACATCCCCTCACCTCGCTCTCATCGAGCGCTCATCGGGTCTTCAGGCGGCCGCGGTACGCTGAACGTCATGAGCGCCAAGGCACGGATACTCGTGGCCGAAGACGACGAGGCCGTTCGCCGGTCGGTGGAGAGAGCTCTCCGCTTCGAGGAGTACGACGTCGTCACCGCGCCCGACGGGACCGCGGCCCTCGCCGCCATCGCCTGCCACGTTCCCGACGCCATCGTCCTCGACGTGATGATGCCGGGCCACGACGGCATGGAGGTGTGCCGCCGGGTACGCGCCGCAGGCGACGCCACCCCGATCCTCATGCTCACCGCCCGCCACGAGCTATCCGATCGAGTGGCCGGCTTGGACGCCGGCGCCGACGACTATCTGGTCAAGCCCTTCGCCCTCGAGGAGCTGCTCGCCCGGGTGCGCGCTCTGCTCCGCAGGAGCCCGGGTGCCGCCGACGGCGCGGTCCTCCGGGTCGGCGACATGGTACTGGACCCGGCGGCCCGGACGGTCCGGCGCGCCAAGCGCGACATCGCTCTGACCAAGACCGAATTCGACCTGCTCGAGCTGCTGATGCTCAACACCGGGATCGTCCTCGGACGCGACGTGATCTACGAGCGCATCTGGGGATTCGACTTCGAGACGACCTCCAATTCGCTCGATGTGTACGTCGGCTACCTGCGACGCAAGACCGAGGAACAAGGGGAGCCCCGACTGATCCACACCGTGCGGGGGGTGGGGTACGTGGCGCGCGAGCAATGACGCTGCGCACCAGGCTGGCGATCTTCGTGGCGGTGGCGGTCGCCATCGCCATCGCCGGCGCCTCCTACCTGTCGTACACGGTCGCCCGAACCCAAGTGCGTGGCGAGGTGGACGACGCGCTGCGCGATCGGGGCATCACCCTGGGCCCCATCAGCGACATTCAGGGTCGGTACGGACGGGGAGCCGGCCAGGGCGCGGCGGCCGACCCCGATGACGACTTCATCAGGGACGACGCGATCGTGCAGTTCCTCACCCCCGAGGGCATCATCCAACTGGGTAGGGCCGCGGTCGTGCTCCCCGTGGCCGATCAGGACGTTGCGGTGCTCTCCGGGACGACCACCAGCGTCCTGCGCGACATCACCGTCGACGACATCCACTACCGGATGCTCACCAGGGCGGTCGCCCCGGGTATCGCCCTCCAGGTGGCCCGGGATCTCTCCGAGGCAGACGCGGTTCTCGCCGGAATGCGGCTTCGCCTGCTCCTCTTCGGCGGGTTCGGGGTGGCACTCGCCGCCGCCGCAGGCTGGTGGGTGGCGAGGCGATCGATGCGGCCGGTGGCGGCGCTGACTCTCGCTGCCGAACACGTCGCCGAGACCCACGAGCTCGACGCGGCGATTCCCGTCGACCGCACCGACGAGATCGGGCGCCTCGCCACGGCCTTCAACGACATGCTGGGAGCGCTCGAGGAGGCGCGCGCCAGCCAGCGCCGCCTGGTGGCCGATGCCTCCCACGAGTTGCGCACCCCGCTCACCAGCCTGCGCACCAACGTCGAGCTGCTCACCCGCAAGGGGGGAGTCCCGGTGGAAGAGCGGCCGGCTCTGCTCGCCGACGTCTCCACCGAACTCAACGAACTGACCCACATCGTCGAGGAGCTGGTCGACCTGTCGACGCTGGGACGGGAGCAGGAGGCCCCGGTCTCCATGGATCTCGCCGACGTGGTGGACCGGGTCGTGGCTCGCTCCGGACGTCGCGGAGATGTCTCCATCGTCGCCGATGTTGAACCGACGCCGCTCGAGGGACCTCCCACGGCGATCGCCCGGGCGGTGTCCAATCTGGTGGACAACGCAGTCAAGTGGGGGGCGGGCGGCGGCACGATCGAGGTGACCCTGCAGGATCGAACGCTGACCGTCCGGGACCATGGGCCGGGAATCGACCCGGATGACATCCCCCACGTCTTCGAGCGGTTTTACCGGTCGCCCCGAGCGCGATCGATGCCGGGCAGCGGCCTGGGGCTGTCGATCGTCGCCGCCATCGTCGCCGACCTCGGGGGAAGCGTCTTCGCCGGGGCGGCCGACGGCGGAGGGGCCGCCGTCGGATTCACCCTGCCACCGCAGGGAACCCGGGCCGAGCTCTCGTAGTCTCACGACCGTGAGAGTCCTGCGTCCGCTGTTGGCGATTGTCGTGCTCACCTCTGCCCTCGGGATGCTCGCCCCCGTCGCCGCTGCCGACGACGAGCCGATCAGGGTGAGACCGGTGATCACCTGGAGCACCGACGACCGCTTCGGGATCGACTCCGACGGCGACGGCAGGATCGACATGCCGAATACGATGGAGTACGTCCACAACCGCCGCTCACCATGCCCCGGATCCTGCCCGCCACCGCTGCTGGCGGTGCATCTCGAGGCCGGTCTCTCGGGTGCCAACAGCTCCGCCCTCGGGGAGCTGCCCATCCTCACCTACCGCTGGATCGTGTCGGGGGAAGACCTGGGCGCCACGCTCAGCTACGTACGCACCGCCCCGCACCTGGACGTCTCCCTGGGGGAGGGTGACTACACGGTGGAGATGCGCCTGCTGATCAGGCTCCCCTGGGGGACACTCACCTCCCGGACCGTGGCCGGCATCACCGTGGAGGATCTCCTGGTGGTGGCGATCGGGGACTCCTACGCCTCCGGCGAGGGGAATCCGGAGCTGCGACGTGACGCGAGCCGCTCGGCGCTCTGGGCACAGGGAGCATCGGCGGACGCCGACGCGTCCAGCGCCGCCGCTCATCGATCCACCGTCGCCTGGCCCGCTCGGGCGGCGCTGGCGCTCGAGTCGCGCGACCGCCACTCCTCGGTGACGTTCATCTCCGCCGCCGCCACCGGCGCCCGAATCGACGCCGGCATCCTCGCCCCGCAGACTGCGGAGCTCCCGCGGGCGCAACTCGACGCGGTCCGCGCCCTGGTGGGCGAGCGCACCATCGACGTCCTGTTGGTCCAGGTGGGAGGCAACGATATCGGCTTCTCCCGGGTGGTCCGGGGGCTGGTCGAGGCCGATCCGCTCTTCGATCCGATCTGTTACGAACGCGAGATCGCCAACGTCTTCGATGCGGTCCACGACGGCGACTGGACGCGCGGGGTGGCGGTCACCTTCGATCTGCCCTTCGACTGGGGCTGCCGGGTGGCGCCCACCGACGGGCCGCAGTATCCGGGACTGAACGGTCTGCCGGCCGCCTTCGACCGCGTCGCTGCCGCCCTCGACTCGCTGGACATCTCCCGGGTGCTCCTGGTCGCCTACCCGGACCCCACCGGATCGGACTCGACGGGGACGACCTGCCGGGAGATAGTCGGAGACGCCACCCCGCCTTTCGGCTTCCACGAGATAGACGAATCCGAACAGGAAGCCGCCGTCAGCCGGGTGCTGGAGCCGTTGAACCGGACGCTCGCGCGGAGCGCTCTTGACCACGGCTGGGGCTTCGTGGGCGGTATCGCCGAGGCGTTCGCCGCGGGACACGGCTACTGCGCCCCTTGGCCGGATTACGGCTACCCGGCTGACGCCACCGACGCCGAGCTGTTGCGCGGCCCGCTCGCCTTCCCCGATGCCTGGTATCGCAACCCGGGGCGCTATTCGGGGGCAGTCCTGGTGGGAGGCAGCAAGGTCACCTGGTACCGCACCGCCGAGCAGTCCGCCGCCCTCCAGGGACCGGCGGCGCCCCACGCCACCAGCGGGACCCTCCACCCCAACGAGATCGGTCATGCCTTCATCGCATTCCGGGTTCTCCAAGCACTCCTCGGTGACTAGTGCGTGCGTCCCGGCGGCAATGACACCACTGCTACTTACGACAAACACGTAGAGTGGTCGTGGGTCACCTCAGGTGGTCACAAGCAGGCTGAGAGGCTCTAGTGCAGCGCATCCCCAGCGGCGTCGGCCGCACCGTGTTCATCGCCCTACTCGCCGGAGGGATATTCGGGGCATTCCTCCTGGTGACCCCGAAGCTCGCCGCCACCCGGCCGAGCGTCCCCGCCGCATCCATCGTCGGCGATGAAGCGATCGAGTCGTCCGCCACCACCATCCCCGCGGCGACGACCACGACGAGCGCCCCGACATCGACCACCAGCACCACCGTTACCTCTCCGGCGGTCGCTGCGCCCGGAGCGGCCGGCGAGCCCGTCGTCGATGAGTGGGGGCCGATGACTCCCGAGCAAGGGTACGACGGGACGGTGCAGCTCTCGGTCTACCTGGAGGGCCCGCTCGGCGGCAAGGAGTTCTCCGTGGTCAGCGACCTCGACACCGTGCTGTGGCGACTCCACGTCACCAACACCACGGATCAGGAGCTCTGGGGAGTGTTCGCCTGGCTGGAGCGGGCTGGTCGCGCCCCATGCGACAATCATCATCTGCTTCCCCACGGCGAGACCGACTGCTGGATCACCACGATCGCCTATGCCGATGACACGGCCGCCGTGGCCTGGGTCGACGCCTGGACCACCACCCGCCGCGTCACCGACAAGGTCGTCTTCCCCTACCAGGTGCTCCCGACCTGATCCGGGGCGGCCCCGGCGATGGTTGTTACCCTGCGCGCCGATGCCGTCGCTAGACGTCCAGCTTCTCCGGGGGCGCTTTCCCGCTCTCGCTCGGGAGACCTCGGGACGCGCCACTGCCTTCCTCGACGGCCCCGGCGGCACTCAGGCCCCCGATTCCGTGATCGCCGCCGTGGGCGGCTATCTGGGGCGCGGCAACAGCAATCTGGGGGGAGCGTTCGATACCAGCCGGGAGGCAGATGAGGTCGAGGCCGCCGCTCGCAATGCCGTCGCCGATCTGATCGGGAGCGATCCGCACGAGGTGGTCTTCGGCCAGAACATGACCAGCCTCACCTTCTCCATGAGCCGGGCGCTGGCCCGCGAGTGGGGACCGGGAGACGGCGTCGTGGTTACCTCCCTGGACCACGACGCCAACGTCTCGCCGTGGCGCATGGCCGCCGCCGACCGGGGTGCCCGGGTCGAGGTCGTCGGCATCGATCCCGACGATACGACCCTGGATCTGGCGGCACTGGAGCGCGCCCTCTCCGGCCGTCCCCGACTGGTGGCAGTGACCGCTGCCTCGAACGCCGTGGGGACGGTCACGCCGTTGGCCGACATCGTGGCCATGGCCCATGCCGCCGGCGCCCTGGTGTACGTGGATGCCGTGCACCACTCCGCCCATCGGCTGACGGACGTTCACGCCCTCGGCGCCGACTTCCTGGCGGCCAGCGCCTACAAGTTCTTCGGCCCCCACACCGGACTGCTCTACGGGAAGGCCGAACATCTCGAGCGCCTCACCGCCTACAAGGTTCGGCCGGCCCCGGAAAAGGGGCCGGGGAAGTGGGAGACGGGCACCCAGTCGTTCGAGTCTCTCGCCGGAGTGACCGCGGCGGTCGACTACCTGGCATCCCTGGGAAAGGGCAGCGATCGACGGGCCCGGCTCGGGGACGCCTTCAGTCGGATCAGGGAGCACGAAGAGGGGTTGTCCCTGCGATTCCTGCGAGGGCTGAGTGAGCTGCCCGCCGTCAGGGTGTTCGGCATCACCTCACCCCACCGGCTGGACGAGCGGGTGGCGACGTTCGCGATTGCAGTAGGGGAGGTCGCGCCCCGGGAGGTGGCGGCACGCCTCGGGTCGGAGGGCGTCCTGGTCTGGGACGGTCACTACTACGCGGTGGCGGTCATGGAGGCGCTCGGAGTGCTCGACCGCGGAGGCCTCGTCAGGATCGGGTTCGTCCACTACAACACCGAGTCGGAGGTGGACCGCACCCTGGACCTACTCGAACAGATCACCGGTTGAAGCCGGGGGAGCCGACGCCACCGCGAGAGCTCCCACCCGCCAGAGGGGTCCGAGTATCAACAGCGTGGCGACCGCGGCGATCGCCACGCCGCCGCCGATGAAGAGCGGCCTCAGCCCGACGGTCTCACCGATCCAGCCGCCGAGTGCCGCTCCAGCAGGAATCCCGCCCCAGGCGATGGTGCGCGACGCGGAGACCACCCGTCCCAGGCGGTCCGGAGGCGTGAGGCGCTGGCGCAGGGTCACGAAGGCCACCTGATTCAGAGACACGCCGGCCATCGCCAGCCCGAAGGGGAATACCGCCGACCACGACGGAGCGAGCCCCGCCCCGATGGCTCCCGCTCCGAACAGCAGACCGCCGGCGATCACGCTTCGTCCCAGGCCCAGCATCCGGATCATGCGCGGGGCGAAAGCCACTCCTGCCGCCCCGATGAGCGAGAAGCCGGCGAAGAAATACCCCAGCGAGGCATCACTGGTGATCCCCAGCTCCGTCGAGGCGTACAACGTCATCACCGCCGCCAACGGGGCGAACGCGAAGTTGGTGAGGGCGGCGGCGATCGTCCCCCAGCGCACTGCGGGAATCGCCCACAGCGTGGTGAGACCGGTGCGCAGGGCGGGCCACACCCGCTGGAGCTCGCCCCGCTCCCGGGGACGGATCTCGCGCACCAGCATCAGGCCGGCTATCGACACCAGATAGGTGGCGCCGTCGAAGGCAAACGCCCCGGCGATTCCGCCTCCCCAGGCGAGCACGATTCCACCGAGGACGAATCCGAGCGTCTGGGCGAGATTGCGGCCCACCGAGAGCCGGCTGTTGGCAATGACCAGAAGATCGTCGGTGAGAAGGGCCGGGGCGTAGCTCTCCAACCCGGCGTCGAACACCGTCCCCATCGATCCGACGAGGAAGGCGACCGCGAACGCCATCCATGCCGTGCCCGCATCCATCACGACCGCGATGGCCAGCAGGCCAAGGGCGGTCGCTCTGACCAGCTCCGCCGCCACCAGGGCGCGCCGGATGCGGACCCGGTCGAGCAATACTCCGGCCACGAACCCGAAGAGGAGCACGGCCACCGTTTCCGAGACCGCGAGGAGCCCCAGTTGTGCGGCCGATCCGGTGATGTCACGCACGAAGACCGGCAAGGCGAAGAAGAACGCCAGGTAGTCGCCGAGGAGAGACAGGGTCTGCCCGCCGACCAGGGGCCAGAGGTTCCGCCGCGGATCGACCGGGGAGGATGCCATGAGGGTTCACGATAACGGTGGGCACCGCGGCCGCCTCGGAACCTGCACGGTTACCCTGCCGCCATGGGCGATGGACACCCCGGCGCTTCGTTCCCGCGACCTGCCGGGGCCGCACAATGAACGACTCGCTCCCGGTCGTGCCGTATCGGCGGGTCTTGGTGCCTGGCACTCGGGCATCGGTTCCGGCGCGACGCGACGATGTCGCCGCCGGGGATCGCATCGTGGTCGTCCTCGAGCAGGCGGACGGCACCCGGGGAGCGGTGGGCACGACTGCCGAGGTGCGCGGCGTGCACGCTCCCGACTTCGGCGGCTGGATGCTCGACGTGGCCGGCGAGGCGCTCGTCGTGGTCCTCGGCGCCGGTGACCGTGCCGAGGTGGTGCCGGTCGACCGGCCCGGCGACGAGGCCGCCGACCTGGTCGGGGAGGTCCGCTCCCGGCTCCGTCGCTACATGGCGGCGCGCTCCGAGGCGGGGCAAGGGGGAGACATCCACATCGACATCGGCCCTGATCCGGTGAAGGCGTCCCATGAGGTAGCCTCGCATCTGCGGATCAGTTGGCCCGAGATCCAGGCGATCTTCGAGGCGGGCGATGCAACGGCACGGCTTCGGCTCGAAGCGAAGGTGCTCGACCGGGAGACGACCCTCCTCAGGGCGTTGCTCGGCCGGAAGACGGACTAGGGAGGAAAGGAGATCATGGCAACCGTTCGCCAACTCCCCGAGATGATCGGCGAGTTCATCGAGCTCGCCAAGCAGTACCTCAAAGACGCCATCCTCGCGCCGGCACGCCGCCTCGGGCGCCTCGCCGGCTTCAGTTTCGCGGCGGCGTTGCTGTTCATCCTGGCGGCGTTGTTCCTGGGAGTCGTCGCCTTGCGGGTCATCGTTGCGGTGATGCCGGACGGGGCGATCTGGAGCGGTCTCGGGTACCTGGCGGCGGCGGTTGTGCTCCTGGGGATCACCGGGGGCGTGATGTGGAGGGCGACCAAGTGACCGTGGAACGCGCCGACCTGGAAGCCAAGCTGCGCGAGATTCGCCAGGTCGTCGAGGAGACCTCGCAGGGGGCGAAGAACCCGGCGGTGCTCGCCGCCGTGGGCGGCGTTCTATTGCTCCTGCTCACCTATCTACTGGGGCGGCGCCGCGGGAAGAAGGGCGCCGCCCGGGTCGAGGTCTACCGGGTTCGCTGAGCCTCCGGGGACGTGACCGCGATCTCGACTCGCTGCCCCCGCCGCACCGTGGTCGTGTAGACCAGCTCCTCCTTCGGCCCCTCGAGGCGCCGCACCACTCCCAGGGCGGCGATCGCCGCACCGAGCAACGCCAGCGGGACGTTCCCGCTTCGTACCGCCCCGTTGAGGCGGCGGAGTCCGCGGGCGAGTAGATCCATGTCCGGGAGCCTACCGGGGCGTTCTAGAGTCGATGGCATGTTCCGC
Source organism: Actinobacteria bacterium RBG_16_68_21 (assembly GCA_001767695.1). Classification (GTDB taxonomy): domain Bacteria; phylum Actinomycetota; class Acidimicrobiia; order Spongiisociales; family UBA11373; genus RBG-16-68-21. The sequence goes on from MELR01000013.1 coordinate 142,294, forward strand.
CATCGTGAAGGAATCCTCAAGGCGCTCATCGTGTTCATCGCGGTGATGATGCTGCTCTCGCTGGCCCTCCCGTTCCTCCTCAGGTGAGCGACGCGTTCCAGCCCGGTGACCTCTGTCTGATCGTCGACTCCCGAGGCCGTCGCTATCTCATCGACCTGCGCCCGGGCGGCTCGTTCCAGTACCACGCCGGCATCCTCGGCCACGACGAGGTACTGGGCACGGCACCGGGGATGGTGCATCGGTCGTCGCGAGGATCGCGGCTGATCTCGACTCGGCCCCGCTTGGTCGACTACGTGCTGGAGATGCCCCGGGGGGCGCAGGTGGTGTACCCGAAGGACATGGGGGCCATCGTCCACTGGGCCGACATCGCCCCCGGCCACACGGTTGCCGAAGCCGGGACCGGTTCCGGGGCGCTGACCATGGCCCTGCTCCGCGCCGTTGGACCCACCGGCGCGGTGCTGTCGGTCGAGCGGCGCGGCGACCATCTCGCCCATGCCCGCTCGGTGATCGGCCGCTTCATCGGAGAGATCCCGTCGAATCTGCGCCTGATAGAGGGCGACGTCGTCGAGGTGCTCGCCGGGGAGACGGTTGATCGGATCGTCCTCGATCTTCCCGAGCCGTGGTCGGTGGTGGCCGCGGCCGCGGACGCGCTCGTTTCGGGTGGCATCCTCGCCGCGTACCTGCCCACGGTGCCCCAGGTGATGCATCTCCATGACGAGCTGAGGGCAAGCCGCAGGTTCGTCGACGTCGAGACGATGGAGATCCTCCTTCGCGAGTGGCGCCTCGAGGGTCGCTCGGTCAGACCGGCGAGCCAGATGGTGGGGCACACCGGTTTCCTCACGTTTGCCCGGGCAACCGCTGCGGAATTGCCCCCGGACGCGGATGACCCCGCCACCGGGGCGGGGTCATCTCCGTCCTAGCTGCGACGACGCCTCAGGGCTCGATGAAGATGCACTCGCCCGGGCACTCCTCGGCCGCCTCGATCGTGATGTCCTCCTGACCGGCCGGCACCAAAGCGAGTCCCTGCGCTCCCTGGGGGTTTCCCTTCTCGGTTGCGTAGATGGTGTCGCCCTCTCGCACATACGCGAGACCGTCGTCGAGGAGAACGAATACGTCGGGGGCGATCTCCTCACACAGGCCGTCGCCCGTGCAGAGATCTTGATCGATCCAGACCTTCATGATGCTGTGCTCCGGTATCTCGGGCGTCCTCAGGGAGTGTAACCAGGGCCGGTTCGCGCTCAAGCCAAGCTATGGGACGCCCAGCGACGACCCCGTCGTATACTCGCCTGAAGGACCGGGTCGCCCCGGTCCGGGTTCGTAGAGGCACCACAACGGCGAACCGGGGACGAGGAGAACGATGACCGATCCGACCCTCGAGGAGCTCCGCGGCACCATCAAGATGCTGGAGGAGGAGATCGCCATTCTGCGGCGTCGTCTGCAGGATGCTCCCCGGCGTGTTCGGCTCCTCGAGGAGCGGCTCCTCGAGGCGAAGGGACGCATCAGCCAGGCGGTCTCCCAGAACGAGAAGCTCTCGGTGGCTCTCGAAGAGACCCGCGACCAGTTGGCCATATTGCGCGAAGAGGTCGAGAAGCTTACCGCACCCCCCAACCAGTTCGGGGTCGTCCAGGGGATCAACGCGGATGGCACGCTGGACGTGATCACCGGAGGACGCAAGCTGCGCGTGAACGTCGAGCCGACGATCGAGGTCAAGGCACTGGAGGCCGGCCAGGAGGTCCTGCTCAACGAGGCGATGAACGTCGTCGATATCCGATCGTTCGACCCCACCGGTGAGGTGGTGACGGTCAAGGAGCTGCTCGGCGACGGGCGCGTGATCGTGCTCGGTCGGGCCGACGAGGAGCGAGTGGTCGAGTTGGCCGGCCCGATGATCGACGCCTTCCTGAGAATCGGTGACCACGTCCGGCTCGACGCCCGCAGTGGCCTGGTCCACGAGCGCCTGATCCGGCCCGAGGTGGAAGAGCTGGTCCTCGAGGAGGTCCCGGACGTCACCTATGAGGACATCGGTGGGTTGCACGACCAGATCGCATCGATTCGCGACGCCGTCGAGCTCCCTTACCTTCACAAGGATCTCTTCGAGCAGTACGGGCTGGCGGCACCGAAGGGAATCCTCCTCTACGGTCCGCCCGGCTGCGGCAAGACGCTGATCGCCAAGGCGGTGGCGAATTCGCTGGCGATCGCGGTGGCGGACAAGACGGGCGAAACCGATGCCCGTTCCTACTTCCTCAACATCAAGGGTCCCGAGCTGCTCAACAAGTACGTCGGCGAGACCGAACGTCAGATCCGCCTGATCTTCGGGCGCGCCAAGGAGAAGTCGGACGAGGGCGTGCCGGTGATCGTCTTCTTCGACGAGATGGACTCGCTGTTCCGCACCCGGGGGAGCGGGATCTCCTCCGATGTGGAGTCGACGATCGTCCCCCAGCTGCTCTCCGAGTTGGACGGGGTCGAGGGATTGAAGAACGTGATCGTCATCGGTGCATCCAACCGCGAGGACTTGATCGATCCGGCAATTCTCCGGCCGGGGCGGCTCGACGTGAAGATCAAGATCGAACGTCCCAACGCGGATGCCGCCCGGCAGATCTTCGGGATCTACCTGGGAACCCACGTCCCCCTCGATTCCGCCGAGGTCGCTCGCTTCGGCGACCGAGAGGCCCTGGTCACCCGAATGATCGAGGCGGTGGTCGCCGACATGTACTCGATGGACGAGGGCAACCGGTTCCTCGAGGTCACCTATGCCAACGGGGACAAGGAAGTGCTGTACTTCAAGGACTTTGCCTCCGGGGCGATGATCGAGAACGTCGTGCGGCGAGCGAAGAAGGAAGCGATCAAGCGGGAGATCGCCGAGGGGACCCGGGGTCTGCGCGTTCAGGATCTCACCGAGGCGATCAAGCAGGAGTTCCGGGAGCATGAAGACCTGCCCAACACGACGAACCCGGACGACTGGGCTCGCATCTCCGGCAAGAAGGGCGAGCGAATCGTCTACGTCAGAACGCTGATCGACGGCGACGGCGAGAGCCGCAGCATCGAAGCGATCACGACCGGCCAGTACCTGTGACCGAGGTCCACAAAGTCGTCGGCACCGAGACCGAGTTCGGCATCACGATCCGCAACCAACCGGACTTCAACCCGGTGCTCGCCTCGAGCCTGGTGATCAACTCCTATGCGGGCACGTCGACACGGATCCCATGGTCCTTCGACGAGGAATCCCCCGGGAGGGACGCCCGGGGGTTCGGATACGATCCCGCCCCCACCGGGGAGTTCGAGAGCGGGCTGGTGAACGTGGTGCTCACCAACGGCGCCCGGTTCTACGTCGATCACGCCCATCCGGAGTACTCGAGCCCGGAGTGCTTCGACGCCTTGGAAGCCGCCCTCCACGACAAGGCCGGCGAGGTCGTGCTGGAGAGGGCGGCGGCCGCCGCCAACCGCACCCTTCCCGAGGGGCAACGCCTGTTCGTGCACAAGAACAACAGTGACGGCAAGGGGAACTCCTACGGCGCCCATGAGAACTACCTCGTCTCCCGCACCGTGCCGTTCGGCGAACTGGTGCGGCACCTCACCGGGTTCTTCGCGTCCCGGCAGATCTTCACCGGGTCCGGGAAGGTGGGCGCCGAGAACGGCCGCCCGCCGGTGGCCTATCAAATCACCCAGCGCGCCGACTTCTTCGAGGAAGAAGTGGGACTCGAGACCACCCTGAAGCGGCCGATCATCAATACTCGCGACGAACCCCATGCCGACCCCGGCCGATACCGGCGGCTGCACGTGATCATCGGGGATGCCAACCGCAGCGAGGTGCAGACTTTCCTCAAGCTGGGCACGACCGCCCTGATCCTCGCCGCCCTCGAGGCGGGCAATCTCGGAGACCCGATCGCCCTCGCTCACCCGGTGGACGCCGTCTGGCGGATCAGCCACGACCCCACGCTGCGGGTGGCGGTGGAGCTGGTCGATGGCCAGACCGCCACGGCGCTGGACCTGCAATGGCAGTACCTCGGCTGGGTTTCCAAGCACGCCGAAGTGCACGGGGTATCCGATGTCGAACTGCGGGTGATCGACACCTGGGAGGAGGTGCTAACCGATCTGGAGCGCGACCCCGACTCGACCGCGGACCGGCTCGACTGGACCGCCAAGCTGGCCATCCTCGAGGGGTACCGCAGGCGCGATCGTCTCGGATGGGACGCCCCCAAGATCCGGCTCGCCGACCTCCAGTATCACGACGTCGACTCGACCCGGAGCCTCTACCGGCGCCTGGTGGACGGGGGAAGAATGCAGCGGCTCTTCACCGACGCCGAGGTGTTGCGGGCCACCACCGAACCTCCCGAGCGCACTCGCGCCTGGTTCCGCGGGGCATGCATCGAGCGTTACGGAAGCGCCATCGTGGCCGCCAACTGGGATTCGCTCATCTTCGACGTGGGTGAGGACGCTCTCAAGCGGGTGCCTATGATGGAGCCGCTTCGCGGGGGTAAGGATCGTGTTGCCGCGTTGCTCGCCAGATCTCCGACCCCCGCCGATCTCGTCCGGGCACTCGCAGGCGAAGAGGGAGGTGAACATGGCCGAGCAGGAGCGCAAACAGACCCGCAAGGATGACGTCACGCGCGACGTCGCGGCCGAGGAGACCGTTCCCAGCGACGTCGGCGAGGAGTTGACCGAGAAGATCGACGACCTCCTCGACGAGATCGATTCGGTTCTCGAGGAGAACGCCGAGGAGTTCGTCAAGAACTACGTGCAGAAGGGCGGCCAGTGACGCTCGGTCCGGGTGACGGGCTTCCCCTGGAAGCGGGAACTCCGGCCTCCTCGTTCACGGAACTGCTCCGCTCGCGGGGCATCGCGTTGCGCTGGGATCTGGCGGGGCACTCCGGCGATGGTCTCGAGCCGCCCGAGGGAACCACCGTGCTCGCCTTCCGCTATGCCGAAGGCGTGGTGATGGCGGGAGATCGGCGTGCCGTCGCCGGGAACATCATTGCCCACCGCAACGTGCAGAAGGTCTTCCCCGCAGACGCCTACTCCGCAGTCGCTATCTCCGGAACCGCCGGAATCGCCATCGAACTGGTCAAGCTCTTCCAGACCGAGCTGGAGCACTACGAGAAGCTCGAGGGCCGCCGCCTCAGCCTTTCCGGCAAGGCGAATCACCTGGCAGCCATGGTGCGCCGCCAGATGCCGATGGCCTTTCAGGGTCTGGTCGTGATCCCGCTGTTCTGTGGCTTCGACGAGGAGGCCGGCGAGGGAAGGCTCTACTCCTTCGACGTCGTCGGAGGCTCCTACGAGGAGACCGATTACGCCACCACCGGGTCGGGGGGACGCGACGCCAGGCTCTTCCTGCGCACGCACTTCTCCGAAGCCATGGATGCCGGCTCTGCCATCGACCTGGCGGTGAGCGCGTTGGTGGCGGCCGCCGAGGAGGACACCGCGACCGGTGGGCCCGACCTGCGGCGCGACATCTACCCGAACGTGGTCACGGTGTCGGCCGCCGGGTTCCGCGCCATTGACGGGGATCGGGTGGCCACCGCGGCCCGGGCCGCGATGGGGAGTGACTCATGAGCATCCCGTTCTATGTGCCCCCCGAGCAGCTGATGAAGGACCGGGCCGAATACGCCCGGAAGGGAATCGCCCGGGGAAAGTCGATCGTGGGCGTCGAATACGCCGACGGAATCCTGATGCTCGGGGAGAACCCGAGCGGCGCGCTGCAGAAGATCTCGGAGGTCTACGACCGGATCGCCTTCGCCGGCGTCGGCAAGTACACGGAGTTCGAGCAGCTGAGGGTGGGGGGAATCCGACGGGCCGATCTCACGGGGTACACCTACTCTCGATCCGACGTAACCGCCAAGAGCCTCGCAAACGCCTACGCGCAGACCCTGGGACATGTGTTCACCCAGGAGGTGAAGCCTTTCGAGGTGGAGGTGATGGTCGTCGAGGTCGGTGCCACCACGGCCGACAACCACATCTTCCGTATCACGTACGACGGGGTGCTCTACGACGACAACGGGGTATCCGCCATCGGCGGTTCTGCAGAGGAACTGGTGGCTCATCTCCGCGCCGCTTTCACGCCGGAGGCCGCCCTGACGACGGCCATCGGGTGGGCGAAGGCGGCATGCCTCTCGTTGGACGACGGAAGCGGAGGGGCCGGCTGGGAGGCAGCGGTGGTCGACCGCACCCTGGGACGGCGCACCTTCCGTCGGCTCACCCCGGATGAGTTGGCCTAGCCGGCCGACCGTCCCTCAGAACACCCGCATCACGAACCGAAGCACGGCCCACCCCAAGGCTCCGAGAGTCACTGCGGCGAGCAGGCGCATCGGAAGGGCGGCGGGGTCGGCGAGCGCCCCGGTGTGCACCGGCTCCTGCGACGGCGGTTCCGGCGTCGATTCGGCGAGAACCTCGAGAGCGTCGTCGACATCGCAGGCGGGAACCCATATCTCGGTGATCGCCATCTCCCCGACCGTCATCCGGTAAGGGCCAAGCGCCTCCCCGTGGGCGCGGGCGGGAATGCCGGCGGATTGGAGCATGGCCACGGCGATGTTGGCCACCCCCGGGTCGCCCAGCTTGGCCACGCTGACATAGCGGGTGGTCCCCTCATCCATGACCGGATCCTACCGACCGGCGGCGGCAAGACTCCGCACGAGCGCGCCTGCCGGTACGCTCGCCCGATGCAGCGCCGCATCTTCGGCTTGGAGAATGAGTACGGGGTCACCTGCACGCTGCGCGGGCAGCGGAGGCTCTCGCCCGACGAGGTCGCCCGTTACCTGTTCCGCCGGGTCGTCTCCTGGGGTCGCTCGTCGAACGTCTTTCTCGAGAACGGGGCGCGCCTCTATCTGGATGTCGGCAGCCATCCGGAGTACGCCACGCCCGAATGCGACTCGCTCTACGACCTCGTCGCCCATGACAAGGCGGGGGAGCGGGTGCTGGAGGGACTTCTCCATTCTGCGGAGCAACGGCTGGAGGAGGAGGGCATCCGCGGCCAGGTGTACCTCTTCAAGAACAACACCGACTCGGCGGGCAATTCCTACGGGGCGCACGAAAACTATCTGGTGAGCCGCCAGGCCGATTTCCAGCGCATCATCGACACGCTGATTCCCTTCCTGGTCACCCGCCAGGTGTTCTCGGGCGCCGGCAAACTCCTGCAGACTGCTCGGGGCACGGTGTTCTCGATGGCGCAGCGCGCCGAGCACATCTGGGAGGGTGTCTCCTCGGCGACCACCCGCAGCCGCCCGATCATCAACACCCGGGACGAGCCCCATGCCGACGCCGAGCGCTACCGCCGGCTCCACGTGATCGCCGGGGACTCCAACATGTCCGAGTACGTGTCCTACGTGAAAGTGGGCACGACGGTCGCCCTGCTGCAGATGCTCGAAGACGACGTCGTCTTCCGGGATCTCACCCTGGAGAACCCGATCAGGGCGATCCGCGAGATCAGCCACGACATAACCTGTCGCCGCAAGGTGCGCCTCGCCAACGGGCGGGAGCTGTCCGCGCTCGACATGCAATGGGAGTACCTCGATCGGGTCATGCGATACGCCCGCGCCCCGGGATTCCCGCCGTCGGTGGAGAACGCCATCCAGATGTGGGAGCACCTGCTCACCGGGCTGGAGAAGGATCCACTCGGGCTGCGCCGAGAGTGTGACTGGGTGGCCAAGTACCACTTGATCGAGAGCTACTCCGCTCGCCGGGGGGTTCCCCTGAGCGATCCGAAGCTGGCGATGCTGGACCTCGCCTACCACGACGTCACCAAGGAGCGGGGGCTGTACTACCTGCTCGAAAGGCGCGGTCTCGTGGAGCGGGTGGTCACCGACGAGGACGTCATGCGGGCCTTGACCCAGCCCCCGCAGACCACCAGAGCCCGTCTCCGGGGAGAATTCATCAAGGCGGCCAAGGCGAAGAACCGCGACTTCACCGTCGACTGGGTGCACCTCAAGCTCAACGACCAAGCGCAGCGCACCGTGCTCTGCAAGGACCCATTCCGGGCGGTCGACGAACGGGTCGACAAGCTGATCGCGTCTCTCTAGCCCGGCGACGGCGGGTTCCGACCCCCGACTCCTTCCCCAGCGGCGAGTGCACCGATACCCTGCCGCCAGATGCAACGGGTGATCGAGCGAATCCTCAATCTGCTGGCGTTCCTCCTCACCGCGCGTCGGCCGGTGACCGCCGACGAGATCCGCACCACCGTGGCAGGCTACGACCAGGAGACCGACCAGGCCTTTCGCCGGACGTTCGAGCGCGACAAGGACCTCCTCAAGTCGCTCGGGGTCCCCCTCCGCCTCGAGCACACCGATGGCTGGGAGGTGGAGCAGGGATATGTGGTCGCCCCCGACGAGTATGCCCTGGCCGATCCCGGCCTCACCGATGAGGAGCGTGCTGCCCTGTGGCTGGCCAGCCGCATGGTCCACCTCGGTGGGCAGGCTCCCGGCGACGGCGCGTTCCTCAAGCTCGGGGGTGCCCCGATGGCCGGTCTCGGTGACCCTCTCGCCGCCGACCTCGCAGCAGATCCCTCCGTGCTCGGCGACGTGTTCACCGCGATCGTCGAGCGCCGCCGGCTGACCTTCCAGTACCGCCAGTCCCGCCGCCGCCTCGACCCCTACGGGCTGGCACACCGCATGGGGCATTGGTATGTGGTCGGCGACGTCGCCGGAGAGCGGCGCACGTTTCGCGCCGACCGGATGACGGCGACCTCCCTGGGAACCAAGAGGGGTGCTTTCCGGCGTCCCCCCGACTTCGACGTCCGTACCGGATTCCCCGACGCGCCCTGGGAGGCAGGAGACGCCCGGATCGAGGCCACCGTCCGCTTCGACCCGGAGGTGGCCTGGTGGGCCCGGCGTCAGGTGGCGGCAGGGACCAGGCTCACCGAAGACCCCGACGGAGGAGTGACCGCCGCACTCCTGGTGGGCTCGCCCGACGCCCTGATCGGCTGGATGATCGGCTTCGAAGACGCCGCCGAGATCATCGCTCCACCCGAGCTCCGCGCCCGCTTCATCGACCATGTGCGGAGCGGGACGTGAGCAGCGCCCGCACCGCCGAGCGGCTCAATCGCATCCTGGCGATGCTCCCCTGGGTCATCGCCAATCCCGGGGCGACGGTGGACGAGGTGTGCTCTCGGTTCGGCTATCAGCGGCCGGATCTGATCCGGGACCTCGACATCGTGTTCGTGTGCGGCCTGCCCGGATACGGTCCCGGGGATCTCATGGATGCCTACGTGGACGAGGACGAGGTCGTCGTCGACGCGGCCGACTACTTCTCCCGACCCCTGCGATTGACGGCGGTGGAGGCGCTGATGCTGCTCGCCTCGGGCCTGGCCGTGCAGGCGTCGGATACGTCTTCGCCCGCGCTCTCCTCGGCGGTGGACAAGCTTCGCAAGGCCCTGATACCGGACGAGGGCGCCATCGACGTCGGCCTCGCGCCCGGACCGGAGATGCTCGGCATGTTGCGGGACGCGGCTCGCGACGGCGCCGTGGTGGAGATCGTGCACACCGCGATCGCCTCCGGGCGCACCACCACCCGCAGCGTCGAGCCCTGGGGAGTGTTCACGTCTCTGGGCAACTGGTACCTGTCGGGTCACTGCCGCCTCGCCGGAGCCGAGCGAGTCTTCCGGGTCGACCGAATCCGCGCGGCGACCCCAACCGGTGAGCGCTTCGAGCCGCCGGCGCAGCCGCCGGCGCCCCAGGTGCGCTACACACCGGGACCCGAGGACGTCACTGCTCGCATCCGGCTGAGCGCACGCGCCTCATGGGTCGCCGATTACTACCCGGTGGCGGTGGTGACGGAGTCCCCCGAATCCCGGACCATCGACTTCTCGGCTGCCGACCCGGCGGTGGCAGCCCGGCTCCTCCTGCGCCTCGGCAACGATGCCCAACTGGTGTCCGGGCCCGAGGTAGCCGCGGCGCGAGACGATCTCCGCAGCCGCCTCCTCCATCGTTACGGTGACTAGCCGGAGAATGGTCATTCAGGGGGGTCGAGAGGTCTCCGATAGTCGCGAGGACAGTCAATCCACATCGCCTGGAGACCCGAATGACAATGATCCGGACGACCTGCGCGGTATGCGGAGAGGTCGAACTGATCCCCGGCGAGTTGAGGCTCGAGTTGACCGCACTCAGCGGAACCGGCGCCTACCTCTTCTCGTGCCCCTCGTGTGGAGACCAGCAGCGCCGTCCGGCGAATCACCGGGTGGTGAGCATCCTGCTGGCCACCGGCGTCGCCTACGAGGTGATCGACGACTCCAATCCGATCACCGAGTCGGAGATCGCCCGGTTCAGTGCCGCGCTCGACTCCGGCGAATGGGCCGACCAGCTACGGTGAACCGCCCCCGATCCTGAGGGCGACACAACCCGGCCCCGCACCCCGGCCCTACCATCCGGGGCGTGTTCAGCGTCAGCCCCGCAGAGCTCCTCACCATCGCCCTCGTGGCGCTGATCGTCTTCGGACCGAAGCGCCTTCCCGAGATCTCGCGCAAGGCGGGGAAGGTGCTCCGCGAGCTCAAGGAAACCGCCGGTGAGCTCAAGGCGGGCCTGGAGGCCGAGCTCGACGCTTCCACCGGCTCCCTCGACGAGGTTCGCCGCGAGATGCGTTCCACGCTCGACGCCGTCGGAGGTCTCGCCCAACCCGATACCCCTCGCAAGCCGCGCACGCGACCGGTGATCCGCGAGGGGACGGCCGCGGAGCCTGCCGACGGTGAGGTCGATTCCCCGGGCGCAGAATGAGGAGTCGACAGCCGCAGCCGGTGATGGCTCACCTCGAGGAGCTGCGCAGCAGGCTGATCAAGGCATCCCTGGCGATCGTGGCCGGGGCGGTCGTAGCCTTCGTCTTCCGTGGTTGGATCTTCGACGCACTCGTGCGCCCCTACGAACGGGTGGTCCTCGACCGCGAGCTGGCTTTCTTCCGGCCGACCGAGGCCTTCACCGTCTTCATGCGGCTCTCCCTGTTCGGGGGATTCGTGTTGGCCAGCCCGGTGGTGATCTGGCAGCTGTGGGCGTTCATCGCGCCGGCACTGACCAAGCGGGAGCGGCGCGTGGTGATCCCGATCGTGGCGATACTCGTCGTGCTCTTCCTCGGTGGCATCGCCTTCGGCTACTGGTCCCTCGATCGCGGCCTGAGTTTCCTCCTCGGGTTCGGAGGCGACAGGCTCGAACCGATCATCGGCGGCAACGAATATCTGTCATTCGCGGTCCGCTTTCTGCTCGTGTTCGGCCTGAGTTTCGAGTTTCCGGTGTTCGTGTACGCCGCAGCCGCGATGGGACTCGTCGGTTGGCGGCGACTCGCCTCGGGCCGCCGCTGGGCGGTGTTGGCGATCGTGACCATCGGCGCGGTGCTCACGCCGAGCGGCGACCCCTTGACGCTCTTGCTGCTCTCGGTGCCCCTGTACATCCTCTATGAGGCGACCATCTGGCTGGTTCGCTTCACGCTGCATCGGTGACCGCCACCGGATATCTCGCCGGCTTGGCGTTCTCCGCGGATCGCTTCCAGATCGAAGCCGCCGGGGCGGTCGACCGCGGGGCGTCCGTGGTGGTGACCGCCCCCACGGGAGCCGGCAAGACCGTCGTTGCGGAGGCTGCCATTGCCCGCGCTCTCGGCAGGGGGGAACGCGCGGTATACACGACTCCTCTCAAGGCGCTATCCAATCAGAAGTTCGGGGACTTCCGCGGTGATTACGGAGACGATCGGGTGGGACTTCTCACCGGTGACAACTCCATCAACGGCTCCGCCCCGATCGTCGTGATGACCACCGAGGTCCTGCGCAACATGATGTATGCCGGCAGCGCCGATCTCGACAGCGTCGGCGTGGTGGTCCTCGACGAGGTCCATTACCTGCAGGACCGAACCCGGGGCGGCGTTTGGGAGGAGATCATCATCCACCTCGATCGTCGCATCCCGCTCGTCGCTTTGTCGGCCACGATCGCCAATCCGGAGGAGTTCGCAGCATGGGTGCGGGAGCGGCGCGGCGACACCGCGCTGATCGTCGAGCGTGAGCGGCCGGTGCCTCTGGAGTCGCACTACTTGATACGGGATCGCTGGGAAGGGAGCGCCCTCCGGCTGCTCCCGGTGTTCCAGGGCCACCGCCCCAACGATCGCATCGGGAGGATGTTGCGGGGGAGTGGGGGAGCGCGCCGTTATGCGGCTCCGCGCCGTCACGAAACCTGTGAGCTGTTGCGATCTCGCAAGCTTCTCCCGGCGATCTACTTCATCTTCTCCCGAAGGGGTTGCGACGAAGCGGCCGCTTCGGTAGTCGACCGCGGGCTGCGTCTGACGACACCGGACGTCGCCGAGGAGATCGTGCGCCGGGCCGAGGAGGCGACCGCCCACCTCCGAGCCGACGACCTCGCGGTGCTCGGCTACGGAAGGTGGCTCCACGCCCTGCGCGCCGGGGTCGCCTCCCACCACGCCGGGCTGGTCCCCGCGATGAAGGAGACGGTCGAGCATCTGTTCTCGGCGGGTCTCGTCCGCCTGGTGTTCGCCACCGAGACTCTCGCTCTCGGAATCAACATGCCGGCCAGAACGGTGGTCCTGGAGAACCTGTCCAAGTACACCGGCGAGGGGCACGAACTCATCCAGGCCGGCGACTACACGCAGTTGACCGGTCGGGCGGGCCGGCGGGGCATCGACACCGATGGCTCCGCCGTCATCATGCACTCCCCGTACGTGCCCTTCGAGCGAGTCGCCGGGATCGCCGCCCGGGGGAGCCATCCGCTTCGCTCCAGCTTCCGCCCCACCTACAACATGGCGGTCAATCTGGTCGCCCGTTACGACCGGGAACACGCGGAGACGCTGCTCGCCTCCTCGTTCGCCCACTTCGCCGAGGACGCCAGACGCCGGGCGCTCCAGGAGGACCTGGCCGCCGATCTGGCCCGGCTCGAGGAGCTGAAGAGTTCCGCCTTTCACCCCGACGTCGACGTGTGGGCGCTGCTCGCCCAGTCCCCGGGGTCTCGCGACGGTGCCCTAGCCGCGTTCGCCGCACGAACCACCGCCGGAGATGTGCTCGAATGGCGGGAACGGGGCGCCGCGGTTCGCCACGCGGTCATCGCTCGCGGCACCGGCAAGCGGCCTCGCCTGCTGACGGTCTCCCAGGCCGGAGAGGTGCGACGCATCGCTCCGGAGAGGATGCCCGACACCGTCGCCCGCACCGGGCGAGTTGAGCTGCCCAGGCCCTTCCGGCCCCGGGATGCCTCCTACCGGCGGCTGGTGGCCGACCTCCTCGGCCGGTTCGAGCCCGGCCCGCCGGAGACCGTCAGCTTCTCCGACATCAGACCCGACGTGCCCGGGCTGGGCGCCCACCTCGAGGCGGCCCGGGGTGCCCGGCGTCTCGAGGAGAGGATCGAAACCCGCCGCCGACGCGCCGCCGCACTGGGGCCGGGAATCGTCCCCGGGTTCCGCGGTCTCCTCGGGCTGTTGGAGAGGCGCGGCTACCTGCGCGGGTGGAGCCTCACTCCCAAGGGCGATCGCCTCCGCCGCCTCTACAGCGAGATGGATCTCGTCCTCGGGGAGGTCCTGGCCGACGGTCTGCTTGGGGGACTCGACGGCCCGGACACGGCGGCCCTGGTGTCCGCCTTCACCTACGAGGCGCGGCGCGAGCCGACGGAGGTCGGGTGGCCCGCAGCGATCGCCGACCAGGCCGACAGGGTCGAAGCGATCTGGCGAGAGATAGTCGCCGAGGAGGATCGCGCCGGTCTGGTCCCCACCAGGCCCCCCGATGCCGGGTTCGCCGCGGTGGCGACGCGCTGGGTGGCCGGTGAGGAGCTGTCCGACCTCTTCGAGGAGGACGACGCCGACGTCGGGGACTTCGTACGGAACTGCCGTCAGCTGATCGACGTCCTCCGCCAGATTCTGGATGTCGAGGAGGGGGAGCTTCCCGGGGTTCGCGCCGCGCTGCGGGGTCTAGACCGGGGCGTGGTCGCCGCGGCGGGTGCAGTGTGAGCTGGCGGGTGCTCGTCGCCGACGGTTCGAGTCCGGCCCCGCTGGCGGCCGAGTTGTCCCGGCAACTCGTGTCGCATCGCTTCGTGACTCCCGGCAGCAGCGATCTGGCGCAGACCGTGTCCGCCGAGTTGCACGCCGGCTTCACCAGGCTGGCCGTCCAGGGCGGCGACCCGGAGATCGCCGCCGTCATCGGCGCGGTGCTCGAGGCCGGATTCGCCGGGAGGGTCGACCTGGCGCTGCTCCCCTCGAGGGAGCGATCCGAGCTGGCACGCACCTTTGCCCTCGGCGACAGTCTGGCGGAGGGGGTCCGTCGCCTGGCGCACGGTGATCCCTATCCCATCGACATCGGGGTGGTCACCGGGTCGTTCGGCAGGATGGCGTTCATCAACTCGGTGAGCACCGGCGTGCTCGCCGGGGGCCCCGCCTGGTTCCCCTTCTGGCCGCGACCCCTGCGAGTCGCCGGACGGGTCGTGATCGAAGGTGGCCCGACACCAGTGGAGACGATGGCCTCGGGGGTCCTGGTGCTCAACGGCCAGTTCTGGGGCGACTGGATCGGTGCGCCCCGATCGACGCTGGTCGACGGCGTGGTCGACCTGCAGTTGTTCACCGGGACGAGGCGCCAGCTCAGCCGGCTCCGGCCGGCCTTTCGCGCCGGGATGCATGTGCGTGCCGCCGGGGTTCGGCGGCTGGCGGTGTCCCGCGCCGAGGTCGATCAGCCCCCTGGGTGGCAGGTGGTGGTCGACGGGATCCGCGTCGGCCGGGGGCCCTTCTCGGTGGAGGTGGTGGCGGGGGCGGTTCGCCTGGCGGTGTGATCCGTTCCGCCGCAGATATACTCCGGCCGCCTCGACACCGTGAGGGATCAATGCCGTCGAAAACCGACGACTTCGCAGAGCCGGACGAGGACTGGTCCGAAGACGAGGAATCGGGCGAGTCCGACGACATCGAAGACCTGGAGGACGTCGAAGACCTCGATGATCTCGAGGAGGTCGACGAGGATCTGGAAGAGATCGACGCCACCCTCGAGGTAGCCGCCGTCCTCGACGAGGATGAGGAGGCGGAGGAGGACGAGGACGAGGAGAGCGAGGCCCTCGACGAGCTCGAGGCCGAGGAGCTCGACATGCTCACCGAGGACGAGGAGGCGGAGAGCCTTCCCGTCGACGAGGCTGAGGAGATCCGCAAGCTCCGCCGCGAGGCGATCGAACTCGATGTACCCGCGGAGACGGCGGGGCAGGGCGAGTTCGTGTGCCAGTCATGCTTCCTGGTGAAACGGGTCGTCCAGCTCGCCGACAAGCGGAGGCAGCTCTGCCGCGACTGCGCGTGAGCGAGCGTCTGCGCCGTACCCTGGGTGGCCTGTGATCGACGCACGACCGGCAACCGGCGCGGACCTGGCGGTGATCGCCGCCCTCTATCGAGAGCTCGCCGCCGAGATGGATGCGCTCAGACCGCTGTGGTCGGAGGCGGAGGGTCTCGCCGCGCCGCTCGAGGACTCGCTGCGCGTTGCATTGTCCGGCCCGCCTTGGTGGGGATACGTCGGCACCCTCGACGCCGTGCCGCTCGCATTCCTGCTCGCTCGTGACGAGCCGTTGCTGCCTCCTCACGCAGACACGTTGGTGGCGGCGATTCGGTTCGTGTTCACGCTTGCCGAAGCACGCCAGGTCGGACTCGGCGAGGCGATGATCACGGCGTTCATGCGTGACGCCGCGACCCGGGGCATCGGGCTCTTCGACGCCCACGTCTCACCGGGACACCGGGAGGCGAAGAACTTCTTCGAGTCGAACGGATTCACCGCCCGGTCGATCACAATGCACCGGGGCAATCGCTGATGGCCCCGGCTCCCCACGAACGGCCGTTCGTGGATACCGTCTACTCCACCGCCGACCTACCCGACACCCCACAGCGCGATTACCGGATTCCCGCATCCGGATGGCTCCAAGCCCCGAGCGAGCTCCTCTCCTTGGGCGACGATCTGGGAGAGCCGGTGGAGTACAAACGCCGCATCGGCAGGTATCTCCTCTGGCGGGCCGGGCCTCCGGTCGGGGAAGCCCGCTACCTGGCCGTCTCCGACGACGGAGCGACCTGCCTGCGTTTCGATCTGCACGGCCGGAGGGGGGAGGGCTCCGGGCCCGACGGGGCGCGGCACACCCGCTTCCGGACCTGGAAGGAGGCTCTGCACGCCGATGGGGGTGGCTTGTGACCATTCCTCAGGGGGAACTCTCCGAGCTCCTCATCGCCCTGATCCGCAACGCATGCGTCAACGACGGGACCCGGGAATCGGGCCACGAGGCCCGCTCGATCGCCACCCTGGCGGGATTCTTCGGGCAGGCCGGGCAGGTGTTCGAGCCCGAGCCGGGCCGCTGCAGCGCCGTGTACCGGGTTCCGGGACGGTCTTCCGCGGCGCCGACGCTCATGCTCATGGGCCACGTCGACGTGGTGCCCGCCGATGCCTCCGGGTGGTCGGCGGATCCTTTCGGCGGTGAGCGCCGCGACGGCTTCATATGGGGTCGGGGAGCCATCGACATGCTCAACCAGACGGCGGCGATGGCGGCCGTGTTCCGTCGGTACCTCGTCGGTGACGAGCCCCCGCTGGCCGGCGACCTGGTGTTCCTGGCGGTCGCCGATGAGGAGGCCGGGAGCGGGCTCGGGGCGCGGTGGCTCGTCGAGAACCACTGGGAGGCGGTCGCCTGTGACTACCAGCTGACCGAGATCGGTACTCCGATGCTCTGGGGACGCTCCGGCCCCGGCCTCCCGGTGACCGTGGCCGAGAAGGGCCCACACTGGCGGCGGCTGCGCACCGGAGGAGCGCCCGGTCACGGGAGCCAGCCCTATGCCACCCAGAACGCGCTCGTTCCGCTCGCCGATGCCATCGCCCGGCTGGGCGATTCGCCCTCGCCCGCGGTCATCACCGACGAGTGGCGTCGATTCGTCGCCGCCTGGGACCCCGACCCATCCCTCGCCGCCGACCTCACGGACCTCGACCGGATCGACCGGGCGATCGATCGCATCGCCGTCGACGATATCGGGCTCGCCAGGTGGGTGCACGCCTGCACCCACCTGACGATCAGCCCCAACACCCTGCGCGCCGGGGTAAAGGCCAACGTGGTCCCCGCCGCCGCGGTGGCCGAGATCGACGTTCGCACGCTTCCCGGTCAGGACCGCGCCGACGTCCACGACCACTTCCGCAAGGTGGTGGGACCGGCCTTCGAGGAAATTACGGTCGAAGAGATGGAGAACACGGTCGCATCAGGATCGGTACCCGATGGTCCGCTGTGGCGGGCCCTCGACGGGGCCCGGGGGGAGATCGCCCCCGACTCCCACCTCCTCCCGGCGATGATCCCCGTCGGGACGGATGCCCGCTTCTTCCGCCCCAAGGGAACGGTCTCCTACGGCGTCGGCCTTTTCGATCGCCGGGTGGGTTTCGGCGACTTCCTCACGATGTTCCACGGCTACGACGAACGAGTCAGTGAGGAGTCGCTCGGCCTCACCGCCGCCCTGCTGGTGAGAACGGTGGCCCGTTTCGGCGAGGAGATCGCCCGCGCCGGATATCCGGGGCGCGGCGACCGGAAGACAGGGAAGTGAGGTGAGGACGACTGTCGGATCCCACCATCCCGGCAACGTCGTCCTCGACCTCGACGGCTGCCTCTACGTCGAGGACGAGGCCGTACCGGGCGCCGGGGATGCCCTGGGAGCGCTGGCCGCGGCGGGATTCCGGATCATCCTCGCCACCAACAACTCCACGAAGACCCCGGAGGTGGTGGCGGAGCGGGTGGAGAGCATCGTCGGTCATGCCGTCGATCCCGCCTGGGTGATCACCTCCGCGGTTGCCGCCCGATCGATGCTGGTCGCCGGTGACCAACCGGTGCTCACCGTCGGCGAGCCCGGTCTCGCCGCGACCATGCGGGAGTGGGGAGTGGCCATGACCGACGAATCCGCCGCGGCACACACGGTCGTCGTCGGCCTCGACCGGGGGTTCACCTACGACCGGCTGCGCCAGGCCTCCCACGCCCTGCTCCGCGGCGCCCGCTTCATCGCCACCAATCCCGACGCCACCTTCCCCACCGCCGGCCTCGCCGACCCGGGGGCGGGATCGATGGTCGCCGCGGTGGCGTTCGCCTCCGGGCGGCAACCGGAGTTCGCCGGCAAGCCGTTCGAACCGATGCGGCGCTGCGTGGCAGCCCTCCTCGGCCCCGGGCCCACCTGGGTCGTCGGGGACCGTGCCGAGACGGACCTGGCTTTCGGAATACCGGCCGGGTGGACAACCGTGTTGGTGATGACCGGGGTGACCCACGACCCGGACGGGATCGACCCCCCGCCCGACCACGTGCTCACCTCGGTCGCCGACCTGCCTTCAGTGCTGATTCAGGCGTAGACCGCCGTCTCCCCGGCCGCCGTCCGCGCCAACAGTTGCCGTCGAAACATGGCGGCGACCAGGGCGCCGAACGCGAACCCGGCCACGTGCGCCTGCCAGGCGACGCCGGTGTCGTCGCCCACCAGGAGGAACTGGCTCAGAAACCACAGGCCGAGGAACCACACGGCGGGGATGGCCACGACCCGGTAGAGGATGAACGTCATGACCTGGTGGCGGGGAAACAGCACCAGATACGCCCCCATCACTCCGGCGATGGCGCCCGACGCTCCGACCAGAGGAACCGTGAGAGTCGGGTTGACCACGACGAAACCGATGGTGGCGGCCACTCCCGCCGCCAGGTAGAAGACCGCGAACAGCAGCGATCCGAAGGCCTCTTCGACGTTGTTCCCGAAGATCCACAGGCTCCACATGTTGAAGAGGATGTGGGCGAGCCCGGCGTGGAGGAACATCGACACGAACACGGACAGCCAGATCTGCTTGTCGGGGAACACCGCCTCGGCGGCGTTCCCGTCGAGGCAGACCCCGGCGTTCACCTCGAACACCGAGACCGGTTCGCCACTGCTCACCTCACAGGCGACGGCGGCGTGCTCGTAGGCGAAGCGATCCGATTCCGGAGATGCCTGCGGGGTCATGAGGAACACGACGACGTTTCCGGCGATGATCAGCCACGTGATCAACGGCCGGATGCGCGTCGGGTTGACATCACGAACCGGTAACAATGCGCACTTCCTGTCGGCCAGTGCGGGGATAATGCCCCTCATGGATGATACGCCCCTCGACTCATTGCTCTCCGAGCTCGCCTCGGCCGACCCCGCCGAGGCCCCCGACCTGGCCGACAAGCTCTCCGAGGCGCTCACCGAGGCGCTGGAGTCCGGGGGTGAGGAGGAAGCGTCTGCGCCGCCGGCTTGACACCGAGCTGGTCCGGCGGGGACTTACTCCGACCCGAACCGCTGCTCACGACGCGATCCGCGATGGACGGGTCGTGGTGGGTGGTCGCGCCACCGCCAAGCCGGCGACCATGGTCGCTCCCGACGAGGCGATCACGGTTCGGACCGACGAGGAGCCCTGGGCGAGCCGCGGCGGGGAGAAACTTGCCGCCGCCCTGGAACGCTTCTCCATCGATGTCGCCGGTGCCGACGCGCTGGACGTGGGAGCCTCCACCGGGGGATTCACCGATGTGCTGATCCGCGGCGGGGCAAGAAGGGTGGTGGCGCTAGACGTCGGATACGGCCAAATGCTGTGGCATCTCCGCAACCACCCGGCGGTTGTGGTCGTCGACCGGACCAACTTCCGCATCGTCGACCCCGCAGCCTTGGGGGCCCCGTTCGACGTCGTCGTCATGGACGTTTCGTTCATCGGCGCCTCGCTTCTCGCCGTCCCGCTGGCCAGCGTGGGACGAGCAGGTACCGACTACGTTGTCCTGGTGAAACCCCAATTCGAGGTGGGACCGCAGAGGGTCGGTCGCGGCGGCATCGTGCGCGATCCGGACGCGCACCGTGATGCGGTGGCCGCGGTTACCGCGGCGCTCGCCGACGTGGAAATCGGCGTCCTCGGGGCGATGCCCAGTCCGATCACCGGGGCCAAGGGGAACCGCGAGTTCCTGGTCCATGGACGCCTCGGGTCTCCCGGAATCGACGCCGCGGTGGCGGCCTCCGAGGCGGTGCAGTGAGACTCGCCCTCGTCCTTCATCCCACGCGGCCTACGGCCGCTGCCACCGCCGAGCGCTTGGTGGCCGCCGCCAAGCTACGCGGCATCGTCGTCTCCGGACACCCGGGAGATGCCGCTCGGGTCCCGGGGCTGGTCGCTCGTGAGCCCGGCGAACCATTGAGCGACGACGTCGTCGTCGCCGTGGGCGGCGACGGAACGGTCCTCGAGGCGGCCCGGGTGGCGCGAGCCTCCGATATCCCCGTGCTCGGCATCAACGCGGGGACTCTCGGTTTCCTCGCCGAGGTCGAGCCGGCCCGGATCGACGAAGCCCTCGACTCCCTGCTCGCCGGAAGGTACCTCGTTGCAGAGAGGATGACCCTCGAGGCGAGCCTGCCCGGTGGGGCCAAGGTCGACGGTCTCAACGACATCGTGGTGGAGAAGGCCGTGAGCCGCCAGGTGGTTTCGGTGGCGGTGTCGGTGAACGGCGAGCGACTCGTGGAGTACCGGGCCGATGCGGTCATCGTCTCCACCCCAACGGGGTCCACCGCCTACACGTTTTCCGCCGGAGGGCCTCTGGTCGATCCCGACATCGAGGCGATCCTCCTCACTCCGGTGGCGGCGCACAGCGCCTTCGGCCGGGCGATCGTCTTCTCGCCGCAGGTCACACTGGATGTCCTCGTCACCTCCGACCGCCGCGGCAGGGTGAACGTCGATGGGCAGACGTACGCCGAGCTCGACCCCGGGGAGGCGATCGGCATCGTGCGTGGCCCGACCCCGGCGCGCTTCATCCGGTTGCGGCCGCGCAACTTCGCACACACCGTCAAAGAGAAATTCCAGCTACCGGATGCTTGAAGAGCTGTTCGTCGCGAACCTGGGAATCATCGCCGCATCCCGCATCGAACCGGGGGCGGGACTGGTCGCCATCACCGGCGAGACCGGAGCCGGCAAGACCCTGCTCCTCGGCGCATTACACCTGCTGAGGGGTGATCCTGCCCGGTCCGATCGCATCGGTCCGCGGGGAGATGAGGCCCGGGTCGAAGGGCGCTTCGTGCTCGGGGACGATGAGGTCGTGGTTGCTCGCCGGGTCGCCGCCGGCAAGTCGCGTGCCTACGTCGATGGGGCGATGGTCCCGGCCAAGCTGCTCGCCGAGAAGCTCGACACGATGGTCGAGATCGTGGAGCAGCACGAGCACGTCTCCCTGGGACGAGAGAGCTCGGTGCGCCGGCTCATCGATGGCCTGCTCGATGCCTCAGGTGTCGAGGCATCGAGCAACTATCGCGATACGTGGGAGCGATTGATCGCCCTTCGTGTCGATCGCGATCAGCTCGGCGGGGATGCCCGGGCACTGGCCCGCGAACTCGATCTTGCCCGCCACGAATCGCGGGAGATCGCTGCGGCCAGCCTTCGGCCGGGCGAGGACGCCGAGCTGAAGGCCGCCCTGGGCCGCATTCGCCACGCCGCCGAGATAATCGAATCGCTGGCGGCGGCGACGACCGCCATCGAGGACGAGGAGGGGGCGCTGGACCGGCTCCGCCTCGCCCTGGATCGGGTCCGATCGGCACGTGACCTCGACCCATCGCTCCAGCCTTTCGTGGCACGTCTCGAAAGCGCCATCTCTGAGATCGACGAGGCGGCTGCCGACTTGCGCGCCGTCACCGAAAGCATCGATCACGACCCGGGAACCCTCAAGTCGATGGAGGAGCGGACCGCAGTTCTCGGCGACCTCAAGCGCAAGTACGGCGCCACCGTCGACGAGGTCATCGCCTACGGAACGGCAGCCACCGAACGGGCAGAGCGGCTGGCTGCGCTGGCCGCCCGTGCCGAGACGATCGACGCCGACCTGGCCGCTGCCCGGGCGGACGCGGTCGGTGCCGGCGAAGCTCTGGCCGAGGCGCGCCGCCGGGCCGGCAAGGCGCTGACCACCGACGCAGTGGATCTCCTCCGCCAGCTGGGATTTCGCGATCCGGTGCTGGCGGTCGAGGTCTCCGGAGGACCCCCCGGACCGCATGGAGCCGATCGAATCACGCTTTCGTTCGCCTCGACGAGGGGCTTGACCCCGGGTCCAGTTGGGCGGGTGGCCTCCGGGGGGGAGCTCAGCCGGCTGGTCCTGGCGGTGCGGGTCGCCGCGGGAGTGGCCGACGCCGAGGTGGTGGCCTTCGACGAGATCGATTCCGGAGTCGGGGGAGCCACCGCATTGGCGATGGGGGAGTTGCTCGCCCGGCTGGCGGCGGGACGCCAGGTGTTCGTGGTCACCCACCTTCCCCAGATCGCCGCCTTTGCCGACACCCACTTCGTCGTCGAACGCGTCGCGGACTCGGCGGTGGTGCGCCAGGTCGCCGGGGAGGAGCGTCTCAGCGAGCTGTCTCGCATGCTCGGCGGCATCGAGGAGAGTGCCCAGGGGAGAGGGCATGCCGCCGAACTCCTCGCTCTCGCCGGAGAGCGCAAGGAGACCGGCCGATAGCGCCACCGTCGCTCCGAGCCCGGCGCGGAGTCATCGAAACCCTCGTCGGAGCAGCACCACTGCTACTGTCAAATTCCCGAGGGACATGACCAAGTACGTCTTCGTGACCGGTGGGGTCGTCAGCAGCCTCGGGAAGGGCATCACAGCCGCCTCTCTCGGGCGGCTGTTGCGCGCCCGGGGGCTCCGGGTGGTCAACCAGAAGCTCGACCCGTACATCAACGTCGACCCGGGGACGATGAACCCCTTCCAGCACGGCGAGGTGTTCGTGACCGACGATGGCGGGGAGACCGACCTCGATCTAGGCCACTACGAACGCTTTACCGGACGCAATCTCCTCCGCGACTCCAACGTCACCACCGGGTCGGTGTATCAGACCGTGATCCAAAAGGAGCGCAGGGGCGACTTCCTCGGCGACACGGTCCAGGTGATCCCTCACATCACCAACGAGATCAAGGCCAGGGTGCGCCGGATCGGGGAGCGCACCGAGGTGGATGTAGTCATCACCGAGATCGGTGGCACCGTCGGGGACATCGAGATCCTCCCGTTCCTCGAGGCCATCCGGCAGCTGCGTAACGAGGTGGGCCACGACAACGCCGTCTTCATCCACGTCACCCTCACCCCCTACATCGGCCCTTCCGAGGAGATGAAGACGAAGCCCACGCAACACAGCGTCGCCGAGTTGCGCAGCCGAGGCATCCAGCCCGACGCCATCGTGGTGAGGTCGGATCGTCCGGTGGAGGAGGCGGAACGGCGCAAGATCAGCCTGTTCTGCGACGTTCCGCCCAGCGCGGTGATCAACGCACCCGACGCCGCCAATATCTACTCGGTCCCCCTGACCCTCCACGCCGGCGGGCTCGACGACGTGGTGTGCACCAAGTTGCGACTCGTCACTCCGGAGCCGGACCTCTCCGGATGGGAGGACATCGTCGAGCGCATGTCACGGCCCTCGGAACCGGTGACGATCGCCCTCGTGGGGAAGTACGTGGATCTCCCCGACGCCTACCTCTCGGTGGTCGAAGCGCTCAAGCACGGGTCGCTCGCCGCCGGCGTCACGCTCGATCTGCGCTGGATCGCCAGCGACGACATGGAAGGCATGCTCGCCGCGACCCACCTCGCCGGGGTGGACGGCATCGTCGTCCCCGGCGGCTTCGGGGTGCGCGGGATCGAGGGGAAGATCGCCGCCGTCCGCCACGCCCGGGAGAACCGCATCCCCTTCCTCGGCTTGTGCCTCGGCCTGCAATGCGCGGTGATCGAGTTTGCCCGTTCACAACTGGGGCTGAGCGACGCCAACTCGAGCGAGTTCGAGCCGCTCACCCCGCACCCGGTGATCGATCTCATGGCCGCCCAGCACGCGGTGGAGGACATGGGGGGGACGATGCGCCTCGGTCTCTACCCCGCCCGCCTGGTGGAGGGTTCACACTCTCGTCGCCTGTACGGGGAGGAGCTCATCTACGAGCGCCACCGCCACCGCTACGAGGTGAACAACCACTACCGCAAGGAGCTCGAGCAGGCCGGGATGCTGCTCGCCGGGTTGTCTCCGGACGATCAGTTGGTGGAGATCATCGAGCTTCCCGACCATCCCTACTTCGTCGGATCGCAGTTCCATCCCGAGTTCAAGTCGCGCCCCGACGACCCGCATCCGCTGTTCGCGGGCTTCATGGCGGCGGCGACCGAGCGGCATCGCGCCGGCTCGCTCGGTGCAC
Organism: Actinobacteria bacterium RBG_16_68_21; assembly: GCA_001767695.1. GTDB lineage: Bacteria > Actinomycetota > Acidimicrobiia > Spongiisociales > UBA11373 > RBG-16-68-21. The sequence continues at coordinate 166,370 of MELR01000013.1, forward strand.
TCGACGCCCTCGAGGAGTCGGTGGCGGAGCCCCGATGAGCGACGCGGCGGCAGGGGTCGCCGCCATCGACGAGCAGATCCTCGAGTTCCTCGCCTCGCTGGTCGCGGATCGGGGGCTCGCCACGAACACGATCGCCGCCTACCGGCGCGATCTCGCCACGTACTCCGCCTTTCTGCGAAGCCGGGCGCCGACCCCCGAGCTCGCCTCGGCCTTCGTGCTCTCCCTGCAGCGGTCCGGCCTCGCCGCCACGACCGTCGCCCGGCGGGTGGCCACCGTCCGGGGGTTCCACCGGTTCGCGGTGGCCGAGGGTATCTCTCCGCTCGACCCCACGGTGCTCCTGGAATCCCCGCGGAGACCGCGAGCCCTGCCCAAGGCACTGAGCGTCGCCGAGGTGACCCGCCTCGTGGAGGCGCCCGACCCGACGACCGTGGCCGGGCGGCGCGACCGGGCTCTCCTCGAGTTCATGTATGCCACCGGAGCCCGGGTCGCCGAGGCGGTCGGACTCGACGAAGTGGACCTCGACCTCGAAGAGGGCACCGTCGTGCTCACCGGGAAGGGCGCCAAGCAGCGCATCGTCCCGGTGGGGACCGCCGCCAGAGATACCCTGATGAATTGGCTCCCCGATCGCGCCCGTCTCCGGGGGGTCCGATCCGGCGGAGCGGTCTTCCTCAGCCTGCGGGGAGCACGGCTCAGCAGGCAGGCCGTGTGGAACATCGTCAAGACCCAGGCCGCCCGGGCGGGCATCGCGCCCGATGTCGTGTCGCCGCACGTTCTCCGCCACAGCGCGGCGACCCACATGGTGGAAGGGGGGGCGGATCTCAGAACCGTCCAGGAGATGCTCGGCCACGCTAGCATTTCGACCACACAGGTTTACACCCGCGTGTCGCCGCGGCACCTCCTCGAGGTTTATGTGGCGGCTCACCCCCGCAGCTGAGAGGCTCTCATGGTCGCCCTCGAATCGATCAAGCAACGGCTCGTCGCCGAACGCCAGCAACTGATGCATCAGCTCGCCGAGCTGGGGGCATCCGAAGACGGGTCACTCCGGGACGACGTGGACTTCCCCGAGGGGTTCGCCGACGCCGCGGCCGCAACCTCCGAGCGCACCGAGGTGCTCGGGTTGGTCGACTCGTTGCGCCGCTCGCTCGGCGAGATCGACGTCGCCCTTGCCAGGATCGAAAGCGGCGTCTACGGGACCTGCGTCAAGTGCGGCAAGGACATCGGCGAGGCTCGCCTCGAGGTCCGTCCCTCGTCGACCCACTGCGTGGACTGCAAAGCCGCCAAGGTCTAGTCGGTCCAATGATCGTCGACAACGGCGTGCTCGACGCCGTCTTGTTCATTGCCATCCTGGCGCCGTCGATCATCTTCCACGAGGTCGCCCACGGCCTGGTCGCCCGGCGTCTCGGCGACCTCACCGCGCAGGAGGCGGGACGGCTGACCCTCAACCCGGTCAAGCACATCGACCCCTTCGGATCGGTGCTGCTTCCCGCAATGCTCGCCCTGGCCCATCAGAACGTCTTCGGTTGGGCCAAGCCGGTGCCGGTCAACCCGTCGCGCTTTCGCCGAAGCCCGGTGCGGGGAATGGCCGTGACCGCCCTGGCCGGTCCGACGACCAACCTCGCCATGGTTCTCCTGGTTGCCCGCCTCGGTCCGTTCATCCAGGTGGGCGACGTCGTCTATCTGACCAGTCCATCGCTGTGGGCCCGATTCGCCGAGGGGTTCCTGGTGGTCAACGCCGCGCTTGCGGTCTTCAACATGCTTCCCATCCCACCCCTCGACGGCAGCCGACTGCTTCCCCTGGTGCTCCCCCCGGCGGGACGAAGGATCTACGCTCAGATCTCCCAGTACGGGTTCCTGATCCTGATCGTTCTGGTGCTGATCATCCCCCGTTCACTCGGCTTCCTCGGGTCGTGGATCTCGTGGATCGTGAAGGCGGCGGTGTGAGCGCCCCCGGGTCCCTCCCGCATCTCGCCAGGCGGTTGCTCGGATCCCTGCGGGCGCGCCGACCCTCCCCGCGCCAACAAACGATGATTGCCTCCGTCCTGAGTGTTCCCGAGCTCCGGTTGTTCTGGCTTCAGCCGGTCGCCGACCAGCATCACGCGGTGGCCGTCGCCGCCAGGGTGGCCGCGGTCTCGGAAGATCCGCTCCTGGTCCGCGCCGCCTTGCTCCACGACGTCGGCAAGCGACACTCGCGCACCGGGACCGCAGCGCGCACTGTGGCATCGGTTCTCGCCATCCTCCATCTGCCCAGGAACGGGAAGCTGCGCACCTACCTCGAACACGGCAGGTTGGGCGGGGCCGATCTGGAAGCGGCCGGGTCCCCGCCGATCGTGGTGGCGTTCGCCGAGCACCATCATGGCCCCCGTCCCCAGGATGTTCCCGCTGAGGCCTGGGCGCTGCTGTGCGCCGCCGATGACGATTGACCCGCACCCCGCCGTGGGCGGCAATACGATGAGATGCCGATGAGCTACGAGGTCACCACACCGATCTTCGAGGGTCCGCTCGATCTGCTCCTCCAGCTGATTACGGCGCGCCGTCTCGATGTGGCCGATCTCAACCTGCGCGACCTCGTGTCGGAGTACCTGTCGTACCTCGACCTGATGCGCACCCTCGACCTCGAGGTCACGTCGGAGTTCCTCGTGATCGCTTCGACCCTGATCCAGCTGAAGACCCGCCGCCTGCTGCCCGGGTCGTCCGAGATCGATCTCGATGAGGACCTCCTCCTCGCCGAAGAGCGCGATCGGCTGCTCTCCCGCCTCCTCGCCAACCTGACCTTCAAGGATGTGGCGGCGGTGTTGGCGCATCGCCTCGAGAGCACCGAATTGTTCCTGGCGCGGACGGCCGGTGCCGACCCGGATGTGGCGCCGCCGCCGACGGAGCTTCGGATCGGCGCCGGTGCGGCCGAGCTGGCCGCCATCGCCACCAGGGTCCTGGAGCGGGCCTTTGCCGAGCCCACCCTCGACCATCTCGACCTCGACCTGCCTTCGGTGACCGATGCGATCGCCGACCTCCGCCGTCGGATCGATGCCGACATCGAGATCGACTTCGAACGCGTCACCAGCCACCTGGACCGCCCCATGGAGATCATCGCCTACTTCCTGGCGGTGCTCGAACTGGCCCGCTGGGGACTGGTCCAGGCACGCCAGGCCGACCTCGCCGGTCCGATAACCCTGCGGCGCACCGACTCGGCGGTCGGCGCCGTGGTCAGCGAATGGGACATGGCTCCCGGGGAGGGAACGTGATGGACGCAGTCGCCGCGGTCGAAGCGATCCTGTTCGTGGCCGAGTCCCCGGTCCCGGCGGCGGAGCTCTCCGAGGTGCTGGAACTCCCGCCCGGCGAGGTGGCCGAAGCGCTCCAGCTGCTCGCCGAGCGCCTCTCGGCGACGGCGAGCGGGCTCGTGCTGCGGGAAGCGGCCGGAGGCTGGCGGCTGTACACCCGCCCCGATCTGCGCCCCCACCTCGACCGCTTCGCAGCATCTCCGACGGCCACCCGGCTGTCCCGCGCTGCGCTCGAGGCGCTGGCAGTGGTGGCGTATCGCCAACCGGTGTCGCGCTCCCAGGTGACCGACATCCGAGGTGTGGACTCCGAACAGGCCCTGCGGACCCTGGAGCGTCGCGGTCTCCTCGACGTGGTCGGGGTGGCCCCCGGGTCGGGGCAGGCGATCCTCTACGGCACGACCGACCTGTTTCTCGAGAAGCTCGGTCTCGCCTCCCTGTCCGATCTCCCGCCCCTTGCCGACCACGTGCCGCCTGCGGACATCGTCGAGGCACTGGAGCGGCCCTTCCGCCCGGAGGAACCATCGAGCGACTCCAGAAGCTGATCGCCTACTCCGGTATCGCCTCGCGTCGCCACGCCGAGGAGCTGGTCAAAGCGGGGCGGGTGGTGGTCGACGGCGTCCCGGCGCACCTGGGTCAGAAGGTCGATCCCGAATCGGCCGTCGTGTTGGTCGACGGGGTACCGCTGCCGGTGCGTCCCGGGCTGGTTCATTACCTGCTCAACAAGCCCCGGGGGGTGGTGAGCACGGTGGAGGATCCCCATGCCGCCGAGACCGTCGTCTCTCTGGTACCCACCGACACGCGGGTGTATCCGGTCGGGCGGCTCGATGCCGACAGCGAGGGGCTGATCATCCTCACCAACGACGGCGACCTCACCGCGGCGGTCACCCACCCGAGTCACGGCGTCACCAAGACCTATCTCGCCCGGGTCAAGGGTGCCCCCGGTGCGAAGGCGGTGGCGCAACTCACCGGCGGCATCGAACTCGAAGACGGGCCTGCCCGAGCCGTGAGCGCCCGAGTGGTGGACCGCAGCGGCACCGAGTCGCTGGTTGAGATGGTCATGCTCGAAGGCCGCAAGCGGGAGGTCCGCCGCATGCTGGGGGCGATCGGCCACGATGTGGTCCGGCTGGCGCGCGTGGCCATCGGGCCCATCCAGGACCGGTCGCTCAAGCCGGGGGAGTGGCGGCTGCTCACCGTCGAGGAGGTCCGTGCCCTCTATCGCGCCGCCGGGATGGGATGATCGGCCGATGATCCGGTTCCACGGCCCGCAACGCCCCTTCCACGCAGACCTGACCGTTCCCGGCGACAAGTCGCTCTCCCACCGGGCTCTGATACTGGCGGCGATGGCTGCGGGCCGATCCATGATCGAGGGACGCGGCACCGGAGCCGACATCGCCTCGACCTGCCGCCTTCTGGAACAGCTTGGCGCGTCGGTCGAACCGGAGGCAGTCGAATCCCCCGGGGTGGTCGAGTGGAGCCCGCCGTCGGTGCCCTTGGACGCAGGCAACTCGGGAACCACCATACGCCTGCTCACCGGCGCCCTCGCCGCCCGGCCGTTCCGGTCGACCCTGATCGGGGACGCCTCGCTGATGAGCCGCCCGATGCAGCGTCTCGTCGGACCACTGGGGAAGCTGGGCGCCCGGGTTTCCGTCTCCACGGCAGGGACCCCTCCGGTGATCGTCGACGGCACGCCGCTGTATGGGGCGCCGGTGAGGGTCCCCATGGCCAGTGCCCAGGTGAGGACCGCGGTGGCGCTGGCCGCCCTGCAGGCGGACGGATCCACCGTTGTCGACTCGCCCCCGGGTTTCCGCGACCACACCGAACGGTGGCTGACACATCTCGGACTGGGGTCCTCTCTCGATGAGACGAGGTTTCGCATCGATCCGGGACCGATTCCGTCGTTCCGCGTCACCCTTCCCGGTGACACGTCGTCGGCGTCCTTCCTGTGGGCGGCGGCGGCCCTCGGTCCCGGATCTACGGTTCGGGTCCGCTCCGTCTCCCTCAACCCGGGGCGCACCGGCTTTCTCGACGTGCTTGCCGCCATGGGTGCCGAAGTCGAGATCGTTCCCACCGCAGCCGTCCTCGGAGACCCGGTGGGAGACGTCACCGTCACCGGGAACCGGCTCACCGGGACCATCATCGAAGGCGAGCTGACGGTGCGGACCCTCGACGAACTTCCCCTGGTTGCGGTGGTGGCGGCCTTCGCCGCAGGGGCCACCACCGTCCGAGACGCCGCAGAGTTGCGCACCAAAGAGAGCGATCGGATTGCCGCAACCGTGGGCATGATCCGCGCCCTGGGCGGCGCTGCAGAGCCCGCCGCTTCCGGTCTCGTCGTGGAGGGAACGGGCCTCACCGGTGGGGTGGTCGCCGCCGACGGCGACCACCGTATCGCCATGGCCGCCGCGGTGGCGGCGACCCGCTCCGGTAGCGTGGTGGTCGAGGGGTTCGAGGTCGCCGCGGTCTCCTGGCCCGAATTCGAGGCGGTGTTGGAGGAGACATGGTCGTCGCCATAGACGGGCCCAGCGGCGTCGGGAAGAGCACCGTGGCGCGGGCGGTTGCCGATGCCCTGGGAATCCCCTATCTCGACACAGGGGCCTACTACCGGATGGCAACCCTCGTCGCCCTGCGGCGGAAGGTCGCCGTCGACGACGCCCCCGGAATCCTCGCCGCCCTATCCGGCGCGATCGTGGATTTCGTCGACGGCCGCCTGCTCCTCGACGGAGCCGATGTGTCCGCCGAGTTGCGCAGCGGGGAGGTCACCGCGGCGGTGAGCGCGGTCTCCGCCCACCGTTCGGTGCGCGCCGCCGTCGTGGAGCTGCAGCGGGCCTGGGTGCGCGAGCACGGGGCCGCGCCGTCGTCGAGGGCCGCGACATCGGCACCGTGGTGTTTCCCGACTCCCCGGTCAAAGTGTTCCTCACCGCCGACGCGGTGACCAGGGCGCGTCGTCGCGCCGGAGACGGCGAGGCAGAAGGAAAGACCCTGGAGGCATTGATCGCCGAGATGGCGCAGCGCGACGCCGCCGACTCATCCCGGGAGATCTCTCCGCTCAAGGCCGCCGCCGACGCACTGACCATCGACACCAGCCGGCTCAGCGTAGCCGAGGTGGTCGCCCAGGTCCTCGATCTGGTCGGGAGAGTGTGAGACCTGCCCCTCGTGGGCCGCGCGGCTACTCGTAGACCTTCTCTGCCTCGGCGTCGGCGGCGAACGCGTCTCGCTCGATGTCACGGCGGTCGCCCGGTTGCGCCGCAAGCTCGACGAAGTACTCGTGCTGGATGAGCTCGGCCATGATCTCCGACGTCCCCGTCCAGATCATCGCGAGACGGATGTCGCGCAGCAGCCGCTCGATCGGATAGACATCGGTGTAGCCGATGCCTCCCATTATCTGCATCGCCTCGTTCACCACGTCCCAGGCGGTCTCGGTGAGGAACTTCTTCGTCTCGCTGACCATGCGTCGGTGAGGCATACCGGCATCGATGGTCCGAGCCGCCGCCCACAGCAGTCCCCGTGCCGCATCGAGCCTGGTGATGGAATCGGCCACTTTGTGGCTGATCGCCTGGAACCGGTTGATCGGCCGACCGAACGCCTTGCGCTTCATCGAGTAGCGAGCCGCCAGGTCGAGCGCAGCCTGCGCGGTTCCGATACACGCGGCACCCGAGGTCATCCGCTCCGGAATCATCATTCGGTCGAAGATGAGCGCCCCTCCGTTTTGCGGTCCCACCAGATTCGTCTCGGGAACCCACACCTTGCGGAGGCTTATCCGGCCGGTACCTCCGCCGCGGGCTCCCATCAGCCCGAATAGGTGCTCGACCTCGACCCCCCGATCGCGTTCGACGAGAAACACCGACAAAGACTCATGCGGAGGGTTCTCGGGCGCGGTCTTGGCGTAGATGAGGAAGAAGTCCGCCCCCTCGGCTCCGACGATGAACCGCTTCGCTCCCGACAGGGTCCAACCGTCGCCCTCGCGTCGCGCCATGGTCGTGGCGCCGAAGAAGTCGGACCCACCCCGGGGCTCGGTCAGGCCCTCCGCAGCTACCAACTCGCCTTGCAGCATCGGCACGAGAAACCGCTGTCGTTGGTCTTCGGAGCCGAAGCGCACCAGCGCCTCGCCGACGATGGACGGCATTGCGTACTGGCATCCGAGGACCGTTCCCAGCGGCCCGATTTCCTCGAGGGCAGCGACCTCAGCGGTCCAGGACAGCCCCCGACCCCCGTACTCCGTGGGGAAGCGGATGCCGTAGAGCCCGGCCGCCGCGACCTTGCGGTGGAACCCGTGTGGGAAGTCGATCACCTCGCGATCGAGGTCCTTGAGGAGCTGCGGATCGATCGCCTCCCTGGCGAAGGTGCGCGCCTGGGACTGAACCTCGCGCTCCTCGGGGGAGAGCAGGACATCGAACATAGCGACTCCTCGCCTCGGCGATCCCCTCACGGTGCATGGTTGCGAACGCGGCCACACTGCGCAAGGCCTGTCGGTGCTCGCAGGGCTTCTTCAGTTCGGACTCCTCGCCACCCTGGCAGGACTTCGCCGCAGTCTCGATCACAGGTCGATCGTTCGCGGGCTTCCGGCCGGTGGGGGATAGGGTTGTCGGTCAGGGAATCAGGACGGGTCGTGGGGGCTGTTGGATGCCATCGATCATCTGATCGAGCCTGATGAGATCCGAGCCGCCCTGGACGCCAACCCCAGCGCTCGCGCCGACTACAACTCCTTTACCGACTCGGGCAACAGGCCCTCTATCGGGTGCACCGCGCCAAGCGAGAGGCGACCAGGTCGGACCGGATCGCCCAGATCACTGAGGCCGCGGCCAAGGAATGTCGCTCGCGGAGTCCCGCGCCAGATGAACCACCAGGTGGGATTCGAGTAGGAGTGCCTGAGCACTCCTGTCAGGAGTTCACCGTTTCGGGTGTGGGGTTCAGCCCGGTTCTGGAGCCGGGTACAGGCGGCGTCGCGCCCACAGGGCCACGTACACAAGGCCGACGAGCACCGGAACCTCGATGAGCGGGCCGACGACCCCAGCGAGGGCCTGTCCGGAGGTCACCCCGTACACGCCGATGGCCACCGCTATCGCCAACTCGAAATTGTTGGATGCCGCAGTGAACGCCAGCGTCGCATTGCGCGCATACCCGATCCCGAGCCGTAGACCGAGACCGAAAGACACCGCCCACATCACGCCGAAGTAGGCGAGCAGGGGCAGAGCGATCCGAGCCACGTCCAGCGGCTTGGCGGTGATGGTCTCCCCTTGGAGGGCGAAGAGCACCACCACGGTGAACAGCAGCCCGTACAGAGCCCAGGGAGCAATCCGGGGAATGAAGCGGGACTCGTACCACTCCACACCCCGGGTCCGCTCACCCCATACGCGAGTCAGCCACCCCGCCGCCAACGGGACGCCCAAGAAGATCAGCACGATGCGGGCGATTTCCCACATCGACACGTCGAGCGTGTCGGTGTTCAATCCGAGCCAACCCGGCAACACCTGGAGATAGAAGTAACCGAGCAACGAGTAGGCGAATACCTGGAACAGCGAGTTGAGCGCCACCAACACCACCGCGGCCTCCCGGTCACCGCACGCAAGGTCATTCCAGATCAGCACCATGGCGATGCAGCGCGCCAAACCGATGATGATCAGCCCCGTCCGGTACTCCGGCAGGTCGGGGAGCAACGCCCAACCAAGGGCGAACATGAGCGCCGGCCCGATCAGCCAGTTCAACATCAGCGACAGGGCCAGCAACCGACGATCGGCGACCACCTCGGTCACCTTCGAGTACCGCACCTTCGCCAGCACGGGGTACATCATCGCCAGCAGGCCGAAGGCGATCGGAAGCGACACCGATCCCACCGTGATCGTGTCCAAGGCATCATTGAGGTCCGGCAATAGTCGTCCCAGGCCGAGCCCGATCGCCATGGCGAGAAGAATCCACACCGGTAGGAACCGATCCAACACCGACAGGCGGGCGAGAACTGCCTGCTCTTCGGTCACGGCCGACGGGGTCTCAACCCTCATCGAACACACGGAGAAGATGGTCGCTCGCACGGCGTCTCGCGGAAGGGCCGAAGTACCCCTGGAGGAACGCCCACCCGTCAGCAGCCCCTCGGGGCCCCTGACAGGACTTCACCGCCTTGCCCATCAGGTTCACGCTCTGTGAGGTCGATGCGACTCGCCGACCATCTCGGGCATCGACGAGATGAGGCCAGATGACCGCACCTGGTATCGGGGCGAATCGGAGTCTCTAGGCTGAGCAGCATGTCCACCGGGGAGGATCTGTCATGGACTCCGCCGCCACTCAACCCGGCACTCAACCCCTGCACATCCTGGAGGGCCACACGGGCGAGGTGTGGACATGTGAGTTCTCGCCGGATGGACGCCTCATCCTTTCGGCTGGGCTCAACGGGGAGATAAGGGTGTGGGACGCCGCCACTGGCCAACCCGTACGTTCTCCGGATATTTCTTCAACGAAGGATCCTGCGGTCCAACAGGCGTCGTACTCACCCGATGGCCGGCTGATCGCCTCCGCCAGTTTCGCCGGCCCAACCCGGGTTTGGGAGACCGCCACCGGGGAGTTGCTACACGTCCTCAGGGGACCGATGATGTCCACTCTTGCGATGCTCAGTGTGTTCTCTCCGGATGGCCGCCTCATCGCCTGTCCGAGGAACTCCCGCGTGCACTTGTGGGACACGCAGACCGGCCGATTGCTGCACACCATGAAGAACACGGGAGGCCTTGCCGACATGTCGGTCGTTGCCTGTGCGTTTTCACCGGATAGCCATCTTCTCGCTTGGGCGGGCGGGGGAGGTGGGAAAGACCTTGGGATATGGGATGCCGCCACCGGCCGTCAGGTCTACCGCCTCAAGGGCCACAACCGTCTCGTATGGTGGTGTGAGTTTTCGCCAGATGGGCGCCTCATCGCCTCCGCCAGTGGAGACAAGACAGTTCGGGTTTGGGACACGGCCAGCGGTGAGCTCCTGCATACCCTGAAGGGCCACACCGACGAAGTGAAGGCCTGTGAATTCTCGCCAGATGGGCGCCTCATCGCCTCCGCCGGCAAGGATCACACGGTACGGACATGGGAAGCTGGCACCGGCCACGCGCTGCGCGTTCTGGAGGGCCATACCAACTGGGTCAACGCTTTAGCGTTCTCGCCTGATGGCGGCCTCATCGCCTCCGCGAGCGGGGACTGTACGATTCGGATCTGGGACGCCACGACGGGTGATCTACGACGGATCCTGGCAGGACACTCCGCAGCGCTGAGGGCGTGCTCGTTCTCACCAGATGGGCGCCGCATCGCCTCCGCCAGCAACGACCGCACGGTGCGAGTATGGACGACGGCGTAGCTGTCGGGACAGGCTCCACGGGTATCCGGTACCGTAGCCAACCTTGACTAGAGATCTAGCGGGCGATCTCAAACTCGGTGTTGCAGGAGTCCGCAAAGAGACTCAGTTCACCAGTCAGTGTCGTGCCGTCAGCGCTGAATTCCCCTGTCCACGTGGCGATCGGCACTTGTCCGGCCAAGGTGACACCGAATTGCAGTTGACGCCCGTCCAAGGGCATCGGGTCACCCATTAGGAAACTGCTGTCGTCGGTCCAGTTGCCTTCGCAATGGACCGAATAGTCGACGTCCTCGATTGCTGTTCCGTCAGCCGTGATGAAGAAGGCAAAATCCCCAAAGGGCGTGGATCCTTCCCACACCCCCGCCCTGACTTCGGGTGATGCCTCACTGGCACACCCAGCCGACAGAAGAGTGACATAGAGTGCCACCGCTACGAGCCGAGGTCGCTGTCTTGTCATGGTGCGTCTGGTCCCTTCCTCAGGAGGCACTCTCCGGCTTGTTGGGCGATCTTCCTCTCTGGAGGATGGGCGCGATCGGTCGTGAATGACTTGCGCACGGGCACCTCTCCTCGTAGCGCGCCACCGACCCCCCCCGGCGTAATGGAAGCTGCGGCACAGCGCTAGAGGAGATGGTCCTAACTCCAGTAGTGGCACGTGATCGGTCCCGATTCGGGACGACCACCTCTGTTCTTCAATCGTTGTCGAATTCCATACCTGTCATGGGCTGACAGAGGTCAGCAGCCCCTCGGGGCCCCTGACCTCTCGGAGGAGGGTGTCCTCCAGGCCGTCGCTCAGCCGCCCAACATCCGCAGGGCCTCGGTAGCCCCCCAGGAACGGTCGTCGTCGAGTGGCCCGGGTCGGCCGGGATGGCGGGCACTCACCCCGGCTTCCACCGCAGCCTGGAGGGCGCTGAGAAACGCCCGCAGTTGGGGCGGGGGAGGGAAGTATTCCGACTCCCGGGAGACCGAGAGGATCTCCACCCCGCCACTGGGGTTCACCGCCTCGATCACGGCGCGCACGCTGCTGTCGGGCGCAGAGGCGCCGGCGGTCACCCCGACGGTGGCGGCGCTCTCCAGCCAGGCCGGGTCGATCGAATCGGGAGCGTCCACCCGGTAGGCGGCGGCGCCGTGCTCGCGCGCCACACGGACCAGCGCCATCGTGTTCGACGAGGTCTCCGAACCGACCACCAGGACGACATCGGCGGCCAGGGCCAGCTCACGCACCGCCTCCTGCCGGTTGGTGGTGGCGTAACACAGGTCGCTGCGGCGGGCGGTCCACAATTCGGGGAAGCGCCCCCGGGCGTCGGCCAGCACCGACTCCCACTCGAAGACTCCCAGCGTGGTCTGCGCCACCAGCGCCACCCGGGATGGATCCGACGGCGCGAAGTCGGCGAGTCCCCGCTCCGGATCCACCAGAGTCACCGCGGAGGGTGCCTCGGCGACGGTCCCCACCGCTTCGTCGTGACCCTCGTGGCCGACGTATATGATCTCGAACCCGGCCGCAGCCTTGGAGCGCACCTCGTGATGGACCTTGGTGACCAGGGGGCACACTGCGTCGACCATCACCGCGCTGCGCGATGCCGCCGCGGCGACCACTTCGGGCGCCGATCCATGGGCGGAGAGCATGATCGCCGCCCCCTCGGGCACGTCGTCGATCGAATCCACGAAGACCACCCCGGCGCGCTCGAAGACCTCCACCACCGTGGCGTTGTGCACGATCTCGTGGAAGCAGTACACCGGTGGGGGGAAGACCCGCACCATCCAGGTGAGGGCCTTGATCGCCATTTCGACGCCTGCGCAGAACCCGCGAGGCTCGGCGAGGAGGACGCGTTCGACCATGGTTCGATGGTAGGCCCGGGGTGCGCACTGTCCCTGCAGGTACCTCGGCCGGTCACGAATGGGCCCGAGGCCGGGAACCTCATATCCTGCCCCCATGAGTCGTCTCCCCGTCGTCGCCATCGTGGGCCGTCCCAACGTCGGCAAATCGACCCTGGTCAACCGCGTCCTCAAGCGCAGGGCGGCGGTGGTCCAGGAGAGACCGGGGGTCACCCGGGACCGGCGGGAGTTCCCCGCCGAATGGTCCGGGGTCTCCTTCATCGTCGTCGATACCGGCGGCTGGGAGTCCGGCGGTGGCGGGCTGATCCCCGATATCAGGGGCCAGGCCGAGGCTGCGGTCGCCGGGGCCGACGTGGTGGTGGTGGTCACCGATGCCACCACTCCGTTCGGCGACGACGACCTCGCCGTGGCCCGCATCGTGCAGACCTCGGGGGTCCCGGCACTGCTTGCCGCCAACAAGGCCGACGCGGCGCGCGTCGAGTTCGACCTCGGGCATCTCTGGACGCTCGGTCTCGGCGAGCCCCATCCGATCAGCGCCCTCCACGGCCGCAACATCGGCGATCTCCTCGACGTCGTCGTCGCCCTCCTTCCCGAGGCTCCGGAGGGCGTCGGGGTCGAGGAGCTGCCCACGATCGCCATTCTGGGTCGGCCCAACGTCGGCAAGTCGACCTTGCTCAACAAGCTGGCCGGCGAGGAGCGGATGGTGGTGAGCCCGGTGCCGGGGACGACCCGCGATCCGATCGACACCATCGTCGAGCTGGAGGGGGAGCGATATCGGATCATCGACACCGCCGGCATCAGACGCGCCGCCCGGGTCGACGACTCCACGGAGTTCTACTCGGTGGTTCGGGCCAAGGAGGTCCTCGCCTCCGCCGACGTGGCCCTGCTCGTCGTCGACGGCACCCAGGGAGTCACCCATCAGGAACAACGCCTCGCCGAGGCGATCTCCGAGGCGGGGGCGGGTCTGGTGGTGCTGCTCAACAAGTGGGACATCACCGACACGGAGCAGAAGGACATCACCACCGATGGGGTGGGCGATCGCCTCGGCTTCGTGTGGTGGGCGCCGGTCCTCCGCATCTCCGCTCACACCGGAGCGAGGCTGCAACGGCTCGGGGCCGCGGTCCATGCAGTCCTCGAAGCACGCAGGCTGCGCATCCCCACTCCCGAGCTCAACCGCAAGGTGATCGAATGGCAGGAGGCCCACCCGCCCCCCGTGCGGGGAGGCCGCCGGGCGAAGATCCTCTACGCGGTCCAGGCGGGTACCGAGCCGCCCACCATCATCCTCTTCGTCAGGGGCGGCGAACTCGCCGCGGAGTATCTGCGCTTCCTGGAGAAGCGTCTCCGCGACGACTACGAGTTCCTGGGGACTCCGCTGAGGCTGGTTACCCGCAATCGCCCGCCGAGGGAACGCTTGGGGTGACCACCCTCGACCCGGCGCTCATCGGATCCTCGCCGGGATGAGCGGTGAGACCGATGAGTCCGCGCCGCTCGGGTTCAAGATCCTCGTCGTGGCCGCGGCCGCGTACCTGCTGATCAGGGCGATCCAGGTCGTCGCCTGGCTGGTGGGGCGGCTCCTGTAGGATTCGCGGTCCACACGGGCTGTGGCGCAGCTTGGTTAGCGCGCTTGACTGGGGGTCAAGAGGTCGGGAGTTCAAATCTCCCCAGCCCGACGAGCAGACGCGACCCGCTGCCCGCTGCCCGCAAGATGGTTGCCTCTCCCGGTGATCCGGGGGCGACGCGAGCGAAGTGGGCGGAGGGGGCAACAGCCGCGTCGCCTCCCGTCCATCACAGTCGCCGGTCGCCGGCCGGGGCGAATCGGCGTTGTCACCCGTTTCGGCCAATAGCCAGCAGCTGAGAGACGAGGGGCAGTCCT
>MELR01000013.1:180674-193352 GCA_001767695.1 Actinobacteria bacterium RBG_16_68_21
CCTCTCGCTTGTCGCAAGTAGCTGGGAAGAGGAACGCTCCTACCACCCCGTGCCCCGAGCCGAACCGGTCAGCTTGGACAGGTCGAGGTTGTAGAGCGCGCAGTACACCGTGCGGTCGCCGCCGGCCCAGCTGGTCTCGGTCGGGGTGACCGGGAACACATCGAGGGCGCTCTGGTCGTAGGCGATGCCGACGTAGGCGGAGAACACCTCACCCAGACAGGCGTCCGAGGCGGAGCTCACGATCGAGTCCTGACCGGGGAAGTCGCCGTCGGGAAGATCGAACGTGAAGTAGATCTCGTTGTCGTGCGGCTCGGTGCAGGGCACCGCGCTCAGTTCGGCGACCTCGGTCTGGTCGCCGGAAGGGTCGTCGAAGCAGTCCCCGGTGCGGAACGAGAACACCGACGCCGCCCCGGTGTCGGCGATGCTTCCCTGGGGGTCGCGGGTCGGCCCGTCGTCGCCGCAAGCGGCGGCGAGGAGCGCTGCCGCCATCAGAATCACTCCCAACTTCCTCATCGAGTCTTTCTCCTTGCTGGCTGGAGCGAGTGTATCGAGCGGACCCCTCGCCACCGTGCCCCACCCCTCAGGCGACGACGCCGCCACTATTGTCCACGCGGTGCCGATCCGGCGAGCCGACCACGTGAACGCCGAGACTGTCCGCTGGGAGCAGTCGGTGGCGTTCTGGGAAGGGCTCGGCTTCTCGCTGGTGGAGACCTGGGGCGATTCCGGGCACCGCGCCGGGCCACCGGTGGCATCCGAAGCAGTGGTGGTGCTCGCCGAAGCTCCTACCGATCCGGCCCCCTTCACGGTGTTCTTCGCCGCCGGCGACCTGGGCTCCGGCCCACTGCCCGGGGTCGATGTGGCCAGCCCTCTGGAGGACACCCACTGGGGAACCCGCGGGATGCGGGTGCGGGATCCCGACGGCCGGGTGCATGCCCTCGAGGAGCCCTCGTGAGGCTCACCTCGGCGATGCTCGCCGACGCCGCCCAGGTGACAGCCGGCAAGCTCTACGTGCTCGGCGGGGCATTCGACACGATCACCGCCCGAACGTTTCCGGTCGTGTACCGGAGCCTGGCGGTGGTGCTGGTGGCGGAGGTGGGGCCTGGAGACCGCAACCGTGACCTTCCGCTGCGCATCACCCTTCTCGACGAGGACGGGGCCGACATGGGAGTGGAGTCGGTGGGGAACCTCAGGGTGGGGGCTCCCTCATCGCTTCCCGCGGGAGCAGCTACGGTCGTACCGCTCGTCGGAGCCTTCGGCAACGTGCGCTTCCCCAAGCCGGGCGGATACCTCTTCTCGGTGGAGCACGAAGGCACCGAGCTGGCCCACATCCCCTTCCGGGTGCGGTTGGCAACATGATCCTCACGATCCCCAACGCCATATCCGCGCTGCGGATCGCCCTGGTCCCGGTGTTCCTGTGGCTGGTCTTTGCCAGAGATGATCCGTCCACGGCAGCCTTCCTCATCGGTGGCATCGGAGCCACGGACTGGGTCGACGGCTACCTGGCGCGTCGCCTCGGGCAGGTGTCCGAGCTGGGGAAGATCCTCGACCCGGTTGCCGACCGCCTCGCCGTCGTCGCCGCGGTGGTGGCGGGATGGATCTCGGGGGCACTGCCATGGCCGATCGCCCTGGCGATCATGGTGCGCGAATCGGTGGTGGCGATCGGAGCCCTCACGCTCGCCATCAGGACGAGGACCAACATCGCGGTGCGCGACGTCGGCAAGCTGGCCACCCTCCTGCTCTACATGGCGATCCCATCGTTCTTCCTCTACGCGGGAACGACGGACGCGGTGTGGCGCTGGCTGGGCTGGGCGCTGGCGATTCCCGGGCTCATCCTCTACTACGGCGCCGCGGCCCTGTACATGGGCGACATGCGCCGGGCGCTGGTGGCAGCCCCGGTATCCTTGGAGCACGCCGACCCAGGAGAGACCGGGTGACCGTCGCCCCCGACGACCGCCGCTACACCGATCAGCACGAGTGGGCCCGCCTCGAGGAGGGACGGCTGCGGATCGGAATCACCGACTACGCCCAGGAGGCGCTGGGTGATGTCGTCTTCATCGAGCTCCCCGAGCCGGGTGCCCACGTCGAGGCGGGTGCAACTGTCGCCGAGGTCGAATCGACCAAGTCACTCGCCGAGGTGTACGCCCCCTGCAGTGGAACCATCGTCGAGGTGAACCGCGGGCTGGTCGATGCCCCCGAGCGGATCAACACCGACCCCTACGGGGAAGGTTGGTTCTTGTTGCTGGAACCGGATGATCCCGGCTCCTACGGCTTGCTGCTCGATGCCGCGGCGTACGACGCCATCAGCACCTGAGGCCCGTCTCCCTCGGGATTGAGCATGGGTCGCGGGTACCATTGCCGCGTGCCAGAGATCATCGATCCCCCCGGTTCCGACGAACGAGCGACCGACGTCACCGAGACCATCGATCCGGTCGCCGCGGTCCGCAGCCTCCGGGAGAAGGAGGCCGCCGCCGGCATCCCCGGCCTCGCCGGGTTCGCCTTGATCGTCGCTTCGGGACCGAGTCGCGGGCTCCACTGGGGCCTCGATGAGGGCACCGTCGAGGCGGGCCGCAACCCGGAGGCAGCGATCTTCCTCGACGACGTCACCGTGTCTCGCCACCACGCCGAATTCTCCGTCGCCGCCGGTGTGCTCACGGTGCGCGACCTCGGCTCGACCAACGGCACCTATGTGAATGGAAGGCGCGTCGAGGAGGCCCGGCTCGACCCCGGTGACGAGGTCATCGTCGGCCGATTCCACCTCGTGGTGGCCCGGGGGGCATGAAACCGCTCGCGACCCTCTCGATCGGCGATGTCGCCGAGGCTCTCCAGAAGGAGTTCCCCTCGGTGTCGGTGTCGAAGCTGCGGTTTCTCGAGAGCGAGGGCCTGATCCACCCGCCCCGCACCGCTTCGGGGTATCGCGAATACCGCGAGGTCGATATCGAGCGTGTGCGCTACATCCTCCGCCAACAGCGCGACCACTTCCTTCCCCTGAAGGTCATCAAGACGAAGCTCAACGCCTGGGAGAGGGGAGAGGAACCCACGATGGCCCCTCCCCCGGGGCCACCGCCGGAGACCTACTTCGCCACCAGCGAGGTAAGACTCGATGCCGAGGGATTGGCGCGCTCGGCGGGGGTTCCCTCATCGGTGATCGGGGCACTGGTCGATCACGGCGTGCTTGCCGCCGGCCAGCCCGGCGAGGAGATCTACCGCGACGACGATTTGGCCGTCGTCCGCGCCGCCCACCGCCTGATGGTCCACGGCCTCGAACCGCGCCACCTGCGCTCCATCCGACTCGCCGCCAATCGCGAGGTCGATCTCTTTCGTCAGCTCGCCGGACCGCTGCTCCGCCACGCCAGCCCGGCGAGCCGTCAACAGGCGGCCGAGGTCCTCGCCGACGTCGCCCAGGCGGCGCGAGAGATGCAGGAAGCGATGGTGCGTTCGGACCTGCGCGAGACACTCGATCGCTGAAATGCCGACTGTGCCCGCTCTCCTCTTCGCGATGACGCTCGGTCTGGCGCCGGGGATTCGTCCCGTGGATGTGCCGATGCCGCCCATCGTCGACTTTCCGGCGCCGGCTCCTCCGCAGATCGATGCCACCGCGTGGATGGTGTGGTCGGTGGAGCAGGACTCCGAGCTGGGTTCGATGGAACCCGACATGGCGTTTCCCCCGGCGTCGATCACCAAGCTGATGACGGCGATGCTCACCGTTGACCGGGCGGCGCTCGACAACCCGGTGACGATCAGCGCCACCGCCGCCAACACCCCGATCGGATACGCCGGTCAGCCCGACCTCCGTCAGGGCGAGGTCTGGACCGTGCGCCAGTTGCTCACGTTTCTCCTCGTCCAGTCCGGCAACGACGCCGCGGTGGCGCTCGCCGAACACGTTGCGGGCTCGCTGGATGCCTTCGTTGCCCTGATGAACGACAGGGCCGCCGATCTCGGCATGACCAACGCCCACTTCGTGAACCCGAGCGGCCTGGACGCCGAGGGGCATCTCACCAGCGCCCGCGACCTCGTCGTGATGGGTCGGGCGGTGCTCTCGTATCCGGACCTGTTGCGGATTGCCCGTATCAAGCACATCAGCTTCGGCATCGGCGGGCGGCAGATCGACGCCGATGCCACCGACCGGGACCTCGGCGTGTTCCCCGGCCTGTTCGGGCTCAAGACCGGCGACACCCTGTCCGCCGGCCAGACGATGCTGGCCTACGCGGCGACGCC
This sequence comes from Actinobacteria bacterium RBG_16_68_21, assembly GCA_001767695.1. Taxonomy (GTDB): domain Bacteria; phylum Actinomycetota; class Acidimicrobiia; order Spongiisociales; family UBA11373; genus RBG-16-68-21. The sequence goes on from MELR01000013.1 coordinate 184,890, forward strand.
GCGGGGGAGCGTGCTCGCAGTGGTACTGGGAACCGCCAACCGCCGCGTCGCCACCGAGGAGCTGATCGCGTGGGCGGAAACGGCTCTGGGCCCCAAGGACTACTTCTTCGCGCCCATTGCCGGCACCGACCTCGAGCTGTCCTTCCCCGACTGGTACGCCGTCCGCCTGCTGGCAGCGCGATCGCTTCCCATCGCCCAGCCGGCGGCGCCAGGTCCAACACCGCTGACCGACTCCATCGACCAGGGGCTACGGGAGCTGCTCCCGTCGCTGTTGGGGGGAGGCACGCCGTGACCCTCTTCGCCGAGGTGGTCGACGCGGTGACCCTGGCCACCCGGGTCGCCGCTCTCGCCGAGGAGATCGCCGCCGACTACGCCCGACGCCAGCCGGTGCTGCTCGGCGTGCTCAACGGGGCGGTGCCGTTCCTCGCCGATCTGTCGCGTCGCCTGCCGACCGACATCGAGATCGACTTCCTCAGCCTGACGAGGTTCGGCGAGGAAGGCCGGGTGGGCATCTCCATGGATACCGCCACCCCGATCTCGGGGCGGGACGTGATCGTCGTCGAGGATGTCGTCGACACCGGCCTGACCCTCTCTTTCCTTCTCGGGTTGCTCGAGACCCGCGACCCGGCCTCGCTGACGACGGTGACATTGCTCGACAAGGTGACCCGGCGGATCGTCGACGTCGACCTGGCCTATCGGGGTTTCGAGGTCGGCGATGAGTTCCTCCTGGGATACGGCCTCGACTGGGACGGCCGGTACCGCAATCTCCCCTCCCTGTGGGCCGTTCTCGACCTGGGAAAGTTCCAGGAGAACCCCGACCTCCTCGCCCGCGAGGCGTTCCCGGAGGCCGGTGATAGGCTGACCGGGTGAGCCAGGAGAGCATTCCTCTCGAGCTTGTGGGGGTCCGCATAGAGCTCCCCACCAATACCCCCATCGTGCTGTTGCGCGAGGTCGGCGGCTCGCGCTTTCTACCCATCTGGATCGGCGCCGCCGAGGCGACGGCCATCGCCTTCGCCCTCGAAGGAGTCGAGCCCCAGCGGCCGATGACCCACGATCTCCTCAAGTCGGTCACCGAGGCGCTCGGTGCGTCGGTGGAACGCGTGTTGGTCACCGAGTTCCACGACGGGATCTACTACGCCGACCTGGTTCTGCTCCGAAAAGGTGAGGAGATAGTGGTGCCCTCCCGTCCCTCTGACGCGATTGCCCTCGCGGCCCGCACCGGGGCACCCATCGCCGTGACGCCGGTCGTGCTCGATGAGGCCGGGGTCGAGATCAGGGATGAGGACGAGGAGGACGAGGTCGCTCGGTTCCGCTCGTTCCTCGACGAAATCGAGCCCGAGGACTTCGGCTCAGAGCGATGAGGCGGGAGCGCCGCCTGGCGGTCTCCCTGACGGTCCTCAGTCTCCTCACCCTCACCGGGATGGTGGGGTTTCACCTGATCGAAGGGGCCTCACTGGGGGATTCCCTCTATATGACGGTTCTGACGATATCGACGGTCGGCTTCTCCGAGGTGTTCCCGCTGTCCACCGGAGGCCGAGTGATGACCAGCGTCCTCATCGTGACCGGAGTCGGCACCGCTCTCTACACTGCGGCCACCGCGCTGGAGATCGGACTCGAGCGTTTCATGGGCGGCGACGCGAGGCGGAAGCGGATGTCCCGGGAAATCGACCAGCTCGAAGGACACGTCATCGTTTGCGGCTTCGGGCGCGTCGGCCGCAACACCTGGCAGGCCCTCCGCGAGGAGGATGTCCCCGTCGTGGTCGTCGAGTCCGACCCGGAAGCGGTCGCCGCCGGCATCGAGGCGGGAGTTCTCATCGTGGAGGGGGACGCCACTCGCAACGAAGCCCTCGCCGCCGCCGGGATCGAGCGAGCCCGGGCCCTCATCGCCTGCGTCCGCAACGACAACGACAACTTGGTGATCGTGCTCTCCGCCAAGCACCAGCGAGGCGACCTGCCGGTCATCGCCAGGGCCACTGAGCTGGAGGCCCAGGAGAAGCTCCGCCTGGCGGGAGCCGACCGCATCGTTTCCCCGCAGCTGGTCGGTGCCCACCGCCTCGCCGCTCTCGCCGCTCAGCCACGTCTCGACGAGTTCGTCGATCTCATCCTCCACGGGCGGCTGGTCGAGTTTCGCATCGAGGAGATGAAGGTCCCTCAAGGCTCGGTGATCGCCGGCAAGACCCTGCGGGAGTCCCTGATCCGCGAGCAGAGCGGAGCGCTCGTCCTCGGAGTGGAGAGTCCCGGGGGAGAGCTCCACCTCAATCCCGATCCCGATCTGAGGATCCGTGGAGGCGCAATGATCATCGCCATCGGCTCCGCCGAGCAGGTGGACCGGCTGCGGACCTACGTCGGCGTCTGAGGCGGTCGCAGTCTTTTCCACAGGGGTTGTTGACAAGTCCCCTACGCGGTCTCTAACTTCAATCCGGTAGTTCCCGGGCGGGAATTACGTTGCTGTAAGCTCTGGGGATTCTGGAGACAGGGAGGCCTCGTGACGAAAGACGGGTACCGGGCGCCACAGGTCTGCAACATCGTCGGCATCACCTACCGCCAGTTGGACTACTGGGCCCGGACCGGGCTGCTCCGGCCGTCGCTGCAGAGGGCACAGGGATCCGGCTCACAACGCCTCTACTCGTTCGGCGACATCGTCCAGCTGCGGGTGGTCAAGCGGCTCCTCGACGCCGGGATGTCCCTGAAGAAGATTCGCCAGGCGATGGATCTGCTGCGGGACCAGCTGAGCAGCGACGCCCCCCTCGCCGATGTGACCCTGCTCTCGGATGGCACGACGATCTACGCGGCCCACAGCGCCGACGAGGTGGTAGATGTCTTCCGTCGGGGCCAGGGCGTGTTCGGCATCGCCGTCGGGCCGGTTCAACAGGAGATGGAAGGGGAGATCCACAGGTTGTTCCCCGAGCCCACCACTCCCGACAAGCTCGCGCCCGCGACCATGGAGGCGTGACCTGACCATCGACTTCGCCACCCAGGCCGATTCCGTCGATTTCGCCCACGACAGCGAGAGGCAATTTGCCCGGCTCCTCGACTTCTACGGGATCACCTGGGAATACGAGCCGAAGTCTTTCGCCATCGAGTTCGACGTCTCCGGCGAGGCGGTGGGATGGTTCACACCGGACTTCTACCTTCCCGACGAGGACCTCTTCATCGAGATCACCACGATGAGCCAGAAGCTGGTCACCAAGAAGAACCGCAAGATCCGGTTGTTGCGCGAACTCCACCCCGAGGTCCGCTGCAAGATCTTCTACCAGCGCGACTACCTGCACCTGCTCATCAAGTACGACCTGGAGACGCCGGGTGACACCGCTCCCGATGCTCCGGCGCCCACCCGGATCCCCGGGCCCGTCCAGGTGATCAACCTGGGGGAAACCGAGACGGGCTGAGGCCGGCCGCTCTGAGGAAGCCTACGGGGTCCCGTCTAGAGTTCGCGTCGTGATCGAGCACTCCCCGCTGCACGACCTCCACCAGCAGCTCGGAGGCCGCTTTACCGACTTCGGTGGATGGGAAATGCCCCTCCAGTACTCCGGCACCCTCACCGAGCACGCCGCGGTGAGGACCTCGGCCGGCCTGTTCGACGTCTCCCACCTCGGCCGATTCTCCCTCGCCGGGCCCGGAGCCCACGAGATCGTCTCCCGGGTCCTGTGCAACGACATCGACGAGATCTCCCCGGGAAGAGCGCAGTACTCGATGATGCTCACCCAAGATGGGGGAGTGATCGATGACGTCATCGTCTGGTGGCTCGAGGATGAAAGCTTCGTGATTCTCCCCAATGGGGTCAACCAAGATGCGGTACTGGCTCGCTTCGGCGATGCCGCCGGGACGAGCGCGGTGACGGCCGACCTCAGGAGCCACACGGCGCTGCTGGCGGTCCAGGGTCCCGACGCTCCAGGAATCCTCGACCGGGTCGTGGGGAGTCACCCGGGACGCTTCCGGGTCGTCCCCGGAGAGTGGCGGGGGGTCACCATGACGGCCGCGGGCACGGGCTACACCGGCGAGAGGGGAGCGGAGATCATGATCGATTCCGCCCTGGCTCCCGATCTCTTCGCCGCGTTGATCGACGCCGGAGCGGTCCCCTGCGGCTTGGGCGCGCGCGACACGCTCCGCCTGGAGATGGGGTACCTGCTCTGGGGCCAGGATCTCGATGAGGCCACGACGCCGCTCGAGGCGAATCATGAATGGGTCGTGGGCTGGCATCACGACTTCATCGGCAAGGAGGCTCTCGAGGCACAGCGCGCCGCCGGAGTGGAGCGCACCCTCATCGGCTTCGCCTTCGAAGAGCGCCGGGTGCCGCGCCACGGCTACCGGCTCCGCTGTGGCCCCGGTTCGGGGAGCGTGACCAGCGGCAACTTCAGCCCCACCCTGGGGGTGGGGATCGGCATGGGCTACGTCTCTCCGAACCCGGGGGAGGCATCGACCGCCGCGGTCGAGGTACGTGGGGAATGGCTCGAGGCGCGCCGGGTACACCCTCCCTTCGTGGAGCGATGATGGACTTCACCCCACACACCGAAGCCGACGTGACCCGCATGCTCGCAGCGGTGGGGCTCGACACCCCGGAGGATCTCTTCGCCCATCTCCCCGCGGGGGTGACGCCCACGGCGGACCTCGGGCTTCCCGCCGGGATGGCGGAGCTGGACGTGATGCGCCACATCGACGCGCTCGCTTCGCGCAACGCCGCCGAACTGTGCTGCTTCGCCGGTGGCGGGATCTACGACCACTTCCTCCCGCCGGTGGTACGTGCCCTGACGCTTCGCCCCGAATTCGTGACCTCTTACACGCCCTATCAATCCGAGGTGGCCCAGGGAGTCCTCCAGGCCCTGTTCGAATACCAGTCCATGGTGGCGGCGATCACCGGCCTTCCCGTCGCCAACGCCTCTCTGTACGACGGTCCGACCTCCGGGCTCGAGGCGGTGAACATCGCCGTGGCCCATACCGCAAGGAGCACGGTGTGGGTGTCGCGCGGGGTGCACCCGCACACCCGCGCCATCATCGCAACCTTCGCCAGGGCGCGCGGTCTCGAGGTCGTCGAGCACCCGCTGGTCGATGGCCGCACCCACTGGGAGCACGCTCCCGATCCCGCTGCGGTGCTCTTCTCGCAGCCAAACCATCTCGGGGTGATCGAGGATTACGAGGCGGCGGTGAGCACCGCCCACGGGCGTGGCGGTCTCGCCATCGCCGCAGTGGACCCCATGCTGCTGGGTGTGCTGCGGCGCCCGGGGGATGCCGGCTGTGACATCGCGTTCGCCGAGGGCCAGCCGCTGGGCAATCCGATGTCGTTCGGGGGACCCGCGCTCGGGGTGTTCGCGGTGACCCGGGATCTCCTCCGGCGTCTGCCGGGGCGGATCGTCGGCTCGACAGTCGACCGCGATGGCCGCCGGTCCTACACGCTGACGCTGCGAACGAGAGAACAGGACATCAGGCGGGAAAAGGCCTCGTCGAACATCTGCACCAACCAGACGTTGAATGCCGTTGCCGCCGCGGTCCACCTCGCCTGGCTCGGCCCCGAGGGCCTCCGGGAGACCGGCCGCCAGTCGATCCAGCGCGCCCATCACCTCGCCGACGAGGTCACCGGCATCCCCGGCGTCGCTCTCGCCAACCGCGCCCCGTTCGCCCGGGAGTTTGCGGTAACCCTCCCGGCCGACCCCGGGCACATCGTGGCCGCCATGGCCGAGCGCGGCTTCCTGGCGGGCATTCCCCTGGGCGACTTCTACGCCGGTCTTCCCACCGGCCTGCTCATCGCGGTGACCGAGAAGCGCAGCCGCGACGAGCTGGCGGCGTACGCGGCGAACCTGAGGGAGGTGCTGGCGGATGCCTGAACCGGCGGGTCGCGCCTCGTCCGCCCCGCTCGTCGGGGGGTCCGCCGAGCCCACGCTACGCGAGCTGTCGGCTCCCGGTCGCCGGGCCTGGTCGTTGCCCGACCTCGATGTGCCCGAGCGTCCCCTCGACCTCCCCGAGCTGTCCGCCGAGCCGGTGCCCCTCCCCGAGGTGGCGGAGCGCGACCTGGTGGCCCATTTCACCCGCCTCGCCCACCGCAACTTTGCGGTGGACCTCGGCGCCTACCCCCTGGGCAGCTGCACCATGAAGTACAACCCGAAGGTCTGCGACTGGGCGGCCGAGCATCCGGGATTCCGCGATCTTCATCCGCAAACCCCTGCCGAGTTCTCCCAGGGGAGCCTGGCGGTGATGCTCGAGGCGGAGGAGATCCTCTGTGCCCTCACCGGGATGACCCGGGCGACGTTCCAGCCGGCGGCGGGAGCCGCCGGGGAGCTGACCGGCCTCCTGCTGATGCGCGCCTATCACGAGGCGCGCGGGCGGCATCCGACCACGGTGCTCATCCCCGATACCGCCCACGGCACCAACCCCGCATCTGTGACTCTTTCCGGGTACACGGTGCGCCACGTGGCCAGCGACGACCGGGGGATGGTCGACCTGGAGCAACTGCGGGCGGCAACCGACGACGACGTGGCGGGTCTGATGCTCACCAACCCGAACACCCTCGGTGTCTTCGAGCACGACATCGTGGAGATGGCCCGACTCATCCACGACGTCGACGGCCTCGTCTACTACGACGGGGCAAATCTCAACGCCATCCTCGGCGTCGCCCGCCCCGGTGACATGGGTTTCGACATAGTGCACTCCAACCTCCACAAGACCTTTGCCACCCCGCACGGCGGTGGGGGACCGGGGGCGGGACCGGTGGCCGTCGTGGATCGACTGGTAGAATTTCTTCCCGGGCCGATGCCCACCCGCACCGACTCCGGGCTCGCTTGGGTGATGCCGGAGCGGTCGATCGGACGGGTCCACGGCAACCACGGGAACTTCCTCGTGGTCCTGCGAGCCCTCACCTACATGCTCGCCCTCGGCGGACCGGGCCTGCGCCGGGTCGCCGAGCGGTCGGTGCTCAACGCCCGGTACCTGGCGGCCATGCTCGGGGACGACTTCCGACCGGGTTACCCCGGACCCTGCATGCACGAATTCGTCGTCTCGGTCGCCGCCCTCAAGCGTCGTACCGGAGTGAGGGCGATGGACGTGGCCAAGGCTCTCCTCGATCGGGGGTTCCACGCTCCCACCGTGTACTTTCCGCTCGTGGTCGAGGAGGCGCTGATGATCGAACCCACCGAGACCGAGTCGCCCGAGACCATGGAAGCCCTGGCGGCCGCCCTCAACGAGATCGCCGCAGCGGCGGTGACCGACCCGCTCGTCGTGCAGACGGCTCCGCACCACACCCCGGTGTCCCGGCCCGACGAGGCTCTCGCCGCCCGTCATCCGGTCCTGACCTGGGACATGCCGGCTTTCGACCACCGAGACGCGCCATGAGCACCACCGGTTTCCGCTCCGCCCGTGATGGAATTCGGCTGCGCACCCGGCGCTGGGAGACCGCTGATCGCCCCCGAACCGCCGTCGTCGTGGTGCACGGCCTGGCCGAACACAGTGGGAGGTACGAGCATGTCGGAGCCGGGCTCGCCGCCCGGGGACACGACGTCCGCGCCAGCGATCTGCGGGGCTTCGGGGAGTCCCAGGGGGCGCGGGCGTCGCTCGACTCGTGGGACGACTACCTCGACGACCTGGCGAGCGACATCGCCTCGGCTCGACAGACCGGTGTCCCGGTGGTGCTCCTCGGGCACTCCCTGGGTGGGCTGATCGCCGCCTCATACGCCCTGGGAGATCGGCCGCGGCCAGACCTCCTCGTGCTCTCCGCGCCGGCGATCGACTCGACCATTTCTGCGCTGAAGAAGATTGCGGCCCGGGTGCTCGGCCGTTTGATCCCCTCCCGGGAGCTCGCCAACGGTCTGCGCGGCGAACAGCTGTCGCGCGACCCGTCGGTGGGAGAGAGGTACTTCGCCGACCCTCTCGTCTACCCGAAGACCACCCTCGGCATGGGACGCCTCGCCCTCCAGGCTCAAGAGTCCGTCAGCGGCAATCTGCAAGCCCTCGATCGCCCCACGCTGGTGATCCACGGCGGAGCCGACACGATCGTCCCTCCCCAGATCAGCGCCCCCTTCGCCGGCCTTCCCGGAGTCCGCAGAGTGGTGTTCCCTGCGCTGCGCCATGAGACGTTCAACGAGGAGGGCGGGAAACAGGCCATCGCCACGGTCGCCGATTGGATCGAATCGGAGATCGCCTAGCCGAAGCCGGCAAGGACACGTTCTCGGATGGCGGCACGTTCCGCCTCACTACAGAACGCCGCTTCCACCGCCCCGAGAGTGACCGCACGAAGGTCGTCTCTCCCGAACCCCTGATGCTCCACGGCGAAGCCGAACTCATCGGTGATCGTGACCCCGCTCATCAGACGGTTGTCGGTGTTGAGGGTCACCGCGAAGCCCGCCCGGTGCAGCGCCCCCAGGGGATGTGCTGCGGCCGACGGATACATCCCGGTGTGGAGGTTGGATGTCGGACAGATCTCGAGGGGAATCCGTTGTTCGAAGACCCGGGTCGCCACCGGCCCCAGGGATGCCACCC
>MELR01000013.1:193405-197944 GCA_001767695.1 Actinobacteria bacterium RBG_16_68_21
TCGGCGCCCACCTCGAGCGCCTCGGCGATGCTGGTGACCCCGGCGCCCTCACCGGCGTGGATGGTGAGATGGAGACCCCCGCTCGCGGCCAGGGCGCACGCCTCGGCGAAACCAGAAGGCGGAAACCCTGCCTCCGGCCCGGCGAGATCGAATGCCACCACCCCCCGGCCGGCGAAACCGGCGGCGACCTGCGCCACCTCCACCGAGTCGTCGTTGTGGCGCAGAGCGTCGACGATCAGGCCAGACGACACCCCGAACGCCTCGGCGCCGTCTTCGAGGCCGGCGAGCACCCCGGCAATGGCTTCGTCCATCCGCATCCCCAGCTTCGTGTGCAGACTCGGCGCGAACCGCAACTCTGCATAGACGACTCCCGAGGCGGCGTGATCGGCGAGCGCCTCGAAAGCAGCTCGGTGCATCGCCTCTGGGGTCTGCATCACACCGGCGGTGTGGCCGAAGGCCCCGAGGTAGGCCTCCAGGGATCTCGCCTCCCCCTGGTAGAACCATCGGGATAGCGACTCCTCGTCGGCGGCGGGAAGCCCTTGGTAGCCGATGGATTGCGCCAGATCGAGGATGGTCCCGGGGCGGAGCCCGCCGTCGAGGTGATCGTGGAGGACGACCTTGGGAAGGGACTGCAGATCCTTCATCGAGTCGGCAGGCTAGACCTCATGCAGGAGCCAACCACCAGCGTCGCTCCACGACGTCTTCTCCGAACCACGTCCCGTTGATCACCTCGCCCGGGGCGAAACCGAGCGCCTCGTAGAACTCCTCTCCGTCGAGGTTCCCCAACACCACGTCGGCACACACCGGAAGCTCCCCGTCGAGCTCGCGTACCGCCGACACCAGAGCCGCACCCACCCCCACCCTCCGCCGGCTGGGCTCGGTCGAGATGGCGGTGAGGCGGATCAGGCCGTCCTCCCTGGCGACGTCGGCGAACCCGACCAGCCGATCGCCGGCGGTCACCACCAGCACGCCCCCTTTGAGTAGTCGTCGCCCCAGCGACGAGGGGGAGTAGTCCCGGGCGAGCAGCCGGGCGATCGTGTCGGGCTTGAGCAGCCCCTGGTAGCTGTCCCAGTAGGCGGCGTCGGCCACCCGCGAGATTTCCGCCAAATCGGCCCGGCTCGCCCGCCTCACCTGCATCCCAGGGAAACTACTCCCTCATCGCGGGCGGGGTCCGGTCCGTACACTGCGCCCGTGGAGCGCATCCTGGCGATCTCGGCCGCGGCAGCCGTCCTCGTTTCGTGGCTCGTGGCCGGTGTCATGACCCGCCGCAATCGCTCGCGACGCCGGGCCGCCCAAGACCGGGCCGCCGAGCTGGCGTCGCGCCTCGACCTGGCGACCTCGCGCGTGGATTCCCTGGCGCTCGGTGAGCGGGAGGCGGCGTGGTCTGCCCGTGTCCTCGCCGCTGCGGCCGAGAGCAACCGCCTGGCCCTCGCCGATTCCGCGGCAGCCCTCGAGGCCGCCGGGCGGGAGGCCGCCACCCTCGAATCCACGATCGATGCCCTCCGCGACGACCTGCGGACCACCGCTGCAGAGCTCGCTGGGGCCCGCAGGGATCTCGATGACACCTCCACCCGCCTCGCTCAGGTGGAGACCGAACTCGCCCGCAGCGCGTCCGACCAGGCAATCGTCGACTCGGAGGAGGTGATGGCGGCTCTGCAGGTCGAGTTGGGTGAGACCCGGCGATCGGTGGCCGCCCACGCCGCCGAAGCGCGTGATCTCCGCCATCGGCTCGCCGTTGCCGAGCGCGGCGTTCCCGATCTCGCGCCCGCGCAGGCCGAGCTGGCTGCCGAAGTAGAGGAGCTCCGGCGCCGGCTGGCTGACACGACCCTGCCCGCTCGGATCGCCCAACTCGAGGCCGAGCTCTCCGCGGCGGCGGCGCCCCCTGCCGTGCCTCCTGACCTGGACGAGCTCGCCTCCCATCGCGCCGAAACGGCCCGGCTCCGGGCCGCCCTGGCGGAGGCCCAGGCCGCGGCCGGGGAGGCAGAGGAACAGCGCCGCAGCGCCATGAGCGCCGCCGCCGATCTGCGCGCCCGGGTCGCCGCTGCCGAACGCGCCGCGGGTGCACTGCGCGGCGACCTGGGATCGAGCCGCCAGGAAGTAGAGCGGCTGCGTGCTGCCGCCGAGGACGCCCGCCAGGAGGCCGATCGCCGGCTGGCAGCTTCCGGGGCGCGCATCTCCGAGTTGGAGCGATCGGCTCGTGCCGGGGACCGGGGAGCGGCGGTGCTCACCGCCCGAGACGCCGTCATCGCCGACCTCTCCCAGCGCCTCGCCGCGCTGGGAGCCGCCCGCAATGCCGAGCTCCGGCGGCTCAACGACAAGATCGCCTCGATGGAGAGGCTCTATGTGGACGTCGAGGTGCGCGACCGCCGGATCGTCGTGCTCGAAGAAGAACTCAAGGACACGGCCGAGGCACGAGATGCCGCGCTTGGAGAGGTGGTGCGGATGGAGCGGTCCGCTGCGGAGTTGCGCGCCGCCCATCGCGAGGCCGCCGCGTCCTTGGAGCGATATGCCGGCCTCGAGCGGGAGCTTCTCTCGGCACGGGCCCGGATCGTCGAACTCGAGGAACGACTCACCGGCGACGTCCTCGCCGTCGAGGTCGAGAGGCTTCGCGGAGCTCTCGAGGCCGAACGCACTCGCGCCGAGCGAACCGCGCAACGATCCGCCCTCATCGAACAGCGCCCCAGCAAGTACGCCGAGTGGGATCGCATGCTGCGAGAGAAGGTCGAGACCGCCGTCGCCGCCGCGATCGCTCCCCTGCAGGCGCGCATCGACCACCTCCACCGGGTGACGGTTGAGAAGGAAAACCGCCTCGCCGCCCTCACCGCCCGGCCCGCACCGCCCCGGGGGCCCGACGACCTCACCAGGATCAGGGGGATCGGGCCCAAGATCGCCGCCATCCTCCACGGCCTGGGAATCACCACGTTTGCCGAGATCGCAGCCTTCACCGATGCGGATGTCGCCAGAGTCGGCGCCGGGCTTCCGGTCTACCCGGGCCGCATCGTCGACGACGATTGGATCGAGCAGGCCAGGGCGTTCGCCGGGGAGTGAGCTACTCCGTCTCAGTTGCCCTTCTACCGCGATCGTTGCCGGCGTGCCAGCATCGGTGCAATGTCCTTGCTGGGAAGCCTTCTCGTGGCCTCGCCGACGATGCGGGACGCCAACTTCGCCGGCACGGTGGTCCTGGTGTGCGCCCACGAGCAGGAAGGAGCCCTGGGGGTCGTGCTCAACCGCCCTACCGAGCTCCCGGTCGCCGAGCACCTGCCGGAGTGGAGTGGGAGGGTGGCCCCACCGGCGGTGGTGTTTGTGGGCGGTCCGATGCAGGTGGAGGTGGCCATCGCGATCGCCACCACCGCAGGAGACGTCGCTGAATGGACCGCGGTCGTCGGGGATGCCGGGATCATCGATGTGTCATCGGTCCCCGCCGACGCCTCGATCGCGCGCGCCCGGGTGTTCGCCGGTTACGCCGGGTGGGACGCTGCCCAGCTCGAGGCGGAGGTGATCGCCGGTGATTGGCTGGTGGTACCGGCCACCCGCGATGATCCGTTCGATCCCGACCCCGCCGGCCTCCGCCGCCGCGTGCTCGCCCGGCAGACCGACAACACCCGGTTCTACACCAGCTTCCCCGACGACCCCCGCCTCAACTGATCTGGGCCTCTCCGGCCTCAGGGGAGGTACTGCTCGACGACTCCCGTCGCCACGGCGTCGTTGACGTACAGCCACACCCCGCAGTACTGATCCGGGCATCGCAGGTACGACTCGTTCGAGGGCCAGGCGCTCACCGGTATCTCGGTGAGCTCGATGGTCATCCCGTCGATGAAGAAGACTTCGGCGTCCGGAGCGATCGGCACCGTGTACAGCTTCGGGTTCTGGTTCCTGATGTAGAAGTCGAACGCCTCCTCGCCGTCGGCTCCGGCCGCGGCGACCGCGGCGTCGCCGGTGAAGAAGCAGGCCAGGTCGAAGGTGATCGTCCCAGAAGCCACCGCGGTGGCGAAGCCGAACCACACGCCGTCGGAAAGAGCATCGGTGCCGACGATGCAGCCCGAGCCGTGCGGATCACCTGCGCCTCCGAAGACTCCGGGGAAGAAGGCGGTTTGATCGATGACGTAAGCCGGGGTGGTCGTGGCCGACCCCGTCGTCGGAGGGGCAGCGGTCGTCGTCGTCCCGGCGGTTGTGCCGGCGGCGGCCGTGGTCGTCGCCGCCGCGGTGGTCGTGGCCGCCGCCGTCGTCGTGGTGGCGAGGGACGTCGCGGTCGTCGCCGTGCTGTCGTCTCCGCAGGCGGTGGCGATCACGGCCAGTAGGAAAGCAATGATGAGGGGACGCTTCACGGGTCGCTCCTTGGGGAACCGGGAGATCTTGGTGGTCACCGTCCAGGCTACCTGCCATCGGCGGGATCCTCAGGCGGCCGCCCGGATCCGGGTGACGGTTTCCGCCGATGCCCGCGTCGCGGTGCGCACCCGGCGGGAGGTCAACACGCGATATCCGCTGAGGAACACCACGAGCGCCACGGCGGTGGCGGTTGCTGCCAGGTAGACGGGGTGG
>MELR01000013.1:197966-199571 GCA_001767695.1 Actinobacteria bacterium RBG_16_68_21
CCATCGCTCCGTGGACGATCGCCATCCAGAACAAGGCGTAGCTCCCGAAGTGGACGAAACGCCACAGCTTCCGGGGCAGGTGCTTCATCAGCAACGAGGTGCCCTCCACCGCCACGAGCAGGTAGAGACCGACGATCCCCCAGGCGACGGGCCCGGGCTGCCACGCCGACGCCATGGGGACGAACAGCTCCGACCATCCGAAATGCACATACGAGTCGGCCGCCAATCCGACCAGATGCACCGCAGTGAAGCCGACCGCCAGGCCGCCGAGGAAACGGTGCAGGTCGAGCAGCCACTTCGCAGTGGGGCGCCCGTTTAGGATCCGGGTCGAGTACAGCAGACCCCAAATGACCGAGGCGGTGAGGATGGCCAGGGCGACGATTCCCGACGCCCTGGCCGTGTACCACCAGATCTGGCGGTTCATGACAGGTAATCCTCCATTCCGCCAACGAGATGAACGGCGCCGTCTGCGGCCACGATGAGCGCCGCCGTCTCGGCCAAGGGGGCCTCGCCCGGCTCACGCGCCATCAGATCCTTGGTGGCCACCTCGGCCCACCAACCCTCAGCGGCGACCACCGTGACCAGCACCGGCCCTCCGTGATGGGGGCGCCCGCGGCGCGGATCGATCAGGTGGTGCACCTCCTGGCCTCCCGCAACCCACCGCTGCCTCCGGGTCGTGCTGGTCGCCACCGCTCCCCCCGACAGGGAGACGATGCCGAAGAACCCTCCGGCGGCCGGCTCGTCGATGGCAAACGACCATGAGCTTCCCTCGGGAGGTTGTCCGGCGACGCGCAGGTCCCCGCCGATGCTCACCATCGCCCCGTGCGCTCCCGCCGCCATGAGCTCGGCGACCACCAGGTCGGCGGCCAGGCCCTTGCCGATCCCGCCCGGATCGAGATGGACCCCCCGGGGAAGGACAACGAGCCCGAGGCCCGTCTCGATGACGATCCCGGCGCAGCCCGGGCTGGGGACGGCCTCGACCGGGGCGGCGCGGTCGCCGACCGCGGCAAACGGACGGTCGTATCCGTGAGCGACCAGGGCGTCGCACACGGTCGGATCGAAACGCCCGCCGCTCACCTCCCAGCCGGCCACGGCGCGGCCGACGAGCAGGATCGTGTCGGCCGACACGATCCCCGATCCGCTCTCGTTGAGCCGGGACAGCTCGCTCGACGGCCGGAACCGGCTCCACTTGGCCTCCAGGTCGGCGATGCGGTCACTGGCCGTCTCCGCAAGTCGGGCATCTCCGACCACCAGGACGTGGGCCTCGGAGCCCATCGTCGGGAACTCGATCCTGGTCACGCCCGAACCGATGGTGTGCACGATCATCTACGGCTTCTGGTGCCCGCTGCCGCTGGTGGTGGCAACCACCGGCGCCGACTGAGTGGCTCCACCAGGCCTCACCTGAGGCGCTGCCGGCCTCGTCACGACGGGCTGCGGCGGGGGAATGGTGACCACGGTGACCCTACGGCCGGCAGGAACGGCCTGGAGAACCAGATCCGGCTGCGGGGGAGGGGGAGCCGCCACCACCACGATCCGGTGGATCACGGTCGTCGGGGGAACGGCCTCCACCCCGGGGGACGCCGCGGCCGCACCGATGGCGGCCAC
>MELR01000013.1:199592-210782 GCA_001767695.1 Actinobacteria bacterium RBG_16_68_21
TCAGCCCCGCCACGAGGACCCGACTCGCCAGCGCCGGCGTCCTGCGGGGGCCACCGCGCCTTGCCGGGGGAGTCGGGAAGGGGGAAGGGGCTGCGCCCGGCACCGCCTCGGCATCTCCCGGAACCCCGGCGGTGGCCGGAGAGCCAGACCCCCGGGCGGCCAGTGCCGCCAGGCGCGCTTGGCGATCAGTCGTCTCCATCGCCACCGCCCTCGTACTGGTCGTCGTCCTCGTACTGGTCGTCGTCCTCGTACTGGTCGTCGTCCTCGTACTGGTCGTCGTCCTCGTACTGGTCGTCATCGGCCCCCGATGAGGAGGCAGGGGCAGCCACGATGGCTTCCGGAGTCTCCCCGGTGAAGCCGGCGGCGGTGGCGGTTGCCTCGCTCGAGCCCCCGAACACCACGATCTCGTCGGCGGGATGCTGCACCGGGACCACCACGGTGGGGGGCGATTGCGCCGTGAGGGCTTCCGGGCCGGAGAGCGGATTGCCCGCCTGGTCGACGTACTCGGTGATCACGACGGTGGACTCGGTGGCGGTGTCCGAGGTGGCGGTGGCCTCGGCGGGGTTGTCGAAGGCGACGGCGAGGGCACTGATGCCCCCGACGACGGTGAGCACCAGGGCCCCCGCCGCGGCGAGAACGGTCTTGCGATCCATGACTGTGCCTCCTTGGCGTGTTGTCCGGGCACAGCATCTCTCCGGCCGCCTCAAGACATCCTGAAGGCCGCCGCAGGGGCTTCCAAAGCTCGAGGAGCGCCGACTCAGCGATCAGGCGGCGCTGACCGGCTGGCGGAGGATGGTGCGCAGGTTCTCCGGGCGGGCTCGTCGCGGATCTCCCAGGTAGATCTCGTGATGCCGGCCCCGGTTCCGGTAAGCGTGCTCTGCGGCATAGGAAGCGAGTCTCTCCATGGTCCGTGGCTCGTCCGCGTACGGCCCGACGTGCATCACCTGAAGGCACAGCCCCTCTCGCCACCGCTCCAGCCGCACATGCTCGAGCAGCGGATTGGCATGTCTGGCTGCCCCCTGGTCCACCGCCATCCGCACCATCTCGTCGGTCACGTGATCCGGCTGCATCATCAAGAGCGTGAAGTCCATCGGCGCTCCGGCCGGGGGAGTCCCACCCTCCCAGAGAGGCCACAAGCCCTCCAGGGTCATCACCGTGAAATCGACCGGGTCCACGGCGCGCAGCTTGGAGATGAACTTGACCCCGTACGAGATTCCGTACATCGCCTCGATACCGCGGCGAAACCCCTCCGAATTCGATGGGGAAGAACCCGGCTCCACTGAGCCATCGAGCATGATGAAGGCCAGGTCGGGCACGTCCACCACCGAGACCGTCTTGGCCGACGGCGAGTACAGCGCCTTGTAGACCTTCCTCAAGTCGAGCTTCGCCGGGCCATTCGAGACCGCCACACCGCCTCCCTTGCCTGGCCACATCCAAGCCACTTGCACCCACCGGTTGCCAGGGCCGATCGACGGATTGCCCGGCTGCGGCCGGACTACCGACCGGGGAACCTGTCGCTGCCGGATGAGACACTGCCGGGGTGCGCGGCGCGGCGACCATCCTCCATGCCGACCTGGACGCGTTCTACGCGTCGGTGGAGGTACGCGATCGCCCCGAGCTGCGGGGCAAGCCGGTCGCGGTCGGCGGAGGCGTAGTGCTCGCCGCCACCTACGAGGCCCGCCGGTTCGGAGTGGGAGCGGCGCTGAGCGGTGCCGAGGCACACCGGCGCTGTCCCGGGCTCATCGAGGTCCCTGCCCGCTTCGACGCCTACGTCGCCGCCAGCCGCCAGGTGATGGAGATCCTCGAGGGGTTCACCCCCGCGGTCGAACCGATCTCCATCGACGAGGCGTTCCTGGATGTCGCCGGCAGCGTCCACCTCTTCGGGACGCCGGAACGGATCGCGGAGAAGATCCGGGCAAGGGTGAGAGCCGAGGTCGGGCTTCCCATCTCCGTCGGTGGGGCGACCACCAAGCACCTGGCCAAGATCGCCAGCCGGGTGGCCAAGCCCGACGGGCTGATCATCGTTCCCCCCGGTGAGGAGGAGTCGTTCGTGGACCCCCTTCCGGTGGGTTTCGTGTGGGGAATCGGGCCGGTCGGGCAGGAGCGGCTCGCCCGCTACGGGGTGAGCACCATCGGCGACCTCAGAAGCCTTCCGGAACAGACCGTGGCGGGATGGTTCGGCCCCCATTGGGGCGCCCACCTGTGGGCTCGCGCCAACAATCGCGATTCGCGCCAGGTGGTGTCCCGAGCCGGCGCGGGGTCCGTCGGCGCACAGAGCGCCGGTGATGCCACCGAGCCGGCCCGACGCCACACCACCCTGCTGGCCCTATCGGAACGGATCGGGACGCGCCTGCGCCGCAAGCAGCTCGCCGGAAGGCGGATAACGGTGCGGGTACGCCTCGACGACATGACGGCCCTCACCCGGGCCCGCGGCCTTGCCGGGCCCATCGCCGAGACGACCCCGCTGTTCCGCAGCGCCGTCGAACTGGTCGACGGGCTCATCCGGGAACGCGCTCCCGCCCGGGGGATCACCCTCGTCGGCATCTCCGTCTCATTGCTCCAACAGGCTCCCCATCTGCAGCTCTCCCTGACCATGGGGGAGTACCCCGGCGAGGTGGCCCCGGGATCGCCCCGTCACGTCCAGTACCGCGATCTCGACGCGGCCCTCGACAGGGCCCGGGCTCGCTTCGGCCGGCCGGCGGTGATCCGCGCTGCCCTACTCGAGTCGCCAACGGAGCAACGCTCACCGGTCCTGGAGATGGGGGAGTGAGCGTCCCCCCGTTTCTCCTGCTGGAACGCTTCAGTCTTACTTGACATAACGTGGATTATGGGCGCATGACGTGGACAGCGGGAGCGGGCGGTCGTGGACCGACAATCCCGCCCGCGGGGCGGCGTCAGCCGTCGAGCCAGGCCCGTGGCTCGATCCGTAAGCCGACCAACCCCACCGCGGCGGCGTACAGGTGCCCGAAGGCCTCCTCGTAGGTGGTGTCGTCCCGGCGGAGATCCCGTTCCACCGTCCGCACCGCTGCGGACACGGCCCGGAGCCGGTCCCTGACGGTGCGCAGCGCCGCTGCCTCCACCAGGACCTCACCCCGCCCCAGCCCGAGGCGTTCGGCCACGAGGCGGGCCTCGTAGGCCCGCTGCCGGTGGCTCCGCCGGCAGTAGCGACGGGGCCGCCCCGACGCCACGGCGGCGATGCCCTCCCCGCACCAGACGCAGACGGTTGGTTTCGTCACTGTGACGAATATATCACGGAATGGCCCGGCTGAGGGTACGGTTGGCATCTGCGGGCAACGGCAATCAGAGAGGCATGTGATGGCAACGGTCGAGCTCACCAAGGACAACTTCGAGTCGACGATCACCGACAACGCCACGGTGCTCGTCGACTTCTGGGCGCAATGGTGCGGACCGTGCCGGATGTTCGCCCCCACCTTCGAGGCGGCGTCGACCGCCAACCCGGACATCGTGTTCGGCAAGGTGGACACCGAGGCCCAGCCGGAGCTCGCCGAGTTCTTCAGCGTTAGGTCCATCCCCACCCTGATGGTGTTCCGCGACAACGTCGTCCTCTACAGCCAGGCGGGAGCCCTGCCCGGCAACATGCTCGATGACCTGATCGACCAAGTGCGCAAGGTCGACATGGCCGAGGTGCACCGCCAGATCGCCGAAGCGGCCGACCACGATCACGACGCCGCCGACGCCCACGGGCACTGACCCGGCGGCTCGGCGCCACTCCCCTACCCCGTGTGCCGGCGCGCCACGGCGATCCGGGCAGATTCACAGCGGCCGCGGACGTGACAGCCCGTCAGGTGGTCGTTGACCATCCCCACCGACTGCATGAAGGCGTGCATCGTGGTCGGTCCCACGAAGGACCATCCCCGTCGCTTGAGATCCTTGCTCAGAGCCTGAGAGCCTGGGCTCACCGCGGTGATGTCGGCGAAGGAACGCGGCGCCTTCCATCGCCGGGGAGCGAACGGCCACAAATAGGCGGCCATCGACCCGTGTTCTTCGATGACATCGATCGTCCGCCGGGCGTTGCCGATGGCAGAACGGATCTTGCCCTCGTGTCTGATGATCCCGGCGTCGCCCAGGAGCCGGCGCACCTGCCGCTCCCCGAATCCGGCGACGACTTCGGGGGCGAATCCGGAAAACGCCGAACGGAATGCCTCCCGCTTGCGCAACACGGTGATCCACGCCAGCCCCGCCTGAAACCCCTCGAGGGCGATCTTCTCGAAAAGGCCGGCGTCGCTCTCCACCGGCATGCCCCACTCCGCGTCGTGATACGACTCATAGAGAGGATCGCCGACCGGCCAGCCGCACTTGCGGCGGCCATCGGTGGCGACCACGAGGTCGCTCACTCCTCGTCCACCTCCAGGGCCGCGGAGTTGATGCAATAGCGCAGCCCTTCGGGCCCTGGGCCATCGGGGAACACGTGGCCCAGATGTCCCCCGCACGCTGCACAACGCACCTCGGCCCGCACCATGCCGTGGCTGCGATCCTCGTGGGTGGTGACGGCGGCCACCTCAGCGGGCGACACGAATGAGGGCCAGCCGCTTCCACTGTCGAACTTGTCGTCGGAACGGAACAGCTCGACTGCACAGCCGGCGCAGCGATACACCCCGGGGTCATGGCGGTCCCAGAGTGCCCCGCTGAAGGCCGGCTCGGTGCCGCCCTCGCGCAGGACGTGGTATTGGATGGGGTTCAGGCGAGTACGCCACTCTGCATCGTCGCGGGGAATGTCCTGCATGGCTCCACGGTTGGCGGGACCCCCAGGATACGTTCGAGGAGGTACTACCCATGGCCCGCATCACCGTCGTCGGCGACGGACCTGCCGGATTGAGCGCCGCCCTTCTCCTCGCCAAGGCGGGGCACCAGGTCGCCGTTCACGGTGACGACAAGACGGCGATTCATTACGCCATGCTCCGCAACTACCTCGGGACCCCCGACGTCCCGGGCTCCGATTTCCAGAGAGAGCGCGCGCCCAGGTGGCCCAAGCCGGCGCCGCGCTCAGCGGACGGGGGGTCACCGCGGTCACCCCGGCAAAGGACCGGTTCGTCGTCACCCTCGACAATGAGGCGTCCGACATCGCCGACTATCTGATCCTGGCCGAGGGGCGCAATCCAGAGATCGCCGCCTCCCTCGGCGTGGCCACCGACGACTCCGGGGGGACGGTGGTCGATGCCGAGCAGCGCACCTCGGTCCCCCGGGTGTACGCCGCGGGAAGGGTGACGCGCCCCAGTCGCAGCCAGGCGATCATCTCCGCCGGCGCCGGGGCGATCGCCGCGCTCGACATCCTCGCCATGATCGCCGGAGCGGACGTGACCGACTGGGATTCCGTCGGGTAGCAACCCTCGACCCCCGGGCGAGCCTCGCTCTCCGGGAGCCTTCGACTACGAATCGAGGGTTCGACGCGACCTTCGACCCACCCTTCGACCTCCTCGGGAGGGGCGCGGATCCCTTCCGAGGCCCGCCTGCCTCAGGTGGGGCGCAACTCGAGCGCTTCCATGAGTCGCCTGGTGGCTTCGGTCACCGTGGCGACGGCCGCCTCGAAGGCCTCGGCATTGACCCGCGACGGCTTGGCGAAGCCGGACACCTTCCGCACGTATTGCCGGGCGGCGGCTTCCATCGCTGTCGCGTCGTGGAGCTCGACGCCCTCCCGTAGCCTGACGATGTTTCTGCACATGGCGTCGGACGCTAGACGCCCGACGGTGTCGCGGCCAGCGGTCAGCCGATCTCGACCCGCCCCCCGGTTCGCCAATACTCGCCGTGCTCTCTCGCCATGAGCCCCTCGTCGACCAGATAGCGTCGCAAGGCGGCGTAGTCGGCGTGGAACAGTTGCAGCGTGAAGTTGACCTCGCGCTCGTCGTAGCGAATCCCCGGCTCGAACTCCTGGACGAGGCGCTCGAGAACTACCCGACGCTTGGCGCGCTTCTCGGGGATCCCGGTGAGCCTGGTGCCGCTGAAGAACGTGGCCAGCACCCGCGCTTCCTCATCCGTCCAATCCCCTTCCAGGGCGAGGGCCGAAGCCGTCGGGCCCTTGGGCAGCAGCCGGGCGATCTCCCGGAGAGCCTCGGGAACCAACCTACCCTCGGCGAGCAGGCCCGCAGCCTCGAGACCGGCCATCTCCTTGAACACTCGGCGCTCGGGGATCGCCAGCGCCCCGGCGATCGCGTCCACATCGACGACTCCCACGGCGGCGTGACCGAGGATCGCCAGGCGGATGGGATCGACGGCGATCCGAGCGAAGGTCGTCGCGTCGATCACGGCGCGCCACCCGTGGCGATGGCGCTGCCGCGCCTCGGATCGGCCACCGCCTGGAGCCGGCCGTCGGCGAGCCTCGCCGCCGCCACCACCCCTCCGGAGTACATCGAGTGGGGCATGAAGCCCGAGGCTAGCCCTCCTCAGGCTCCGCATCGCGCAGACACACCTGGTCGGCGACGAGCTCGATCTGGCTGCGGCGACCCTCGGTCCCGCTCCAGAATCGACGCTGCACCGAACCGGCGACCCACACCCGGGTTCCCGGCACGGGATCGGCATCGACCAGTTCAGCGGGCGGATCCCACAGGGTCACCGGGAGGACATCGACCCGGCGATGCGGCTCTTCGGTGCGAACCGTCACCAGGTATCTGGCCAGGCGCGAGCCACTCTCGAACTGGCGCAGTTCGGGGGGCGCCGCCAAGCGCCCGGACACCACGACCAAATTGAGATCCATACGGCGTTCCTTTTCCGGATGCCGCGCGCCCAGCCAACCCTGGTGTGCGGGTGTGACAGGTTGGCGCCCGACACGTCCTGAGCCGGGCTGGCGGACTCGGTCGTCGCCTGCCTCAGATGCTGGCGCCCGCAGCGGTCGCGCAGTCGTAGAGAACCAGGCCCGCGGGGTTTCCGTAGAGATCAGGGTCCACCGGAGCACACATCGCCTCGGCGACACCGATCCACCGATCCACCCTGCCACCGGCGGGAAGCAGCACGAACCGCAGTTCGCCGCTGGTCACATAGCCGGCCAATTCTTCGCTTCCGGGGGTCGGATCGCCGCCGCTGAAGCCCCCCATCGCCATCACCGCTTCCCCAGTGCTGAGGATGATCGCGGCTGCGGTCTGCGATCCCACTGTCGCCGTGAGCCAGGTCTCCTCCCCGTATTGCGCCTCCAGGTACTCGATCAGAACGTCATCCACCGTTCCGCGAGCGGCCCCCGGTGGTGGCCCCTGGGGTGTCCTCGAGCCAATCTCGTCCGGGCCGGGAGCGTCCCCTCCGGGAACCCTCTGCGGGGGACGGTCGTCGGGGTAGCCGACGGGAACCGGGGCGTCGCTCACCCCGCCCGCAGCTGTTGGGTGACCGTCGCCGCGGGCGGCGGGGATTCCGGTCTCCCCCGGGCCGGCCTTCGGGTCACCACCCGAATAGTCGGCGCCGATCGAGGCGAACGCGTACGCCGCCGGTCCCGCCACGGCAACGGCGATCGCCACCGCCAGCGCCAGCCGTCCCGCCCCGGACACTCCGGCCCTGAACACCACCAACAGCGCGCCCGCACCGACTGCGCCCCAGCCGATGGCCGGTCCCAGGCCCGAGGCAAAGCCGGACTCCCGGGCGAGCAGTGCCCAGGACCACAGCCCGGTTCCGACAATCCCCACCGGAAGTAGCCACCCCGACGCCTCCCGAGCGCGAAACGCCCGCCACCCCTCGACGCTGCCGGCGCCCCCGAGTGCGGCGATCGCAGGAACCATCGTCAGTGAGTAGTAGGGGTGGAACACCCCGCTCACCAGGCTGAAGACCATCAGGTGAGTGACGAACACGGTGATCCACATGACCCACGACGCTCGCTGCCGGTGCCCGCTCGCTCGCCATCCCCAGAGGGCGGCAGCCGCCCCACACATCGCGATCGGGATCAGCCAGGACACCTGATCCCCGACCTCGAAGTTGAACAGCCTCCCCCAACCGCCGGTACCCCCGAAGGGGTCGGGTCCCCCTCCGATGCCGCCGCCGCTGACTCGATCGAGGCCGTTGACGCCCAGCACGTAGTCGATGAACGAACCCGTCGTGGTTTGGCCGTAATAGGGAGCCGCCGCCGAGGTCTCGGCGAGCACGATCCACCACCCGGCGGCGATCACCGCGGACAAGGCGGCACCGGCGCCGTGGAGGATCCGCCGGGCCCACGACACCGGGGCGAAGGCCAGGTAGGTCACGGCGATCCCCGGGACCACCAATAGCGCCTGATTGGTCTTCGTCAGGAACGCCAAACCGACGAGACCCCCGGCGGCGGCGAGCCGCCATGCGCTGCCGCGCTCCACCGCGCTCAAGGTCACCGCCACTGCCGCCACCATCAACAGCGTGAGCAGCGCGTCGGGGTTGTTGTAGCGAAACATCACCACTGCCACCGGGGTGAAGGCCATCGCCGAGCCTGCGAGCAGGGCGGCGCCGTGGCCGTGGCGGCGACGCACCGTGTGGTGGACGATGACCACGGTTGCCACGCCGGCCAGAGCGTGAGGCAGCAGGACGCTCCAGCTGCTCAGCCCGAACACCCGCACGGACAACCCCGACAACCACAGCGACAGCGGCGGCTTGTCCACCGAGATGAAGGAAGCGGAATCGAACGATCCGAAAAGCCACGCCGACCAGCTCTGGGATCCCGAGTAGGCCGCCGCCGCGTAGTACTCGTTCCCGTACCCGCTGGCGTTCAGCGCCCAGGTATAGGCGGCCACCGTCGCCCCGATCACGACCAGGAGCGCCGGACGCGCCCACCGCGGGTCGTCTTCCGCGCCCCGGACGAGTCTGCGAAGCCGTCGGGCAAGTCCACTCGCCCCGTTCCTCATGGGGGCCAGAATCGTCTCGAGACGTTCGACATCGGTCAAGTCAGGGTGAAAACTCGGTAAGAGCCGGGGCCCGCCGAGGACCGCTAGCGTCGTGGGCGCATGACGGAGGTCACCTCACTCGGCAACGATCTCTATCTGCTCGACGCGATGATGCACGACGAGCCCGGCCGACTCGCCTGTTATCTGTTCGACACCCCCAACCGGGTCCTGATCGAGTGCGGTCCATCTCGCTCCATCGGCCACCTCTACGACGCGCTGGCCGCGGCAGGCGTCGACGACGTGGCGGTGATGGCCGTCACCCACATCCATCTCGACCACGCCGGAGGCGCCGGGCACTTCGCCGACCGTTTCCCCGGCGCCGCCATCGCGGTGCATGCCGCCGGCGCCCGCCACCTGGCTTCGCCGGAACGCCTTTGGAGTTCGGCGACCCGCATCTACGGCGAGCAGGGCATGCATGAGCTCTGGGGGCCGATGCAGCCCATAGCCCCGGAGCGGCTCCTGGTCATCGAGGAAGGCACCCGGATCCCCCTGGGGGGTGGACGATCCGTCGAGGTGATGTACACCCCGGGCCACGCCAAGC
Source organism: Actinobacteria bacterium RBG_16_68_21 (assembly GCA_001767695.1). Classification (GTDB taxonomy): domain Bacteria; phylum Actinomycetota; class Acidimicrobiia; order Spongiisociales; family UBA11373; genus RBG-16-68-21. The sequence continues at coordinate 208,974 of MELR01000013.1, forward strand.
ACGAGGTGGTCTTCTTCGAGGAGGAGACGGGGGCGTGCCTGGTGGGCGACGCCGTGGGAATCGCCTTCCCTCACGGGCACATGGTGCAACCGGTGACCCCGCCCCCCGACTTCGATCCCGACCTCGTCACCGAGCACCTCGAGCGGATCGCGATACGCGACCCGGCGTTCCTCGGGTTTGCCCACTTCGGGCCGAATCGTGACTGCCAGAACTCCCTCGCCGTCGCCGCCGAGCGTCTGTGGCAGTGGGTCGACTGGGTGGAGGCTGCCGGGGCGGATGCCGGCGGGGACCTCGACGAGGCGCTCCGCCGGTGGGTGCTCGACGGGTATCGCCGCGACGGCTACTCCGAAGAGGTGATCGCCGCCTACGACCGGGCCACCTACTGGCCGATGCAGGCGGCCGGTATCCAGCGCTGGCTATCGCTACGGAGCTGAGCCGGTGAGGCGATCCAGCTCATCGAGCCCGGGAAAGGCCGCGTCGGCGCGCTCGATCGCCTCGTAGATCTTCCGGGCCGTGGGGAGATCACCCAGTCGTTGCGCCGCCCGGGCGGCCACATACCAGACCCGCAGCTCACTCTCGGGAGGATCCGCCCCCATCCGCTTCGGCCCGGACACCTGCCACGCCCTGCGGTCCTCGCCCCGATCCAGCAGGAACGATCCATAGACCACCTTGGCCTCGTCGCGGGTCGCCTTGTCGCCGCCGATGCGCTGCAGGCCCGCCCAGGTGGCCTCCACGTCCTTGGGACGCTCCAGGGCCCGCAGGACGTCCATCTCCACCGGCATGTGGGTGGTGTCCCCGGTGAGCCTGCGGAAAGTCTTCAGCTCCCGCAGCGCCTGCTCCCACCGGCCGAGGCGGTACGCGGAGAGTCCAATCAGCTCGCGGATCGTGGCATCGCGGGGCGACAACTCCTTGCCCTGCTCTGCGTCGCGCAGCGCCTTCCCGTGACGCCCGGCAGCAAACGACTTGGCGGCGGCTTGCAGCATCTCGGTGGCCGCCTTCAGATTCTGCTTCGGGGTCACCCGGGCGAGCTCATCGGAAAGCCATTTGGGAAGATCGCCGTCCGGCGACCATGGCTTGCGGGCCGGCGGGGTCGCCGCCTCCCGGGGGCGGGCGCCCCCTCCCGACGATCCGGTGCGGCGGCGATCCGATCCCCTTCGCGAGGAATCTGCTGCGCCGTGGGGCCGTCCCCGGCGCGCCGATCCGCTGGTCGATCTTTCCGGCATGGGGCCATCGTACCCGTGACGCGAAGGGGGCCGACCCCCATGGGACGGCCCCCTTCTCGAATAATCCGGCGGCGACCTACTCTCCCAGGGGCCTACGCCCCAAGTACCATCAGCGCTGGCGGGCTTAACTTCCGTGTTCGGAATGGGAACGGGTGGTTCCCCGCCGCAATCACCACCGGAAACCTTTGACTGCTCGGCACCCCGAGCACTCCATAGCGAGCACGCACATCTCGAATTCGATTCAAGCCCTCGACCGATTAGTACCGGTCGGCTGAGCGCATTGCTGCGCGTACACCTCCGGCCTATCTACCTGATGTTCTCTCAGGGGTCTTATCCGCGAACGGTGGGAGGTCTCATCTTGGGGCCGGCTTCGCACTTAGATGCCTTCAGCGCTTATCCGTGCCGTACGTAGCCAACCAGCCATGCCCTTGGCAGGACAACTGGCACACCAGCGGTACGTCCATCCCGGTCCTCTCGTACTAGGGATAGCTCCCCTCAAACCTCCTGCGCCTGCGACGGATAGGGACCGAACTGTCTCACGACGTTCTAAACCCAGCTCGCGTGCCGCTTTAACGGGCGAACAGCC
>MELR01000014.1:0-4094 GCA_001767695.1 Actinobacteria bacterium RBG_16_68_21
TCTCGTTCATTTGAACGAGGAGGGATCGGGTGTCGGAGGAGAAGCTGCGTAGGGAGGCGGTTCGTCGCCGTTTGGCTGGCGAGAGCCCCACCGCCTGCTTTCATGGCCCCCATGACCGAACGCCACGTGGGACGCGATCGCCAACGGCTGACCGCATCGGTGACCGATCTCGCCGTCGGGCGCCAGCGCGCCCTTGTCGTCGCCCTCGCCGACGATCGCCGCACCGTCGCCGAGGTCGAAGCTTCCCTCGATGAGATCGAGCGCCTCACCGACACCGCCGGTTCCGATGTCGTGGAGCGGGCCGTGCAGCGCCGGGCCCGTCCTGATCCGGCGACCTACATCGGAAAGGGCAAGGCCGAGGAACTGGCCTCGATCGGCCGGGCCCTCGACATCGACCTGGTGGTGGTGGAGGGCGAGTTGTCGCCGGTGCAACAACGAAACCTCCAGGAGATCTTCAAGACCGACGTGGTCGATCGCGTCGCCTTGATCCTCGACATCTTCGCCCAACACGCCACCAGCGGACCAGGGCGGGCCCAGGTCGAACTGGCGATGCTGCACTACCGACTCCCCCGTCTCCGCGGCAAGGGAATCGAGCTCAGCCGTCTCGGAGGTGGGATCGGCACCCGCGGCCCCGGCGAGACGAAACTGGAGAGCGACCGGAGACGCGTCCTCAAACGGATCTCCCAGCTCGAAGAGGAGCTGGAGTCGCTGGCGACGATCCGGCACACCCAGCGCAAGGCCCGGCGCCGCTCGGAGATCCCCGCGGCGGCGTTGGTCGGGTACACCAACGCCGGGAAGTCCTCTCTGCTCAATCGACTCACCGGAGCGGCCGTACTCGTCGAGGACCGTCTCTTCTCGACGCTCGACGCCACCGTGCGGCGCCTGGCCCTCCCCGCGGGTCGCGAGGCTCTGATCTCCGACACGGTGGGATTCGTCCGGGATCTCCCCCATACCCTGGTCGAGGCGTTCCAATCGACCCTCGAGGAGGCGGTCGACACCGACCTGCTGCTCCACGTGGTCGATGCCTCCGCCGACGATCCGGAACGCCAACTGACCTCGGTCCGCATCACCCTCCAGGAGATCGGCGCCCACGAACTCCCCGAACTGCTGGTGATCAACAAGGCCGACGTCGCCTCGCCGGTGGTAGTGGAACGCCTGCTGGCACTCCATCCCGGATCGGTGGCGGTCTCGGCCATCACCGGCCTGGGCATCGATGCGCTGCTCGAGGGGATCGAGACGCGACTGGCCCCCCGGTGGATCGACCTCGACATCACGATCCCGTTCGAGCGCGGCGACCTGGTGTCGCTGCTCCACCGGGTCGGGGAGATCATCTCCGAGGAGCACGGGCCCGACGGAACCAGGCTGAAGGCGAGGGTCCCGGCGCGACACGCCGCCGCCTTCCACGCCCTCGGTTCCGGCTAGAGGCTGCCGGACGGCGGTGGGTTGCCTGCCGGTCAGCCGGCTCTCGCCCGCTCCACGATCGGGTCGAAGTAGCGAGCCAGTTCGGTCTTGAGCTGGTCGATGGACTCGATCACGTAGAGGTCCCGGTGCTGCTCGTACAACACCTTGTCGTGGCCCATGACGTTCTCGATCGTGAAGGGGTGGTAGTTCAACCGCCCCTCGGCGGCATTGGCGAACTCGTCGCCGCCGGACATCAGCCCCGTGCCGAACACCTTCATCTCGCCGTCCTCACGGATCATCCCGAACTCCGTCGAGTACCACGCGAGCTGCTTGATGGTGTCCCTCTCCTCCTCGGTCTGCGCCGCCAGATACGCCGGGGCGAACATCTCCTGGAGTTCGGCGTAGTACGGGAGCATGAAGAACGGCAGGTGACCAAAGATGTCATGGAACATGTCAGGCTCTGGGGTCCAATCGAGCTCTTCCCACGGGCGCATGTAGTTGGTGATCAGGAACTCGTGACGATCGAAGAACCGGTACCACTCGTCGCTGTCGGTGTAGCGGGTGTCGGTGCGCACGACGGTCCATCCGGTGGCCGGCGGGATCTTGGAGTTCAGGAAGGCGAGCGTCGGAATCTCCTCGGCAGGGAGTTGGAGGAGATCGAATCCGGCCAGGTAGTGGGCCGAGGCGTGGGCCCGCACCCGGGGAACCTGACGGGCATAGAGCTCCGCCCAGGTCTGATGCTGAACCGCGGTGAACTCGATGTCGTCCATGCCGGCCTCCGGGTGCTCGATGGGGGGCGGAGCCCCACCGCCAAGGTGCCAAGGTAACGCGGCCGAACCCGGCGCGCCGGTCCTCCGCCGGCAGGGTCAGTTCCCCACCGCGTCCTTCGCCGGAGACGGCGGCGGCCCGGGGAACAGTCTGCGCAGCTCCCAGCTGGTGGTGACTACCCGGTAGCCGAGGCCCTCATACAACCGGAAGGCCCCGGTGGGGTTGGTGGTGTGCACCCCGAGAGCCACCTCGGTCATCCCCATGTCGCGGAACATCCGCATGCTCTCGGCGATCAGGGCACGCGCCACCCCGCGGCCGCGCCACTCTCGCTGCACCGCGATGTCCTCGGTCCAACCCCGCTTGCGCCCGAACGCGGCGTTCTCGGGTTCGTTCACGTAGTTGAGCACCTGGCCGGCGATCGCATCCCCGACGAAAGCCACCTTCCACAGGGCGGGGTCGGCGTGTTCGAAACCGAGCCATTGTTGGTAGTCGGCTTCCGTGCCGGGCGAGTACCCGACGTGATCGCGAAACGCCCGTTGGTCCGCCTCCCAGAGGGAGCGACCGTCGTCCCAGGTGACCGGCCGCAAGGCGACGCCCTCGGGCAACGGCAGATCGGGGATCGGCAGGTCGAGCGGGCGGGTCATCTCGGCGTACGTCTGGGTGCGCGCGTAGCCGGCGGCGCGGAGCACCGCCTCCCGTTCGTCCTCGCCCCCGTCGAGATAGGCGACGAGGAACTCACGGCCGTCGTGAGGTATGTCCCGGGCGATCTCGGCGAGACGGGTTTCCGCCCACGCCAGCATCGCCTCAGCCACGCTTCCCCCCCGCGCCTCGGGGAGCAGCCAATAGAGGTTGAGCAGCACGCGGTCCCGGGTGGCCTCTTCGACCCACCAGGTCACCCGGGCATACCCCACGATCCGCTCACCCTGTTGGGCAAGCAACGTGTCGGTGGCGAGATCACAGTTGGTCAAGTGGCGATAGGTGTTCTCGAAACCCTGCAGAGTCTCGAGCGTGGTGACGCCGTCGGCCCGCCGCGCCCCGTTGTAGACCGCCAGCATCCCGGCGAGGTCGGCGTCGCCCCGGTAGCCGCGGAAGGACGTGGGGCCGATCGGAGGGGGGATCGGCGCCACCTTCGTCACTCCCCTCCGAGCGCGTTCATCACCACGTCGTGCACCCAGCCGTTGGTGACCAACACGCCGCGATTTCGCTCCAACGTCGCCCCGGTGGTGAAGTCGAGAAGCCTTCCGTCGAGATCGGTCACCCGGCCGCCCGCTCCGGCGACAATGGCGGCCCCGGCGGCGTGATCCCAGATGCGCTCCCGCCACTCGGGTCGATTCTGCGGCCGGACGTACACCTCGGCCGCTCCACTGGCCACCGCGGCGTACTTCACCTGGCTGTCGATCCGCACCCATCCACCGCCGAGACCCGCCCGATCGATCAGGTCACGAATGATGGCGGGATCGCCGTGGGCCGCCTCGACACTGCCCAACACCCGGGCCGCCTCCGGGCCGGTGACCGTCGATACCGTCACCGGTCGCGACTCACCCCCGGCGAGTGGCTCGACGAAGGCGCCGACTCCCGGGCCACCCCACAACATGACTCCAGTGGTGCCCGATACCTCGAACCGGGGACACCCGAGGACGCCGGCCACCGGTACCCCGTCTTCGAGGATGCCGACGGCGACGGCGAATTGGTCGCCGCGCAGGAATCCCTTGGTCCCGTCGATCGGATCGACCGCCCAGGTGCGGGACCCGTCACCACCCTGGTGGTCGATCCATCGCACCACGTCCTCGGGGGAGCACGACTCCCCCACCACGTCGGTGACCAGGCCGGCGATGACGCCGACGCCGTCCCCGCTGGCGGCGGCGACCAGGTGAGCCGATCCTTCCTCGGCGACCACCCGATCGTCGGGGAATTCACGTGTCGCG
>MELR01000014.1:4120-4401 GCA_001767695.1 Actinobacteria bacterium RBG_16_68_21
GTAGTCGGCGAGGGTCACCGGTTCCTTCTCCAGCTTCTCGAGGCGCTCCGGAACGACCACGGCAAGACACAGAGCCGAGGCGGCGCGCACTGCGGCGCGCACGGAGGAGATGAGGTCGAGCAGCGGGGTGGCCACCAGGGGATGATGGCAGACAGGCGAGGGACGAGGTCAGACCTGGGACGTTGGACCTTGCACAGAGCGGCGATGAGCGATGGGCGATGAGCAGAACCCGGCCGATGCGTCTCTTGCTGGAAACCTCTTGCGGGCGACGAACGACGAGC
>MELR01000014.1:4500-13702 GCA_001767695.1 Actinobacteria bacterium RBG_16_68_21
TGCTCTACCTCGACGCCGCCGCCACTCGTGCCGCCCTCGGCATGCCTGTGGCGATCGAGGCGATGATCGCCGCCTTTGGGGACGACCGCGAGGTGCCGGTGCGCAACCTCCTCGGAGCATCGCTCTTCATGCCCGGTCGAGTCGGAGACGCCACCGGGGTCAAGGTGGTGTCCACCGTCCCCGGGAAGCCCTCCGGCATCGTCGCGGTGTTCGATGGCGACGGCGCCTGCGCCGGTCTGGTCGACGGCCCGACACTCACCGCGATCCGTACCGGCGCCGGCGCCGGCCTGGCAACCCGCTTGCTGGCCCGAGAGGATGCCAGCACCATGGCAATGCTCGGCGCCGGTGCCATGGCCGCCGATCAGATCGCCGCGATGCGGGCGGTACGCCCCATCGACGAGGTGCTCGTCTGGAGCCGCCATCCCGAGAACGCCGTTGCCCTCGCCGCGCGGATCGGCGGTCGGGCCGTCGATGACGCCTCTGCGGCGGTGGCCGCAGCCGAGATCGTGACCGCCGCCACCCCCTCACGGATTCCCCTGTTCGACGCGTCGGCCGTGCAGCCCGGCACCCACATCAACGCGGTGGGGGCGTTCACGCCGGAGATGTGTGAGATACCCCCTGATGTCGTCCGTGCGGCCCGGGTGTTCGTCGACGACCTCGCCGCCGCCGCCGAGGAGGCGGGCGACCTGCTGCAAGCGGCGGTGGCGCCCACGGGAACAGTCGCAGACCTCCTCGCCGGACGGGTGGTCGGCCGGACATCCGAGCGGGACGTCACCTTCTTCAAGTCGGTGGGGATCGCCAGCCAGGATGTCGCCGCAGGGTTCGCCGCCCTCCGCGCCGCCGGGGAGTTGGGCCTCGGCGTCGAGATGGGGATGAAGGCGTAGATTCCGGGCATGGCATCGCTGTTCACCAAGATCATCTCGGGTGAGATCCCCTCGCATCGAGTCTACGAAGACGAGCACACCTTCGCCTTCTTGGACATCAACCCCCGTCAGGAGGGGCACACGCTGGTGGTTCCCAAGCGCGAGGTCGGCTACCTGTTCGATCTCCCCTCCGAGGACTACGAGGCGGTGTGGGCTGCTGCACACACGGTGGCCACCGCCCTCAAGGCCGCCACGGGGTGTGCCCGCGTGGTGGTGCTGGTGGTCGGCTACGAGATCGCCCACGCCCACGTCCACCTGATCCCCACCCGTTCGCTCGGCGACGTCCCCTTCCCCCCGATCGACGCCGCAGCCGCCGCGAGACTGGAGGAGACGGCCGTGCGAGTTCGGACGGCAATGGGGTAGTTACCGGTTTCCAGTTTCCAGCGTCCAGCAAGAGACGCTTTGGCCGGTATTCGCCGTCGCCCGTCGCCCGTCGCCCGCAAGACACTTCCGTGCCAGCATGAGGACCGTTCGGCCGGGATTCGCTCGTCGCCCGTCGCCCGTCGCCAGCAAGACACTTCCTTGCCAGCATGAGGACCGTTCGGCCGGGCGTTGCTCGTCGCTCATCGCCCATCGCCAGTCCGTCCAAGGTCCAACGTCCAAGGTCTGACGTCGCCCATTGCCAATTGCTGATCACGAACCACGACCGACGACCTACGAACCACGACCACTAGATTCCCCCTCATGGCCAAGAACGACGCCACGCCGACAGACGTCGCCGATGCCGCCTCCGAGGCGCCCGCCTCCCCATGGGACGGAAGCGGCGGTATCGATTCGCTGGCCGCGGAGATGCTCCGCAACAACCGCAACGACTTCCTCAAGGCGGCGCGGAGTCAGCGTTTTGCCTTCGCCACCGTCAAGTGGCTGTTCCTCGTGATCTTCCTCATCGCGCTGGGGGCGTTGATCGCCGCGGTGCGGATCGCGATCGACGTGCCGGAGTCGGGCTACGACTGGGCGCGCGCCGGGGTGGTGGCAACCGTGGCGGTCATGGCGATAATCCTCTTCGCCCTGCTGCTCTACATGAGGCCGCTGGCCGCACTCGAGCGCAACAGCGTGGTGCAGTCGTTCCTCACGGTCGTTGTCAACTCCTACTGGACGCGCCTGTCCTTCGTGAAGGAGGCAGCCGACATCGACGCCCACCTCGAGGGCGCCACCGCCTACACCGTGGAACACCTCGCCGCGCTTCTCGACCGGCAGCTGCTGGGTAGCTCCAAGTACCTGGACGTGGTGCGACGCGCCCAGGACGAGGCAGGCGAGGACACCACGGCATACCGCTCCCCGGTCTGATCCGCCCGGAATGCGCCTACGGAGCACACCCGACTCGGGGAACGAGGACATCGGTGGCTGAGCGGACGGCGATCGCCAGCAGCCGGGTGCTGCTCGAGGGGGCTCTGCAGCCGGCCACGGTCGTCATCGCCGACGGCACGATCGCCGACGTGCTGCCCGGGACCCGGCTGCCCGCAGCCGAGGATGTGGGCGACCTGGTGGTCATGCCTGCACTGGTCGATACCCACGTGCACGTCAACGAGCCGGGGCGCACCGATTGGGAGGGGTTTGCCACCGCAACGGCAGCCGCCGCGGCAGGCGGGGTGGCCCTCATCGTCGACATGCCGCTCAACTCGATCCCCCCGACTACGACCGTCTCCGCCCTGCGGCTCAAACAGGATGCGGCTCGATCCGCTCCTGCGGTCGACATCGGCTTCTGGGGCGGGATCGTTCCCGGAAGTGTCGAGGAAGTCGCCTCCCTCGCCGCCGCCGGAGTGTTCGGCTTCAAGGTGTTTCTCGCCCCATCGGGGGTGGACGAGTTCCCTTGCATTGCCATGGAGTCCCTCGACGCCGTTCTCGAGGCCACCGCCGCCGTCGGCCTCCCTCTGCTGGTCCATGCCGAAGCCCCCGGCCGGATCACCGAGCTGGTGGACTCCGACGCCGACTACCCGACGTACCTGGCATCACGACCGCCCCAAGCCGAGACCGAGGCCATCGCCGCCCTGATCGCCGCCGTGGGCCGGACCGGCGCCGCCGCCCATGTGCTTCATCTCTCCGCGGCGGCGGCACTGCCCGCCCTGGCCGCGGCGCGCGTCGCCGGCCTACCGATCACCGTCGAGACCTGCCCCCACTACCTGGCCTTGTGCGCCGAGGAGGTACCCCCGGGTCGTTTCGACTTCAAGTGCGCTCCCCCGATCCGAGAGGCCACCAACCGGGAGATGCTCTGGGAGGGCCTCGCTTCCGGTGTGATCGACATGGTGGTCAGCGACCATTCCCCGTGCCAGCCGGCGCTCAAGTCTGGCGGATTCGGCCGGGCGTGGGGTGGGATCGCTTCGCTGGAGTTGCGCCTCCCCGTGGTGTGGACCGCGGCGGCGGAGCGCGGGTTCGGCATCCCCGACATCGCCTCGTGGCTGTGCTCGGGACCCGCCGCGCTGATCGGTCGGCGGGCGACGGTGGCCCCCGGGGCGAGTGCCGATCTCGTGGTGTGGGATCCCGAGGCCACCTTCGTCGTCGATCCCGCCGAGTTGCGGCAGCGACACCCGACCAGCCCCTACGCCGGGAGGCGGCTCCGGGGCCGGGTGGCCCGAACCATCGTGCGTGGCGGCGCCGGTCCCGGCACACTGGTGGCACGCAGATGACCGACCACCCCACCGATTTGCTCGTAGACCTCGCCTCCGACCGCCACGGCGGCAAGGTGCTCGCCGCCAACGACGAGTTCTTCGCGCCCAAGGAGAACCTGATCGCCGACGCCGATCCCATTTGGAACCCGGCCAAGTTCACCGCCCGGGGGAAGTGGATGGACGGCTGGGAGACCCGCCGCCGCCGGGAGCCCGGCCACGACTGGGCGATCATCCGCCTCGGCATTCCCGGCATCGTCAGGACCGTGTTGATCGACACCGCGCACTTCACCGGCAACTTCCCCGAATCCGCATCGGTCGAGGGGATCTACCTCCCCGGAGTGACCGACATGGTCGAGCTGGTCAGGGATCCGTCGCGATGGACGGTGCTGGTCCCCCGCCGGGCGCTGCGCGGCGACCTCCGTAACGAGATCGACCTCGACCGCACCACGCCGGTCACCCACACCCGGTTGGTGATCCATCCCGACGGAGGGGTGGCCCGGCTCCGGCTGCTGGGCGATCCGGTCCCACCGGACGGTCTCCTCGACGGCACCGTCGACGTGGACCTGGCCGCCATCCACAACGGGGCACGGGCGATCGACTGCTCCGATCGTCATTACTCGTCTCCCAACCGCATGCTCGTCCCGGGAAGGGCGGAGGGCATGTGGGACGGCTGGGAGACGAAGCGCCGTCGCGGCCCGGGCAACGACTGGGCGGTGATCCGACTGGCGGGACGGGGCACCGTGGACCGGATCGAGCTAGATACCGCCCACTTCAAGGGCAACGCCCCGGGATCGTGGGACGTGGAAGGAATCGACGCCCCTGGGGCCACCATCGGCAATCTGCGGCTGGCGAAGTGGCGTGCGCTCCTCGAGAACATCCCGGTCACCCCCGACCATCGCCACCGCTACGAAGGCCTCGCCGGCGGGCCGTTCACCCATCTGCGCCTCAACATCCACCCCGACGGCGGCGTCGCCCGGTTCCGGGCATGGGGTCGCAGCTCCGAGCCATGGATCTCGCCCGCCTGAACACCGCCCCCGCCGACGAGGCCCGGGAGCGGTTTCTGGAATGCTGCGCGGCGAGGGCGTGGGCTGATGCCATGGTGGCCGCCCGCCCATTCCCCGACGTGGCGGCGGTGACGTCCACCGCGGATCGTGCCTGGTGGAACCTCGAGGAGCGGGACTGGCTGGAGGCGTTCGCCGCCCATCCCCGGATCGGCGAGCAGGCGGCAGGGCGTAACCGGTTCGCCCGCTGGTCACGCTCCGAGCAGGCCGAATCCGCCGATGCCGACCGGTCGATAGCCGCGGCTCTCGCCGCCGCCAACCGGGAGTACGAGGACCGCTTCGGCCATGTCTTCGTGGTGTTCGCCACCGGCAAGACCGCCGCCGAGATGCTCGATCTCTGTCGCACTCGTCTTGGCAACGACCCTGAGGCGGAGATCCGCGCTGCCGCCGCCGAGCAGGCGAAGATCACCGATCTCCGGCTGCGCAAGCTCCTGGGGATAGGCTGAGAGGAAATGGCTGTCCGCTGCCCGCATCCCGCTGCCCGCTGCCAGCTTTCAAGAAGAGAAGCGGAGGCAGGATTTCGCCCTTCGCCTTTCGCCCTTCGCCCTTCTTGCACATGTCCCCGGTTCAGCGGAGGGTCATGGCCCTCATAAGCACCCACGCCCTCGACACCTCGGTGGGCCGCCCGGCCGCCGGGGTGGCGGTGCGCCTCGAACTGGCCGCCGGGGATGGGTGGATCGAGGTGGCCCGGGCGGTCACCGATGACGACGGCCGGGTGCGCAGTCTCGCCGAGCCCACCGAGGGCGGCACCTACCGGCTCACCTTCGACACCGGCGCCTACCTGGGACCCGACGCCTTCTACCCGGAGGTGGTGGTGGTATTCGCCATCGCCGACGCCGCCGCTCACCACCACGTGCCCCTGTTGTTGAGCCCCTTCGGTTACACCACCTACCGCGGATCCTGAGGGTGCTCGACCTCCACCTCCAGGAGTGGCTGAACCTCGGCGTGCGCTGGATCCATGTGATCGTGGGCATCGCCTGGATCGGAACCTCGTTCTACTTCAACTGGCTGAACAACCACCTTCGCCCCCCGGGAAACCCGGAGTCCGGCGTCGACGGCGAGGTGTGGTCGGTGCACGGTGGCGAGTTCTACCGGGTGGTCCGCTACGAAGGAGCGCCCCAGCGCATGCCCTCGAAGTTGCACTGGTTCAAGTGGGAGGCCTACGCCACATGGATCAGCGGATTAAGCCTGCTGTTCATCGTGTACTACCTGGGTCCGCTCGGGCTCTCCGTCGATCCGACCAAAGCCGACCTGTCCCGGTGGGCTCTTGCCGCGATCGGCATCGCATCGCTTGCCGTCGGTTGGTTCCTGTACGACGGCCTGTGCCGCAGCGGACTGGTGGATCATCCCGGTTGGTTCGCCTTCGTCGGGTTCGCCCTCGCCGTCGCCGCCGCCTGGAGCTACTCCCTGGTCCTCACCGGGCGCGCCGCCTACATCCAGACCGGTGCCCTCATCGGAACGATCATGGCCGCCAACGTCTTTCGAGTGATCATCCCGTCTCAGCGGTTGACCGTCGCCGCCATGACCCGGGGAGAAGTCCCCGACCCCAGGCCGGGCAGAGACGCCGCCCGCCGGTCCCTGCACAACAACTACCTCACCCTTCCGGTGGTGTTCATCATGGTGAGCAACCACTTTCCATCGACCTTCGGCTCGGAGTGGAACTGGGCGCTGCTCGCGGCGATCTCCCTGGTGGGGGTGCTGGTTCGCCACTGGTTCAACCTCCGCGGCCAGGGCAGGGGAAACATGTGGATCCTCCCGGGTGCGGTGGTGGCCATGATCGCCCTGGCCTTCGTCACCGCGCCCCGGACGGCGACGTTGGAAGTCACCGACCCCGTGTGGTCGGTGGTCGAGGCTCGCTGCGTTCCCTGCCACTCGTCGAAACCCACCCAACCGGGCTTCTCGTCGGCACCGAAGGGGATCACCTTCGACACCCGCGATCAGCTTTCGGCGCGGGCCGCGGTCGTCGCCGATCTCGTCGGCTCCGGGTTCATGCCCTTCGCCAACCTCACCGGAATGACCGGAGAGGAACGCGCCCTGGTGGTCGCCTGGGCACGAGGAGACTGAGAGGTCTCAGGCGCGACACTCTAAGCCGGTACCGACACACCCGGCTCCGGGTAGCGAAGACGATGCCAGGCTGCGGCGGCCGGGCCGCTCGTCGTCCACAGCACTCCGATGGCGACGACCGCCGATCCCAGGCACCACGCACAGACGGCGTGGATCACGAACAGCTCCACGCAGGTCAGGTAGGTGGAGAACGCCACCCCGGCGACGGCGCCGACTCCGAGGGCCACCCGACACCAATCCGCAATCACCGGCCTCGCCAGCAGCACCACCACCAGCGCGGTCAGTACCACCCCGAACCCGATCAGACCGATGAGACCAACCGGGATCACCCCGAACAGGCGGGCGTAGGAGCTCTGCTGCACCAGGTCGCAGTCGCCCACCGGGCAGACTGCCGCCGCGCCGGTGGTCTCGACATGGAAGAGGTAGCCGGCGATGGCGGAGCCGATCACGCCGAGCAGGAAGACCACCGATAGCGGGCCACGGCGGATCCGGTCGCTCCACGCCAGCAGCGGTGCGGCGATCAGGCTCACCACCAGCACCGACAGCACCAGGACCGCCAGAACATCGGCCACCGAGTCGATCCCACCGGTGCCGGAGGAGGGAATCGCCGGATCGCTACCCGGATTCACGTCCGCGATCGGTGCCACCGCGCCGCCGGGTACTCCGGCTCCGCTGCCGAGCACCGCGTCCCGGCAGATCTCGAGGTTGTGGAGCAGCGCGGCGCCGGTGGTCTCGATGGTGTCGAAGCCCACATCGAGCCGCCCGCAGTACATGAAGGTGGGGACGCCGGCGATTTCTCCGCCGATCGAGGCGGCGAGGTTCACCGCCAGCTGCGCCGGTGCCTGATCCTCCCCGTTCATCTGCAGCCACCGGGTCTCCACCCAGCCCAGGTCGTCGAGGCCGGCCACCCAGGGGGCCGCCTCCTGGCAATGCGGGCAGGTGGACGAGTAGGCGAACCAGAGCACGACCCGGGCGCCCGATTCCTCGCTCATCGAGAACCACGGCTCGTCTACCGCCGTCGGCTGCGAGGAATCGTCGGCGGCGGCGAACACCGCCGATGCCGGAACGATCAGTACTGCGACAAGCGCCCCCGCCAGCACGGCAACCCGCACCGCGGGGGGCACACCTAGGCCCACGTCACGATGTTCCCCCGCCCCCGCCCTCGCGGCCAGGGTCCAAGGGCCAGATGCCGCCCTCAGCCGCGGCGCCGGTTTGCCAGGATCGTGAGGAACGAACGGGCGCGGAGCTCTTCGGGGGTGACGCCGGTGCGAAAAGCCGCCTCCTCCTCGGTTATCGCCCCGCTGTTGATGGCCCGGGCGAAGAAGTTGAGCAGTCCCTGGCCGGTGGCGGCGTCGTCGAACACGTCGCCCACCAGAGTCGCCTGGGTGGCCTGCTCGACGAAGTTGCGTAGTCGCTCGGCGGCGGGATCCATGCTCTCGAGGAAGAAGGTCTGCACCGCGGCGTACCGGGTGACCAGCTGCAAAGGATGCAGATCCCAGCCCTGATAGAAGCCGTGGACGAGCGAGTGACGGATCTCGTCGAAGTGGATCCGCCAGCCGTGATGGACCGCCCGGAGATTCTCGGCGGCTTGCTCGGCGGTCAGCGCGACTCCCTTGTGCACCGGCACCGGCATCACATTGGTGGCGCCGTCCGACATCCACACCCCGGTACCGGCGAGGGCCACCTGCATGACATGCCGGGCGAAGTCGCATGAGGGGTGGGTCATCCCCTGATAAGCCGCGGTGATCTGGCAGGACGCCGTGTAGTCGTAGGTCCCGAAGTGGGCGGCGACGCCACGGCGTCCCACCGCCCGCATCAGACGGGCGACGTTCACCCGTCCTTCTTCGTCGAAGATCGAGCGGGTGATCTCGATCATCAGCTCCGCCTTGAGCGCCCCTTCTGGCAACCCGAGCCGGTCCTCGAGCACGCCCAGCGCCTCGCCGAACACCGCCGCCTGCTCGATCGACACCACCTTGGGTAGCGTGACGTGGAAGTGCTCGGGGAGCCGCCCGCCCGAGCGGGTGACCAGGCGGGTGACGAACATGTCGAGGGTGCGCAGCGCCCGCTGCCGCAGCTCCGGGCTGAGCTGCTTGATCCTGATGCCGATGAACGGTGGCAGCGTTCCCTGCTCCATGCCGGCGAAGGTCTCGTCGGCCGCCTCGAGAGCAGCCCGATCCTCTTCGGAGTCGGGGCGGACTCCGAAGCCGTCCTCGAAATCGATGCGGAAGTCCTCCACCGGCTCCCGACCCAGCTTCTCCAACACCCGCGGGTAGGAGGCGGCGACGATCGGATCTCCCGGATCGCGGCCCACCGCGGCGGCGAGGGTGGCCGCATCGGGGGCGTACCGATCGGCCGCGGCCAGGGCGATCTCCCCCAGTCGGGGGGCGGTGTCGGCACGGAAGATCTGGGCTCCTCCGTAGACGGTGTGCACCGGCTGACGCGCCCCGGTCTCCCCGGGGAAGGCCGAGGTGGCGTCGGGAGCCGCATCGAGCCGCGCCCCGTAGGCGGCGATCAGCTGATCCGGAAGGGTGGGGTCCATGGAGGAAGA
>MELR01000014.1:13721-26013 GCA_001767695.1 Actinobacteria bacterium RBG_16_68_21
CACCCGCTACCGGCTACCCGCTACCCGCCAGATCACCCCGCCTCCTCTTGCGGAAAGCCGGCGGTGCGGTCTTACGGGCGACGGGCGACGGGCGACGGGAAACGGGAAACGGGAAACGGGAAACGGGAGACGGGAGACGGGAGACGGGAACCGGGAAACGGGAAACGGGAGACGGGAGACGGGAGACTACTCCGCCTGCTTCAACGCGCAGATCCGCGGCAGCGTCCGATATCGCTCGGCGAAGTCCAGGCCGTAGCCGACCACCCAGACGTCGGGGATGTCGAACCCCAGGTAGTCGATCGCCACGTCGACCTGACTCCGATCCGGCTTGCGCAGCAGCGTGCAGGTCTTGAGGGACGCCGGGAGCCGGGCGTTGAGCAGCCGGACCAGGTACGACAGGGTGTGGCCGGTGTCGACGATGTCCTCGACGACGAGGACGTGACGCCCGCCGATATCGTGGCGCACGTCGAGGATGAGCCGGACCGCTCCGGGATCCTCGCTCACCCGATCGCCGTATGAGGAGACGGAGATGAACTCGACCCGGTGCGGGGTGTGCAACCGGCGGGCGAGATCGGCGAGGAACATGAAGGATCCCTTGAGCACTCCGATGAGCACCAGCTCACCCTTGTCGGCGTAGTCGCGGTCGATCTCGGCAGCGAGCTCGGCGACCCGTTCGGCGATCAACTCCTCGGAGATCAGCGTGGTGAGGGTTTCGGGCATCACCGCGAGGGTACCGGTTACCCGGTGTCCGGCATCCGGAGGCGGAGATCACGCGACCGCGAAGATCTCCCAGGGATCCGGCACGCCCTTGAGTTCGTGCACACCCCGCGAGGTGAAGACGAGGCCGGACCCGGCTACCAGGTCCCGAACTGTGCGCGACGCGAACACCTCACCGGGTCCGGCCAACGCCGCAACCCGGGCTCCGATGTGGACCGCCAGGCCGGCGATGTCGCCGCCTCCGAGGACCTCCACTTCGCCGGTGTGCACGCCACAGCGCACATCGATGTCGAGCGCTCTCACCGCGTGAGCGATGGCGTGCGCACACCGAATCGCTCGGGCGGGACCGTCGAACGTGGCCAGAAACCCATCGCCGGTGGTGTGCACCTCGGTTCCCCTCCACCTGGTGAGCTCGATCCGGACCGCGGCATCGTGCCGGGCGAGCAGGTCGCGCCACGCTCGATCGCCCAGGGCAGCGGCGCGGCGGGTCGAGTCGACGATGTCGGTGAACAACACGGTGGTGAGCATCCGGTGGATCGAGGGTCCGGGCCGCTGGCCGGTGACGAACTCTTCGATCTCGTCGATGATTGCGTCGGTGTCCCCGGCCCAGAAGAAGTGGTCTGCGCCCGGCAGCTCCACCAACTTGGAACCCAGGATCTTCGAGGCGATGTACCGACCCTCTTCGACCTTCACGTCGGCATCATCGATGCGATACAGGAGGAGAGTCGGGGCGGTGATCGCGCTGAGAATGCCGGTGACGTCGATCTCCGAATTCATCCGCAGCAGCCCGGCAGCGGCGCGAGGACTCGCCGAGAGACGGAGGTACCGGAGCAGCCATTTCCGAAATGCCTCGTCACCGGCGCGACTCGGAGCCAGGGTCTCGACCATTTCGTCGGAGACGCCCCATGTGGCCTCGACGTCGGCAACGGCGGCGAGGCGGTGCTCCCGGGTGGTTGCCCAGGGGTAATCCTCACTCCACATACGTTTCGCGAAGCTGCCCATGAGAACGAGGGCATCGACTCGGGCGGGATATGTGGCGGTGAACAGCATCGACATGCTGCCGCCCTCTGAGTGACCCATGACCACGGCGCTCTGCGAACCGACCGAGTCCATCACCGCCCTCAAGTCGTCCATGCGCACCTCGAGCGTCGGGAGATCGGCGACGGAGACAGCATCGGAGAGCCCGCTGCCGCGTTTGTCGAAGACGATCAGTCGGGAGAACGAGGCCAGGCGCTCGAGGCACCGAGCCAGCGCCGGGTCCTCCCACATCACATCGAGGTTGGATACCCATCCCGGGACATAGACGAGGTCCCGAGGACCGTCGCCGACGACCTGGTAGGCGATGTTCACGTCACCGCTGCGGGCATACCTCGTTTCGGGCACCCGGCGAGTCTACGAAGCGCCGCCCCGGCGGGGTCTGGCCGACGGAAGAGTGACCGAGCGCCTACATCCGCCAACAGCAGCAGGCAAGGGGCTGCCCACCCTCCCCTTCGACGTTCGGCCGCCCAGGCCTGTCGAATATCCAATGTCGAAAGTCGAAGGTCCCGCACAAGGTGGCATCGATGTGGACCAGACCTACTTGCCACTTCTCCGCCTGTCTGCGAAAGTGCCTCTCCGCAGGATCTGACGGACTGCACAGGAGGCCCGCGATGATGAGGAACCCGACCACCGCCCGTTGACCAGGCGCGTTCGGAAACTCTGACACGCGGCCCACCGGTCGGCGGGCGCCACTTCGAGACCCCCTTCTCTCGGCGCGCCTGCGCCCGTTCGACCCAGGAGCCTCATGATCCCGGTCCGCGCCTATTGGCGCCTCCTCAATCGATATCTGCGCCCGCTGCGAGCACGGGTGATCGTGCTCGCCGTGTTGCTGTTCACCGGGATCGCCTTCCAGGTGCTCAACCCCCAGTTGATCCGCCGGTTCATCGACCGCGCCCAGCAGGGCGCCGAACTGGGCGAACTGCTCACTCTCGCCGTCTGGTTCATGGTGCTCGCCGTGGGCTATCAGCTGCTCAACGTCACCGCCACCTACTTCGCCGAACAGGTGGGCTGGACCGCCACCAACGAGATGCGGGCCCGCCTCGCCGAACACCTGCTCGACCTCGACATGTCGTTCCACAAGACGAAGACGCCGGGAGAGCTCATCGAGCGGATCGACGGCGACGTGACCACGCTCTCCAACTTCTTTTCGGCGTTCGTGATCCACATCATCGGCAACGGTCTGCTGGTGCTGTCGATCGTCGCCCTGATGTGGCGGGAGCACTGGATCATCGGCCTGGCGATGACCGGGTTCGCCTCGCTGGCGATGTACGGGATGATCCGGCTGCAGGCCATCGCCATCCCCTGGTGGCGGGAGGTGCGCGCCAAGCGGGCGTCGTTCTTCGGCTTCCTCGGCGAGCAGCTGGGTGGGACCGAGGACATCAAGGCCAACGGGGCAGTCCCCTACATGATGCATCGCTTCACCCTGCTCCACCGCGAGTGGCTGCCGCTCGAGGTGCGGGGCCGCTTCGGCTTCTCCCTGCTGTGGGCCACGTCGATCGCGGTGTACGTGTTCGGGCTCGGCCTGGTGTTCGGGCTCGGCTCCGTGTTGCTCCACGACGGCGCGGTCACCATCGGGTCGGTCTACCTGGTCTTCTACTACACGGACATGATCCGTCACCCGATCGACCAGATCCGCACCCAGATGGAGGACCTGCAGAAGGCCGGGGCCGGGATCGCCCGGGTCCAGGAGTTGTTCAACGCCACCACGCAGTTGCCGGAGACCGGGGAGGCCTTCCTTCCCTCGGGACCCCTGGCGGTGGACTTCGACCGGGTCGACTTCTCCTACCGCGACGAGCAGTCCGATGGGGAGATCGTCCTCGAGAACCTCACTCTCCACATCACCGAGGGCAGGGTGCTCGGCGTGCTCGGCCGCACCGGCTCGGGCAAGTCGACGATGGCCCGCCTGCTCACCCGTCTTTACGACCCCGTGGACGGGACCCTGCATATCGGCGGCATCGACCTGCGTGACGTCGACCGGGCAGACCGGCGCGCCCGCATCGGCATGGTCACTCAGGAGGTCCAGCTGTTCCGGGCGACCGTGCGGGAGAACGTGACCTTCTTCGACGACACCGTTCCCGAGGATCGGATCTGGTCGGTGCTCTTCGAATTGGGCATGGGTGACTGGGTCTCGTCGCTCCCCCTCGGTCTCGACGCCATGCTGGAGTCCGGCTCCGGGGGCCTCTCCGCCGGCCAGGCGCAGCTGCTGGCCTTCGCCCGCATCTTCCTCAAGGACCCCGGCCTGGTGATCCTCGATGAGGCGTCGTCGCGCCTTGACCCTGCAACCGAGATGCTCATCGAGCGTGCCGTCAGCCGGTTGCTCGCCGATCGGACCGGGGTGATCATTGCCCACCGCCTGGCCACCGTGGAGCGCGCCGACGACGTCCTCATCCTGGAACGGGGTCGGATCGTCGAGTTCGGGCCCCGGGAGTTGCTCGCCGCCGACCCGGCGTCCCGATTCTCCGCGCTGTTGCGCACCGGAATGGAGGAGTTGCTGGCATGACCTTGCCGCGTGTACGCACCGCCCGCCTGGGATGGGGCCTGATCCGCTTCCGCAAGGGGCGGTACGCGATCAACGCGCTCATCTGGGCGTCGATGTGGCTCATGCCGGTCATCCCGGCGGTCATCACCCGTACCTTCTTCGACGCCGCCACCGGAGACCGCACCGACGCCCCGACGGTCCCGATGCTGATCGCGCTCGTCGTCGCCTACGCCATCGGGCGGATCAGCGTGATGATCTTCGGGATGTGGAACGACGCCCATCTGATGTTCCGCATCTCCACCCTCCTCCGCCGCAACATGCTGGAGAGGATCTTCGACCTTCCCGGCGCCCAGGCGATGAAGGAGTCGCCCGGTGATGCCATCAGCCGGTTCCGCGACGACGTCGACGAGAACGTCGAGTCGTTCGCGTGGACGGTCGACATGCTCGGGATCGTGCTGTTCTCCACGGTGGCGGTGTGGATGCTGGTGTCGATCAACGCGCTGTTCACCCTGGCCGTGTTCGGGCCGACCGTGGTCGTCGTGTGGATCGCTGCCGTCTCCCGCCAGCGGATCAAGCGCTACCGCGAGGCGGCGCGTGAGGCGACCGGGAAGATAACCGAGGCCCTCGGGGAGACCTTCGGATCGGTACAGGCCGTGAAGGTCGCCGGAACCGAGCGGTCGATGGTCGCCCACTTCCGCCGCCTCAACGACCACCGCCGGACCGTGGCCGTGAAGGACAAGGTGCTCACCTCGGCCCTCGAGTCGCTGTTCTGGAACACGATCAGCATCGGGACCGGGATCATCCTGATCATCGCCGCCTCGGCGATGCGTGCGGGCACTTTCACGGTCGGCGACTTCGCCCTCTTCGTCTATTTCCTCGGCTTCGTCACCGACGCCGTGTTCTTCCTCGGCCTCTTCATAGCCCGTTACCAGCAGGCCTCGGTGTCGTTTGCCCGGATGGTCACCCTGATGGGTGACGTGGACCCGACGGAGCTGGTTCGCCATCGCGATCTGCATCTCACCGGAGAGCTGCCCGAGCCCGACGTCGTGCCCCCGCACCTGGCTCCCCTCGAGATGCTGTCGGTGCGCGGGCTCACGTTCCACTACCCGGGGAGTTCCGACGGGATCGACGACGTCACCTTCGACGTCCCGGCCGGCTCGTTCACGGTGATCACCGGACGGGTCGGATCGGGGAAGACGACCCTGCTCCGGGCGATCCTCGGCCTCGTCGGGTCGGAGGTGGGGACCGTGTCGTGGAACGGCGAGGTGGTCGACGACCCGGCCACGTTCTTCATTCCACCCCGCTCGGCCTACACCCCCCAGGTTCCCAAGCTGTTCTCGATGAGCCTTCTCGAGAACCTGCTCATGGGCCGCCACGATCCGGGGGATCATGTCGCCGAGGCGGTGGCCGCCGCGGTGATGACCCCCGACGTGGCCGAGATGCCCCAGGGCCTCGACACCATGGTCGGCCCGATGGGGGTGCGCCTCTCCGGAGGGCAGATCCAGCGTTCGGCGACGGCGCGGATGTTCGTCCGCCGGCCCGACCTGCTGGTGTTCGACGACGTGTCGAGCGCCCTCGACGTGGAAACCGAGCGCATCCTCTGGGAGCGGCTGTTCCGCGACCGATCCGAAGTCACCAGCCTGGTGGTGTCTCACCGCCACCCCGCCCTGCAACGCGCCGATCAGATCGTGGTGATGGCGGAAGGTCGGGTGGCGGCGGTGGGCCGCCTCGACGACCTGATGAAGACCAGCCCGGAGTTCCGGGCGTTGTGGGAGGGGAACGGCGACGGCTGAGGCCTCGCTACGCTCGGCCGCTACCGGCTACCGGCTACCGGCAAGAGCGGGCAGCCGGCAGCGGGCTGCAGGTGCGACGCGGTAGCGTCCCCTCATGCCCACCCTCCTCGTCAAGAACGCCACGGTGCTGGTCACCATGGACGACGGGCGCCGCGAGATCCCCGGTGGCGGGCTCTTCGCCCGTGACGGGGTCATCGAGCAGGTCGGCCCCACCGGCGAGCTTCCCGCCACCGCCGACGAGGTGGTCGACGCCAGTGGCCGTCTCGTCCTCCCCGGCCTGGTCAACACCCACCACCACCTCTACCAGAGCCTCACCCGGGCGGTCCCCGGCGCCCAGGACGCCGCGCTCTTCGATTGGCTGCGCGCCCTCTACCCGATCTGGGCGCGTCTCGATCCCGACTCGGTGCGGGTGGCCACCACCCTCGGGCTACTCGAACTGGCCCGGTCGGGATGCACCACCGCCTTCGATCATCACTACGTCTGGCCGAACGGCTCCCGGGTGGACGACCAGATCGAGGCGGCCCGCTCGGTGGGGATCCGCTTCCACGCCTCCCGGGGATCGATGAGCCTCTCCGAGAAGGACGGGGGCCTTCCCCCCGATTCGGTCGTGGAGACCGCGGAGGCGATCCTCACCGACAGCGCGCGGGTGATCGACGCCTTTCACGATCCGGCGCCGGGGGCAACGACCCGGATCGTGCTCGCCCCCTGTTCACCGTTCAGCGTCACCGCCCCCCTGATGCGGGAGTCGGCGGCGCTCGCCCGGGAGCGCGGCGTCCGCCTGCACACCCACCTCGCCGAGACCAAGGACGAGGAGGAGTTCACGCTCGAGCAATTCGGCAGGCGCCCGGTGGATTACGCGGCGAGTCTCGACTGGATGGGCAGCGACGTGTGGTTCGCCCACGGCGTGTTCGTGAGCCCCGCCGAGATCTCCCGGATGGCGTCGGCCGGCACCGGAGTCGCCCACTGTCCCACCTCCAACATGCGGCTCGCCTCGGGGATCGCCCCGGTCGGGGCGTACCTGGCGGCCGGCGTCCCCGTCGGCCTCGGCGTCGATGGATCTGCCAGCAACGACTCTGGGAACTTCCTCGCCGAGGCGCGCCAGGCACTGCTCCTCAACCGACTGGCGGTTGCTCCCGGGATCGGGGAGGGAGCACAGATGTCGGTGCGCGGCGCCCTCGAACTGGCGACCCTCGGCGGAGCGGCGGTGCTGGGACGCGATGACATCGGCGCTCTGGAAACCGGTCGGATGGCCGACTTCTTCACGCTCGACCTGGGGCGCATCGAGTACTCGGGAGCCCTCCACGATCCGGTGGCGGCGGTCTTGCTGTGCTCCCCCACCCCGGCGGAGGAGGTGTACGTCGGCGGCCGCCTGGTGATCAAGGATGGCCGCCACGTCACCATTGACGAGCCATCGTTGATCGCGGAGCACAACCGGGTGGCGGCCAGACTGCGGCGGTAGGAGTCGTCGCCCGTCACCCGTCGTCGGCAAGAAGCGCTTGGCCGGGTCTGCCCATACCCTCTTCAGCCGCTGCCCGCCACCCGCTGCCCGCAACAGCAGCCGCCCACCAGGTTTCGCTCATTGCCCATCACCCGGCGTCTGCCGAATTGCCAATCGCCAATCGCTCCCCGGCACCGCAAGGCTCACTCCGTCCCGTAACCTGCTCGGCACAGTCATGGAAACCCTCCTCCCTCGCCACCTCGATGAGGCGCTCGCCGCCACCGCCGCCCATCCCGAGGCGACGATCCTCGCCGGGGGCACCGACCTCATGGTGGCGGTCGCCTATCAGGCGCTGCGGCCTGCGGTGGTCATCGGTATCCGGCGGGTGCCGGAGCTTCAGGAGTGGGACGGCCGGTTCATCGGCGCCGGTGTCACCTACTCCCGGCTGGAACGGGGCCCTTTCGCCGCACTCGCCCAGGCCGCCCGCACGGTGGGATCGCCGCAGATCCGCAGCGCCGGCACCATCGGCGGCAACCTCGGCACCGCCAGCCCGGCCGGTGATTCCCTCCCCTTCCTGGCGGCGCTCGACGCCGAGGTGCTGCTGCGCTCCCAGGCGGCTGAGCGCGCCCTGCGGTGGGACGAGTTCATCACCGGCCCCAAACGCACCGCCCTGCAGCCAGGTGAGCTGATCGTCGGAGCCAGGCTCCCCGAGGCGATCCCCGATCGTCAAGCCTTCGCCAAGATCGGCACCCGCACTGCGATGGTGATCGCCATCGTGTCGTGCTGCGTCCTCCGCTGGGATGACGGCACAACCCGGGTGGCTCTCGGTTCGGTGGGGCCCACAACGGTGCGCCCCCGGGCCGCCGAGACGATGATTTCGACGGAGCGCAGGCCATCGTCGGCGGCGCTCGACGAGTTCGCCCGTCTCGTCTCCGCCGAGGTGTCTCCGATCAACGACCATCGCTCCACGGCCGCCTACCGCCGTCACGCTTCCGGCGTCCTCGCCCGCCGCCTGCTCGAGAGGGTGCTGTGATGATCCGCCTCACCATCAACGGCGTCCCCCACGTCGTCGACCCCATGGGACCGGAGAGCCTGCTCACCACACTGCGGGACCGCCTCGGCCTGTTCGGTTCGAAGAACGCCTGCGAGCAGGGCGAGTGTGGATCCTGCTCGGTGCTCCTCGACGGCCGGCTCGTGTGCTCTTGCCTGGTCATGGCAGTCGACGCCGACGGCGCGGCAGTGACCACCGTCGAGGGCATCGCCGACGGCGAGACACTCCACCGGGTCCAGGAGGCGATGGTGAATGCCGGAGGAGTGCAGTGCGGGTTCTGCACCCCGGGAATCGTCGTCGCCGCGTCTCACCTGCTCGCCACCACCCCTTCCCCCACGGAGACCGATATCCGGGAGGCGCTGGCAGGCAACATCTGCCGCTGTACCGGCTACGGCGCCATCGTCCGGGCGCTGGAGCCCCTGGCGGCCGAGTCATGACGATCACCAAGACTCCCACCGTCGTCGCCGGGGGCGTGGGAACGTCGCCGATCCGCCCCGACGGCATCCCCAAGGTTCGCGGTGAGTTCGCCTATTCGTCGGACCTCGAAGTGGACGGAATGCTCTGGGGGTCCACGGTGCGCAGCCCCCACGCCCGGGCGCGCATCGTCTCCATCGACGTCGCCCCGGCACTGGCGATCCGGGGAGTGGCGGCGGCCCTCACCATCGCGGACGTGGGGGGTCGCGGGCTGTTCGGCCTGATCGAGCCCGATCAACCGGTGCTCGCCGACGGCGAGGTCCGGTTCTGGGGCGAACCGGTGGCGGTGGTCGCCGCCGACGACCGGGAAACTGCCCGCATCGCCGCGACGGCGGTCGTCGTCCACTACGAACCGCTCGACCCGCTCACCGACCCCGAGCGGGCCGAGGAGTTGGGAGAGACCTTCCGGGTGCTCGATATCACCCGCGGCGATCCCGACGCCCGCGGCGAAGTGGTGGTCGAGGGCTACTACGAGGTGGGGATGCAGGATCAGGCGCAGCTCGGCACCGAGTCGGGCCTGGCCATCCCCGACGGCAGCGGAGGCGTCGATCTCCACGTGTCCACCCAGTGGCTCCACGTCGATCACGAGCAGGTGGTGGCTTCTCTGGGATTGCCTCCCGAGCAGCTGCGGCTTCATCTGGCCGGGATCGGCGGGGCGTTCGGCGCCCGGGAGGACATCAGCCTGCAGATCCACCTGTGTCTGCTCGCGCTGCGCACCGGGCGTCCCGTGAAGATGGTCTACGACCGGGCCGAGTCGTTCGTCGGCCACGTCCACCGCCACCCGGCGCGCATGTGGTTCCGTCACGAGGCCGACCGCGACGGGATCCTCCGCCGTGTCGAGGCGCGCATCCTGCTCGACGGCGGAGCCTTCGCCTCGACCAGCCCGGCGGTGCTGGCCAACGCCGCCTACTTCGCCGTCGGCCCCTATGCCTCCGAGTCGGTCACGGTCCACGCCGCGGCGGCCCGCACCAACAATCCCCCGTGCGGAGCGATGCGGGGCTTCGGCGCGGTGCAGTCCTGCTTCGGCTACGAGGCGCAGATGGATCGCCTCGCCGCCGCCCTCGGGATCGACCCGGTCGAGTTGCGGCTGCGCAACGCCCTCGACCGCGAGGACCGTATCGCCACCACCGGCCAGGTCATCGTCGGCAGCCTGCCGACCCGTCGGGTGATCGAGGCGCTGCGCGCCCTCCCCCTGCCCGACGAGGCCCCCGGCGACGATCCCCGCCGGCTTCCCGGAGGGACCGGGCTCACCACATCGCGTGCGGCGGTGATGCGGGGGGTCGGATTCGCGGTGGGCATCAAGAACCTGGCGTTCTCCGAGGCGTTCGACGATTTCACCGAGGTCCGCGCCGAGTTGACCGCCGACGGGATCCGCATCCACACGGCCGCTGCCGAAGTGGGCCAGGGCCTGGTCACGGTGATCCAGCAGATCGCCCGCACCGCCACCGGGATCTCCAACGTAGAGGTGGTGTGGGATCACACCGGCGAGATCGGGTCGGCCGGTTCGACGTCGGCATCGCGCCAGACCCAGATGACCGGCGGCGCCACTCTGCGGGCATGTGAGGCGGTCGCCGCGGTGGCACTCGCCCGCGCCGACGCCGAGTCCCTCGACGACGAGGGCGCCTGGCGCGACGACCAATTGGTGATGACCCTGGCCGATCTGGTCGCCGCCGGACCGATCGAACATCTCGAGCGGTTCCGCCATCCCCCCACCACTCCGCCCGACGAGCACGGCAATGGAGACGTCCACGCCGGGTACGCCGTCGCCGCCCATCGGGCAATCGTCGACGTCGATCCGGAGCTGGGCCTGGTGCACGTGGTTCGCGTCGATACCGCCCAGGACGTGGGAAGGGTCCTCAACCCGCAGGCCGTGATCGGCCAGATCGAGGGGGGAATCATGCAGGGCGTCGGTCTGGCGATCATGGAAGAGATCGTCATCGATCGGGGAGTGATGAAGAACGCCTCGTTCACCGATTACTTGCTCCCCACGTTCCTCGACGCCCCGGATATGACCGCGGTGCTCATCGAAGAGCCGGACCATTGGGGGCCGTTCGGGGCAAAGGGGGTCGGCGAGCCGCCGACGATCTCGTCCACCGCGGCGGTGGTGGCGGCAATCCGCAACGCCACCGGGAGAGATCTCAACCGCGCCCCGGTCCGTCCCGAGGACATCGTGGGACTGTGACCTCGATTGCGGTCATCGGGGGTGGCATCGCCGGAGCATCCGCTGCCTATGAGCTGGCCGACTTCGCCGACGTCGTCCTATTCGAGCGCGAACCGATCTGCGGCTACCACTCCACCGGAAGGTCGGCGGCGTTGTTCACCGAGTGCTACGGAGACCCGATCGTACGCAAGCTGGCAATGGCCAGCCGGCCCTTCCTCGCCGATCCCCCCGCCGGCTTCGCCGAAAACTCGATCCTCCGACCCCGGCCGGTGTTGTTCGTCGGCACCGGCGCGCAGCACGCTGCACTGCAGACCTCGCTGGAGGACTACCGATCGATGGTCCCCTCGGTGCGGGGCGTCTCCTCCGCGGAGTGCGTGGCGATGTGCCCGGTCCTCGACGGCAACGTGATCGCCGGCGGGGTCCTGGAACCGGGCGCCGGAGACATCGATGTCCATGCCCTCCACACCGGCTACCTCAGAGGGCTGCGGACCCGGGGAGGCACGGTCCTCACCGATTCCCCGGTCACCGGGCTGCATCGCACCGCCACCGGTTGGAAGGTGGCGACGCCGGGAGGCACCCGGGAGTTCGGCGTCGTGATCAACGCTGCCGGAGCGTGGTGTGACCTGGTCGGAGAGCTGGCCGGTACTCGCCCCATCGGACTCGCGCCGTTGAAGCGAACCGCGTTCACCTTCCGGCCTCCGGTTGAGCATCGCACCTGGCCGATGGTGGTGGATGTCGACGAGCTCTGGTACTTTCGGCCGGAGGGCAGCGCGGTGCTCGCCTCGCCCGCCGATGAGACCCCGATGGAGCCGGGTGATGCCCGTCACGACGAAGTGGACGTGGCGCGAGCGATCGAGCGGATCACCGCGGTGACCACCATGTCGATCAGGTCGGTGGATCGCGCCTGGGCTGGTCTCCGATCGTTTGTCGCCGATCACCGGCCGGTCAACGGTTGGGATCCCGATCTCCCCGGCTTCTACTGGCTGGCCGGCCAGGGCGGGTTCGGGATCAAGACCTCCCCGGCAATGGCCCGCTTCGCCGCCGGGATGATCCGCGAGGGTGCGCCGCCCGCGGATCTCACCGAAGCGGGCATCACCGCCGAGGTCTTGGGCGTGGCTCGGTTGCGCTGAGGCGATTCGCA
>MELR01000014.1:26040-38584 GCA_001767695.1 Actinobacteria bacterium RBG_16_68_21
CGCAATCGGACTTTCGACTTTCGACCTTGGACATTGGACGGAAGGGCGAATGGCGATGAGCGATGGGCGAAATCCGGCGAGGTCTTCTCTTCCGGGTAGCCGGCAGCGGGTGCGGGCTTCTCCTGGACACCGGCAACTGGAAGACGGAACTCTTCAAGCGGACAGCGAACAGCGAACAGCGAACAGCGGTAGATTCTTCTCATTGGCTGCAGTCGCGCCACCTTCCCGGCCAGGAGGATGTGATGGCGAAGTGGACCGACGACGACCCGAGCGGGTTCCATCCGGAGAGCCTGATGATGACCTACGGGTTCAGGCCCGAGTGGTCGGAGGGCGCAGCATCTCCGCCGATTTTCCAGACATCGACCTTCGTGTTTCCCTCGGCGGCGGTCGGCGCCCGCTGCTTCGAGGTTGCCTACGGGCTCGCCGAGCCGCTCCCCGACGAGCATCCGGACCTCATCTACTCGCGGATCAACAACCCCAACCTGGAGATGGCCGAGGACCGGCTCGCCCTATGGGATGGGGCGGATACCGCCGCACTGTTCAGCAGTGGCATGGCGGCGATCACGACCACGTTGTGGGCCCACCTCCGCCCCGGTGACGTCGTTGCCGCGTCGTCACCCGTATACGGGGGAACCCACCACTTCATCGAGACCGTGCTCCCCCAGTTTGGCATCACCCCGGTGCGATTCGACCATCAGGCGACCGCCGACGGCATCGCCGGATCCATCGAGGACGCCGGCGGCCGGCTCGGCCTGATCTACGTGGAAACCCCGGCCAACCCGACCAACGACCTCATCGACCTGGAGATGTGCGCCAAGCTGGCCGCCCGCTTCACCACCACCGAGCGCACGGTCCCGGTGGCGGTGGACAACACGTTCCTCGGACCCCTCTTCCAGAAGCCACTGGAGCACGGGGCCGACATCGTGGTCTACTCGGCAACCAAGTACCTGGGCGGACACGGCGACCTGATCGCCGGAGCGGCGCTCGGTTCACACGAGATGATCGATCCGATTCGGGGGATGCGCACGTTCACCGGAAACATGGTGAGCCCGTTCACCGCCTGGCTGTTGATGCGCAGCATGGCAACCCTCCAGCTCCGAATGGAGCGTCAGGCGGAGACGGCCCGCAAGGTAGCCGACTACCTGCGCGACCACCCCAGGGTGAAGACGGTCAACTACCTGGGTCATCTCCAGCCGGGGGACCCGCACCATGATCTGTACAAGCGGCAGTGCCTCGGCGCCGGCGGGATGATTTCCTTCGAGGTCGACGGTGGGAAGGACGAGGCCTACCGGTTCCTCGACTCCCTCCATCTTTTCAAGCTGGCGGTGAGCCTGGGCTCGGTGGACTCGCTGGCCGAGCACCCGTGCACGATGACCCACTGCGAAGCCGGCGCCGAGGAGAATGCCAAGAAGGGGATCACCGCAGCCCTGGTAAGGATGTCGATCGGGGTCGAGCACCCCGACGACCTCATCGCCGACATCGCCCGGGCGCTGGAGGCCATGTAAAGCGCGATGCGCAATGCGCAATGCGCGATGCGCAAGAGTCTTGCGGGGCGACGGGCGACGGCGACTCCTTGCGGGATAGCGGAAGGCGGGCAGCGGGCAGCGGGTAGCCTCCGCCGATGCGCATCACCGTCTGTGAGCTTCCCGACCCGCCTTCCGGATTCGAGGAGGCCTGGGCGGGCCTCGTCGCCCACCTGGTTGGGGAGCGATCCGAGTTGGTGCTGCTGCCGGAGATGCCCTTCCACACCTGGCTGGCGCGGACCCCCGATCCCGCGGACACGGCGTGGCAGGCGGCGATGGCGGACCACGACGCCTTTCAGGCCCGGTTCCCCGAACTGGGCGGGGCGGTGGTGCTGGGTTCGCGACCGACCGTCGCCGGCGGCAGCCGTCGCAACGAGGCCTTCGTCTGGGCCGACGGCGTCTACCGGGCCATCCACCACAAGTACTACCTCCCCGACGAGGAGGGATGGTGGGAGGCCTCCTGGTACGACCGCGGCGACAAGACTTTCGTCGCCGCACTCAGTCCGGCGGGACCGGTGGGGATGCTGGTGTGCACCGAGGTGTGGTTCACCCAGCACGCTCGCGAGTACAGCCGCCAGGGAGCGGCCCTCATCGCCACTCCGCGCGCCTCGGAGTGGACCAGCCGGGAGGCCTGGCTCGCCGGGGGACGTGCCGCCGCGGTCATGGCCGGAGCGTTCAGCCTGTCGAGCAACCGCAGCGGTCGCGACGCTGCCGGCACCCGCTGGGGTGGGCTCGGCTGGGTGGTCGATCCCGACGGCGACGTCCTGGCGACCACCTCGGAGGATTCTCCGTTCGTCACCGTAGAGGTCGATCTCGCCGATGCCGCCGCGGCGAAGAGCACATATCCGCGGTACGTACCGGATTAGGGATGCGGGATGCGCAATGCGCAATGCGCGATGCGGGATGCGCAATGCGCAATGCGCAATGCGCCGTGGGCGATGGGCGACGGGTAACGGGCGACGGGCGGAGTCTCGTCGCTTCGTCTCTTGCTGAGGGCGGACGGCGGATAGCGGACAGCGGCTCCTACCCTCGACCCCGATGAAGCCGGCACGTCTCTCACTGCTCGCCACCCTCCTGCTGTCTGCCTGTTCCACCGGGACAGCGCCGACGACGGCCGCCTCGGCGAACACCAGCACGACCGTGGCGACCGCAACAACGACCGCCGGCACCACCACAACCACGGTTGCCGCCGGTACCCTCCCCACCACCACCGTGGTCTCCACCACCACGACCGGGCCCGCTCCCACCCCGCTGGCCGATATCGCCCTGAGCCTGGAGTGGGTGGCAGGAGGCTTCCCGGCGCCGGTCTTCGTTCTCTCCCGGGCGTCGGCCAACGGTGCCGCCGGCGACGACCGGATGTTCGTCGTCGATCAGACCGGCACGATCACCGGGTTCGCTCCTCCCGAGCCGGGAGTCGTACCGCGCGACCGCGCCGTGGTGCTCGACATCTCCTCCAAGGTCGCCTACGGGGGCGAGCGCGGCCTCCTCGGCGTTGCCTTCCATCCCGACTCTCCCGACCGGATGTTCGTGGACTACACGCGAGACGACGGAGCCACGGTCATCGAGGAGTACTCGTTTCCGGTCGGCGCCGACGCTGCCGAGTCGACCCCGGTGCGCACGATCCTGGTGCAGCCCCAGCCGGCGGCCAACCACAACGGCGGCATGATCGCCTTCGGACCCGACCGCTACCTGTACGTCGCACTGGGCGACGGCGGCGGTGGTGGTGACACCTACGGGAACGGCCAGGATCCGCACACTCTGCTCGGGGCGATTCTCCGCCTCGACGTGGACGGCGGGACGCCATACGCGATACCCCCCGACAACCCCTTCGCCGACGGCGTCGCCGGCGCGCCGGAGGTGTGGCTGTGGGGCCTGCGCAACCCATGGCGATTCTCCTTCGACGGCGCCGACCTGTGGATCGGCGACGTCGGCCAGAACGCCTGGGAGGAGATCGACGCGGTCGGGCCCGACGCCGGCGGTTCGAACCTCGGCTGGCCGATCTTCGAAGGGACCCATTGCTACGACGGGCCATGCGACGATCCATCCGGATTCACGCCGCCCGTTCTCGAGTACCCCCATGGCGGGGGCCGCTGTTCGATCACCGGGGGGTACGTCTATCGCGGCGCCGCCATCCCCGACTTGAAGGGCGTCTATTTGTACGGCGACTACTGCAGCGGGGAGATCATGGCGCTTCGGTACTCGGGCGGCTCGGTGGTCGACTCACGGGTGTGGGACCCGATCGTCGCCGAGCTGACTTCCTTCGGCGTCGACCGCGACGGCAACCTCTACGTCACCGCCTGGGACTCGGTGTATCGGGTGGTGGTGGGCTGAACGGAGACCGGCGACCTTCGACGTTGGACGAACAGGCGAAGGGCGATGAGCGATGGGCGAAATCCGGTCTTCACCCCTGGTGACTGGCAACCTTTCTTGCGGGCGACGGGCGACGGGCGACGGGAGACGGACGACCTTCCCTGCCGGCGGCCGGCGACTATCCCCAACGCCTCTCCGCCCCCGCGTACTTGCAGGCGTCGTCGTAGTCCACCAGAGCCGGAGGGTTCTCCTCGTCGGCACAGGCCGGGCACGTCGGGTCGCGATCGAAACTCAGGGTGGTGAACTCGCAGCCGAGGGCGTCGTAGACGAGCAGGCGCCCGGTGAGGCTCTCACCGACGCCCAACAGTAGTTTGAGCGCCTCGGTGGCCTGAATCGAACCGATCACCCCGGGGAGGGCACCGAGGACCCCCGCCTCGGCGCAGTCCGGGGCGAACTCCGGCGGCGGTGGTTGGGGGAAGAGGCACCGGTAGCAGGGACCGCGGTACGGATCGAAGACGGTCACCTGCCCCTCCCAGCGCAGTACCGAGCCGTGCACCACCGGAACCCGCAGATGAAGCGCGGCGTCGTTGACCAGATACCTGGTGGGGAAGTTGTCGGTGCCGTCGACCACGACGTCGTACCCGTCGAGGATGTCCCGGGCATTGCCGGCGATGAGACGGACCGGGTAACGGACCACTTCGACGTCCGGATTGAGATTCCCGATGGCCTCCGCGGCCGAATCGACCTTGCGCTCACCGAGCCGCGGGGTGTCGTGCACCACTTGCCGCTGCAGGTTCCCCAGCTCCACCGTGTCGGCGTCCACGACGCCGAGGGTGCCCACTCCCGCCGCGGCAAGGTAGAGGGCCACCGGAGAGCCCAGCCCCCCGGCGCCCAGGACGAGCACCCGGGACTGGGCGAGCCGTGCCTGCCCGGCTTCCCCGACACCCGGGAGAACCAGATGACGTTCGTACCGGGCGAATCCGTGGTCCACAAGCCCGCCGGGGACGACCATCGGATGACCCTGCCTCCGCCATACGCCCAGCCCACCGGCCATCGAGGCGACGGCGCGGTATCCCATCTGCTGCATCATCAGCGCGGCGAGGGCCGATCGGTTTCCTGCGGCGCAGATCACCACGATCTCGGCTTCACGATCGGGGAGCGCCGCCGCCACTCCCGCCTCGAGGGAACCGAGGGGGAGAAATACCGCGCCGGGAATGGTGCCGAAACGCACCTCGCCCGGCTCCCTGACATCGAGGATCACCGGAGGGGCGTCGAGCCGGGCGGCGACCTCCTCGGTCGTCACCTCACGGATCTGTGCCCGGGCTCTCGCCACCAGTTCGGCGTAGTTCAGGGTCATGCGCCACCCTTCTCCTCGGGGGAGGCTATCGGGGGAACGAGGACAAGGGGCTCCTCGGTGGCTTCGCCGTCGGTGATACGCCACCCCCGCACATCGGGGACATCGGTGTCCACCAGACCGACGATCACGTGGAGCCAGGTCGGATCGAGGGATCTGGCGATGTCGGTGCGCGAGGGCGTAGCCGCGCTCACCGGATGCGAGTGGAACACTCCCCCAACCGTCCATCCTCTCGTCTCGGCATCGCCGAGGACCCGGAAGTGGTCGTCGGGATCGACGGTGAATCCAGTCGCCGAGTGGTCGGCATTGGCGAGGCAATATGCCCGACGCAACGCCCCGGCGCCGTCGAACGCCAATAGGCCGCATGCCTCCTCGGGAAGGCATCGACGGGCGTGGGAGATCATCGCTTCCCGTATCGCAGCAAACAGGTCCATCCCGGGGACGGTACCCAGGCGCAACCCGCTACCGGCTGCCGGCTACCGGCTACCGGCTACCGGCTACCGGCAAGATTCGTGGCGCGGTTCACGAGCGGGAAGCCGGAAGCGGGTGCGATCCTACGGGCAGCGGGAAGCCGGAAGCGGGTGCGATCTCATGGGCAGCGGGTAGCCTCCTACCCGTGAACGAAAAGATCTCCGAACTGCTGGCATCCGCTTCGACGCGCGTAGTGACCATTCGCTACGCCGATGGCCGTCCCCTGGTCAAGACCAAGCTGCTCCACGCTGCCGCGGTGGCCGCCGCCGGGGTGATCGCCGCCCCCCGGCTCACCGCCGCGGCCGCTGTCGGCGCACTTCTCAAGGGGATCACCCTCACCGTCGACGAGCAGGCCGAAGAAGCCGCCCCGGCCTGACGGTCAAATCCGACGACCCCGCTCCACCAGAAGGCCGGCAACGAAGACCGTCTGGGCGGCCAGCGCCGCCACCCCGGCAACCGCCAACCCGACCTCTGCGGGGATGCTGATCGTCACCGGGATGATCGCCCCCACCACCCAGGCCAACTGGAACAGGGTCTCCGAGCGAGTGAAGGCCCTCCCTCTCCGATCGGCGGGCACCGTCGCCTGCAGCAGACCGTCGAAGGCGAACTTCGCCGTTCCCCAGGCGAGCCCGGCGGCGGCGGCCAGCGCCGCGGCGGCAGCGAGGCCGAAGAACTGACCGGCGATGAACGCCGCCGCCGCCTCCACGGCGAGTGCCGCCACCACCATCGGCTCCTCCCGGAGCAACCTCTCCAACACCGGGCTCACCAGCGACGCCAGGCCGTACCCCAACCCACCGGCGGCGATCAGCGCACCGAAATCGAGGATTCCGGCGTCGGCTTCGCGGAACTCGAAAGCGAGCAGCAGGAGGAGGAAGCCGTTGAGGAGACGTGCCCCGGCGGTGGCGAGTCGCGACAGACGCAACGACCGCGAGGCGCCGGCGCCAACGGCCACATCCTGCTCGTCCCTCTCGGGCCGGGGATTGGGGAGCCCTACGCTGTAGGCGGTGGACACCGCGAAGAACCCCGCGGCGAGCGCCAGGGCCACAGCCGGATCGATCTGCTCGGCGGCCGCGCCCAGGGGCAGGACAACGGCTCCGGCAAGAATCCCGATCCGAGCCAGGAAGGCATTTGCCGCCACCAGCGCCACCGGCTGGGGAAGCGCCACGGGGAGCATGCTCGACTTGGCGATGCCGTACAGCCGGGAGAGCACCAGCATGGCAAAGGCGAGGGGGTATAGCCACAGGGTGGTGAGCCCGAGCATCATCACCAGCGCCAGCACGGTTCGGAATGCCGAGGAGAGCGTGAGCACGGCGCGGTACACCCCGCGGAACCGGGCGAACACTCCACCCAGTACCGGAGCGAGGATTGTGAACGGTGCGAGGGTTAGGCCGAGGTAGAGGGCGACGTTGCCCCTCGCCTGGGATGACGGCACCGAGAAGAACAGGGTGCCGGCCAGTGCCACCGTCACCATGGTGTCCCCACCGACATTGGCCGCCCAGGACACCGCAAGCTGCCGGAAGGCAGGTCCGTTCCTGCTGAACATGGCGTCGACCCGGCGCAGCGCCGCCCGGGCGGTGCGTCGGGCCACCCCGCGGCGTTCGGGCGGCGCAGCCCCCGGGTACGGCCCGCGATCGGTCACGGGGCGACGCTAGCAAGGGCGTCGGGGATTCCGGACCGGGTACTTCGACCGCGTTTTCGACCCGGCAAGCACGGACCCTTCAATCCCATCGCCGAACGCACACGACCGCCACTTGAGTGGAGAGGTCAACGGTGCCAAGGGGCCCCTGACCTCTGGAGGCTGCCACTCATGCAGCCCACGGCCCGAGAATCGCTTTCGGACCAGACTGCTACGTGAACCTACTGAGTCTTGCGACCCTGTTCTGCATCTCTGCGGCCATCCTCTCTGAGATGCTCGTGTCGAAGCCGATGTTCTCGACTGACCGAATCCGTGGTTTGACGCGATCGATCATCTCGCCAAGCTGGCGCCGCGTGAGCGCCTCGGGGACCCCGTACCTCTCCGCAAAGGCAACGAGGAATCTGCCCTGGATGTTCGCTACCCGGCCATCCACATCCAGGGCCATCCGGTCGTCAAGTCTCCGGTAGGGGATAGACGACACGATGTCATAGACCGCTGTTGGAGCAACCAACTCCTCGTCAGACCTCCACTGCAACGAGAGGTTCTTGCCGTGCAAGTCACCATTGCCGACAACGCAACTGAAGGCCACCTGCTGCACGAGGTTCGCAACCGCTGCCTGGGGAGCCGACGCAAGTTCGATCACTCGATCGGCTATCTCGTTCACCGTCACGCGGTACTTATCCGCCGGCCATCGTCCGAGGAACTGACAAGCGTCTTCTTGGGCAACCCGGTGAAACCCTGCCCCGCTCGGTTTTCGATCAAAGCGCAACACGAGCAAGCCTGTGACACCGAGGCGATCAGTAACCAACTCGTGCCTGGGCACCGCAAGACCTGCCGCCTTGGCGAGATCCAGGCACCACGCCTCGTTCTCGACGACCAAGGGGAACGCTTCAGGGCTCAGCTTCAGTATCGAGGGTCCATCCGAGCGAGTGAGTGGGAACGAAATTACGGCAGAGGAGAGCTTGTCCTGCACACCGGGGATTGCCCGATCCAGAGTCTCACCGTCTGGATCCACCGAGTCGCGGAAGAGTTGGCGAAACGAAACCGCCGACGGCTCCATCTGAGTCCCCTGGAGAACCTCCGGTTGCGGAGCACCCGACTTGACGATGGAGACATCGCCGATTGGGTCGTCGGCGACCGCGAGAAGAAGGGACATCTCATCATTCAGCGACGTCCGCACAGCACTGACCACTGCGGCGAGGCGGGCGCCTTCCGGAAGCAGGCCGGCGAAGAACGGAGGAACGGCGCCTGACCCGCTGCGGTACGGCTCAACGACGAGTGGGAGTGTCGAGGCAACTGCAGGACCGCCTTGAGCGAGATATGCGCCGAGATACTGAAACTCCGTGCCGCCATCGACGCGTCGGAGCTTCGCCGCAAGCGTGTCGCCCTTGTAGACGTCGGCGACCTCGACCTCCCGGGCGTCAGAAGGTCGAATCACGAGTCGCCGTACCGCGTTGACAAGGACACGACCAATCCGACCGCGTCTGCGACGCGACCGAGGGTGGCGAGTTGAGTGCCAGCGTCGCCCTTCTCAACGCGCCCAATCGTGTATCGCGCCAGGCCCGTCAGATCTGCCACATCCTGTTGTGTCAGCTTGAGTTGCTTGCGGCGGGCCCGGATGACCTTCCCAAGACCCCGCGCGATGTCATCTGTGTTGGTCATTTGGTGAGAATACCTCTGTCCGATGCTGTCCGATGCGAATATCAACAGGGATTGTCATTTCTAGATGTCATTTTGGGTTGAAAAGATCGAGTCACGCTCCACCGCTGCGCAAATGACATCCATGGACGACATCCCCACTGGAGGAGAGGCACCCGCATGGGTCGGAGGCCATCCAGCCAGCAAGGCCTGCGATGCCGAGTGAGCGCAGCTGTCCAGGCATGTTCTCGTCGTGCCTGTCACGTCTTCATGTTGTGGGGGTGGTCGATGAAGTCGGTGATGTGGTAGGTGGCGGGGTCAGCAGTTGGCAACTGCAGCGAGGGCCTCGCAGATCCGCCGGCGTCCGTCGGCGCTGAGCTTGCCGAGGCGTTTGGTGAGCACCGATTTGGGCACGGCGGCGAGATTGTCGAAGGTGGCCACGCTGTCGTGGTCAATGCCTTCATCGGGTCCGACCGGAATACAAGTAGGGATGTTGCGGATCGTGCTCGTGATGGGCGCCACCACGACGTTGTTCAGGACCGGGATGACCTCGTCGCGGGAAACGACGAGCACGGGTCTGCGCTTCTGGTTGGGGGTCTCCATCAACCACAGCTCGGTCTGGGCTACCACGGCTCCGCCTCGGTCATTGCGATGGCGTTGGCCATAGCGAGGGCGTCGTCCTCGGAGCCCTGGGGCTGTTCCCGATACGACTGTGCGATGGCGGCACCGATCTGAGCACGGTGAACGGCATCGGCAAGGTGGTGGACGCCTCGGCGGATCACCGCCGATCGGCTGTCTCCGATGCCTTTGGCCACGAGTTCGTCGATGAGTGCGAGTTCTTCGTCGGTGAACCGCGTCGGCACTGGGGTTGTCATACAGCGCAGTATACTAAGTGTATAGCGGCTTGGGGTGGAGACGTCGCAGGTTCTCCATCACACCCTCTCGGACAATCTGTCGGTTCGTTAGGCGGCGCACCGGGGATGTGTCGTTGGCCGTGGACGTCACTGCGGAGGTGTTCCTGCAATCGTGGCGTCAGCGTCGGAAGGTCAGCTACTTCCTCGGTCTGATCAGCCGACCCGATATCAGGTTGCCAACGATCCGGCAACCGATGTCCCGGACTTCGACGTCAGTTTCCTCGGGCCGGTGCATGTCGCAGCCTTCGCTGCCGACGGCACACTGATCGCTGAAAACGGCGTCCCTTGGGGGGGCGTGAGAGCAAGCACGACTGGCGTGTCAGAAGCCCCGGTCACCAGGGGCTCTTGACACGTGCTGGGTTCGGCTTTGCAGTTGCCCACGCCGGCGAAAGCATGAAGGCGAGCTTGGTGAACTCCTGACAGAGGTCCCGAGGGGCTCGTCCTCCTGCTGCCTCTGAACAAGTCCACGTTCGCCTGCAATGTCGGGCCGAGATCCTTTCGAACAGGTACATACCTGGAGCGGTGTGGCCGGCAGAACTCACGTGCTATCGACGGCTTTGCGTAGTCGCTCCTCAACGAGCTCCTGAAGTCGGGTGAAGAGCTGCGGCGCTGATTCCCTGAAGGCCCTGAGTTCTGGACCGTTGATAACAATCGCATGAATCGACGAAGTCGCGACGACCGTGGCAATTCGTCTCGTCGTCTCGAGAAGTCCAATTTCGCCGATCACATCCCCGGGTCCTACCTGTGCGATCTTCTGCTCGCCGTCGAAGACGTCAGCGGTCCCGGTGACGATGACGAAGAGTTCCTGAGCGACTTGACCGCTGTCCGTGAGGTGGGTGCCCGGATCCAGATCGATCTGGTCTGCATGTTGCGCTACGCGCTTGCGATCTCGACGCGACAGTTGCGAGAAGATCGGAATGCCTTTCAGTGATGCGGCGTCCATGGGTAGTCACCCTGCCCCTCTTTGAGTGATCGAGCATACATTCGAGGAAGATGTGCCGTAGGGCAGAAGGGAGCCTCAACTCCCGACGTCGACGACGAAGGGGGTGAAATCGACCGCCCGATCCGCTCGGCCACCACGGTGGCCGGCATCGTCGGCCACGCCTGCAGCAGCTCCCGGATCCGGGGTTTGACCTCGTCGACCAACGAACCCCGCGCCACGCGCTCGTACTTCGGTGGTCCCTCGCTGCACAGCGCCGCCTGCACCGTGTTCTTCGAGCAGCCCATCGTCCGAGCGATCACCTTGATCGGCATCTGCTCGACGCGATGCAGCCGCCTGATCTCAGCCCAGTCCCCCACAGTCAGCACCCGCTTCCTCCCGACCTCGACTGAGATCAGGATGTCAGGGGGGTCAGTATCCAATCGCCGCCAGGGGGGTCAGTATTCACCCGCCGCCGACACCGCAGCGGATTGTGCCGGTCGCCGAGTATCTGGCACCGTCGGCGCATAGGATCCCCCCATGGTGTACTCACGGGACTTCTCTCGACCTGACCGGGTGTTCGAGATGCCCGGGCTGTGGTCGGGGCGGGTCGAAATCGGAGCTGGGATCGCTGCATACTCCAGACACGATCCTGGGTGGCGTTGGTCCTCCGATGCACGCGCTCCTGGTTCGGAGGTCTGGTGTCAGACCCGACACGTGGGATATGCGATTGCGGGGGCATGTCACATCGTCTTGTCGGACGGCACGGAATTCGAGGTGACCTCCGGGTCGGTGTTTGATATCCCGCCGGGACACGACGCCTGGGTTACCAGTGAGATTCCCTGGGAGACAATCGATTGGGTGGGGGCACGGAGTTGGCTGGCGGAGGGATCACGGTCCACGGGCGTGCTGGTAACGATCCTGTTTACCGACGTCGTGGACTCCTCCCGGGAGGTGCGACAGCGCGGCGACGTGCGGTGGAGTGACATCAATGCAGCGCTCGAGGAGCGCACGAGAGACCTTGTCACCAACTTCGGTGGCAACGTGGTCAAGTTCACCGGAGACGGAGCACTTGCAGTCTTTGATGGGACTGGGCGCGCAGTCCGCTGCGGGCTCATGTTGATCACGGCGGCCTCCCACCTGGGCCTCCGCCTCAGAGCCGGCATCCACACTGGGGAAGTAGAGACGACAAACGATGACATCGTCGGGTTAGCGGTACACGAAACGGCCCGTATCCTCGCGGTGGCCGGGTCGGGGGAGGTATTGGTGTCAGAGGTGACCCGCAGTCTCGCCGACGGCACCGGGTTGGAGTTCGTTGACCGAGGACTCCAGGATCTACGGGGTATCGGCTCACGCCGCCTGTTCGAGGTGACAGCCACGGCGACCCAGCAAGAGTGATCTGCCAGTCCGATTCTGTCGGCCAGGGGTGGTGAGTGGTCTGCACCAGGTCGGCAGGCGGGAGTCGGCTATCGGATTGACGTCCTGAACCTGATCGTGGCCGCAGCGAGGTCTTGACAGATGACTGTGACGGGCCCCCTCCGGCTCAGGCACACTCCAGGCCCAGTTGTTCCACCAGGGGGTGGAGAAGCGGGCGGGTCTGGTCACCGTAGAGGGACGCGCTCACCTTGACGGCGCCGAGTTGTCACCGGCGGGACGCCAGATGCTCCTGACAGAGGTCCCGAGGGGCTCCTGACCTCTAGGGAGCTGCGGCTACTAGAGGCCCGTCCAGGAGTTGCCCGTCCAGCTGCTGCCGGTCCAGGAGTTGCCCGTCCAGCTGCT
>MELR01000014.1:38683-55814 GCA_001767695.1 Actinobacteria bacterium RBG_16_68_21
CCAGGAGTTGCCGGTCCACGAGTTGCCGGTCCAGGAGTTGCCGGTCCAGCTGCTCCCGGTCCAGGAGTTGCCGGTCCACGAGTTGCCGGTCCAGGAATCGACGGTCCACGAGCTTCCCGTCCACGAGTTGCCGAAGATGTCGACCTCGCCGAGAAGCGCGCTCCCGTCGAGGCTGGCGACGTAGGATCCGCGGGCTGCCGCGATCGAACCGGTGCCGGTGGAAAGCTCCCAGGTTTGGGAGGATTCACCGAGGTGGACCTTGAGTGCGGCGGCCACGTTGAGGTAGCGCGCTGCGGTGCTGTCGGTCTTGATCTTATCCCCACCCTCCATCAGCGCTGCCTTCACCTGGTCGGGAGTCATCGCCGGATTGACCTCGAGCATCAGCGCCACGGCTGCCGAAACCACCGCCGATGCCTGGGATGTGCCGGTCCCCCGGACCAACCAGTCGCCGATGCGGCCGGCTTCGTTGGTCAGATCGGAGAACGAGCCGGGGTCGCGGAGGCTGATGATCGACTTTCCCGGGGCGACGATGTCCACCCCGCGGCTTCCAGTGCCGCCGGAGGAGAACTCTGCGAGGGCCTCTTGCCAGCCCTTCCCCGCTTCCGCGCCACCGACGGCGATCACATACGGATCCATTGCCGGGTTGTTGAGCGCGCTGTTGGCGCCGTCGTTGCCGCCGGCGACAACCACCACGATTCCCGCCCGCCAGGCGCGTTCGACGGCGTAGGCCAGTGGGTCGACCCGATAGTCCTGGGTGCCGTCGGTTCCGTAGGCAAGGTTGATGACCCGAATGTGGAAGCCGGAGTCGTCCTTGTGCTCGATCACCCAGTTGATGGCGGCGATGACCTGCGTGACATCGGCCGCGCCGTTGGCGGCACCCACCTTGATGCTCACCAGCTGGGCATCGGGCGCGATTCCGAGCACTCGTCCGTCGAGATATCGGTGGTCACCCCGCACCCACGCCGCGTCGGCGGCGACCATGATCCCAGCGAGATGGGTGCCGTGTCCGTTGGTGTCACGGCCTCTTAGCTCGGGGAACTGGTCTTCGAAGGAGAAGTCTGGGCCGATGATCACGTTGCTGTATCGCAGCCCGGGAACATCGACGACCCCCGTGTCGATGAGGGCGATTTGGACCCCCTTGCCGGTGGCCGCGACCTTGTCGGCTCTGATCTGGCGGTACACGTCCGAGAGGGCACCCGTCGCCTGGCTGCCGGCAAACGCCGGCAAGGCAAAGGCCGCGAAGACCAACGACGACGTCACAAGTGTCATCAGCGCCGAGCGACGCCTGAGTTGCTGGTGGCCGACGCTCGGTGCTCTCGTCGACCTGATGGTGCTGCGCATGGTCTGGCTCCTCGATGCTGTCGGTGTGCCCCTGGTGATCTCGTCAGGCGCCGTCTAGTGGGGTATCGGCCGCCGAGGGCGTCGCAGACGAGGACCAATTCGGCTCGTACGCAAGGACTAGTGCCTAAGACGGTGCTCCGATACGCTCGCCCCGGGATCCGCGACCTATCCGCGCACCCTCTAGGCGGCGACCTTGCCGGAGGAGGCGGCGACCGGGACGGTCATTTCGAATATCGTCTCTCCGTCCACGCGGCGATACGTGATGTCGCCGCCCATGAGCTTGGCGAGACGCCGCGAGATCGTGAGGCCGAGTCCCACCGACGCAGGCTGTGAAGGCGATCCCCAGGATCGGACATAGGGCTCGAAGATCAGATCGCCCAAATCGGCACTGACTCCGGGCCCATTGTCGACCACCCGAACATACGCAGTGCCGTTGCTGGACCCGACCTCGACGCGGATCGATTCACCGCCGTAACGGTGGGCGTTGACGACCAGGTTGCGCAAGACCTGGCGAACTCGGGCCGGGTCGGCGAGCGCCGGAGTCGTCCCGCCCACCATTTGGAGGGAGTGGGCGTCGCGGGTGGCACGAGAGTTGATGACGGCTTGAGCCTCGGTGAGGAGATCGATGGCCTGGAGTTGAACCGTCAGCGACCCGCTATCGCTCCTTGCCACGGTGAGCAGATCCTCCACGATGTTGCTGATGTCGAGGGCCTGGTCGACGATCGCCTGGAGCATCTCCAACCGCTCGTCTTCGGCGAGCTCCGCGCCGTTGGAACGGAGCACATCGGCGAAACCCAGCACGCTCGTCATCGGGGTGCGCAGCTCGTGGCTCACCGACGCCACCAATTGGTCCTTCGAGCGGATGATCTCCTGGCGAGCTTCGATCTCGGCGCGCAGCCGCCTCACCAGGTCGAAGCGGCGCAGTCGTGCTACCGCGCTGGCGGCCAGGGTCTCGATCAGCGCCTTGCCGGCCGATCCGTACTCGGATTCGTGGCCGACTCTCGGTCCGACGACGAGGGCGGCAGACGCATCTTCCAGCTCGACCTTGATCACGTATGCGCATGGCACGTCGAGCCGTTTGAACACCGCCGAGGCGGCGGGTCCCGGCTCCGATGCTCGCAGGCCGGCGAGCATGGAGAGTTCCGCGGCGAAGTCCTCAAGTTCGGCCCGGTCGAGTGTCTCGGGTGCTGCGGATCGGCGGTGGACGGTGACGTGATCCGCCGAGACGACCACAAGGGCGCAATCGGAGGCCTTCACCGCCGCCACGATCCCCGAGATGATCACGTCGATCGTGTCCCGATCGTCCTGGGTGTCCGACTCTCCTTCCTGGACGTACTGGTACACCGCCTGGAGTTCCTCATAGCGCTTGATGAGCACGCCGTAGGAGCGAAGAATGGTGACGAGCAGCGCTCCCGCCGGCACGAGGATTGCTGCGGTCCACGGTGACCTGGCGAGGGCGAAGGTGGCGAGCAGCCCGATGAATGCCGCCACGATGCTGACCATCGCGCTCACCGGCATAACCTTGAGGAGAGCACCCGAGCGCTTAGATCGGTCATGGATGGAGATCGCCGTCACCACCAGCACCAGTCCCAACACGACCATCTCGAGGATGGCGGCGAGAGTGGCGATCCAGCCTCTCGGGTCGAGCGGTGAACCAGAACCGAGCACGGCTCGGAAGACGATGAGGGCGGTGGTGGTTTCGAGGTAGAAGAGCCCGAGGTTGAACGCCAGCTTGATCGGCGGCTGCCGGCGACCGAACACCAGGGCGATCGCCGATCCGACGAGGCGCCCGACGATGAGGTTGGCCGGTGTGGCCAGGATCAGGCCGATGACCATCGGAATCTCAGTCAGGGAGAGCGAGTGTGAGTCACGCTGGATCTGAAGGTGGATGACCGTCATCTCGGTGACTGCGAACAGGAGTGCCAGAGACCACCAGGGCAGGGAGGTGGCATGGCTGAGGGGAACCCATCTCGCCACCACGGTGAGATGAAGGGAGACACCGATTCCTCCCATCACGAACGCCAGCGTCCACAGCGAGAGGTTCGCGAGGCTAGGTGGGCCCACCGTGGACCGCGAAGTCGACTTCGGCATCGGGCTGGTATCGGCAGCACAAGCCCGCCGGATAAGCCATATGGCCGCCTCCATCACGCGGCGCGTCGGTCGGGGCCCGCTGCCGCCTCGATGACGCCGGCGAATCCTGGTGGAGTCCTGACCTGGGTGT
Organism: Actinobacteria bacterium RBG_16_68_21; assembly: GCA_001767695.1. GTDB lineage: Bacteria > Actinomycetota > Acidimicrobiia > Spongiisociales > UBA11373 > RBG-16-68-21. Next base: position 42,246 of record MELR01000014.1, read on the forward strand.
CGAGGCACGCGACTCGATCAGATATCAGCACACCGGTTACGCCAAGGCTGGCTCGCCTTCGGCGATCGTATCGACTCCCAGCAGGACCTCGACCAACTCACCTACCGTGATGCCGTCTGGGTCGTGATGCCCAACCCGCCCGGCACATCGACTAGATGATGCACTCGGCGTAGATCCATGAACCGGGCAGGACGGCTCCCGATCTTGTGCTCCCCGATCACACCGGCGAGCCCGTCAGGCTGAGCGATCTCTGGTCAACGGGGCCTGCGCTGCTGCTGTTCTGGCGCCACTTCGGATGCACGTGCGGTGTCGAACGTGCCGAGCGGCCTGCAACCGAGTACGGCGCCTATTCGGTGGCCGGGCTGACGCCGATCATCGTTTCCCAGGGAGAATCCGAGCGCGCAGCCGTATACCGCTCAACGCACAACATCGCGACTCCGATCCTGTGCGATCCAGATCGGTCCGCCTACCGCGCGTACGGCGTCGGCCAATGGTCTGTCGAGCAAGTGCTCTTCGATGCTCCCGCCGAATACTGGAACCACCCACACCAGCTCGGGGTCGAGTTCTAGGACGCGCGGCGCGAGCAAGGCCGGCCACCGGTCGACGACCCCTGGTTGGCTGCCGCAGAATTCGTTGTCGGATCGGATGGGATCATCCGCCTGTCATACGCCTACCAGTACTGCGAGGACTACCCCGACTCTCGGGTACTCACGACGGCTGCCCGACTCAGCGGGGGATGAGCGCGCCGGCGCATCTTGGCCCTCAACAACCGAGAGAACCAACGAAGCCCCGGCCAGTGGGCCTCATCGGGATGGTTGCCAGGATGAACCGATTCGCGGCGAACTCTCGACATAGGTGCTGCGGAACCGCACTTCTGTCCTTGGGGAGAGCCTTCGCTAGGGTGGCTACGGAGCTACTCCCTAGTCGTGAGTCTCGCTGCTCGTAACCAGGGGGTTCGAGTCAGAGGAGGCAAGAGTGAGTGAATTCACGATCGACATCGACGTGGAGGCCCCCCAGGAGACCGTGTTCGGCTACATCGCCGACGGGAGTCGCACGCCCGAGTGGTATGAGGCGGTTCAAAGTGCCACCAAGACAACGAGCGGACCGACCAGGCGGGGAACTCGGTATGAGTTCACCCGCGTGCTTCCCCAGGGCGCCGTGGTCAACGAGGTCGAGATCTCAGAGTTCGAGGAACCGCGTCTCGTCGCCTTCACCAGCTTGAGTGGCCCGACACCGTTCACCTACCGATATCGGGTCGAGCCGCAAGGCAATGCCTCGCGGGTGATCCTGGAGGGCAGCATCACCGGAGAGGGTCTACGCGGCCCTGCCGCGTTTCTCGCCCCCCTTGCGGGCAAGTTCTTCGAGAGGGGAATGGCCCAGAATCTCCGGATGCTGAAAGCTCGCCTGGAGAACTAGAAGACAGAGCGAACGGGATCGTCGCAGCGAACTCTCGACAGGGGTGCTGAGGCGCTCATGCTACTGCGAAGGGATGGCAACTTCTGTCCGAGGCCTTGTGGCCGTATGGTGATCAGCCACCATGGCCGACCACGATCACCACCATCGCGAGAGGCCGAGGGTCAACAGCCTGGCGGATGTCCTGCGTCGGGTCCTGGGACACTCGCACGCCCATGACCATGACGCCCCGTTGGCGGACACGGGGGCAGCCGGCGTGCGAGCCTCGAAGGTGTCGCTGGCCGGGCTCGGGGTCACGGCGGCGCTTCAGGCGGTCCTGGTGGTATTCACTGGTTCGGTTGCCCTCCTGTCGGACACACTCCACAACCTGATTGACGCGCTGACATCGGTTCCGTTGTGGATCGCGTTTGCCCTGGGGCGGCGATCCGAGTCGAGGAAGTTCACCTTTGGCTTGGGTCGCGCCGAGGACCTCGCCGGCCTGGTGGTCGTCGCCGCCATCGCAGTGTCGGCAGGCGGTGTCGCGTGGGAGTCGGTCCGGCGCCTGTTCGATCCGCGGTCCCTCGATCACATCCCGTGGGTGATCGCGGCCGGTCTGATCGGTGCGGTGGGAAACGAGTTGGTGGCCGAATACCGGATCCGGGTTGGTCGCCGGATCTCATCTGAGACGTTGATCGCCGACGGTCAACACGCCAGAGCCGACGCCTTCACCTCGCTGGCGGTGATCGCCGCCGGGGTGGGTGCTGCGCTGGGTGCCGATTGGGTCGACCCCGCAGCCGGGCTGGTTGTAGCCGGGATGATCCTGGTGCTGTTGCGCCACGCTGGAACCCGAGTGTTCGGTCGGATTCTCGATGCCGTGGAGCCTTCCCTGGTCGATAGGACCGAACGTGTCGCTGCGTCGGTCGAGGGTGTGGCCTCAGTGGGCGGCATCAGGATGCGCTGGCACGGGCATCGCATGCTCATCACGCTTGTCGCCGCCGTTGATCCCGACCTCACGGTTCGCCAAGGTCACGAGATCGCTCAGGCAATCAGCCATGACCTGATACACGCTTTCCCCTTCACCGTTGATGCCCTCGTCCACATCGACCCAAGCGGGCAACCTGACGCTCACGACATCACCGCACACCACGCGCCCTGATCCCGACGAAGCGGCCCAAGCCTGAAAGCGACAGTGAAGTCGCCCAGATCGTCAACACGGCGCCGATCTCGGCCATCCTCCGAGAGGCGCTGTGGCGGTTCCGATGACCGATCAGCCCGCATCGCCAGTTGGGGGTCGGTGTGATCACAAACCGGATCGCAGCGAAGTCCTGACAGCGGCCAGAGGGGCGGCTGACGACCGGATCACCGACACCAAGCCCAGCACAACCGCCAGGCCTCTCCCGCCAGCCTCACCGTCAGCCCTCGTCGGAGGTGAGCGTCCCCGGCGGCAGTTCCTCGGTGAGCATGCCATCGCCGAGGTCGGCGAAGATGTCGGCGACCTCGTCGTCGAGGAGGACCACGAACTGACTGTTCCGCGATGTCGAGAACCCGGAGAGCACGATGTTGGGGATCGTCTCGGGATCCATCTCGAATGCGCCCGCGGCGACGGTGAGCAGGGCCTCGGCGTCGAGATCGGTCCAGGTGAACTCCGCCAGCATGGCCAGCAGTGCGGGGAGGTCCAGCGGACCGAACTCCTCTTGGACCTTTCCGAGGGCAGCGTCGATGACCAGGCCCTGGTCGAGCGAGCGACGGAAATCGCCGTCGGGGATGTTGCGGTTGCGTGAAAAGGCCAGGGCGTCGGCACCCAAGAGGATCTGGAGGCCGGCGCTGAGGTAAGCCTCGGCGTTGGGGTCGGCCATGCCGAAGGGCACGTCCACCGGGATACCCGTGAAGGCATCGACGAGCCGTTCGAATCCCCGGAACCCGGTGATCAGGTAGCCGTCGATGTCGAGGCCCGAGACCTCCTCGGCGATCTGCACCATGCCGTCGGGGCCGAACCAGACATTGGCGTGGGTGAACTTGACGAAGTGCCCTTCGGGTGAATCGGCGTACCCCTCGGGTGTCTCCACGTAGCTGTCCCGGGGGAAACCGACGATGGCGCCGGTCCGCTCGGCGATTGCCGAGCTGAGGATGTGGATACTGTCGGCGCGGGCCTCCCGCTCCGATGTGCCGGGCCGGGCGTCGGTGCCCAGCACGAGGACGTGGCGCACCGGTTCCCCGTACCAGGGTCCGAGCCCGACGCGGGCCGGCTTGGCACCCACGATGCGCCACCCGGCGTCGTCGCCGACGAGCAGGACGACGTCCTCGTCAAACGCGGCAACACCGATAGCGTCCCGCTCGGGCAGCTCCGCAGCCGCCCATTCACCCTGCAGCAACAGATCGCCCGTCTCCCCGACGTCTGCAAGGTGCGCCAGCAGGCCGTCCGGGACGTCGGGTTCGGGCCGACGCCGATCGGCCAGCCAGCCGTAGAAGGCCTCGAGGGCCGCGACGACCTCCTCGGGTGCGTCGTCGAGGGAGACCATCACTTCGGCCAGGGGCTCGGTGGTGGTGGAGCTGATGGCGGTCGGGGCTTCGGTGGTCGACAAGCTCGACGCTGTCGGCGCTGCGGTCGTGGTGGTCCCGGCGTCGTCGCCGGAGCAGGCACCGACGACCAGGGTGAGAGCGACCAGCAGGGAGGTCAGGATGCGGCGGCTTGTCATGACAGCACGAGGATACGTTCGCAGGCGACGTTGAGATCGTGCGAGGGGCGATTGAGCGACTCCGACGAGCCCCGAAGGATCCGCGGCACGGATGCATTCTGATTCCGGTTCAATCCCGCTTTCCCTCAGGACTGTGCGCCAACCCGACGTGCGGCAGCATCTCTCCCTGCTGTCCCGCCGGTCCAAGGGCGCTGCTGGCTACGGGCTGGGTCGGGTGGGTGTGCCGTGATCGACGCACGTCAGCAGCGCGACGGCTGAGGTTGGCCGGGCGACCTGACCGGCAACTGGGATGGGCCCTGATATGTGACGGTCTCAGCCAGAGTCACCCCACCCGGTGAGCGCAAGACTGAATCACGGCGAAGTATCGACCGGGGTCCCGAGGGGCATCCGCAGGAAGTTGGCCAGAGGCTCCGTCGGGGTTGAGGCACCTGGAACGGCGAAGCGGGAGCGTTTCGCATCGGAAGAACCAGGCCATCACGGGACTCGCAGGCGCTGGGGACCTACCCCTTGTTTGGAAGGCACAGTTACCATGTATGCCCGGAATACCGGAGTACGCTATCGACAGGGCGAGGCACTGCTTGGGGGTGTAATGACCCGACTTCGACGCTCCGCTGGGTCGCCTGGAGCATCTGAGGAGCTCTTCAGCTTGGTGAGCCGTGACGGCGTCATGACGATGGCGAGCCAGGGGTGGAAGCGCTTCTCCGGCTACTCGTCCGGCGAGTTGAGCTCAATGAGCTTCCTCGACCTTCTTCATCCAGATGATCGCGACCGAATCGTGCCTGCCGCAGGTGGGGGATCCATGACCCTTGGGGTCCAGGGCCGGGTGCGTTGCGCGGATGGCACCTATCGGGTGGCGGAGTGGACCGTGCTTCCCGCCCCGAAATCCGGAGCCCTGTACGTGCTGGCGTACGCACACGAGGACTCCGCCGTGAAGGAATCTCTGGTCGCCGAGATCGGACAGCTCCACAAGGACATCGACACGCTGGCCGCCATGCGCGACAACTTGGACATGTGCTTGACAATGCTCGAGGCGTACGACGTGATCGGCCGGTTCTGCCAGCAGGTAATGGAGGAGTACCCCGGGGAGGTGTGGATCACCAACGCGTCGAGGAACCTGCTGGAGCGCGTGGCCCGTTGGGGAGAGCGCTCTGAGGGCGCGCTGGCCACGACGGAACCCCACACGTGCTGGGCGATGCGGGGAGGCCGATCACACTCCTACGATCCCGGAGGCTCGGGACTGCAGTGCGGGCATTTTGAGAGTCCGCCGACGCGGTCGCTGTGTATCCCGCTGAAGGGATCAGGCGAGGCCCTCGGGATGCTGACGACGTGGGCAGGTTCGTACATCGACGACACGACGTGGTCCGCCTACCTGCGGCGAGTCGCCACCATGGCCGAGGTCCTGTCGATGGGTCTGGCCAACCTCGGCCTCCGCGAGTCGCTGCGCTCCCAGTCTATCCGCGATCCGCTGACGAACCTGTTCAATCGGCGCTACATGGAGGAGACGTTGGAGCGGGAGTTGGCGCGGGCCGTACGCCATGGGGCCCCCGTCGGCTTGATCATGCTCGACGTCGACAACTTCAAGCGCTTCAACGACGAGTTCGGCCACCGAGCCGGTGACGACGCTCTTCTCAAGATCGGCGCCCTGTTCACGAAGACCATCCGGGCCGAGGACGTCGCCTGCCGCTACGGTGGCGAGGAGTTCACGGTGATCATGCCCGGCGCCCCACTGGAGGCAACAACGCAGCGGGCCGTCGAGATCGGCCGTGCGGTAAAGGAAATCGTCTTCGAAGAGCCCTCCGGGGCGCGTCTGGGCGACCTCTCTCTGTCGATGGGTGTTGCCGTGTTCCCCGATCATGGCGATACCCTCGAAGTCTTGGTGAGAGCCGCCGACATGGCCATGCTCGCCGCCAAACAGGCCGGACGCGCCTGTGTACGCGTCGCCGAGGCTGTCGTTCCCCCTCCGGAGTCCCAGCAACCGGACAGTGAGGCACCGTAGGCCCCAACCCGCCCAGCGTCGAGAGCGCCGGCGGACTTCGGGGACCGATATGTCAGGCTGCTCGGGTGCCGATATTCGCGTTCGGTTGGGCGCCACCGACAGCAGCGGGGAGGGTGAGGGTGAAGATGGTCTCTCCATCTTCGCGGAGGTAGATCAGGTCTCCGCCCATGGCACGGGCGAGACGCCGGGATATTGACAGCCCGAGGCCGACTGAGGCGGGAGCCCGGGTCGGCGACGCGGTGTGGACGAATGGCTCGAACAGCCGGGATGCGACCTGTTCGGGGACTCCGGTTCCTGAGTCGTGGACGCTCAAGCGGGCCACAGGTCCGGCCTCGGCTATCTCGACATGAATGAGACCGCCGCCATGGCGTATGGCGTTGGAGACGAGGTTGCGGATGATCTGACTGGTGCGGAACGCGTCGCCAGAGCCGATGGCAGAACCGTTCACAACCGGGCGGACATGGCCCTTTCGTCCCATCCACATGCGGTCGATCGCCATGGTGGTTTCGGCGGTGAGATCGACTTGTTCGATGAGAGCGGCGATGTCATCCGAGGCGGGTCGAGCGCCGACGAGGAGGTCATCGACGATGTCTGAGAGGTAGAACGCCTCGGACGCCACTGTGGCGATCATCTCGTCGACTTCGGCTTCCGTCAGCGAATGCCCGTGGGTGGCGAGGAGATCGGCCATGCCCGCGATCGCGGTCAGTGGAGTGCGTAGCTCGTGGGACACCGATGCGATCAGCTGGTCCTTGAGGCGCACCAGTTCCTCCAGCTGAGCTGTCCTCAGAGTCACCTCGCCTTCGAGAAGCGCCCGGCTGGTCTTGTCCTGGAGGATCGCGCTGTGGAAGATCCGGTCTTCGACCCTCCACGAGCCAAGCGACACGTCGAGGGGAAACTCCGAACCGTCCCGGCGGAGACCGACGAGCCGGGCCGGATTGACGACCCGTGAACACGGAGCGGTCTCGGCGTGTTTCATGGCCTCGGTGTGGGCGGTCCGGAACCGGTCGGGCATGATCCGTCCGACCGGCATCCCGAGCGCTTCGGCCTCTTCGTAGCCGAACATTGCCACGGCGGCCCGGTTCCACAGGATGATCCGCCCCGCGGCGCCGGTGGCGACCATCGCATTCGGTGAGGAGTCGGCGAACGCCCGTAGCCGCATATCAGCCGCGGACACGGCGTCGCGGGAGCGACGCAAATCGGTGATGTCGGTCACCGAAGTGGTCGTCCGTGAGGCATCGATGTCGGCGTCCACAGTCCTCATCGACCATCGCATCAGGGCGTTGAACTGGCGACCGTCGAGGGTGGATCCCATGATCTCAGACTCCCCTTCACCCGCCCCACCCCAAACCTGTTCGAACTGGACCAGGAATCTGCGGATGACCAGAGCCCGACGAGGACGAACCGGTCACCAACGACGGGGACCCCTGGTCCACTGGGTTTCGTTCGTCGGGCCCGGGCGAGACGAACACGACCAGAACGACTCGGTGACAATCTCAGCTGTGGTGGTTCCAATGGTTCGCGGCTGGTCTGGTCGCCCACGAGCGACGGCAAAGTCGCCGCCGGGGGCGATGATCTCGGTGGGACCGGCGGGGAAGGCCACCTGCACACTCCTCGCCGGCATCGACCGGGTGCGCCCGGGGATCGTCGCCGAGTACTCCGGCTGATCGACGTCCGGCCATAGGCGGGCGCGCTTTCCCCCCCGCTACAGCACCGCCGCAGCGAGTTCGGCGAGTGGGCTGCGCACCGTCCGCTCGAGGGTGACGTGCCCGAACAGGGGGTGGCCCTTCATCTTCTCGATCATCGCAGCCGCCCCCCCGAAGGGGGACACATAGGGGTTGTCCACCTGGGTGAAGTCGCCGCAGAACACCACCTTGGCGTCGGGGCCGATCCGGGTGAGGATCACCTTCAGCGTCGACAGCTCGAGGTTCTGTGCCTCGTCGATGATCACGAACTCCCCGGTGATCGACCGGCCCCGCAGGTAGGTGATCGCCGCCAGCTCCAGGGCGTCGCGCTCCACCAACTCGTCGAGGGCGTCGCGGGCCGCCGCCGGGCCGGCATCGGAGAACAGGGCGTACAGGTTGTCGTAGACCGCGGCCATCCACGGAGCCAGCTTCTCGTCGAGGTCTCCGGGGAGGTATCCCAGGTCCTGTCGGCCCACCGGCACCAGCGGCCGGTACACCGACACCTTGCGGTAGCGCCCGGCCTCCAGCACCTGTTCCAGGCCGGCGGCGAGGGCGAGAAAAGTCTTGCCGGTTCCGGGTGCCCCCATCAGCGACACCGCGGGGATGTCCGGGTTGAGCAACAGCTCGAGAGCGAACGCCTGCCGGAGGTTCTTGCTCTCGATCCCGAACACCCGGCGGGTACCGGGCACGCGTACCACCGTTGTCTGCGGAGCCACCTCCACCACCTGGGCAAGCGCCGACTGGGAAGCCGATCCCTTCACAACCACGAACTGGTTGATGAGGGGAGCCTCCATCTCCAGCGTCGCCTTGCCGTCGGCGTAGATACGGTCGATGGTGGCGGCATCGGCGACGACCTCGGTGACGCCTGAGTACGACTCGTCGACGGCGACCACGTCGGCCCGATAGTCCTGAACCGGCACGCCGAGTTGGGCGCCTTTGATCCGGAGCGCGGCATCCTTGGTGACCAGCACCGCGTTCGTCCCGCCCGCCCGCAGCTCGAGACATGTGGAGAGGATCCGATGGTCCGGGGTCAACGGATCGAGCACCTCGGGAAGATGGGCCGAGTGGATTCCGTTCATCTCGATCCGCAGGGTGCCTCCCGAGGAAAGCGGCACCGGCTGGGAGAGGCCTCCCTCCGCCGAGGCGCCTCGCTCCTCCAGCAACCGGATGGTGCGCCGGGCATTGGTGCCGATCTCGTCCATCAGGGTCTTCTTGCGATCGAGCTCTTCGATCACCACCAGCGGGAGCACGACATCGTGCTCCTCGAATCGGAACAGGGAGGCAGGATCCGCCAGCAGGACGCAGGTGTCGAGGACGTAGGTGTGATGCTGACCGCGGTCCGACACCTGCCAAGGCTTGCCGTTCCCGGTGCCCGGGTCAAGGATTGTCGACGAGGATGGCCTCACGTCGGTACGGTGGTCCGATGCGGGTAGCAGTCGTCGGCGCCGGATCATGGGGAACCGCCGTGGCCGCCATGACAGTTGCCACCGCCGAGACCCACCTCTGGGCCCGGCGCGAAGAGCTGGCGGCGAGGATCAACTCGGCCGGGGCCAACGAGGCCTACCTGCCCGGAATCCCCCTCCCCGGCGATCTGCAGACGACCAGCGATCTCGGCGAGGCGGTCGCCGGCGCCGACGTCGTGATCATGGCGGTGCCGTCACACGGCTTCCGGGCGGTCATCGAGCAGGCCCGCCCCTTTATCGACGCCGATACGCCCGTGATCAGCCTGGTGAAAGGGGTCGAGACCGGCACCCTGCTCCGCATGACTGAGGTGGCGGCCGAGGTGCTCGACACCGATCCGTCCCGGGTCGGAGTGCTCACCGGCCCCAACCTCGCCCGCGAGATCGCGCTCGGCCAGCCAGCCGCAGCGGTGATCGGCATGCGGGACCTGACCACGGCCACCGAGCTGCAGCACCTATTGATGAGCCCAACCTTCCGGGTCTACACCAACCCGGATGTCGTCGGTTGCGAAGCGGCCGGAGCCCTCAAGAACGTCATGGCCATCGCCGCCGGGATGGCCCATGGGCTCGGATTCGGTGACAACTCCAAGGCCGCCCTCGTCACCCGGGCCCTGGCAGAGCTCACCCGGCTGGGGATCGCCCTCGGGGGCCAGCCCTTGACGTTCGCCGGGCTCGCCGGGATGGGCGATCTGGTTGCCACCTGCTTCAGCGAGCAGAGCCGCAATCGGCGGGTGGGTGTTGAGTTGGGCCGGGGACACTCGCTCGAGCAGATCGTCTCCGAGATGCACATGGTCGCCGAGGGCGTCAAGTCCACCGAGGCGGTCCTTGCCCTGGCCCGCCGCCACGACATCGAGATGCCGATTGCGGCGATGGTCGGCGCCGTCCTCTATGAGGGCCGCCGACCCGCCGATCTGGTCATGGGTCTGATGACCCGCGAGGCCAAGCCGGAGCTTCACGGCATCGGCTGAGCCGCATTGCGGCCGGCCCCCGATACCGTCACCCTCAAGATCGACCCCGTCTCCTGCCGATGGATGAGTAGTCACTATGCGAGCCGGCATCATGGTCACCATCTCTCGCCTCGCGGCCGCCGTCGCGGTCGTGGCGATGACCGCCGCCGCCCCGGCGGCCTCGGCCGAGCAGCTCCCCCCCTACCGGGACGGTCCCACCCACACCTTCGGGGAGATGGTCGACTACCCACTGGCCTTCCCCCTCGGCGGCCCTTACTACATGTTCGACACCTTCTACGCCCCGCGGTGTTGCGGCCAAGGGGTGGTCCACCACGCCCAGGATCTCATGGCCGACAAGATGACCCCGGTGTTCGCCGCCGCCAGCGGCACGGTGTCCTACGTCAACTGGTCGTGGAATCCCGACGCGATCGATCCCGCCCGGTGCTGCACCCTCGCCATCCGCCACGACGACGGCTGGGAGAGCTGGTACATCCACCTCAACAACGACACCCCCGGCACCGACGACGGTATGGGGTGGGGAATCGCCCCCGGGATACTCCCCGGCGTCAACGTTGCGGCCGGAGAGCTGATCGGCTGGGTGGGTGATTCGGGGAACGCCGAGAACACCGATCCCCATCTCCACTTCGAGCTCCACGACCCCGACGACGTCTACGTGAATCCCTACCAGGCGCTGCTCGACGCCGCTGCCTCCCCCGCCCCCCTCACCGGCACCGGCACCGAGACGCTCACCTGCCAGGGCCGGGTGGCCACCATCGTCGGTGACACCGACGGCGACGGCATGATCACCGGCACTGCCGGCAACGACGTGATCGTCGGATCGAACAACGACGACGTGATCGTCGCCGGCGACGGCAACGACGTCATCTGTGCGCTCGACGGTGCCGACTCCATCGACGGTGGGACCGGCAATGACCGGATCGACGCCGGTGCCGGCAACGACTCACTCGTCGGCGGACGGGGCCGCGACCTGCTGATCGCCGGATCGGGCGACGACACCGTGTGGGGAGGCCCCGGCCAGGACGTGATCCGCACGGGACTGGGGGCGAACACCATCGACGGCGGCAACGGACACGATGAGGTGGACTACCGCGAGGCATCCTCTTCGGTGAGCATCGACCTCCGCACCGGCTCCAGCACCGGCGATTCCTTCGCCTCGGTGGAGAACGCCCGCGGCTCCCGGTTCGGGGACGTCCTCGTCGGAGACCCGGTCCGTAACAAACTGCGGGGAGAAGACGGCGACGATCAGATCTTCGGAGATGCCGGCAACGATAAGTTGATCGGCGGCCGGGGAGTCGACGCCGCAGACGGCGGCATCGGCTCCGATGTGTGCGCGGTCGAGTCGTCCATCGCCTGCGAGCGATGAGCCCGGGCCGAGGTCACTCCCCCGAAGACAGCAGGCCGAGTGCGGCTTCGGCCATCGGCGGCACCATGGCTCCCAACCCGGCGAATCGCTGGTCCGTGGTCTGGCCGCGCAGGTAACGGATGAAGATCTGCTGGCAGATCACCGCGATCCGGAACAGCGCCAGCGCCCGGTACCAGTCGGCACCCGAAACGTCGAACCCGGTGCGCGCCGCGTATCTGGCGGTGATCTCGGCGACGCCCATGACGTCGCCGAGGACCACCGAGTCGGCGGCGGCGAACGCCGAAACGCTGTCCCCGCCTCCCCAGTAGGCGAGCATCGTCCCCAGGTCCACCAGGGGATCGCCGGTGGTCGCCATGTCCCAGTCGAACACCGCCACGATCGCGCCGTCGTCGGCCAGCATGGTGTTGTCCAACTTGAAGTCGTTGTGGAGCAGGACCGCCCTCTGCGGGGCCGGCACCGAGGCCCCCAGGCGCGCCGCCAACCGGTCCATCGCCGAAACCTCCTCGTGCCGGGCACGCTCCCAGCGGTCCTTCCACCCGCCGACCTGCCGGGCGACGAATCCGTCGGGACGTCCCAGCGAGGTCAGTCCGATCGCGCCGTGATCGACCATGTGGAGATCGGCCAGGGCATCGACCAGGTTCTCGGCCACCGCGCGGCGGAAATCGTTGCCGGCGTCGAGCCCGACGGGCCATTCCTCTCTGACCACGTGGCCGACCCGCCGCTCCATCACCACGAAGGGAGCGCCCATCACCGAGGGGTCCTGGCACAGGTGATGGGCACGGGGAGCCGCCGGGTACACCTGGTAGAGCACGGACAGCACCCGGTACTCCCGCGCCATGTCGTGGGCGCCCGGCGCCACCGGACCGAGCGGGGGTCGCCTCAACACAACCTCCACGTCTCCGGCGCGGGCGAGGTACGTCAGGTTCGCCTTCCCCCCGGGGAACTGCTCGAAGGTGATCGGCGCGGTCCCGCACAGGTCGGGAAGGTGATCGCGCAGGTAGGAGGCGACTCCAGGTTCGTCGAATCGCTCCTCGGCCCTGATCGGAGCGGTGTCACCCATCAGCCGACCGGGAGCACGGCTCCGTAGGCGGCGTCCTGCTCCGCCGACACGACAGGGGTCTTCTTCCCCGCCACGATCCAGACGAGGATCGCCACCGAGGCGAGGCTCACCAGGAGCCCGCTCCACTGGTTCCAGGTGAACGGTCCCAGCGTGGCGTCGGCGCCGGGAAGGTCGGTGTTGCGCACGAAGTCGATCAGGAACCGCTGCATGCCGTACCAGGCCGACCACATGAAGATAAGCACGCCGTAGCGCACGTTCTTCCATCGCCGCGCCACCACGAAGAGCAGCCCGAGTAGCACCGTCGCCCCGAGCAGGTCGTAGAGGGCGGCGGGGTGATAGGGGCCGCAGTCGACGCCGCCGTTGCAGAGAACCTCGAGGCCGTCGTGCTGCGGAGCCAGGTCGTACCCGGGCTTGACCAGGTAGCCGAGGAAGAACGACGTCTTTGCCCCGAGGTGCTCCACGATGAACAGGTCGCCGATCCTCCCCACCACGGTCCCGATCGCCAGCCCGAACGACGCCATGTCCATGTGGGCGATCACCGAGACGCCCAGCATCCGCATCCGCCATCCCCCGGCGATGATGCCTCCGGCGAACCCTCCCATGATCGAGAAGCTTCCGAAGGGCTTGATCGCCTCGACGAACCCCTGGTCGAGGTGGGCGGGGATCGTGAACAGACGAGCCCCGAGGATCGATCCCACCAGGCCCCAGGTGAGGATCGACATGAGTTTCTCCTCGTCGAACCCGCGCCGCCGCGCCTCGCGGATCATCAGCACCGCTCCCACCACGAACCCGACCCCGGCCATCAGGCCGTGCAGCGAGAGCCGGAGCGGCCCGATCTGGAAGATGGGGATGGGTGGATAGGAGATCGAGGAGAGCACCGGGAGGACAGTAGACCGTTACCGGTTACCAGTTGCCAACTACCCGAACCCGCTACCGCACCCGCTACCACACC
>MELR01000014.1:55857-63988 GCA_001767695.1 Actinobacteria bacterium RBG_16_68_21
TGCGCACCCCGAATCGCCAATTGCCAATTGCCGGCCGAGCGCAGCGAGGCCTCACAACATCACATCGAGCATCACCGCCGAGAACAGCAGCGTCAGGTAGATGTTGGAGAAGCGGAACACCATCATCGCCCGGCTCCGATCCCGTAGCAGCGTCGCCGCCACGGCAACGAAGGCGAGGCCGAGCCCCACCGCCGACCACAGGTACAGGCCCCCCAGGTCGGCGGCCGGTTGCAGCATCAGCGAGACCCCGCCGACCACGGCGGCATACAACGTGATCTGCAGTGTCGTCATCCGCTCGCCGCTCACAACCGGCAGCATCGGCACCCCGGCGCGGGCGTAGTCCTCCTCGAACTGCAGCGCCAGAGCCCAGAAGTGGGGAGGCGTCCAGAAGAAGACGACGGCGAAAAGGACCCAGGCAGGGAGCGCCAGCGTGCCGGTCACCGCCGCCCACCCGACCAGCGCCGGGACCGCACCGGCCGCACCCCCGATCACGATGTTCTGCGGCGTGGTCCGCTTGAGGAACATCGTGTACACCAGCACGTAGAAGACGAGTGCGGCGGTGGCGAGGAGGCCGGCGAGCAGCGTCGTGGTCAGCCACAGCCAGACGAACCCTCCGACGCCGAGCACGATACCCACCGCGAGGGCTTCCCCGACACCGAGGCTTCGGGTGGGCAGCGGCCGCCGCCGAGTGCGATCCATGCGGGAGTCGATGTCACGATCGACCACGTTGTTGATCGCGTTGGCCCCTCCCGCCGACATGATCCCGCCGAGCAGCGTGGCGACCACCAGCCAGGTGCCGGGCCAGGCCTGCGCCGCCAGCACCATCGCCGGCACCGTGGTGATCAGGAGAAGCTCGATGATCCGAGGCTTGATCAGCGCCACATAGGCGCGGACCCGGCCCGACGACCAGCCTGCGGTGGTCGTCACCGAGGTCATGCCGGTACCGCCACCCGGGAGCGATCGGTGAGGGCGGCGACGCCCACGATCACGAAGGTGATCCACACCGAGTCGGCGAGAAGCAGATGAACGAGCTGCATCCACACCGGGGCGAGCAGCGCGATGTTGAGCATCCCCGCCCCGACCTGAACGATGATCAGTGTGCGCAGCATGGTGGCCGCCCATTCCGGCGCCGACACTCTCCCCAGCACCCACAGGAGGTATCCGGCAGTGGTCACCGCCAGTACGGGGTGGATCCACCGCAGCCTCACCAGGAACACGCCGGCGAAGTCGTCGTGCAGGCCCGCGGCAATGCTGTCCGGCGGGAACAGCGTATCCCCGAGGGCGGTGACCGCCCCGGCGGCACCCACCACCACGAGGGCGACGGCGCCCAGGATGAGCAGACGGCGCGTCGCCGAGTCGAACGGGCGCCGTGGTGCCTGGTGCCCGACGGCGAACCAGGCGGTGAGCGTGACGGCGGCGAGCAGCAGGAATGTGTTGCCGAGGTGCAGAGTGATCGACACCGCCCGCCCGACGGACTGATCCTCGCCTACCCACTCGAACAGAACCAACGCGGCGCCGATCAAGGCCTCGGTGACGATGAGCACCCCGGCGGCGATCGCCGTCTTTCGGGCGGCGTCACTGCGGGGCCGAGTGCGGACCGCCCAGACCACCAGCAGAGCCACCATCACTATCGCGACGCCGCTCGACGCCCGGTGGGTGAACTCGACAAAGGTCGCCCCGGTGCCCGACAACGGGATGACCTCGCCCTGACACGACGGCCAGTGGGCACCGCAGCCCGCCCCGGACCCGGTGGCCCGCACCACGGCACCGAACAGCACCACCGCCAGGTTGGCGGCAAGCGTGGCCAGGGCATAGCGGGCGAAACGGCGATCGGGCATGGGCGGCGCGAAGGGTACCCGCGGTCCGAAAGCACAACCGGCGGCCGGCTACCCGCCACCCACAAGAAGGGGAGCACCCCAAGGGGCAACGACCCTGGAGGAGCGATAGCCCTTCTCCCGTCACTGGTCCACCATCGTGTCGCGCCGTCGCCCGTCGCCCGCAAGAGCCCCCTCCCGCGCCTACCAACTACCGGCTCGTACAATGAGGGACACGAAAGGGGTGGCCGTGAAGAAGATTCTGATCCTGCTTCTGGTCGTGGGTGTGGTGGCGCTCATCGCCCGCCAGCTCACACACGAGCACTAGACAACTCGCTCGTCGATCGATCTCCCCGGCATCCGGGGAGATCGATCGCGTTCGGCCTCATCGCTCTCCTCAGGTAGCTCGCTGAAAACACCACCCGCAGTGCGAATCACCAGTACCTGAGGATGCCGCGTACCGCGCTCGGGCGCAGTCGTTGCAGCTCGGCCAGTTCGGTGCAGGCGGCGTACCCGCAATCCTTGCAGACCTCGTCGGAGGCCCGGCAGCACACCGACTCCCCATCGACATCGACCACCGAGGCGAGGGGAAGGCGCCGCGGCCAGTCACCCGATCGCAGCGCCCGCAGACCGGCCCGCGAGTTGAGCACCGGCAACCCGCGGCGAATGCAGTCCAGCAGCCGGTCGATCAGGGGAGCGCGCTCGTCGGCGTCCAGGTACAACTCGTCGTACCCGTAGTAGGGGGTATGGAAGTAGAACATCACTCCGATCACCGGGAAGCGAGACTCCCGCACCCACCTGAGGAATGGCTCGAAGCCGTCCGCCGTGTTGCGATCGATGACGTAGATGACGGCCACTTTCGGGTGCCCACCGCGACGGACGGCTTGCTCGACCTGGGCGAAGTGATCCCCCCTGCGCAGTTCGAAGGTGCCGGGGAGGCCATCCATGGACACCCAGACGAGGTCGGCGGACGTGTCGAGGCCTACCGTGCCGTTGGTGTAGACGTGGACGTGGAAGAAGCCGATCCGACGCGCTGCGGCCACCGCGTCTTCCAGCCTGCGTCCACCATCCCTCCAGAGCATGGGCTCCCCGCCGCTGAAATACAGCTCGCGGTATCCGCGCCGGTGAGCGCCCTGCATCGCCACGACGAGTTCCTCCCAGTTCATCGACCGGCGGCCGGTGTTGGCTACCTCGCACCCGCGGCACGCCAGGTTGCAGCGGTCGGTGAGGGCGACGCCGTAGATGAGCGGTTCCCGCCGGCCCAGCACCGCGAAGCGCCACACATACGGGACGTAGAACCCGAGAGCCTTCAGGCCCGAACGCCCTTTCACGACGTACCGGCTTCCGCCGTCGACCGGTGCTCATCCATCATCTCCGCCCACAACGGTTCGATGAGGTGGTACGTGACCCAGCGCTCCAGGTCGTGGTAGCGGTCATACCCCGAACGGGTCAATACGACCCCGTCCCCGGACCGTCTCGACCAACCCATCAACCGGGAGCCGTTCCGGAGAGCGACCGCGAGGGGGTGGGCGAGCAGCGGATCGCCGCCCTCGAGCGGCACCCGGCCGGTGTAGGCCTGCCAGAAGGCGCGATAGGCGGCCGCCGCCGGCGGTGAGAGCCGAGCCGTGCGGGCCACCGGCAGGCGCCCCGCACCGAGAGTCGCTCGGTACCGATCGAGCCCGAAGTGGTTCACCGCGAAAAGCGACCCGGCGAACGACGCCGCCCCGGCACCCAGCCCCAGGTAGTACGGGCGGGTGATCGAGGTGTAGGCCGGTGACCCGATGCGATTGAACGTCCACACCGAACGACGCTCATACCCGAGCGACTCGGCCAGCCCGGTTGCGGCGCGCAGCAGTGCGTGCTCGCCGCGGCGGGCATGGCGCCCCTTGCCGAAGGGAGTGAACCCGAATCGCATCAACGGGTACGTCGACACCTGATCGACCCCGTATCGGAAGCACACCCCGAGGTCGTCGAGCAGGATCTGCGGGTCGTCGCAGGCGCTGTCGAAGATCAGGTCGGCGTCCACGCAGGCGAAGCTCCCAAGGGCAATCTCGATTGCCGTTCGGTTCGTCCGTGGCGAGCCGGGACGCTGCAGGCGGCGCAGGACCCGCCGGTCGAAGGACTGCACCCCCAGGCTCACGTAATCGAACCCGAGGTCCCGGAGACGACTCGCACCGCTCGGTGTCATGTGGGTCGGGAGGACCTCGATGGCCCGCTCCCCCGTGATCGGAAGGGTGGCGAGGAGTCCCGCCATCTCGTCGAGACACAGCGTCGGAGTCCCTCCGCCGACGTACAGCGACGGGAAGGGACCCGGCAGCGCCGCCAGGTACATCGCAGTCTCCTGCTCGAGGCCCCGCAGGTAGTCGGCGGCCAGGTCCGCGTGGTACGCGACCTTGTTGTAGGGGCAGAACGGGCAGATCGTGCGACAGAACGGGATGTGCAGATACAACCCGGGCATCGCCGGAAACACCTCGGTCACGGACCGCGGCGGAACGTTCACAGGTCGCTCGAAGCGGACACCGAGCGGGGAAGCCAACAACCTCCACCCCCTTCCAATGAACAGGCTGCTCCCGAGCCCAGCGACGGCCCAGGGGCCATCGACACGTCTCGAGCCTGCCTACCTGTGCGCCTGATTCCTTCCAAACGTGGGAAACGCCATCTGATGAGGTGGGGCGGAGGTGCGGGGCAGACCCCGTCGACTGGACAAACCTGCCGGGTCCGCAAGCCCGCGAGTCGCACCAACGGGCCGCTTCTTGGCGACAGGCAGCGCGGGCGAGTGTCGCCAGAGGAACGCGGACCGTGCCCCTCTGGCCGCGCACTCCCTTCGACGAGGCCCGTATCGTGCATCGCATGTCGATTCGTTCGTTCTACGACCAGTGGCCGCAGTACAACCGTCGGATGGTCGAGGTCATCGGTGTGATGTCCGATGAGCAGCTCGCGCACCGCCCCGCGCCCGATCGTTTCCCGATCTGGGCGACGGTGGGTCACACCGCGGGTGCGAGGGTCTACTGGCTCTGTGCGGTGCTCGGCGAGCCCGGCACGGAGAGCACGCCCTTCACCGATCCGACCGGTGTCGGCTGGGAGGACGATATCGATACGCCACGAGGCGCCGGCGAACTGGTCATGGCGCTGAACACAACATGGCGTGTCGTCGAGGATTGCCTGGATCGTTGGACGCCGGAGATGCTCGCCGACACGATCATCAGGGAGTACGGCGGGAACCGCCGGGTGCATACCCGCGGGTCGGTTCTGCAGCGGCTATTCAGCCACGACGCCTATCACTGCGGCGAGCTGTCCCAAACGCTCGGAATCCTCGGACTGCCTCAGATCGACCTGTGGCGATCAGACTGACCGCGACCGGTCACACAAGGCAGGTCCAGTGATCCGGTGCGTACGGGCGCCCTCGGCCAGCGTGCGTTGATGCCACATAGGCGGGGCGGGCCCCCCTACAGCCGTAGCCGCCACAACTGCACCAGCTCATCGAAGCCCTTCAACTGGCGCGTGCCAGCATCGTCGAAGTCGAATCCCTTGCCGCGCACGAGCTGACGAACCGCATCCGACACAAGTACTTCACCCGATCCGGCCACGGCGGTAATACGACTTGCGAGCACCACGATGGACCCGTGCAGGTCACCGTCCTCTCGGATCGGCTCCCCTGCTGCGATCCCGATCGCGAGATCAAGCCCGTCTTCTGCGCTTGCCGTCTGCAGCTCGCGGGCGAATCTGAGAGCACCGCTCGTCGAGGCGAACTCCAAAAGCGACCCGTCTCCAAGGTGCTTCACGACTCTCCCAGTTCGCGCGGAGGCCGCCCTAGCCACCGCGTTCTCGAGCGACCGCAGTGCGATCCGGGCAGCCTCATCCCCCAGCCTCTCCACCATCTCGGTGGATGCGACCACATCCGTGAAGACAACGGTGCTGATACCCGCGGCCATCTCGACACCTTGTCCCAGAGATTGCGGAAGCCCGCTATCGGTCGCCAGATCGGGATCGATCGGTTCTCGGCCGGAGAGGAAGGCATCGATCTCCTCGATGATGGCTCTCGTATCCCCCAGGTAGGGGGCCACCGATGCGCCCGGCTGCAGCGACAGCCTCACCTCGGGAATACCCGCCGCGAGGACTCGAGCGTTTTCCATGCTCGACACCCGTTGTTCGGGACGATGGAGCACGAGGGTCGGCACCAGGACATTGCCGAGCAGGTCCGAGACGTCGAACAACGAGGTGGCTGCGAGCGCACGAGCGGCGAATTCGGGTGAGGTGCACTGACTGACCAAGTCACTGAAGGCCTGCGCCGCCTCAGGCTCGGTCCATCCAAGGAGGAGTCGCGCGACGACCTGGGCGTAGAACTGCCAATCCTGCAGGATTATCGGTCGGGTGGCCTGGGTCAGAGGGTTCGCCCGGTGGGCCGACCCGTCGGCATAAGAGCAGAACAGGACGAGGTGATCGACTCGCTGGGGATGTCGCGCCGTGTACGCAATCGCAGCGGGCCCAGAGTGAAGGCCCGCGTAGAGGTCGAAGTGGTCGAGTCTGAGACCCTCCACGACTGCGGCGAGATCCTCGACGTCGGTTTCGAGTGACACCTCTGGAGCATCGCGGGAAGAGAGGCCGAAGCCGCGCCCGTCGTATCGGACCAGGCGACGGCCGCGAGAGACCGCTTCATACCAGCTCCGCAGTGCGGGGATCGTCCACTCCATCTGGATATGGCTCCACGGAAGCGAAGGCATCGCCACCAGGGTTGGGCCTTCCCCCACGCCCCAATAGGCGATGTTGAAGCCGTCAGAAGTGCGGCTGTAGCGAATCGGTGGCTCCATCACCGCCCCGAAGCTAACGCGATCGGTCCCGAGAGGGCAGCCGAGACAACGCCACGCCCTCGGCCAGGGGGCGGAAAGCACACATGAGGAGCCGTCGGGTCGGCGAGCGCGCGAGCAGGCATCTCAGGAGTTGCAGCGTCCTCGGGCAGACTCCTACCAGGGGTCGGGAGTGGTCTGCCCCGCCTCTGCCACCAAGGTCATTCCCCGTGGCACGAAGGACTCGAGGAGCCCTTGGAGGAGGCCAACCCGATCCTGGAACCCAGGATGCCCCCGCCAAGCCGACACCGCGTCGCGGTCCCGCCACGGTCCGAAACTGACGAAATGCCGAGTGTCTGCATCATCCCGAAGCAGCTTCGCGAAGGTGTTCCCGGGCAGGTTCGCCGCGGTCCACTCGGCAAACTCACGCCACCGCTCAACGAACGCTTCCTCGCTCCCGGCGGTGACATACCAATCTCCCGATGTGTAGACCCCTGCCATCCGCCCCTCCTGTCGATTCGGACAGTGTATGGCCGCCCCGCACCGGGCACCGAGCAGTACACCGCCTATCCGCCGCTGTTCCGAAGACACACATGAGGAGCCGCCGGGTCGGCCACAGTCGCGAAAGCACACATGAGGATCTCCGAGGGGGCCACTCCTGGCCGAGTACAGCTAGGCGCGAGTCGTGTCGGATCGAAGCTCGAACCTCTGGAGACGACCTTCTGAGGCGGAGGCCATCGCCTTGTCAAGGAGCCTGACGGCATCTGGACTCTGATAGTGGGCAGCTTCCGCTGGCGTCATCGCCACGGCTGGATGGAGAATCAAACCGCCGTCGCTCGTGGATTCGGCAACGACTTGCATCGATCGAAAGCCGAGCTTGGCCAATGAGACCCGTCCTCGATCGTCGACTTCCAGAATGGCGCGACGGCGTTCCGCGTGCTGAGTCATTTCAGGATCATCCTTCCCTTCCGGATGCTATGCTACCCACTCTGGGTGAAATGGTCAATTACCTACTTCGCCCAAGTAGGGTGGAGTGGTAGAATGACATCTATGGAATTCACCGCGACGCCGGAGTTCCTCGAGGTCTACACGATCCTCGACGATCCGACTGCGGAGTGCGTGGACAGAGCCATCCGCCGGGTGCTCGTCCAACCAGATAGTGCCTGGGCCCGCCAGAACCGGGTCGTGGGAGAACTCGGGTCTTCTTGGCTGATCGCCCTCCGCTGCCATGGACACGATCTTGCGCTGTACTGGAGGCAGGTGGAGGCGGAGTCGGTCGAGCTCTTGCTCCTGCTTCGGCAATGAAGGTCGCGGAGCTGCGTCGAGAGGTTGTTCGATGGCACCCCAAGGTCACTCCCTTGCCTCGGCCAGTGCTCGTCAATGACACCCGAGGCACTGCCTGGTCGTGAGTGCTGGACCTAGGCCGTAGTCCCTGCCTCGCCAATCCTGAGAGGGACCGACCACTCGTCTTCGTCTGCCTCAAAGACAGCCTCGACTCGGAGCGTGGCTCCGAGCTTCTCGAGATAGGCTCTG
>MELR01000014.1:64148-64407 GCA_001767695.1 Actinobacteria bacterium RBG_16_68_21
GCTCATCAGCACCGGGACGCGCCTCAACGGCAGCCCCCAGCTTCCTATAGCTCTTGGCGGATGGCATCAGATTCCTCCTCTTGTCGCTCGCCGACATCACTGGTCGAGCAAACCCTCGTCGCGCAACTCCTCCAGGTGCTCGTCGTACAGCGCATCGGCCTGTGGGACCGCCGTGGCATACCAGGCGTCCCAGTTTCCGCTCTTGTCGCCTCCGAGCAGGAGATTCGCGTGGCGTCTCGGATCGAAGGCGAACAGAACC
>MELR01000015.1:0-13025 GCA_001767695.1 Actinobacteria bacterium RBG_16_68_21
TCGTCGTATCCCAGATGGCCCGCGGTGCTGCCTCCGTAGCAGCACCGCGGTGACCCAGGAGCCACCCATGCACCACCGCGAGGACACCCGGCATCGCTTCAGTGAGGCTCTCGACGGCGTGCTGCGCAGCACAGTCGAGTTGGGCGCGTTGGTGCTCGACAACGTGCGCAGGGGATCAGAGGCCTTGCTCGAGAACCGCCTGGACGTTGCCCGGACGGTGATCGATGCCGATGGAGAGATCGACGAGAAGTACTCGGCTCTCGAACAGAGAGTGTTCGAGATCATGGCCCGCCAGCAGCCCGTTGCCGGCGATCTTCGCTTCCTGGTCTCGATCACCCGTATCCTGTACGACATCGAGCGAAGCGGCGACCTGGCGGTCAACTGCGCCAAGGGCCTCATCCGCCGCGAGGGATATACCCTGCCGCCGGCGATCCACTCATTGTTGGCCCGGATGTCGCGCAGTTCCGCGGAGCTGTTCCACAAGGGGCTCGAGGCACTTGCCGCCCTCGATGCGTCCGCGGGGAGGCGGCTCGACGTCGCCGACGACGAGGTCGATGACCTGGTGGGCGAGTTGTATTCCGCCATCGCCGGGCGATCCGACGACATCGGGTTTGACGTCGCCATCGAGCTGTCACGTGTGGGCCGCTACATGGAACGAATCGGCGACCATGCGGTGAACATCGCCGAGCACGTGACCTTTATCGTCACCGGAGAGTTCCCGGCCCAGGATGAGGGGTAGGCGTGGGCGCCTCGCAGCGTTCTTCGTAGTTCGCGTTGTTCGTGGTCCGTTCTTTCAAGATCCAAGATCGAAGGTCCACCGTCGCGGCGAGTCACGAACGACGAAAGTTCTCACCCAATAGCCGCCAGCGCGGCGACGTAGGCGTCGAACTCGCGCGGGATCTTGCGTGACTCGGTGGCCACGATCTCTCGGACCACCCCGCCGGCGTCGAGCACGTAGGTGCTGCGGTTGGCCACCCCCACCTTCTCGTCGAACGTGCCGAAGGCCGCGGTCACCGCGCCGTGCGGCCAGAAGTCCGAAAGCACCGGGAACCCGAATCCGTTCTTGGTGGACCACTCTCGATTGGAAAAGACCGTGTCGGTGGTGATCACCACGACGTTGGCATCGAGCCGATCGAGCTCGCTCAGCCGGTCGCGGATGGCACAGAGCTCGCCTTCGCATGTGTCGGTGAAGGGGAACGGGATGAACACGACGAGGGTCTTGCGCCCGCGCAGCGCCTCGAGGGAGACGGACTCGCCGTCGATGGCGCGCAGGGTGAATTCCGGTGCCGGGGATCCGATCTCGGCTGACATGAGAAGACCTTTCGAGTTGAACGGGCACGATGGTACGCGGGTCACGTCTACAACCGGCGACTGGGCGGAAACACGCCGCCTCCGGTCCGGCTCAACCCCGCTCCTGGGATGCCGATACCCATATGGTGGAAACTCCCAGGGTCGGCCCAGGCGCGGGCGCCATCGGGGTGGACGACGCCGGGATGAGCCGGCTCCGCCTCCGCGCCACGCAGGTGCTCCTCGTATTTGCCCCGGTTGCCGCGGCGATGATCGGGTTGATCGCCTTGCTGTCCGGCGATCATCGCCTGTTGGCGTGGAGTGTCCTCGGGCTCGGGGTGTCCGCGGTCGCTTCGCTGCAGATCGCGCTTCATGCCCCGGATCCGATGCTGCTCATCGTGCTCATCGCCGGGGCGGTGGCGCTGGGGAGCGGGATCGCGCCCAGTTCCTCGCTGCCCGGGGTCATCGCCGCCGCCGCCACCATGTCGATCGTCTGGATCGCCCTGGCCGAGGGGCCGCGGCGGGGAGCGGCGGTGGCGCTGGTGGTCTTTGCCCTGCTCGGGGTGGCGCTCGGCCGGGATTCGGTCGATGCGGGACGGGTCGGCGGCCTGATCGCCCTCGCCGCGGCCGGGGCAGGATCGTGGGCGCTGATGCGCACTGTGGTGCTCCGGATGCACGCCGACCAGGCCAGCCTGCGGAACCTCTTCGAACGGGTCCCGGTGGGTCTCTATCGGACCGCAGTGAGCGGTGAGTTGCTGGAGATCAACCCCGCAGGCGCCGCCTTGCTCGGGGAGAGCAGAAACGCAGTCATCGGACGCCGGGTTCGGGCCTTCTTCGTCGACCAGGGGGACTTCACCCGTCTCCGGGCAGCCGTGGGGGATGGCGCACAGCCGGTGGTGACCGACATCCGGTTCCGGCGCGCCGACGGCGAGGTGATCTGGGTGCGGGACGTCACCCGCCCGGTGACCGATGAGAGTGGCGAAATCAAATGGTTCGAAGGAGAGCTCCAGGACGTCACCGAGCAGCGTCGGCACCTCGAGGAGCTTCAGTCTCTGGTGCAGTCCAAGTCCGACCTGATCGCCGCGGTCAGCCATGAGCTGCGGACCCCGCTCACCGCCGTGGTCGGGTTCCTCGATGTGCTCGTCGGCCAGGAGGATCCGGCCGCCGGCACCTCGGAGCTGTTACAGATCGCCTGCGACCAGGCCCACGATCTCGCCGGGATCGTCGACGACCTGCTCACGGCCGTCCGGGTCGAGAACCACGAGCTGGCGGTCCGGGAGAAGGTCGTGGACGTCGGCGATGTCATAAGAAGGGTTGTGGCATCGATTTCCCCCGGGTCGCGCGGGGACATCGCGGCAGTGGTCTCCGCGGCGACGACGGCGATCGCCGACCCAGCCCGGGTGCGGCAGATCCTCCGCAACCTGATCGGCAATGCCCGCCGCTACGGGAAGCCGCCGATTCGTGTCGAATGCGCCGCGTCCGCCGAAACCGTCACCATCGTGGTGAGTGATGCCGGCGACGTGATCGCCCCGAGCGCGACGAACCAGATGTGGGAACCGTTCTACAGCGGCGGCAGCGACACCGCGACAACCGCGGGCGGCATCGGGCTGGGGCTTACCGTGTCGCGTCAGCTGGCACAGCTCATGAGCGGTGATCTCGTCCATCGGCGGAGCTTGGGCCGCAACGAGTTCGTGCTCACCCTGCCCGCCGGGCGACACCTGCTCAAGTCGGCCTAGAGCAGCACCCGGGCCGCCCAGCCGACCGCGTCGGTGAGCTCGCCCAGCTTCGGCACCGTGTCGGGGCCCTCCCAGAGCCGAGCGAGGGCGTCGGATCCCCAGCGGCGGGCGACCTCGCCCACGAACTCTCGGCCGATCAGGTGGTCGTCCGAACCGAGTGTCAATCCGGCGATCTCGGAGGGCATTGCTCCCTCGCCGGTCGATTCGGCCCGATCCCGATCGGCGGCCTCCCGGATCTGCGCAGCCTGGGGGACCAGCGTCGCCGCGATGCCCTCCACGACGTGTTCGGCGTAACCCTCGATGAGCGCGGCGAGCGCCCGCAGCCCGTTGGTCGCCTCCGGATCGGCCGCAGCCCCGAACAGCTCGCCGATCCCCCCGGGGTCTTCCATCAGGTTCTGGAGCGCCTCCGGGTCCTGCAAGGCCTCGAAGCGCCGCTGGATGGCCGCCGGATCGATCTCCAGCCCGTCGGCCACCGAGTGCGCCAGCATGTGAAGGCGTTCCGGCACCCAGGGCACGGCCAGCTCCGACTGGTGGGCGACCTCGTGGAGCGCCACCCAGAGTCGGAGCTGGCGCGGATCGAGGTCGTGGTCGAGGGCGAATGCCTCGATGTTGGGGACGATAAAGGTCGGGCCGGTGGCCGCCCCGGCCGGTACGCCAAAGTCGAATCTGCCCAGTACTCGCTGGCTGAGGAAACCGACCACCGACCCGACCTGCATGCCGAGCAGCGCCGGGCCGAGCATCGCCAGAGGAGAGCCGGCGCCGCCGGAGGAGAGTCGCTCCGCGATCGGCTCGGCCAGGTAGGCAACCGACTCGACGTTGGTGGCCGCCCAACCCCGCCGGTCGTGGACCCCCACGATGATGCTGGTCCCCGCCGCATCCAGGGCGCTCGCCTGATCCACCAGCCGTGTTGCAGTCGCCGCCAGGTCGCGGTACTCCTCCACGAGCCCAGGCTCGATCGGCTCCGCCGGGCCGGCAATGCTCTCGGCGATCTCCCGGGCGAGGCGCCAGTTGACCGGACCCGGATAGCGGAGGAGGTCGGCGAGACGGTCGAACAGGTTGTCGGTCACGTCCCCTCCGGACGCTCCATGAGAGTGATGTCCAGGTCGAACTCTGCGCCGCTCCTGCTGATCAGCATCGGCACATCGTCACCGACGTGGTGGAAGCGGAGGCGCACGACGAGACCCTCCATGGTGCTGATGGTCTCGCCGTCGAGGGAGACGATCACGTCGCCCGCTTGCAGTCCGGCGAGGGCGGCCGCACTTCCGTCCATGACGGTTGCCACCTCGACCCCCGCCGGCGCCAACGCGCCATCGGTGAGCGTGGCGAAGTGGGTGGTCCCGGTGATTCCCAGGAAGGCGTGACTGACCTTCCCGGTGTCGATCAGCTCCCCGGCCACTCTGGTGACCAATTCGACGGGGATGGCGAACCCGAGGCCCTCGGCACCGACGTCGCTCACCCCGATGGCGCTGGTGATCCCGATGAGCCGGCCCTGGGAGTCCACGAGGGCGCCGCCGCTCGATCCGCGGGTGATCGGGGCGTCGGTCTGCAGCATTCCGAAGAACTCCTCGTCCGCTCCGGTCTGCACCCGCCGGTTGAACGCCGACAGTACCCCGACGGTCACGGATGGACCGCCTTCGAGACCGAGGGGGCTACCCACCGCGATCGCTGCGTCGCCGATGCGCATGTTCTCCGTGGATCCCAGTTGGATAGGGATGAGGTTTGTTGCGTCGATGGTGATGACGGCGAGATCGGTGAGCGGATCGCTGCCGATCACCGAGGCCGGGTAGATGCGCCCGTCGGCGAACACCACGCGCACGTTGACCCCGCCGACCACTACGTGGTGGTTGGTGACGAGGTGCCCCAGGGCATCCAACACCACACCGGATCCGCTGGCATCGGCGGCGAACTGGCCGCCCCCGGTCAGGTCGACCTCCACGGTGACGATCGAGGGGAGAACCTTGGCGGCGACGACGGCGGCGTTGGCACCGGCAGTGCCCGGGGTGACGATCTGGGTCTCGACTCGCTCCACCACCGCCGTGTTCGAGCCCTGATCGTCGGCGGTGAGGGCCAGGGTGACCGCGGTGGCCACCCCGCCACCGATGATCGCCGCAAGCGTGGCCAGCGCGATGGCGCGCACCAGCGGTAGCCGACGCCGCGGCGTGGGGAGGGGCGGCGTCATCGGCGCCACCTCCGACGCCAGCGTCTCCCCCGACTCGATGGGCGGCGGGAAGTCGGGGAGGAGGAGCTGGTCGTCCGCTGGGCCGAAGCCCTCAGGGCCGTCGGCTTGGTTAGTGTCGACCATTGGAGCAATTCTATGGACCCCATCACCGCTACCGGCGAGGCCGGCGATCTCGTGGCAGTCTCCGCGGAGCCGATCGATCCATCGGCACTGGTCGCCGCGGTGGCCCGGGGTGACGCCGGCGCCGTGGTCCTGTTCCTGGGCACCGTCCGCGACCACTCCGAAGGCCACGAAGGCGTCACCCACCTCGAGTACGAGGCGTATCGCGAGGTCGTGGAGGACAAGATCCGACAGATCGTCGCCGAGGTGCGAGACCAGTGGGGCGTCGGCACGATCGCCGCGGTGCATCGGGTGGGAACGCTGGCGGTGGGAGAAGTCGCAGTCGGCGTCGCGGTGTCGTCTCCGCATCGTCCCGAGGCGTTTGCGGCCGCCCGTGCCCTGATCGACGAGCTGAAGCGGCGCGCCCCGATCTGGAAGAAGGAGCACTGGCCGGGCGGCGCCGGGTGGATGGCCGGAGGCGGGTAGCCGCCGACCGCCTCCACGTTCCCGTCGAAATACCCCGGCACCGGGCAGCACTTGCTGGCTAGCCTGCCGACGGTCACCTGGGCGGCGGGCGGGAGGCAGGGGAGACATGCTGACGCTGAAGAACGTAGAGGTCGTCTACAGCGACGTGATCCTCGTGCTGCGCGGCGTGTCCCTCGAGGTGCCCGACGGCAAGATCGTCGCTCTGCTGGGCGCCAACGGCGCCGGAAAGACCACCACGCTGCGGGCCATCAGTGGCCTGCTCCCGGTCCATCGGGGGGATCTGACCAAGGGTGAGATCTCCCTGGACGGGCGACGGATCGACCACCTCCGGGCGCAGAAGATCGTCGCCCTGGGCATCAGTCAGGCGCTCGAAGGCCGTCGCATCCTCGCCGAGTTGACCGTGGAGGAGAACCTTCGCCTCGGCGCCCATACGTCCCGCCGCAAGCTGGCGGACAACCTCGAGCGGGTGTACACCCTCTTCCCCATCCTCAAAGAGAGACCCCGATTCACCGCCGGGTATCTGTCGGGAGGTGAGCAGCAGATGCTGGCCATCGGCCGGGCGTTGATGTCGGCGCCGCGCTACCTGCTGCTCGACGAGCCCAGCCTGGGACTCGCCCCCCTCCTGGTGCAACAGATCCGCGACATCATCGTCGAGATCAACCGCCAGGGCACCGGAGTGCTCCTGGTCGAGCAGAACGCCAACATGGCTTTGTCGATTGCCGACCACGGCTACATCATGGAGACCGGGAAGCTGGTCATGGACAAGCCGGCGGATGAGCTGGCGGCCGACGACGATGTGAGGGAGTTCTACCTCGGCCTGCACGGCCAGGATGTGGCGTCGTTCGCCGAAGTGAAGCACTACCGGCGCAAGAAACGTTGGTTGTCGTGAGAGCCCGGATGCTCGACGAGATCCTGCCTGCGGCGCAGGGCAC
This sequence comes from Actinobacteria bacterium RBG_16_68_21, assembly GCA_001767695.1. GTDB lineage: Bacteria > Actinomycetota > Acidimicrobiia > Spongiisociales > UBA11373 > RBG-16-68-21. Next base: position 6,720 of record MELR01000015.1, read on the forward strand.
CGACACGGTCCTCGAGATCGTCGACGTCCATCTTTCGTTTGCCGGGATCACCGCGATCGACGGCGTGTCCCTGAGCGTCCACAACGGCGAGCTTTTCGCGGTGATCGGCCCCAACGGGGCGGGCAAGACATCGATCTTCAATTGCATCTCGGGCGTGTATCGCCCGCAGCGCGGTGCGATTCGCGTCCTCGGCAGAGACGTCACCACGATGAAGCCCGACCGGATCGCCGATCTCGGGGTGGCACGCACCTTCCAGAACATCGAGCTGTTCCCCCAGCTGACCGTGCTCGACAACCTCATGCTCGGGCGTCACCAGCATCTCCATTACGGGGCGCCGGCGGCGATGATCCGGATCGGCAAGGCGATGCGCGAGGAAACCCGCAACCGGGCGGTGGTCGAGGGAATCATCGAGTTCCTCGACATCCATCAGTACCGCAAGGCGTACGTCGCCATGCTGCCCTACGGCATCCAGAAGCGAGTGGAGCTCGGCCGGGCGCTGGCGATGGAGCCAAAGCTCCTTCTGCTCGACGAGCCGGCCGCCGGCATGAACCTCGAGGAGACCGAGGACATGGCCCGCTTCATCACCGACATTCGCCGGGAGCTGGGGATCGGGATCCTGCTCGTCGATCACGACATGCGCCTTGTCATGGATCTCGCCGACACGATCCTGGCCATCGATTTCGGCAAGCCGATCGCGTCGGGAACCTCCCGGGAGATCCAGGACAACCCCGACGTGGTGAGGGCCTACCTCGGCCAAGAGCACTCGACCGGAGGAGGAAGCGAATGACGACGACCGCGACGCCGATCACTACCACCCTCAGCCCGGCGACCCGGCTGCGCGATCACGCCGCAAACCACCCGCATCGGGTCGCCCTGCGGGAGAAGAGCCTCGGCGTCTGGAGGGAGATCGACTGGGCGGAGTACTGGGATCAGGCACGGACCTTTGCGAATGCCCTCATCGCCAATGGGATCGAGCGCGGCGATCGAGTGGCTATTCACTCCGACAACCGGCCCGAGTGGCTGTACACCGACGTCGGCTCACTCGCCGCCGGGGCGGCATGCATGGGCCTCTACCCGACGAACCCGACATCCGAGGTTCGCTACCTCCTCGACGACTCGGCTTCCCGGATCCTGATCGTCGAGGACGAGGAGCAGGCCGACAAGGTCCTGGCGATCACCACGGCGGACCTGCCGGCATTGGAGAAGATCGTCTATTTCGAGCATCGCGGGGTCGATGCCTACGACGATCCCCGGCTGATCTCGTGGGATGCCTTCATGGACGATGGCCGCGCCTATGGCGAGGCACACCCGGAGGCGGTCGCCGAGCGGATGGCTGCCGCCAGGCCGGAAGACCTCGCCTACCTGGTCTACACGTCGGGCACCACCGGCCCTCCCAAGGGGTCGATGCTCACGCTGGCCAACCTCGAGTTTGCCACCACGGAGATCGCCGGCGACCGGGGCATCGTTCAGCCGGGACCCGGACCCGATGATCTGATCGTCTCCTACCTCCCGCTGTGTCACATCTACGAGAAGCTGTTTTCGGTGGTCTTCGGCCTCGGCGCCGGGGTGCCGGTGCACTTCGGCGAGTCGCTGGACACCCTCATGGCCGACATGCGCGACGTGCAACCGACGATCGTGCAAGGCGTTCCCCGGATCTGGGAGCGAATCCACGCCGCCATCCAGGTCCGCCTCGCCTCAGCCTCGCGCCTCAAGCGGATCAACTCGGTGGTGTGGCTCAAGGCCGCCCGGTACGTCGGACGGACCCTGGTCCGCAGGGAGGGCAGGCACACCCCGCTCTCTCGGGTGCTCTTGGCGACCGGGAACGTCTTCCTGTATCGCTCGCTGCGCGAGCGGGTGGGTCTGCGCCGGCTCCGCTACGGCGTCTCGGCGGCGGCTCCGATAGCTCCCGAGATCCTCGAGTTCTTCATGTCGATCGGGGTGCCGCTATATGAGGCATACGGGATGACGGAAAACGCCGGCGTCGCCACCACCAACCGGCCGGGACGCATCAAGCTGGGAACGGTCGGAGAGGCGTACGACCGATGCGAGTTGATGCTCGATCCGGAGACCGGGGAGATACTCACCCGCCACCCGGCGGTGTTCGTCGGGTACTGGAACATGCCCGAGGCGACGGCCCGCACCATCGATTCGGACGGCTGGCTTCACACCGGTGACGTGGGGGAGTGGGTGGATGGCACCCACGTCAGGATCGTCGACCGGATCAAGGACATCATCATCACCAGCGGCGGGAAGAACGTGTCGCCGTCGGAGGTGGAGAACGCCCTCAAGACCTCGCCGTTCATCAAGGAGGCGATCGTCATCGGGGATCGCCGCAAGTACCTGACCGCACTGATCGGGATCGACCTGGAGGTGGTGAGCGAATGGGCCCAGCGCCATCAGATCCCGCACACCACGTACCGCGACCTGTCGGAGAAGCCGGAAGTCGTGGCCCTGGTGAAGAAGGCGGTAGATGCCACCAACGAGAAGTTCTCCAGCGTCGAGCAGATCAAGGCCTTCCGGTTGCTCACCAAGGAGCTCGATCACGAGGAGGGCGAGCTGACCGCCACGCAGAAGGTGAAGCGCTCGGTGATCGAGGAGCGCTTCGGTGACCTGATCGAGTCGATGTACCGATGACCCAATTCCTCCAGGCGCTGGTCAACGGATTGTCGCTGGCGGCGATCTACGCGTTGATCGCGCTCGGCTTCGTGATCATCTACAAGTCGATGCAGGTGCTCAACTTCGCTCAGCCCGCCTTGTTGCTCCTCGGGGCCTACTGGGTCGTCTACTTCGCCACGGTGATGGAGTGGAACTTCTGGCTGGCCGTGCTCGCCGCCATCGTTCTCTCCGCCTTGACCGGGGTGGTCGTCGAGCGGGTGACGCTGCGACCCATGGTGGGCAAGCCGGTGTTCGCCGTGGCGATCATGACGATCGGTCTCAACACCGCGATCACCGTCGTCGCCCTCGACCTGATGGGGCTCGATATCCGGCGGGTGGGCGACCCGTGGGGATTGACGTTCCTCACCTTCGGCGGGCTCAACATCGCCCACCGGCAGGTGGCGGCCATCGTCTGCGCGGCAATCGTGGTCGGCCTGCTGCTCGCCTTCTTCAAGTTCTCCCGGATGGGTCTGGCGATGCGGGCGACCGCGTTCGACCAGGAGGTGGCGCTGACCCAGGGTGTCTCGGTGACCGCGGTCTTCGCCCTCTCGTGGGCGCTGGCGTCGGTGCTGGCGATGATGGGCGGGGTCTTCATCGGATCCGGGGTCGGCCTCGACCGTTCTGCCGCGGTCGTGGCGCTCAAGGCTCTTCCCGTGGTGGTGGTAGGGGGGCTCGATTCGATCGCCGGGGCGCTGGTCGGGGCGCTGGTGGTGGCGACGGCCGAGTCCCTGTCGGCCACCTACCAACCCCAATACGCCTCCTTCTTGGGCAAGGGGTTCTCCCAGGTCGTTCCCTACCTGGTGATGTTCATCGTCCTGTTGGTTCGGCCGTACGGGCTTTTCGGCACCAAGGAGGTCGAACGGGTATGAGGCGCCGCCCCGGCCTGATCGCCGACTATCGCGCCGACACCGCGATCTTCCGCAACAACGTCCAGCGCTTCTGGATGGTGGTCCTGCTCGTGGGCGTCGTCGTGGCCGGCCTGGGGGTGAGGCTGCCGATCATTCCCGGCGTGGCGTCGCTGGACCTCTCCTCGGACCTGATGCTGGTGGCGATCACTGCGCTGTTCGCCTCGATCGGGGCCATCGGGCTCAACATCGTCACCGGGTTCGCCGGCCAGGTGTCCCTGGGCCATGCGTTCTTCCTCGGCCTGGGGGCGTTCACCGCAGCGGTGCTCGGAGGCACCGAGGTGACCCGGCAGGTGGTCGACCTTTCGACCGGGCAGTTCGTCGAGAAGACGATCCTCATCGGCCACAACCTCGACATGATCATCTGGCTGCCCGCCGCCGGGTTGGTCGCCGCCTTTGCCGGGCTGGTGGTGGCCCCGGTCGCCTTCCGGCTGCGCGGCCTGTACCTGGCGTTCGTCACCCTCGGACTGGTGTTCCTCGGGGAGCACCTCTTCCGCGAGGCAGATGTGCTCACCGGGGGTGTCGGTGTCGGGCGGGAGACCGCCGTCCCCTCGCTATTCGGGTTTCGCTTCGACCAGGACGGGAGCGTGTTCGGGGTGTTCCTCTCCAAGGAGCAGAAGTTCTTCTTTCTGGGACTGGGGCTGCTGATCGTGATGGCCCTGGCGGCCAAGAACTTCGTCCGGTCCCGGGTGGGACGGGCGCTGGCGGCGGTGCGCGATCGGGACATCGCCGCCGAGATGATGGGTATCAGCCTGACCCGCTACAAGATGATCGCGTTTGTCGTCTCCTCGTTCTACGCGGGGGTCGCCGGGGCGTTGCTCTACTCGGCGATCGGGCGACTCGAACCGGGCAGCTTCAACCTGCTGCTGTCGATCAAGTACATCGCCATGGTCCTGATCGGGGGAGTGGCCACCGTGTCGGGGTCGATCATGGGAGCGGTATTCATCACTTTCCTCCCCAAGATCGTCAAGTGGATGGCGACGCTGTGGATCTTCGGGTTCATCTCGGAGTCGCCCAGCGGCGGATTCGTGACCACCGCCCAGTTCGAGCAGATCCTCTTCGGCATGTTGATCGTGGGGTTCCTGATCGTCGAGCCGCTCGGCCTGTACGGGATCTGGATCAGGGTGCGCAACTACTGGAAGGCATGGCCGTTCAGCTACTAGGCGCTGCCCGCTGCCCGCTTCCCGTTCGAGGTCGGGCGCACGAAATCGCCGCCCAGCCCGACGCGGACCGAGCCCGTCGGATATTGTTACTGACCTGCCCGCCGGGGCCGGGCGCTTCCATCAGAGAAGAACCAGAACCAGGGAGGAACACATGAAGAAACGGTGGCTCGTATTGGCGAGCCTCCTGACGGTGCTTGCCCTCGTGGCCGCGGCCTGCGGTGACGACACCGCAGAGACCACCACCACTGCGGCGGCAACCACCACGACGGCGGCAGCCACGACGACTGCGGCGACGACCACGGTGCCCCCGGAGCCGGAGATGTCCTACGACGTAGGCGTCACTCCGGCCCCCTGTGCCGATGCGGTCAACGAGGGCAACGGCTGCATCTACCTCGGGATCATCTCGGACCTGTCGACCGGTCCCTTTGCGCCCCTCGGTGTACCGATCACCCAGGCCCAAGAGGACTTCTGGGATGCGGTCAACGCCGACGGCGGCCTGGGCGGGTTCGATGTGCTGATCAGGCTGGAGAACACCCGCGACGCGCACTACGACCCGACCGAGACGGCCCAGGAGGCGGCGGACCTGGCGGACAACGTCCTCGCCTTCGCCCAGATCTTGGGCACTCCGCAGACGCAGGGAGCCCTGCCCACGCTCGAAGAGAACGACATCGTCGCCATGCCGGCCACCTGGTTCTCCGGGTGGGCGTTCTCGGACATCGATGGTGGCCTCATCATGGAGTCCGGCGCCCCGTACTGCTTCGAGGCGATGAACGGCATGGACTACCTGGTGCAGACGCGCGGCACGGACTTCTCGTGGGCGCTCGTCGTGTTCCCCGGTGACTACGGAGGCGACTACGGCGCAGGCGCCAAGATCGCCGCCGCGCAGCTCGGCCTGGCCGATCCGCTGGCGGAGATCCTTCAGATCCCGTTGTCGTTCGGTGGCGACATCGCCCCGACGGTGGGCCAGCTGCTCGCCCTCCAGCCCGACGTGATCGTCATGGTGACCGGACCGAGCGAGATGGCCGGAATCGCCGCCGGTCTGTTCCAGAACGGATTCCAGACGTTCCAGATCCTGGGCGCGGCGCCCACCTGGAACGTTGCCCTCAAGGCGAATCCGGACCTGCTTCCGCTGCTCCAGGCGGTGTACTCCAGCACCGACCCGTGGGGCGGTTGGGACACGGACACGCCGGGCCATGCCCGGATGCGTACCGTCGCCGAGGCCAATGGCCGCGGCCCACACAACGGCTATATCGCCGGATGGGTGTGGCAGTACCCGCTGCTGGCACTCCTCCAGGAGGCGGTTGCCAGTGGTGACCTGACCAGGGCGAACATTGTGGCACTGGCGGGGACGTTGGAGAACGTGGACTACGAGGGCATGCTGCCAACCCGGTCGTATGCCGGCGATCCCAACGACTTCGTCGTAAGGGGGACGTTGGTCAGCGGGGTCGACCCTGCCTCGTCGGACGGTCTGACTCCGAAGGCGGACTTCTTCACGAGCCAGGTGGCAGCGGACTTCAACTTCGCAGGTCCCTGCTTCACCGGCTGATCGAGACCGTCGAGCGATTGAAGCGGGGGTGGCCGAC
>MELR01000015.1:13051-106575 GCA_001767695.1 Actinobacteria bacterium RBG_16_68_21
TTGGACGTTGGACCTTCGACGGAAGAAGGGCATGCCCCGAGCTCACGTCTTGTAGGCGACAGGCGACGGGTGACGCTCTTGCGGGCAGCGGGCAGCGGGCAGCGGATAGCGGATGGCGACTCCTTCCGGGCAACGGATAACGGGTAACCGGGAACGCCATGACACCGATCCCCGTTACCCTCCTTCGACGAGCATGTTCGACCTCGACGACGCACCCGAGCCGGTTCCCAGCCGCCCTGCTTCCCCGAAGTGGCCCTATGCGCTGGTGGCGCTGTTCCTCACCATCGGCGTGCTGGTGCTGCTCGCCTGGCCGGTAAAGCTGCCCTACTACGCGATGTCGCCCGGGCCGGTCGAGGACGTCGCCGATCTCGTCGTCATTCGAGACGTGCCCCGGTACGACTCGGAAGGAGCGTTCTATCTGCTGACCGTGAGTCTGCGGGGTGAGGTCAATCCTTTCGAGTGGCTGGAGGCCAAGTACTTCGACACCCAGATCGATCTGGTGCCTGCGGACGTCATCCGGCCTCCGGGAGTCACCCAGGAGCAGGTCACCCGGTCGAACCAGGACGCGATGAACGAGTCGATCGACAGCGCGATCTACGTGGCGCTCCATCGGCTCGGGTACGACGTGCAGTTCGCCGGCGACGGCGTCAAGATCCTGGATGTGGTCGCCGATTCGCCGGCGCAGGGCGCGCTACAGGTGGACGACATCATCACTCGCGTCGACGGTACCGACGTGCACACGGTGGACGAGGCCTCGGCGCGGATCAGGGAGTTCACCCCGGGCGACACGATCACCCTGGAGGGGACTCGCGCCGGCGAGCCGCTCACGGTGAGCATCACCCTCATCGAGCATCCCGACATTCCCGGGGCAGCCATGGTGGGCATCGTTCTCGACACCGTGAATCTGAGGCTCGATCTCCCCATAGACGTCAGCGTCGACCCCGGAAACATCGGCGGGCCATCGGCCGGCCTCGAATTCACCCTCACCGTTCTCGACCTGCTCACCCCCGGTGACCTGACCCAGGGCCACGTGATCGCCGGGACCGGCACGATTCGGTTCGACGAGACGGTGGGGCCGATCGGTGGTGTTCGCCAGAAGGTGTACGCGGCGCGCAGCATCGGCGCGGAGGTCGTGTTCGTTCCCCGCGACAACTACCCGGACGCCATCACCGCGGCAGACGACGCGATCGTGGTGGTGGCGGTGGACACGCTGCAGGATGCCCTCGACTACCTCGACACCCTCCAACCGGCTCCGGCGATGGTGGCTGCGGCCCCGGGTCCTTGACCGGCTACCCGGGGGGTACCGGGGTATCGTCAAGCCGATGGCCGAGGACACATTGGGTCCCGACACGTTTTCCACGCGCGGTATCCCCACTTCCCGCCGTGGTTACGACCGCAAGGTCGTCGACGCGCTCGTCGCCGACGCGGTGGTCGCGTGGACCGCTCTTGAGAGCCGTCACCGGGAGCTCGTCGCCGCGATCGAGAGGTCCGGTGGGCTGGAGTATCTGGAGCGTGATCTCGGTGCGATTGCCGCGGATGTGGGCAGGATCCTCACCGCTGCCACCGAGGCGGCGGAGGGACTGCGTTCCCGGGCCGAGGCCGACGCCGCCAGGGTGAAACAGGACGCGGGTGCCGCTGCCGCAGAGCGCCTCAGCGCGGCGTCCTCGCAGGCCGAGGCCATGATCACCGAAGCCGATCGTCAGGCCTATGGGCTGCGGCGAGATGCCTGGGACGCCGGGATGTCCCTTCTGGCCGGCGTCCGACTTGTCGTCGACGACGTCTTGGCCGCAGCCGAGGATCAGGCTCAGGTGATTCGCGCCGATGCCGAGAAGGAGTCGCACCGGCGCTCGATGATGACCCGCAAGGAAGCGGAGGAGATCATCCGTAACGCCAAATTCGAGGCGGATCGCCAGCTGAACATGGCGCGGGAGCTCGCCCAGGAGATGCTCGACCGGGTCCAGGGAGCCGAGTCGTCCGTGATCCCCACCAATGCCGAGCGGCAGCGGAGACGCGAGATCATGGATCAGATCGAACGGATCCGGGCGGAGCGAACCATCGAGGACGTCACGGTGCTTCCCGCCGAACGCGCGCCCACTCCCGGCGAGACGCCCAGAGTCCTCTTCGGGGTGCTCGACCCGCAGGCACCCGATCTGAGCGACGCGCTCGCCGCCGAGGTAGAGAGCATGCGCGGTGATGAAACGACACCGCGGCGGTCCAGGAGTCGTGCCGTCGAACCGACGGCGCCGGCCAGGAGAGCGGCCCCACCGGTACCGGCAGCCGACGACGTCGGCACGCTGTTCGAAGCACTCCGGGTGACCGCCGAGCACGAACCGGTGGCACCCGATGCCTCCGGGGACCCGATGGCACTGCGCGACCGTCTCGTGCTCCCGCTGCACAACCAGGGCCTGCGCGACACCAAACGGCGAATCGTCGACCTGCAGAATGCCGGACTCGAGGCGCTGAAGGTGTCCCGGGCGTGGTCTCCGGATCAGGACATGATCGCCGGGCAACTGGGCCCGGCTATGGAGGCGGTCATCCAGAAGGCGGCGGCGGCCGGAGCCGAGGCCGCCCGGCTGCTCGGCGGGGTGGCCAAGGCCAGGCCGTACGTGGGGACGCGCTCCCATGAGTTGGTGAAGGCGATGGCTGGTGACCTGGCCTCCGGGTTGCGCGGTGCCTTGTCCTCCGGGGGCGGTCCCGCCGAGGTGACTGCGACGGTGAGCAGGGTGTTCCGGGCATGGCGGGGCGACCAGGCGGAGCGCTGGGTTCGGGCGATCACCTTTGCGGCGTATCACGACAGCCTGCTCGCCGCCGCTGCCGCCGGCGGCGTCTCCCGGGTCGTCGGTGTGGGGACGGGGAGGCCGTGCCAGGCTTGCCCGGGTCCGGGAAGTGTCGAATGGGAGCCGGGGGGATCTCCCCCCGAGGGGATGCGGGTGCCCCCGGTCGACCTCGACTGCCTGTGCACGGTGAGAGTGGTCAACTGATCGATCGTTACCCGTTACCCGTTCCCCGTTCCCCGTTCCCCGGGACGGAACGAACCGGTTCCTGCTCTTGACGGGTAACTGGTAACCGGTAACCGGTGGCTGGCAACCGGTAACGGTCCTCCCGGCACCTCGCCCGCCTGCTTCCCGTAGACTCCGTTCTTGATGATTCCCGGCGAGCCCACCGAACCGACCCCGATTTCGTTCCGTCGTCGTGCCTCCGGCCGTCGCCGCTGGCTCGGTGTGGTCATCGTCGTGGTGGTCCTGCTGCTCCTATCACTGCGGGGGCTGGCCACCTTCTGGACCGACTACCTGTGGTTCGACTCGGTGGGGTTCTCCTCCGTGTGGACCACCCTCGTGTTCAGCCGGGTGATGCTCGTCCTCATCGCCACCGCGGTGGCCTTTGCCCTGATGTTCGCCAACCTGGTCCTCGCCGACCGACTCGCCCCGCGGACCCTGCTGCCTGCGGGTAGTCCCGACGAGGAGATAGTCGAACGATTCCAGGGATGGGTGGGTCCGCGCCTCGTCAGATTCCGTCTTGCCGTCGCCGGCTTCTTCGGACTGCTCATCGGTCTCGGGGCGGGATCGTGGTGGGAGGACTGGTTGCTCTACCGCAACCACCAGGGTTTCGGGATCGCCGATCCGGTGTTCAACAAGGACGTCGGTTTCTACGTGTTCGACGTTCCCTTCTATCGGGACCTGTTCGGATGGGCGTTCCAGTTCTTCCTCATCGCCACACTGGTCGTCGCCGCTCTCCACTACCTCAACGGTGGAATCCAGGTGCAGCCGCGTCGCCAGCGGGTGGCGTCCGGGGTGAAGGTGCACCTGTCGGTGCTCATCGCCGTGCTCGCCCTGCTCAAGGCGGGGGGCTACTGGCTGGACCGCTACGACCTCGTGTTCAGCAGCCGCGGGGCCGTCGTCGGGGCGACCTACACAGACGTCCACGCCCAGCTACCGGCGCTGAACCTGCTCATCGGCATCTCGGTGGTGGCCGCGGTCCTCCTCCTCGTCAACATCCGGATGAAGGGATGGACCCTGCCCGCGGCGGCGGTAGGACTGTGGTTGGTCACCTCGATCGCCCTGGGAGGCATCTGGCCGGCGGCGATACAGCGGTTCTCGGTGCAGCCCGACGAGATCAACAAGGAACTGCCCTACGTGGCTCGCAACATCGATTTCACCCGCCAGGCGTATGGCCTCGACACGGTCGAGGTTCGTGACTTCGCCGCCGCCGACGACCTGAGCGCGGGCGATGTAGCCGCCAACGGAGCGACGATCTCCAACGTGCGGCTGTGGGATCCGAGCGTCCTCCTCACCACCTACCGGCAGCTTCAGGAGTTGCGTCCCTTCTATCAGTTCCTCGACGTCGATGTCGATCGCTACATGGTGGATGGGGTGCTCAATCAGGTCATGCTGTCGGGTCGGGAGCTCGACGACTCGAACCTTCCCGACTCCGGTTGGGTGAACAAACACCTGGTGTTCACCCATGGGTTCGGAGCTGTCGTGAGCCCGGCGAATACCGTCACTGTCGAGGGCCAACCGGACTTCCTGGTCAAGGACATCAACCCGGCCGACGGCGTCCCCTCGACGCTGGAGATCACCCAGCCCCGGATCTACTTCGGCGAGGCGCTCGAGTCGGGCTCGTACGTGTACGTCGGCACCAAGGAGATGGAAGTCGACTTCCCGGTCGAGTCGGGGTCGGAGACCGTTGCCTTCAACTCCTACGACGGAGCAGGCGGCATCCAGGTGGGGAGCATCTTCCGCCGCGCCGCGTTCGCGTTGCGCTTCGCCGACGTCAACACCTTGATCTCGGGCCAGATCACCTCGGACAGCCGGGTGCTCATGGTGCGCAACCTGCGCGACATCCTCACCAAGGCCGCTCCATTCCTCTATCCCGACGCCGACCCCTACCTGGTGGTGGTCGACGGCCACCTTGTCTGGGTGCAGGACATGTACACGGTGACCGACCGGTTCCCCTATTCGACGCCAGCCGGAAGCGATGCTGCCACCGCCAACGCGGTGAATCCCGCCACCGGCCGCCTCAGCACCCGCTCCGGCCTGCCGAGTGACTTCAACTACATCCGCAATTCGGTGAAGGCGACCGTCGACGCCTACGACGGAACGGTTCGGTATTACGTGGTCGACGATACCGACCCGCTGATCCGCTCCTACCGGGACATCTTCCCCAGCCTGTTCAGCACGTTCGATGAGATGCCGACGGTGCTGCGGGACCACCTGCGCTATCCGGAGGACCTGTTCCGGGTGCAGTCGGATCTCTACACCCGGTACCACGTCACCGATTCCCGGGTGTTCTTCAACAACGGCGACCCGTGGGAGATCGCCCGCGATCCCTCGACAACGCCCATCGAGACACTGCGGGCCCAGTTCACCGTGGACAATCGCCCGATGGTGCCTTACTACCTGCTGATGCAGTTGCCCGACGAGGACCGGCTCTCCTATCTGGCCGCTCAGCCGTTCACCGCGGCCACCCGGCCGAACATGGTGTCGTTCCTGGTGGCCAAGTCGGATGCCGACTCGTACGGCGACCTGGTCGACTTCGAACTTCCCCGCGATTCCTTCGTCGATGGTCCCGGCCAGGTGGGTGCCCGGATCAACCAGGACACCACCATCTCCGCGGAGTTCACGCTGCTCGGCCAGGAGGGTTCCGCGGTGATCCAGGGGAACATGCTCGTGGTGCCGATCCGGGAGTCGTTCCTCTACGTGCAGCCCATCTATCTCTCGGCGCGGAGCGGCGGCTCCGACCTCGCCGCCCTCCCCGAGTTCAAGCGGGTGATCGTCGTCTTCGGGGGCCGGATCGAGATGCGCAACACCCTCGCCGAGGCGCTCTCCGCGGTGTTCGGTGAGTCGTCCGGCGACGGCACCGAACCTCCCTTGCCCACCGATGTGCTCACTGCGGCTGCCCAACTGCTGCAGCGCGCCGACGAGGCCTACGTCAGGGCGGACACCGCGCTGCGCGACGGCGACCTCGGGACCTATCAGTCCGAGCTGGAAGCCGCCCGCAACCTGGTGGACCAGGCACGGAACCTGCTCGAACAGGCTGCCACGACCTCGACCACCACGACCACGACGGCTCCGGGGGCATAGGACCGCCGGCTCGGAGGCGCTCGGGGCGAGCGACTCGGAACCGAGCAAGCGTCGCGTCTGTTTCGGCGTCCCGTCCATCAGGGTGGCGTCAGGATGTCTCACCGTCGTCTCGGCCCGGAGTAAACCTGAGATGTGGGCCATGCTGTTCCTGCCTGCGGGACCCGCCGGATTCACGGATCGGCGCTGCTTGGCATCGTCGGCGCCGCCGGAGCGGCGCTATTCGCCCTCACCGGTCACCATGCCATCGCCATGGCTGTGGGCGGCGGTGTGCTGACCTGGGGTTCATTGGCTGCGGGCCGGATCGTTTTCCAGTGGTTCGACCGCCCCCACCAGGAGGGAATGGAGCTGTGGTGGAACCTCGTGCTCGTCTGTCTGGTGCTCGGCGGGCTGGCGGGACTGTGGCTCATGGCCCTGGCTCTACCGACCTGATCGGTTGACCGGGAGGCGATTCTCAGCGGCCCGTCAAATTCCCACGACGCCGCGTCAGGGACCCGTCAAGGCCATCGGCTCCTGACGTCTCGCTCCTCACAATCCTGGCGAGGCCGTTCACCCGCGGCCGGACCGGGCAAGGGAAGGCCACCGTGAACGGGCGGGACATCAAGCGGAGGCTTCTCGGTCGGCCGTTCGCATCGCACGAAGAGGGCCATCAGCTCCTCCCCAAGCGCCTGGCGCTCCCGGTGTTCGCCTCCGATCCGCTTTCCTCGGTGGCGTACGCCAGCGAGGAAGCCATGCTGGTGCTGGCCCTCGCCGGGACGGCCGCGCTGCGGTTGGTTGTGCCCATCTCCCTGGCGGTCGCCACCCTCCTCCTGATCGTGATCGTGTCGTACCGACAGACGATCCGGGCGTACCCCGACGGGGGTGGCGCCTTCATCGTGGCCAACGACAACCTGGGCATCCGGGTGGGGGCGATCGCAGCGTCGTCGCTGCTCACCGACTATGTGCTCACCGTCGCCGTGTCGGTGGCGGCTGGGGTGGCGGCGATCACGTCGGCGGCCCCGGGGCTCATTCCCTGGCGGGTCGAAATATCGCTCGTCTTCGTCGCCCTGCTCACTGTGGCCAACCTGCGGGGCGTCAAAGAGGCCTCGAAGATCTTCGCGCTGCCTACCTATCTGTTCGTCGTCACCGTACTCGCCATGCTCGGCACCGGTTTCGTCAGATGCGCGTTGGGCAGCTGTCCGACGGCGGTCTCGTCCACGGTGCCCATCGAGGCCCAGGTGGGATCGGTGGGTCTGTTCCTGATCCTGCGGGCTTTTGCCTCCGGGTCCACTGCCCTGACCGGCGTCGAGGCGATCGCCAACGGGGTTCAGGCGTTCCGGACTCCCAAGGCACAGAACGCCGCCAGGACCTTGACGGTGATGGGGACGATCTCGATCACCATGTTCCTCGGCATTTCCGCGCTCGCCCGACTCTCCGAAGTCCACATCTCAGAGGGCACGATCGACCACTACGGGACGGTCATCTCTCAAATCGGCAGGGCCACCTTCGGTGCTGGGGCCGGCTTCTACGCCCTGCAGGTGTTCACCGCCGCGATTCTGGTGCTCGCGGCGAACACCGCCTATCAGGACTTCCCCCGGTTGTCGGCGATTCTGGCCCGGCACCGCCTGATGCCGCGGCAATTCCGCAACCGCGGGTCTCGTCTCGTATTCTCCAACGGGGTCGTCGTCCTCGCCATCGCCGCGGGTGCGCTGCTGGTCGTCTTCGGCGCCGAGGTCTCGCGGCTGATTCAGCTCTACGTGATCGGCGTCTTCACCGCATTCACACTGAGCCAGGCCGGCATGGTCCGCCACTGGCTGCGGACCCGCGAGCCGGGATGGACGCGATCGGTGGTGATCAACGCTGTCGGGGCGGCCACCACAGGCCTGGTCCTGGTGATCGTCGCCATCGTGAAGTTCAGCCACGGCGCCTGGATCGTGCTGGTCGCGGGCCCGTTGCTGGTCACACTGATGCTGTCCATTCGACGCCATTACCGCAGGGTTGCCGATCACCTGCGGGTCATCCCGGAGGCCGCCCAGCCGCGAGCGACCCGAATCCTGGTGCTGGTCGCTCATCCCGACGAGCGGGCCGACCGGGCGCTGCGATATGCCACCCTCGTCCAATCCGAGACGGTTCTCTGCATCCACGCCGAGGAGGAGGGGTCGGCCGAACTGGAGCTCACCCGAGGGTGGGACATGGCTCACCCCGAGCACCCACTCGAGGTCCTCCCCGGGCGCGGGTCGGTGTCGGGCCGCATCATCGACCGGGTCAGAATCGAGCGCGACCGCAACCCCGGCTCCACCGTCACCGTCGTCATGGGCGATCGGGTCAACAATCGCCCCATCGACGCCCTCAGCCATCGGCACAGCCTTGCCATCAAGGCGAGGCTGTTGTTCGAGCCCGGCGTGGTGGTCTCGGATCTCAATGTGCTCAGGCGGTCGCGGCGCAGCGCGTTGGCGCCGATGCCGATCACCCACGTCGAGCAGGTCGTGCTGATCTCGGATCTCACCCGTCCGATCCGGGAGGCCATCGCCTATGCGCGTTCGCTCGGCACCCCGCTGCGCGCCGTCCACATCGATGTCGATGGGGATCAGCGGGAGCGCGTTGAACGCCACTGGGCGGGCGCCGGGTACGACTTCCCTCTCGACGTCATCGACAGCCCCTACCGGCGGATCGTCGATCCGCTCGTGCGATACCTGAGGGATCGTCGCCGTCAGGCCTTGCCCGGTACGGTGATCTGCGCGGTCATACCCGAGTTCATCGTTCCCGGCCGGGTCGCCCAGCTCCTCCACAACCAGACCGGGCTGGCGATCAAGGGGGCGCTGGCCAGGGAGACGGGGATCGCAGTGACCAGCGTGCCGTTCCATCTGCCAAGCGTCGGGACGCTGCCGGTCGATGGGCGGTGACCGCCGAAAGGGCTGCCGCCCCCTCCGTCAGTATCGGTCGACAACCCCGTCAGGAAGTCGTCAAGACCACCTGGCGACCGGCCGCAAACGAGTACACCAAGAGCGACCGTCTGCCGCGGGCGAGTCGCTGGAGGGTGACTGTGGGTGGCATCGGGTTCGAACGAAGGCAGATCACCGCGGAGGCCGGCGCCAAGCCGCGTCGGCAACGGGGGGCACTGCCGACCAGACCCGGCATGGCGCGGAAGAATGCTCGCGGCCGTCGGCGGCTCCCTTCGCCGGGGAGTGGAGCCCTGGTTGTGGTGTGTGTCGAATTCGCCCTCGTCGCTGCCGTGGCGGTGCTGGCGCTGGCGGTCGCCGTGGTCGTGAGCGTCTTCTGAGGGCGTCGTTCCCGTGTTGACCCGGCCGTCATCGGATGATCTGCGGATCATCGGCCAGTTCACCGGGCGCATCTTCCTGGCGTTTGCAGGCGTGTCCGTCCTCCCTCTGGTCGCGGCCATCGGCGTGGGGGAGTGGGCTCCGGGTGGATCGTTCCTCCTGATGCTCGGGGTGTTCGCGATTCTCGGTGCCGCGCTGACACGGCTGCCGACCTCGCGTCCCCTGGACATCAGGCACGGAGTGGTGGTGGTCGCCCTGGGCTGGCTGCTGGTACCGGCGGTGGCGGCGATCCCCCTGGCCTTGTCGGGGCACTTCTCAGACTTCATCGATGTCTATTTCGACGCGGTGAGCGGACTGACCACCACCGGGTTGTCGGTTCTCCAGGATCTCGACCATCTTGCCTTGTCACTCAACCTGTGGAGGCACCTGCTTCAGTTCCTCGGCGGACTGGGAATCGTTGTGGTTGCGGTGTGGCTCTCGGTGGGAGGAGCCGGTCTGGCGCTGTCGCGTAGCGAAGGCAGAGAAGACAAGATCCTCCCGTCCATCTCGTCGACCAGTCGCTTCATCTGGCGAGTCAGCCTGGTCCATATGGCGGTGGGCGTCGCTGTCCTCTTCGGGGTGAGCTTCGTATTCCTCGGGTTCACCTCGGGGCGGAGCCTCTTTCACGCCCTGATGATCTTCTTTGCGGCGTTCTCCACAGGTGGGTTCTCGGTTCAGAGCACCAGCCTGGGGTATTACCACTCGCCGATCCTGGAGGCGGCCGCCGGAGGGATCATGCTTGCGGGGACGATGAGCTTCCAACTCCACTTTGCGCTGTGGCGGCGCCGCTTTCGGGAGGCTGTGCGCAACCTGGAGACCCGGTCGTTCCTGACCACGTTCGTGACTCTTCTGGTCGTCACCATGGTCGGGCTCGCCACGCTGGGGACGTACCACGGCATCCTCGGCCATGCTCGTCAAGGCTTGTTTCAGTTCCTGTCGGCACACACGACCACCGGCTTCTCCACCGTCCCTTCGAGCGAGCTCGCCGGGTGGACCGGCCTCGCCTTTGCGGGGATGGTGACGGCAATGGCTCTGGGAGGCATGGCGGCGTCGACCGCCGGGGGCGTAAAGGCTCTGCGGGTGGGTCTCACCGCCAAGGTGCTGAAGAACGAGTCGAAGCGGGTGATGATGCCCCCCGGGTCGGTCATCCCGATCGGGTACTTCCAGGACGGTCATCGGAGGATGACCGTCGAGGTGGCCCACGCCGCCATGTTCATCACGCTGCTGTATCTGGGTCTCTATCTGGTCGGGACCGGAGTCGGGATCGCCTACGGCTATTCACTGCAGGACGCCCTCTTCGAGTCGGTGAGCGCAGGGGGGACCGTGGGGCTCTCGGTCGGGATAACCGACCCTTCGATGCCGGTGGTGCTCCAGATCGTCTACATGTGCGAAATGTGGCTCGGGCGCCTCGAGTTCCTGGCGTTCTTCGCGTTGATCGGCACCCTGTGGTCCGCAGTGCGAGGGCGGTAGGCAGTGCGACGCGCCATCACCGTGATGCTGTCCGTCGCCTGGTCGTTATGCCTCGCCGCGCCGGCGATCGCCGAGGTGGCCGTCATCGACGTCGCCGAACTGCTTCGCGACCCCGCCGCGTATGCGGCGCCCGACGTTGCCGAGGTCCGCCTGCGCGGCGAGCTGGTGGGGGACTTCGGGCATCGCCAGGACGCGGTGTGGACTCAACTGAACCAGGACTCATACAGCGCGGCGCCGATTCTGAGCGGTGGACCGCTGGCCGGGGGCAATCAGGGCATCGCGGTGCGCATCCCCCTGGCGATCTGGCACGAGGCAGGGCCTCCAGGTGGCTATCGCCACCGGGGAGCGATCGTCGAGGTCGCCGGGGCGTGGCGCTATCACGATCCGGATCGGTCCGGCGAGTCGTATTTAGACGCCACGAGTTTCAGGATCTTGGAACAGTCGGCCCCCCTTCATGAGCAGTTCCCCCGGCTTCGACTTCTGGTCGGCTGGGTCCTGCTGGTCGGAGCCGGATTGATCGCGGGAACCCGTGGACACCGGGCGGGGGATTGACCCGGCAACCAACGGCTGCTCCTGGGGGACGCCGCCTGCATACCGCAGGGGATTCCAACCAACTGCGCTAAGCCGGCGTCAGGCTGGTTCCATCGCCTCGTACGGCGTGCTACTCATCACGGTCTATGGCCGACCTGATCGCGGTGGTGGGTGGTTTCGGGTTCTTCGTGTTCGCCGCATGGTTCGTTCGGCTGTGCGAATCGCCGATCGGCCCGCGAGAATCGCAGGTCGGCCAGATCAAATCCGGTGCGCCGTGAGTTGGGAGAACGCCGTCGGCCTCGTCGTCGCCATCGGGCTGCTCGTTTACGTGGCTTTGGCCCTCATCGACCCTGAGCGTTCCTGATGGTCGGCAGGGGATTGCTCCAGATTGGTGCGCTGGTGGCCGTGGTGGTCGTCCTCACCCCCTACCTCGGTCGATACCTTGCCCGGGTGTTCTCGGGAGGCTCGGCTTCCGGAGACCGGGTGTTCCTCCCCGTCGAACGGACCTGTCCGGATCGCAACACGTCGCCGCGGTCGAGAGCGGTGTGCAGTCGATCCCCGGGGGCCCGGTCGCCTCCCAGGTGGCGACCAAATAGCTGGGTACCAACGGAGGGGGCTACTTCAACACCAACTCGTCATACCCTTTCGAGAATCCCAACGGCGTGACCGACTTCCTCGAGATGCCGGCCATCGTCCTGATCCCGTTCGCCACCACCGCCACCTACGGGGAGATGGTGGGAAGCCGGCGGCAGGGTCAGGTGATCCTGGCGGTGATGGCGGTGTTGTGGCTGGGCTCGGTCGGGGTAGCGGCGTGGTTCGAATCGGGGGCAAGCGGCGCCCTCAGCGCAATCTGCGTCGACCAGACGACTTCGCTGGGGGCACCGGGCGGGAGTCTCGAGGGCAAAGAGGTCCGGTTCGGAGCCATGGCTTCGGCGACCTGGGCTCCATCCCCGACCCTCGGCGGTCGACTACGACGCGGCGGGATCAGGGGCAACCAACTACGGGCCTACCAATCCCGAGTTCCTGGAGACGGTGGCGGCGAGGGTCGGCACATATCGGACTGGGAACGGCCTCGACGACGGCGTGGCTGTCCCGGTGGATGCGGTCACGGCCTCCGCGTCGGGGCTGGATCCCCACATCTCGGTGCGCAACGCCCGGCTGCAGGCACCACGGGTGGCTGCGGCCCGCGGCCTCGACCTGGACACTGTGCTCGACCTCGTTGCCCGAGCGACCTCGCCTCCCGACCTGGGATTCCTGTCCGAGCCCGCGGTGAACGTCGTGACACTCAACCTCATGCTCGATGAGGCAACCGGCGCGGACCCGAGTACCTTGCAGCCATGACTCGGGGTCGCCTCCGCATCTTTCTCGGTGCCGCTCCCGGCGTCGGCAAGACGTACACCATGCTCGACGAGGCGCACGCTTTGCGCGTCAAGGGGAGAGACGTGGTGGTCGGGTTCGTCGAGACCCACGGTCGCGCGGACACCCAGGCCCGAGTCGGTGATCTCGAGGTCGTCCCGCGGCGCCGGGCGAGGTATCGCGATACGGTGTTCGAGGAGATGGATCTCGCCGCGGTGCTCGCCCGTCATCCCGAGGTGGCGCTGGTCGACGAACTGGCGCATACCAACGTTCCCGGTTCGGGCCACGAGAAGCGCTGGCAGGACGTCGACGAGCTGCTCGACGCCGGGATCGATGTCACCACGACGCTCAACATCCAGCACCTGGAGTCGCTCAACGACGTCGTGTTGTCGATCACCGGTGTCTTGCAGCGGGAGACCATCCCCGACGAGGTCGTGCGCCGCGCCGACGAGATCGAGTTGATAGATCTCACCCAGGAAGGGGTCAGGGATCGATTGGCGGCCGGGAAGATCTATCCCGCCGAGCGGGTCGATGCCGCCCTCGCCAACTACTTCCGACCAGGGAACCTATCGGCGCTGCGGGAGCTTGCCCTGTCGTGGACCGCAGATCGGGTGGACGAGACCCTTGCCCGCTACCGGAACACCCAAGGGATCGTCGACCTCTGGGAGACCAAGGAACGGGTCGTGGTCGCCATCGCCGGGGCTCCGAGTGGCGACGCGATCGTGCGTCGCGCCGCTCGGATCGCGATGCGATCCCACGCCGAGCTGCTCGGGGTGCACGTGATTCCTACGGATGGGCTGACGTCGGAGTCGAGCGACGATCTCGCCACCCAGCGCAGCCTGCTGGAGGATCTGGGTGGCTCGTACCACGAGGTGCTCGGCGACGACGTGGGGGATGCCCTGATCGCCTTTGCCAAGGGCGAGAACGCAACCCAGATCGTTCTTGGAGCATCGAGCCGATCGCGCCTCGACCAGATCAAGCGAGGCTCGCCCCTGCTCGGGGTGATTCGGAAAGCGGGTTCGGTCGACGTGCACGTGATCTCCCATGAGCACGCCAATCCGCCGGCCCCGTCGCGCCGCCACCGAGGGGTAGCCACCATCTCCGGCCGACGCACCGTGGCGGCGCTCCTGACGGCTGCCGTCGGGCTTCCTTTCTCGACGGTGCTGATGCGCGCCGGGGGTGCCGACTTCGGCCTCGAGAACGTCCTCCTGGTCTTCGTGGCCATCTGCGTGTTGGTGGCGCTCATCGGTGGGGCGATCCCGGCGCTCGCCGTCTCGTTGGTTGCCTTCTCTGTCGCCAACTGGTTCTTCGTCTACCCGCTGCACACCTGGTCGATCGCTCGCGCCTCGGACGTGGTGGCCCTCGTGGTGTTCCTCGGGGTGTCGTCGGCGGTAGGACTGCTCGTCGGAGTCTCCACGAAGAGAGGGGCCGACGCCCGCCGAGCCCGCGCCCAGGCGGAGGGCCTGGCGGCGGCGATCGTGGCGTCGCCGGCATCCGGAGTCGGCGTGATCGAGGGTGTCGTCAACCGGATTCGAGACACCTTCGGCCTCGAGGCGGTGGCGGTGTTCGAGCAGAGCGGGGACTCCTGGGAGGTGCTCGCCGGGGCGGGGCGTCCCCCGATGAGTCGGCCATCCGACGCCGCAGACCTGATAGCCATCAGCGAAGTCACCCTCCTCGGGCTGCGCGGTGGCCGTCTCACCGTCGATGATCGTGCCGTGCTCCATGCCTTCGCCGGCCACATCGGGAGGCTGATCGAACGCCGCGCCCTGGAAACGGAGGCGTTGGCATCCGAGAGCATGGCGCAGGCCGATCGCCTTCGCACCGCGCTGCTCGGTGCCGTGTCCCATGACCTGCGCACCCCGATCGCCGCCGTCAAGGCGTCGGTGACGAGTCTGCTGGAGACGGAGGTCGACTGGAGCCCCGAACAGGTCAACTCGTTCCTCAAGGCGATACTCCAAGACACGGAGCGCCTCAACCGCCTGGTGGGTCAGCTTCTCGATGCAAGCCGAGTCCAGGCGGGTGCGGTACACGTGTTCTTCCGTGCTGTTGGCGTGGAGGAGGTGGTGAATTCGGCGCTGTCAGGGATCAGTCAGGGCCTGGAACGCGTCGTCGTCGACGTTCCCGAGATGCTGCCCGACGTGCAGACCGACCCCGGGCTGCTGGAACGGGTGGTTGCCAACCTCATCGAGAATGCCCTCGCCTGGTCACCCGAGGACACTTCGGTCGTAGTGACCGCCGGGTTGGTCGCAGGGAGAGTGGACCTTCGGATCGTGGACCGGGGCTCGGGGATCCTCACCACCGATCGCGAGCGGATCTTCCAGCCGTTCCAGCGTCTCGGCGACTCGGCGCGGGGCTCCGGTGTCGGCTTGGGACTTGCCGTTGCCCGCGGGTTCCTGGAGGCGATGGGCAATGAATTGATGATCGATGACACACCCGGGGGAGGAACGACGATGTCGATCGGCTTGAAGGTTGCACTAGCCGGGTATGCCGCGGAATCGGCATGACCGACCCGGCGCGCATCCTCGTCGTCGACGATGAACCACAGTTGGTTCGGGCGTTGAGCATCAATCTGCGCGCTTTGGGATACCGCGTCGACACGGCTGTGTCCGGAGAGGATGCCCTGCGGAAGGCCGCCGCCCATCGCCCCGATGCGGTCATCCTCGATCTCGGGTTGCCCGGCATTGACGGCGTCGAGGTGATCCACGGACTGCGCGGTTGGACCCAGGTCCCGATCCTCGTGCTCTCGGTGCGTGAATCCGAGCGGGACAAGGTGATGGCGCTCGAGGCCGGTGCCGACGACTACGTGACCAAACCGTTCGGGATGGGCGAGCTGATCGCCAGGCTGCGAGCGGCATTGCGCCGATCGACGGTCGTCGACGAGGGAGGAGCCGTCGTCAAGACCGAGCACTTCACGATAGATCTGGCCGCCAAGCGTGTGATCGGTGGGGACGGCGACGAGATCAAGCTCACCCCCACCGAGTGGGGGATCGTCGAGGTTCTGGTGCGGAATCCGGGCAAGCTGGTCGGTCAGGTACAGCTGCTCCGGGAGGTCTGGGGTCCGCAATACGGCGAGGAGACCAACTATCTCCGCGTGTTCATTGCACAAGTGCGGCGCAAGTTGGAGCCGAACCCGCACCGGCCCCGCTACTTCATCACCGAGCCGGGCATGGGCTATCGGTTCGAGCCGGGCTCTACCCGCTAGTTCCTTCAGTATTCCGGGTGAGGCGTGTCGCCAGCACGATCGGAATGATCGTCAGCGCCACGACGAACAGCGCCACGACATTGGTGATCGGACGCTGCCGGGGCCGAACCAGCGAGGAGAAGATCCAGATCGGAAGCGTCTGTTGATTCCCGGCGGTGAAGGTGGTCACGATGATCTCGTCGAAGGACAGGGCAAATGCCAGCATCCCGCCGGCAATGAGCGCCGGACGTATCTGAGGAAGCAGCACGTGGCGGAAGGTCTGCCACCCATTGGCCCCGAGATCGGCCGAGGCCTCCAGCAGCGAATGGGAGGTGCGCCGCATCCGCGCCGCCACGTTGTTGTAAGCGATCGCCACCGCGAATGTGGCGTGACCGATGACAATCGTCCAGAAGGAGAACGGGATCCTGCCAAGCGAGATCGCCGAGCGCAGTGCGATCCCGGTGACGATTCCGGGAAGGGCGATCGGGAGCACGACGAACAGCGACACCGCCTCCCTGCCGAAGAAGCGCCGTCGCCACACCGCTGCCGCCGCCATCGTCCCCAGGATCAGGGCGATGACCGTCGCAGTCGCCGCCACACGCAACGAGAGCGAGAGAGCTCCTCGCACGTCACCGTTGTCCCACGCGATCCCGAACCATTCCAGCGTCAGCCCTGGCGGCGGGAAGGTGAACGCCGAGGACTCGGTGGTGAAGGCGTACAGCCCCACGATGGCGATGGGGATGTGCAGGAAGAGCAGCACCGCCCAGGTGGAGAGCCGCAGTCCGAGGTGCCTGCGTTTCATCACAGTGCCTCGAAGGCCCCGACTCGCCGGGCCACGTAGAGGTAGACGCCCATGATCACTATCGGGAAGAAGGTGAAGGCAGCGGCAAGGGGCAGGTTGCCCGCCACCCCCTGGTACGAGTAGATGGCGAGCCCGACGAACGGCGTCGAGTCACCGATGATCGTCGGAATGATGTAGTCGCCGAGGGTGAGCGAAAACGTGAATATCGACCCTGCGGCGATCCCCGGGATCGCCAACGGCCAGATCACCGTGCGGAAGGTCTGCAATGGCCTCGCCCCCAGGTCGGCGGAGGCCTCGAGGTACGACGTGGGGACCCGCTCGAGGGCTGCGTGAACCGGAAGGATCATGTACGGCAGCCATATGTAGACGAACACGATGAACTGCCCCAACGCCGATGCCGAAAGCGACGGCCCGCCGATGCCGGGGGCGGAGAGGGCGGCATCGAGGAGGAAGTTCAGCCCGAGCTTGTCGACGAACCAGAACAGAATGCCCTCGCGGGCGAGGATCAGCTTCCACGAGTACACCCGCACCAGGTATGACGACCACAACGGGATCAAGATGAGCACGAAGAACACCGCCCGCAACCGGCGCCCTGCGAAGCGAACCGCGTAGTAGGCGATGGGGAAGGCGACGATTGCCGCAGCGATGGTCACCGCGGTGGCCATCACCGTGGTTCGAATTGCGATGGAGATGTTCGAATCGGTGAACAGGTCGCCCCACGTGTCGAGTGTCAGTGTGCGATCGATGGTCCCGGAGAAGTCGTCGATGCTGAAGAACGACTGCGAGAGCAGGGCAAGCAGCGACCCCCCGTATACCCCGACCAGCCACAGCAGGGGGAGTCCGAGGAGCAGGGCGAGGCGCAGCCGGGGACGGTGATGCAGTGCCCCGGAGATGCGGTCGATCGGCCCGCGGGTGGTTTGTTCGGTCACCATCAGGGTGGTGAGCCGGGGGCCCGAAGGCCCCCGGCTCCCTCCTCGGGTCTATCTGCCGCCGATGACCGCGACGGAAGCGGTCACCCATTCGTGATACGGAACGCACTCCCCGCCCGTGCCGAAGCAGTCCGCCTGGGGCGTCTTCCAGAAGTGGATCAGGTCGAAGTTGCCGAGGCCATTGGTCTCGCATCCCTCGTCGGTGAGTAGTTCGTTGCCGGAGCAGGCTTCGAGGTTTGTCGGAACCGATCCGAACCATGCCGCCAGGTCACCCTGAAGCTTGGGGTTCAGAGACCACTCGAGCCACTCGTAAGCGCAATTCGGATGCGGCGCGTTGGCGTGCATCATCGTGGTGTCCGCCCACCCGGTGGCGCCCTCTTCGGGCACAACACTGCCGAGAGGAATTCCGGTGAACGACCCGTAGTTGACCTGGAACGGCCATGAGCTGGAGGCGACCACGCCCTCGTTGGCAAAGTCGTCCAACTGCACGAAGGCATCGTGCCAGTAGCGGAATACCAGGTCGCGCTGGGTGCGCATCAGCTCGAGCGAGGCATCGAACTGCTCACGGTTCAATGCGTAGGGATCGGTGATCCCCAGCTCGGGCTGGTGGGCCATCAGATACAGCGCGGCATCGGCGATGTAGATCGGGCCGTCGTACGCCGAGACCCGTCCCTGATTACTTGCGCCGTCGGGGAGCGTCTGCTCCTCGAACACGACGCTCCACGATGTGGGCGGCGTGTCACCGAAGACGTCGGTGTTGTACATCAGCACGTTGGAGCCCCATTGGTAGGGAACGCCGTAGTGCTTGCCGTCTACCGTGAACCATGGCGCATCCTGGAGCCGTTCGTCGACCTTGCTCCACGACGGGACGAGGTCGGTGTTCACTTCCTGGACGGTGCCGCCGGCGATCAGCCTGAGGCTGGCATCGCCGGATGCCGTCACCAGGTCGTAGTCGTTGGATCCCTGCATGAGCGCCACCATCTCGTCCGAGGTAGCGGCGGTCTTCACCGTCACCTGGCATCCGGTCGATGACTCGAACTCGGTGACCCAGTCGTATAGAGGGTCGGTGGACCCGTCCTCGATATAGCCTGCCCAGGCAATGATCGAGACGGCACCTTCGCCGTCACCGATCTCAGCGATCGGTCCGCCCGTCGTGGCGTCGTCATCGCTGCAGGATGCAGCGATGAGGGCGACAAGCATCCCGAGCGCCAGCAAACGGCGCTTGGTCATTGTGTTCCTCCTTGGTTGTTCTCTGCTGAGCCCTCGGACAGGTAGCGGCAGGCGTCGCGGTCCCATTGCAGGTTGACGGTGGCTCCGAAGAGTCCCCGGTCCTGGCTGGGGGCTTCGACGTTCTGCCGGACCACTTCGAGGGTGGTGTCGTGGGCTACCTCGACGGCATATCTCGTGAACATGCCCAGGTAGATCACGTCGACCACGGTTCCGCTCACGTCGCATGTCGAGACGTCCGCGGGGGGCGCATCGGCGACGTACAGCGAGATCTTCTCCGGGCGGACGGTGAAGGGAGCGGCGCGCCCGGTGAGCGCCTCGGCCAGGCCGGCGTGCACCACGTTGGACACCCCGACGAAGCCGGCCACAAATTCGTTTCGCGGCGCCTCATAGACGCTCTGCGGCGGCCCGATCTGCTCGATGCGGCCCAGGTTGAATACCGCCAGGCGGTCGCTCATGTTGAGCGCCTCCTCCTGGTCGTGGGTGACGTAGACGAACGTGATCCCCACGTCGCGTTGGATCGACTTCAGCTCGATCTGCATGGCGTGGCGCAGCTTGAGGTCGAGCGCGCCCAGCGGCTCGTCGAGGAGGATCACCCGGGGGCGGTTGATGAGAGCTCGCGCCAGGGCGACGCGTTGCCGCTGGCCCCCGGAGAGTTGGCCGGGCTTACGGTCCCCGAAGCCGCCGAGATGCACCAGGTCGAGGGCCTCATCGATCCGCGGGGACCGATCCGTCTTGGAGACGCCCCTCACCTTGAGGCCATACCCGACGTTCTCGTGGACCGTCATGTGGGGGAAGAGCGCGTAATCCTGGAAGACGGTGTTGACGTTGCGCTGGTACGGGGCGAGCCCGGTCACATCCTCCCCGTGGAGAAGGACTCTCCCTTCGGTGGGTGCCTCGAACCCGGCGATCATCCTCAGGCACGTCGTCTTGCCTGAGCCGCTGGGACCGAGCAGGGAGAAGAACTCACCGTGGGCGATGTCGAGGGAGACGCCGTCCACGGCAACCACGTCGCCGAAGCGCTTGGTGACGTCCGCCAGGGTGACCGCGGATGTGGTCATGGGGCGGCGATCATCAGCGCCGATGAGCGGCCGCCAGCGACGCAGGCACGTCGATTTCCCCTCACGCCCACAGGTCGATTTCCCCTCACGCCAAGGGCCAAAGGTTTCCCCGCCAGATCGGGCAGCTCGCGCCGCGAATCGGGTGAGGCTAGTCAACCGGGGTGTCGCGTGTCGGGCGGAATCGCCAGGAGATCCAGGTCAGAAGGCTCCGTTCACCCTGGGCGAAGCCTCACCGATCCAGGTCGCCCGTCCTCAACCTCCAGGACGACCACCGGCAAGGGGAACCCTCGCGGTCATCCCGCGGCGGTGCATAACGCGGCAATCTGCATCGCCGCCAACCCGGCCAGGGTGGACTCGGTGCCGCGGTTCTCGTTCACCGAGCCCTCCATCAGACCGTCGCCGGTCCCACCCGTGGCCCGATCGTAGAGAGTCATCCCGGTGTCGTTCATCCCCAAGAACCACATGGCGGCGGTGACCGCTCGCATCCGCCAAGCCTCGTCGCCGGTGACCGACCACGCCCGATGGCATGCCTCAGCCATCCCGGCCGCTTCGATGGGCTGTTGGTCGAATGCGGGGCGCGGCTCACCAGGTGCCCACCCGGTGGACGGGGTGAAGCTGAAGTGGTCTCCATCGGTTTCGATGGTGAGCAGCCAACCGAGCAGCCGCAGGCCCAGTTCTGTCAGGCCGTCATCGCTTGTCGCCGTGCCGGCAGCGATGAGCGCCTCGGGGAGTCGGGCGTTGTCGTAGGTGAGCCTCGCCTCCGGCCAGGGGGAGCGGCGCCGAGCGGCTTCGGCAATCACCGCCGATGTGCGGTCGAGCAGCGCGGCGGCGGGGGCGTGATCGGCGTCGGCGAGGAGCATCTCGACGGCGCCGAGGGCGGCGTAGGCGTTAGATCGCAGGTGGGGTGAGTCGAACGACCCGCAGGCGTCGAACGCCTCGGCGCCGGCGCGACGCATCCACTCGTCCGGTCCCGACCGGGCGACCGCTCCCAACCCCCACCATGCCCGCCCCAGGCTGTCGTCGCTGCCGACGGTGTCGATCCACGACCCCTGGGAATCCCGCCGGTTGTGGAATTGGCCTGAAGCGGTACGGGCGTCGAGGACGAAGTTGAGGTAGATCTCGGCGAGATCGGCCACCCCGCCGGAGAGCAGCGTCTGTCGCGAGACCACCACCAGGGCGCGGGCGTTGTCGTCGGTGCAGAATCCGTGCTCCTCGCGGGGCAGCGACCATTCGGCGTGCTCCCAGAGCCCGATCTGATCGGTGAGGCTGCGGAGATGCTCGAACGATGGAGCCGGAACACCGGTGTGCTCGGCGACCGACGCGGTCACCGGGCGATCGTTGGGATTGGGGGCCACATCAGTCGGCGACACGGTTGCTCCGCCGTCGGGTCTGGTCGGGAAACGATGGGCATGAGCGGCGCGCGACATCACACTCCTCACGTTCGCCCGGCGGTCCCGTCATCCTATCCTTCCGTCGGCGAGTAGCCGGGCAGGACCTGGTTGACTGTTGAGTCGGATCACAGAGGAGCCCCACGAGTCCATGCCATCCACTCCGCCGACCGTCGGATTTGTCGGCACCTACCCGCCGACGAAATGCGGGATCGCCACCTTCACGGCATCGCTGCGCCGCGGGTTCGTGGAGGAACGGGAGTCCAACGAGGGGTTGGGCGTGGTCAGCCTGGTCGACTCGCCGATCGGGGGGCACCCACCCGAAGTGGTGCATGAGCACCTCAACGGGGATCGATCATCGCTCGAGCGCAGTGTCGCCGCTCTCGACCGCCACGATGTGGTCCTGTTCCAGCACGAGTACGGCATCTACGGGGGACCCGACGGCATCGAGATCCTCGACCTCGTGTCCGGGGTGACCTCACCCAAGATCGTCACCTTTCACACCGTTCTCAACCACCCGACGCCTCCGCAGCGCTTGATCACGGAGACCCTGGTCGACCGGACGGACGAGGCGATTGTGATGAGTGGCGTCGGCCTCGGGCGTTTGTTGGACCTGTACGACGTCGACCACTCAAAGGTGCGGATGATCCCGCATGGCGCGGCCACCTCATTGATCGGCCCCCGTCTCCGCCCCGGGCCGCGGCCGATGATCTTGACCTGGGGTCTCATCGGGCCGGGCAAGGGCCTGGAAGCGGCCATCGACTCCTGCGTTGCCCTCAAGGATCTCGATCCCCTGCCGCGCTACGTGATCCTCGGAGCGACTCATCCCAAGGTGCGGGCCGCCCAGGGCGACGTGTACCTGGAAGGCTTGATCGCCCGCGTTCATGCTCATGGCCTCGACGAGATCGTGGAGTTCGACCGCCGCTATCTCGACAGTGAGGCCCTCAATGCGGTGGTCCGGCAGGCAGACGTCGTGCTCCTGCCCTACGAGTCCACGGAGCAGGCGACATCAGGAGTGCTCGTGGAGGCGGTGGCCGCCGGCAAGCCGGTCGTCGCCACCGAGTTCCCCCATGCCGTGGAGTTGCTGGCCGCCGGAGCCGGGACGGTCGTCCCCCACTCGGATCCCGACGCGATGGCGGCGGCCCTCCGCCTCATTCTCACCGACACCAGGGTGGCGATCCGGATGGGAGAGATGGCCCGACTGGTCAGCCCCAGCCTGGCGTGGCCGGCGGTGGCCCTGAGGTACGACGAGATGGCGTACGAGCTGGTGGGAGCTGGTTCGCCCCTCATCGACCCTCCCGGGTCTGCGCTGAGGGATTGACGGACGATGCATGAGACCGGGGCGGCTCAACGCCGCGAGTGCTGCTCCGTGACCCGGTTGCGGTTCGCACCATGAACCGCCGGCTGATCGCCTTCGATCTCGACGGGACGCTGACCGTGTCCAAGTCGCCGATCCCGCCCCTGATGGCCGACCGGCTGCGGGAGCTGCTCTTCCACTACGACGTGTGCATCATCTCCGGGGGCAAGTTCGACCAGTTCAGGGTGCAGGTGATCGACCGGCTCGAGGTGAGCTCCGAGCAGTTGGCCCGGCTGCACATCATGCCGACTTCGGGTACCTCCTACTACCGCTTCGTCGACGGCTCGTGGGTGGTGCAGTACACCGAGGATCTGACCCCACAGCGACGCGTCGAGATCGCCGACGTGCTCATGGCTGGAGCCACGGAGCTCGGCTACTGGGAGAGCGATCCATTCGGCGAGGTCATCGAGGATCGGGGGAGCCAGGTCACCTTCTCGGCGCTGGGGCAAGAGGCGCCTCCAGAGAACAAGTACGCCTGGGACCCCGATGGTGCCAAGAAGGAGGCGTTGCGCGCCTACGTCGCGGCGCGTCTCCCCGATCTGGAGGTGCGGGTCGGCGGGACGACCTCCATCGATGTCACCCGGGAGGGCATCGACAAGGCGTACGGCATGCGCAAGTTGATGGCTGCTCTCGATCTGACCAGCGACGACATCCTGTTCTTTGGGGACAAGCTCGACGAGGGTGGAAACGACTTTCCGGTCAAGTCGACCGGCATCGACACGATCGCAGTGGGCAACTGGGAGGACACCGCGCTCGCCCTCGAAGCGATAATCCAGGTTTCGTGACTACCGATCAAGGGGTGGTGGAGAGATGAGGCGAAGCGCGGCGTGCCGGCGAGTACCGGGTGGAGTCGGAGTACGGGACTCACGTTCGGGGGCAGGGGATCGCCGTGCTCGGCGCTGAGACGCCGGGGTCCCCGACCGGCCAGGGCCCGGTTCCGGTGATCCGCACGGATGTCGAACTGCGTCCCGATGCGCGCCGTGTGATCGTCAAGCCGTTCCTGCCCAGCGAGCAGATCTTCCCGGATGGAGGCCTGCTGCGCCGGGTGATCGACCTCACCGAAGAGGAAGTAGCGGCGTCGCTCGCCGAAGTCATCGCCAGGTTCGAGGGCAGACACCGGGATCTCACCGCCATCCTCGAGAGCCACTTCCGCTATGTGGCCGCTGAGGCCGGCGAGCTTCCCGAAATGTCGCCGGACCGCCGGCTCCTCATCGGGGCCTACTACACCCATGAGTTCTCCATCGAGGCGGCCGCCCTCACCAACCCCTCGATCGTCCCCGCCCCCGACCAGAGCGGGCTCGAGCCTGGCACACGACGATTCATCATCAGCCTGCGGGGGATCGGTGAGGGCCACATCTCTTCGATCGAGTTCCGATCCGGGGTGATCGATGCCGGCGGCGCCATCGCCATGGACGAGGTTGGGCGGAGTGCCGTGGCGGGGAGCCGGGTTCCCCCCGTATTCGACTGGGAGGAGTTCCTTGCCGAACTGGCCGAGATGGGGGCGCTCAACCGGACCGCCCGGTCGCTGATGGGTTCGTTGCCCGATCCCTTTGGACTGGACGAACTCGAGGCCGCGGTCGTCAAGGCAGAGGGTACGCGATCGGTTCGCCACCTGTCCGACAAGACCAGTCGCGTCGTTCACTGGCTGGCCACCTCGAGCTACGAGACGAGTTTCCCCACCGAGTCTGAGATCTCCGAACGGGTCATCTTCCCGGGATCGGTGATCGAGAGTCACGGCCTCGAAGACGCCCGCTTCGTTCGCTTCACCGACGACGACGGGTCGGTGACCTACTACGCCACCTACACCGCCTACGACGGGTTTCAGGTGCTGCCGCAGCTCATCGAGACGGCCGATTTCGTGTCGTTTCGCATCTTCACCCTGAGCGGGGCGTGCGCCCAGAACAAGGGAGCCGCACTGTTCCCCCGCAAGATCGATGGCCGCTTCGTGGCGCTGTCCCGGTTCGATGCGGAGAACAACTACGTGATGCACTCCGACAGCCTGCGCGTCTGGGACGAAGCCGTGAAGATCGAGTCGCCCGAGCTGGCCTGGGATCTCGCCCGGATCGGCAATTGTGGGTCGCCGCTGGAGACCGAGGCCGGCTGGCTGGTGATCACCCACGGGGTGGGGCCAATGCGCACCTACAGCCTCGGGGCCATCCTGTTGGACATCGACGATCCCTCTCGGATGATCGGTCGCCTGCAGGAGCCACTCCTGGTGCCCTCGGAGATGGAGCGGGACGGCTACGTGCCCAACGTCGTCTACTCGTGCGGCAGCATGATCCACGGCAGCGAGTTGATCCTCCCCTACGGAGTATCCGACCGGGCCACCCGGATCGCCCGGGTTCCCCTCGAGGCGCTGCTTGCCAGACTGACCGGCTGATCTCCGGCATTGCACAGCAGCCGCACCGTCCGTACACTCGTTCTCACGACGCGGGGTGGAGCAGTCTGGTAGCTCGTCGGGCTCATAACCCGAAGGTCGCGGGTTCAAATCCCGCCCCCGCTACGAAAGAAACCCCAGGCAATGCCTGGGGTTTCTGGCGTCCGGGGGGGGCGGTGCAGTCCTCGCGTGATGTGGCGATTGGGGCCGAACGACTCTCGCGCCAATAGGGGTGCCGGGTAGCGTGTTGATTCCACAACCGATGTTTCACCCGGGATCTACCGACAGCTTGGCGCGGGTGAACGGCTTCGAACGCGTCGACCCGAATTGGAGGCTGCCGGGCCTCCGCCGGATGAGAGGAGTCCCGCCCATGCGTTCCCGCTCCGTCGTTCTGCTGGTGGTGTTGGGCCTGCTGATTGCCGGCATGGTGGCGGCGCCGGCGGCGCCGGCGGCTTCCGAGAACGGTGGGGGGGTTTTTCGGTCCGCCCCTGGTCCCGCCGAGCGGGCGACCGGTCGGCACGCCCTTCGGGAGCGGTTCGTCACGATCGACGTGGCGCAACTCTCGTCGGAAGCTCGCGGGTCTGGCACCGTCGTGTTCAACCTGTTCGACGATGCCGTGGTCGAGGCGACCATGGAGGGGATCGACGTTCGCGGCCCCGACGACTTCACGTGGGTCGGGGAAGTGGGCGGCCTGGGATACGTCGTCATCACAGTCATCAACGGGGTGGCGGCCGGCCGGATCGTCGATGCGGACGGCAGAGCCTTCACGGTGTCGTACGTGGGCGACGGGGTACACGTCGTAACCGAACCCGACCCATCGAGCTACCCGCCCGAGGCGGAGCCGCCGACACCGCGGCGCGTCGTGGATTCGGGACCGGCGGCCCGCGCCGCAGGCAACACGAGAGTCGACTTGCTCGTCGTGTATACGGACGCCGCAGCTGACTTCCGGGGCGGCAACAACGCGCTCGAGGCACTGATCACGACCGCCGTCACCGAGGCCAATCTCGGGTTCGAGAACAGTGGGATCGATGTGGCGCTCCGGCTCGTCGACCTGCGTCAGATCGACTATTCCGAGACTGGCGACTCGTCGCGTGACCTCGACCGCCTCACCGAGCCGGGAGATGGTCACATGGACAACGTGCACCGCTGGCGAGACGCCTCTGGTGCCGACATGGTGAGTCTGATCACCGACAACGACGACGTCTGTGGGATCGCGTGGACCATGACAGACGTGGAACCGGGGTTCGACTCCTATGCCTTCAGTGTGGTGACGGCAGACTGCGTCGACTGGGAGGCTTCCCTGGCCCACGAGCTCGGCCACAACTTCGGGGCCAATCACGAACGCGGGGTGGCCTCGGGTCGAACCGCCTACCCATACTCATACGCCTGGGTCGATTACGACAATGACTTCCGGACGATCATGGCCTACGGGGACTTTTGCACACCCCAGTGGACCGGGTGCCCGATGATCCTTCGCTTCTCCAGCTCGACGAAGGAGTACTCGGGACTGCCGACCGGTGACCGGGACAACGACAACGCGAGAACCATCAACAACACCGCCGCCACCGTGGCCGGATTCCGTGGCGAGGCCGGCGGCGGAACCGAGGACACCTGCGCAGGTCTGGCCGCAACCCACACACCCGCCGATGCCGTGAATGGGGTGATCGTGGGCACCAACCACGGCGATGTGATCCTCGGCAGCGATGGCGCAGATGTCATCAAGGGCAAGGGTGGCGACGACGTCATCTGCAGCCTCGCCGGCAGGGACACCGTCTACGGCAACGCCGGGAGCGACACCATCTACGGAGGTGATGCCGACGACGTCATCGAGGGCGGGGGAGGGCGCGACGTCATCTACGGTGAGAACGGCGACGACCGGCTCGTCGGGAACCGCGGAAGCGATACCGGCGACGGCGGCGACGGAACCGACACCTGCAAGTCGATCGAGACCGCCACATCGTGTGAAACGGGGACCGGCACGACGACCACCACCACGGTCCCTGCGGGAGCCCGCCTCGACTACACCCTGCCCGCGGCGATGAGTGTCACGTTGCCCACCAACTTCCCCCTCCCCGATCCGAGGGTGTTCGGCATAGTCTCCGGCGGGGACATCAGCACGGCCTACCTCAACACGGACCCGCTGCACCGCAGCGGCGATTGCACCGGATTCGCGATCCAGAACCCCGATTTCGAGCTGACCTATGCCGCCGGTATGGGGACCCAGCCGCTGCTTCGCTTCTGGTGGAGTTCGAACGACGGAACCGGCAACGCCGTGCTGATCATCAACGCTCCCAACGGGAAGTGGTTCTGCAACGACGACTCGTTCGGCACGCTCCATCCGACCATCGAATTCGACAACCCCACCACCGGGGTGTACGACGTGTATGTGGCGAGCCGTACCGCGGGCAGCGGCCGGCCCGGCATGCTGAGGGTCACGGAACTCACCGGAAGTCACCCCTAGGTCCGAGAGTGCTGGAGAGCGGGAGTCCGGTCTTCCGAGATACCGGGGTCACGGACGCCTGGGGTCGCTGAGTTAGGTTTCGAGCCTTGTCTAGGGTGCCTGCGATGAAGTCCATCAAGGCACTCAGTGTCATCGTGGTCCTCTCTGTGGCGACGTTCGCTCCGGGCGCATCCGGGGCCGAGGGTCCGGTGACCCACGGGAGCCGCGGCATGTCGACTTGTTTCGGCCGGACGGCGACGCTTGTAGGAACCAACGGCGATGACCTCCTCGAGGGAGGACCTGGCTCGGACGTGATCGACGGTCGGGGCGGGAACGACACGATCAACGGTCTCGGCGGCAAGGACTACCTGTGCGGTGGAGCCGGTGACGACACGATCAACGGCGGCGGCGGGCGGGACCGTATCAAGGGGCAGGGCGGAGACGACGCCATAGATGGCGGGGCGGGCACAGACTTCGCCAACGGTGGCTCCGGTACCGACGAGTGCCTGGCCGAGTCGACCAGGAGATGTGAGGAGTCGGCGGTCCCGGACACCGTCGAGGTCTCGATCAAGAGCCTGGCATTCCATCCAGCCACGCTCACCGTTGTGGCGGGCACGACCGTCAGATGGACCAACAACGAGAGCAGCGACTACTACGGCGGCGGTGCTCTCACGCACACGGTGACCTCGACCAGTGAGCTGTGGGAGGAGCAGGTCCTGGGTGGTGGGGCGGCCTACGAGTTCACGTTTGAGGCCCCGGGGACCTACGCCTACATGTGCACCATCCACCCGTCGATGACCGGGACGGTCACGGTCACCGGGTGACGGCGGGGGCCTCGTATTCGACGCAGTCTTCGGCGGGGACGTCCATGCTCCGCTTCTGATGGAGTTCGAACGGCGGAACGGGCAACGCGGTTCTGATCATCAACGCTCTCAACGCGAAGTGGTATCGCAGCGACGACTCGCTCGGCGCGCTCCATCCGGTCGACTTCAACGGCTCGGCCACGGAGATATCCGACGTGCATGTGGCGAGCTGACGGCGGGAGGTACGACATGCTGAGGGTCACGGAACTCAACGGAAGTCACCCTTGAATCCCCGGGGAGGCGAGTGATCTGGCAGTCACAGCTCGGCGCCCGCGACGCGCGTGCATGCGAGAGATCGCCCTTTCAGGGTTGACTGGCTCCTGCCGACGGAGCCGGACGGTCTGGCTGCGCGAGAAAGGGCCGTCGTGCCTGACGCTCCAGGAAGCCCGCTGCGACCGGTTGAGGAGCCGGAGCCGGACCAGTGATCAGGGTGAAACCTACGATTGACTGCAGGTGCGGAAATGAATGCGACGGTTGCGACGACCGTGTTCAGCGGTGTAGCCGTGGTCTGGCTGCTGGTAACGGAGGCTCGGGATGGCCGGTGGCGACGCCCGGCCAAGATGGCGGCTTCCAGCGGTTTCATCGCGGTGGCGATCGCCGCCGGTGCCCTGGGATCGGGGTTCGGGAGACTGGTGGTCGCCGGGCTGGCGCTCTCCTGGGTGGGTGACCTCTTGCTGACCCTCCCGGCGCCGATGGCATTCCTCGGCGGGCTGGCGGCATTCCTCTGCGGGCACGTCGCCTACATCGCCGCCTTCGTGGTACGAGGAGTGGGCATGGCGGTCGTCGCCATCGCCGCGGCGATTGTTGCCCTCACCGCGGCGCTGGTATGGCGCTGGCTGTCGCCCCACGTGTCGGGGGTGATGCGACCGGCAGTGGTCGCCTATGTGATCGTGATCTCGATCATGGTGATCGCTGCCGCCGGGACGACGGCCCGTCATGGTGACGCCCGGGTGCTCCTCGGGGCGGCCGCCTTCTTCCTTTCTGATCTTGCCGTTGCCCGGGAACGGTTCGTCACTCCCGGGTTCGCCAACCGGGCGTGGGGGTTGCCCCTCTACTACCTCGGTCAGGTGCTGCTGGCGCTGGCGGCGGGTGCGACCGGATGACCACGTCGGCTGTCTCTCGGCGGCCCGGCACGGACCGGTAGCCTGGCCCGAGTTGCTGAGGGGGAGCAGATGACTGATCTTCAGATCGTCGGAGGGTGGCTTCTGTTGGTGGTGCCGCTGATGGTGGTCGAGGCGACCGCCTATGTGCCGGCCGGATTCGACTCGGCGTTCTGGGCGTTGCCCCTGGCCGAGAAGCTTCCCCGCATCGCCGCCGAGGAGCACCGGTGGCTGCGCATGGCGCGGGTGTGGATCGTGATCCCGGTGGTCGTGGCGGCCGGGCTTCTTGCCGGCTCGGTGGTGGCACTGGGGGTTGATGTCTGGGTGTGGCTGGGCACCGGCATCGCCCTGGTGTGTGCCGCCGTCGCCGTGTTGATGTTCGCGACTCAGGGCGCAGCCGCGATTGCCGCCGCCCGCCGCGGCACGGCCCCCGACTGGCTCGAGGCGACCTGGGGGGTGCTCTCCGACGTGGAGCGAACCTACGTGGTCGGCACCAGCGTGGCATCCGTCCTCATCGGCATCGGTTTGACTGACGGAGCGGTTCTCGGTACCTGGGTGGCGTGGTCGATGATCGCGGCCCCTGGGCTTGTGGCAGCTTCCGCACTGATCACCGGATCCTTCTTCCCCCACATGGCTCTGCTCGGACCGCTCATCCTTGCGGTCGGGATGATGCTGTCGTGACGGCGGCTGAGGGGCCGGCCGCGGCGCGATAGCCTGAGCGGGATGTCGAACCCACTGGTCGAGTGCGTCCCCAACTTCTCCGAAGGCCGCGACCCCAAGGTACTCGACGCCATCGCCGCCGCCATCACCTCGGTGGACGGCGTGGCGCTGCTCGATGTCGATCCCGGGGCTTCCACCAACCGCACCGTGGTCACCTTCGTCGGCTCGCCCGAGGCGGTGGTCGAGGGGGCGGTCCGGGCGGGACGGGCCGCCGCCCAGCACATCGAAATGAGCCGTCATCACGGCGCCCACCCTCGGTTCGGGGCGATGGACGTATGCCCCTTCGTCCCGGTGCGCGACATCACGATGGACGAGGTGGTGACGCTGGCCCGGGAGGCGGCCCGCCGGCTCGCCGACGAGGTCGGCCTCACCGTCTTCCTCTACGAACATGCCGCCTCCTCCCCCCGGCGGAGGAATCTGGCCGAGGTGCGCCAAGGCGAATACGAGGGACTGGCGGCCCGGCTGGCCGATCCCGAATGGCAACCCGACTTCGGCCCGGCGACGTTCAACCCCCGCAGCGGGGCGACCGCGGTCGGAGCCCGGGAGTTCCTCGTCGCCTACAACGTCAACCTCAACACCACCTCGACCCGCCGGGCCAACGCGGTGGCCTTCGATGTTCGGGAGCGGGGGAGGGTGAAGCGGATCGGCGACCCGCTCACCGGCGAGGTGGTGCGCGGTCCCGACGGCGAGCCCGAGTGGGAACCGGGAGAACTCGCCGGTGTCAAGGCGATCGGCTGGTACATCGCGGAGTACGGGGTCTGCCAGGTGTCGATGAACCTCACCGACATCTCGGTGACCCCGATCCACGTCGCCTTCGACGCGGTGGCGGAGCACGCCGCCGCCCGGGGGATGCGGGTCACCGGATCGGAGATCGTCGGATTGGTGCCGCTGCGGGCGATGCTCGACGCCGGCCGGCACTACCTGGCCCGCCAGCAGCGCTCGCTGGGGATCCCCGACGAGGAGATCGTCCACATCGCGGTGCGTTCCCTCGGTCTCGACGACCTGACGCCGTTCGACCCGCGCGAAAAGATCATCGAGTGGCGGGTCGCCGAGCAGGGGTCGCGGCTGGTCGACCGCAGCGTCGCCGGGTTCGTCGGGTCGGTGGCCGCGGAGGCACCCGCCCCCGGCGGCGGCTCGGTGGCGGCCCTCGCCGGGTCGCTCGGGGCGGCGCTGGGGACGATGGTCGCCAACCTGTCGGCGCACAAGCGGGGATGGGACGACCGATGGGAGGAGTTCTCCGACTGGGCGGTGCGGGGCAAGGACCTCCACGCCCGGCTGCTCCGTCTGGTCGACGAGGACACCACCGCCTTCGACGCGCTCCTCACCGCCCACCGCATGCCCCGCGGCTCCGAAGCCGAGATCGCCGCCCGGGACGAGGCCGTCGCCGCGGCGACCCGGGGAGCCATCGAGGTGCCGCTGGCGGTGATGGCGGCGTCGTTGGAGGCGATGGCGGTGATCGCGGCAATGGCCGCCACCGGTCTCGACACCTCCGTCAGCGACGCCGGCGTCGGTGCCCTGATGGCGCGTGCCGCGGTTCGTGGCGCCCAACTCAACGTCGCCATCAACGCCGCCGGGCTCGCCGACGCCGCCCTCCGCGACGACTACCTGGGGCGGGCGTCCCTCATCGCGGAACGGGCCGCCTCCGAGGAGGCCCGGATCCTGGCGGTGGTGGCGGCACGGATGCCTGCGGAGACCTCCCGCTGAGCAGAGCCGGGTGCGGTCATATCGATGGATCGGCGACACTACGGTTGGCACCGCCGCTGTGGTCCCCGGGACGATGCGGGCAGTACCAGTGACCAGCCCGGAGTAGCCGCCGTCATGCCCCAGCCTCGGATCGTCATCTCCCCCGACCGCTTCGACGCGGTGATCTTCGACCTGGACGGGGTGATCACCGACACCGCCCGGGTCCACCTCGTCGCCTGGAAGCGCCTGTTCGACGAGTACCTGGCGGTTGTGGATCCGGATGCGACGGGATTCAGCGACGACGACTACCTCCGCTTCGTCGACGGCCGGGCGCGCATCGACGGGGTCGAAGCGTTCCTCGCCTCACGGGGAATCCACCTCGACCACGGCGACGCCGACGATCCACCCGACGCCCCCACCGCCTGGGGCCTGGCCAACCGCAAGAACGGCTACTACCTGGACGCCCTCGCCGTGGAGGGCGTCGACGTCTTCGCCTCGTCGGTGGGGGTGGCCGAACAGGCGCGCGCCGCCGGGATGGGCACCGCGGTGGTCACCGCCAGCAAGAACCGGGATCAGGTGCTCGCCATCGCCGGCCTCGCGCGCCTGTTCGACGCCCACGTCGACGGCATCGACGCCGAGCGAATCGGTCTGGCGGGAAAACCGGACCCGGCAACCTTCCTCGAAGCGGCCCGGCGTCTCCAGGTCGACCCGGAGCGTGCGGTGGTGGTTGAGGACGCCATCGCCGGGGTGGAAGCGGGACGACGGGGCGGGTTCGGCCTGGTGATCGGCGTCGACCGCCGCCACCAGGGCGCTGCCCTGCTGAGCGGCGGGGCGGACGTGGTCGTCGCCGACCTCGCCGAGGTCGCCGTCGCCGCCGTACCGGGAGGGACCTGGTGACCGGGAGTCCCTGGGTGATCGAGTTCGACGGGTTCGTGCCCGCTGAGGAGGGACGCCGCGAGGCGCTGTGCACGCTGGGCAACGGGGTGTTCGCCACCCGGGGCGCCGCCGCCGAATCCCGCGCCGATGGGATCCACTATCCGGGCACCTATGCCGCCGGCCTCTACAACCGGCTGATCTCTGAGGTCCACGGACGGGTACTCGAGCACGAGAGCGTTCCCAACCTCCCCAACTGGCTGGTGATGACGCTGCGCGCCGACGATGAGGCGTGGCTCGGCGAGCCCGGCGCCGAGGTGGCCGATCAACATCTCTCCCTGGATCTGCGGGAGGGCATTCTCAATCGCCGGTTCTCGGTGACCGATCCCTCAGGGCGGATCACCGCGGTGCGGGAGCGGCGGCTGGTGTCGATGGACTCTCCTCATCTCGCCGCCCTGGAATGGTCGATCACACCCCAGAACTGGGAGGGATCTCTCTCCATCCGGTCGCTGCTCGACGGCGGCGTCGAGAACCGCAACGTTGCCGACGAACGCGAACTGTCCGGGCGGCACCTGCAGGTGATCGCCGCCGGCGAGGGAGATCCCGGGACGTGTTGGCTGGAGGTGGAGACCGTGCAATCACACCACAGATGCGCCGAGGCGGCGCGCGTCCGCATCGTGATCGACGACCAGATGGCGGCTGTCCCGTTGGCGCCCTACCGGAACGGGGACGCAGTGGGCTACGAGGCGACCATCCCGGTGCGCCCCGGGGAGACCGTGGTGGTGGAGAAGGTGGTCGCCCTCTTCACCGGCCTCGACCGGGCGATCTCCGAGCCGCGTTCCGCCGCGGTCGAGGCCCTTGCCGTTGCCGGCGGATTCGACGACCTGGCCGCCGCTCATCGGGTCGCCTGGCGGCAGCTGTGGGAACAGCACGCCCTGGCGCTGGACGATGCCGACCCCGACGCCGCCCGGATCCTCAACCTGCACATCTTCCACGTGTTGCAGACCCTCTCGCCCCACACCGCCGATCGCGACGCCGGCGTCGGCCCGCGCGGACTCCACGGCGAGGGCTATCGGGGGCACATCTTCTGGGATGAGCTGTTCATCTTCCCGTTCCTCAACATGCGCACCCCACAGCTCACCCGGGCATTGCTTCTCTACCGCTACCGGCGTCTTCCCGCGGCGCGACGCGCCGCCGCCGATGTGGGACAGCGCGGCGCGATGTTCCCCTGGCAGAGCGGCAGCGACGGACGGGAGGAGACGCCCACCCAGTTCTTCAATCCGGTCTCGCAGCGATGGATGGCGGACAACTCGCGGCGGCAGCGCCACGTCGGCCTCGCCGTGGCCTACAACGTGTGGCAGTACTACACCGTGTCGGCCGACACCGACTTCCTCGTCACCTACGGAGCGGAGATGCTCGTCGAGATCTCCCGGTTCTTCCTCTCCCTGGCCCACTACGACGAGGCCGACGACCGATTCCACATCCGGGGGGTGATGGGACCCGACGAGTTCCACGATGGATATCCGGATCGTCCCGGCGAGGGAATCGACGACAACGCCTACACCAACGTGATGGTCTCGTGGCTGCTGCAGATCACGATCGATGCCCACCGGCTGCTCAGCGGGCTCCACACCGAGAACCTGTGGGAACGCCTCGGAGTCACCCCCGAGGAGATCGCCGACTGGGACCGGGTGAGCCGCCGCCTGGCGGTCCCCTTCTTCGACGGCGGGATCATTGCCCAGTTCGCCGGGTACGAGTACCTCGCCGATCTCGACTGGGAGGCCTACCGGCGCCGCTTTCCGAACATCGGCCGGCTCGACCTCATCCTGGAAGCCGAGGGCGACAACACCAACTGCTATCAGCTCTCCAAACAGCCGGACGTGCTGATGCTCCTCTACTTGTTCTCGGCGGACGAACTGACGATGCTCCTCGACCACCTCGGCTACGAATTCGATCCGGAGGTGATCCCGGAAACGATCGAGTTCTATCTGGCGCGCACCACCAACGGCTCGACCCTGAGCCGGGTGGCCCACGCCTGGGTCTTGGCCCGCTACGACCGGGAGCGCTCCTGGCAGACCTTCCTCGAGGCGCTGGTCAGCGACGTCGCCGACATCCAGGGCGGCACCACCCCTGAGGGCATCCATCTCGGGGCGATGGCGGGGACCATCGACCTGGTACAGCGGTGCTACATGGGCATCGAGCCGCGCGGCGATGTGCTGTGGTTCGATCCCACTCTGCCCGAAGACCTCGACACCATCGGTCTGACGCTGCGGTACCGGGGTCACTGGCTCGACGTGCTCGCCGCCGACGGGACACTGCAGGTGAGCCTGCGTCCCTCCGAAGCCGCCCCGGTGCACATCGGGCTGATCGATCATGTGGTGGAGGTGGGCCCGGGCGAGTCGGTGAGCATTGCCATAGTCGATCCGTCCGGCTGACACTGCCGTAGAACTTTCAGACTCCTCTTGGTCCTCTCTTCACACGCCCTTAAGAATCGGTCTGCCATTGTCCGATGAGAGATGCTGGGCCGTGCTCTCGAGAACTCGCCCCCAGCCGGGAAACGCACATAACGCAACAAGGGGGGCAGAGATGCTTCGAAGAATCCTCAGATTGGCAATGGTCCTCGGTGTGATCACTGCCCTGTTCCCGATGGCTTCGGCCATCGCCACCATCCCGAGGACCGTCACCTGTGATGGTCTGACGGCGACGATCGTCGGCACTCCCGGCGATGACGTCATCGACGGCACCAACGGAGATGACGTGATCGTCGGGCTCGGCGGTGACGACGTCATCGACGGTGGCGGTGGTGACGACGTCATCTGCGGCGGTGCGGGGAACGATGACCTGACCGGCGGCTCGGACGCCGACACGCTAGAAGGCGGCAACGGCCGAGATGTGCTGTCCGGCGGCGACGGCGACGACTCCCTCGACGGGGGGCGGGGACGTGACCGCATCGAAGGCGATGTGGGCAACGACACAGCTCACGGGTTCAACGGCAACGACAGGGTCCTCGGCGGCCCCGGCGACGACGACCTGTTCGGCGAAGCCGGCAACGACACCCTTCGCGGGGGCAGCGGCACCGATTCGATCTCCGGCGGCGAGGACGATGACACCATCGACGGTGGTGGTGACGACGACGTGATCAGCGGTGACGACGATGACGATGAGATCTCCGGCGGCGAGGGCGACGACGAGATCGACGGTGGTGAAGGCGACGACACCCTCGACGGTGACGAGGGTGATGACAGCGTCGACGGTGGTGAGGGCGACGACACCCTCGACGGTGACGAGGGCGATGACACCCTCGACGGTGGCGACGGCGACGACGTCGAAGTCGACGACTGACACCACCCAGAAGCGACACACTCCGCTCAGGGGGGTGGCTCGACGGGCCGCCCCCTGATGTTCGGCTCGCGAAATCGGGTCCATCGGGCCTGAGCGGAGTGAAACGCCCTCCCTAGCCTGACGGTCATGACCGATGTGATCTCCATTGCCGGGTTGACCAAGTCGTTCGGTGCCACCCGGGCGCTCGACGGGCTCGATCTCACCGTGGCCGCGGGCGAGGTGCATGGTTTCCTGGGTCCCAACGGGGCCGGGAAGACCACCACCCTGCGCATCCTCCTCGGGCTGCTCCACGCCGACGGGGGCGTGGTCCGGCTGTTGGGCGGCGACCCGTGGACCGATGCCACCGAACTGCATCGCCGCCTCGCCTACGTCCCCGGTGACGTGACCCTGTGGTCGAACCTCACCGGCGGCGAGGTGATCGACCTCCTCGGGCGGCTGCGGGGCGGGCTCGACCCGCGACGGCGGGCCGACCTCCTTCAGCTGTTCGATCTCGACCCGACCAAGAAGGGCCGCACCTACTCCAAGGGCAACCGCCAGAAGGTCGCCCTGGTGGCGGCGCTCGCTTCGGATGTCGAGTTGCTGCTATTGGACGAGCCCACCGCCGGGCTCGATCCCCTCATGGAGGCGACCTTCCGCGACTACATCAACCAGGAGGTGCGGGACGGTCGCACCGTGCTGCTCGCCAGCCACATCCTCTCCGAGGTGGAGGCGCTGTGCGATCGGGTGAGCATCGTGCGCGAGGGGAAGATCGTGGAGAGCGGCACGCTCGTCGAGCTGCGCCACCTCACCCGGACCTCGGTCGAGGTGCAGCTCGCCGGACCGGCCGACGGGTTGACCGGGCTCGCCGGGGTGCACGATCTCCATGTCGACGGCGATGGCGTGCGGTTCACGGTCGAACCCGACGCCATGGACCGGGTACTACAACATCTCACTACCGTCGGGGTGCGGTCCCTGGCGGCACGACCGCCCACCCTGGAGGAGCTCTTCCTGCGCCACTACCGGACGGGGACGTGAAGAGCCTGACGGGGACCTGGGCACTGGTCCGCTTCACGCTGCGGCGCGACCGGTTGCTCCTCCCGCTGTGGGTTGCCGCGGTTTCGGTCGTCCCGTTGGCGACCGTCTCCGGGTTCCGGACCCTGTATCCCACCGAGGAGGCGCTGGTCACCGCGGCGGAGGGCCTGGGCACCAATCCGGCCTTTCGGGCGATGTTCGGGCCGGTGTACGCCCCGAATCTGGGGGCACTGGTGGCATGGCGGGCCTCGATCGCCCTGGTGATCATCGCCGTCATCAGCCTGCTGACGGTGATCCGTCACACCAGGGTCGAGGAGGACAGCGGGCGGCGCGAACTGGTCGGGTCGACGGTGGTGGGGCGCCACGCCCCGCTCACCGCGGCGCTCATCGTGGTGGTCCTCGGCGACCTGGCGGTCGGGGTCGTCGCCGCTGCGGGCGTCATGGCGCAGGGTCTTGCCGTCACCGGTTCGATCGCCTTCGGCATCCAGCTGGCTGCGGCGGGAATCATCTTCGCCATCGTGGGCGCGCTCGCCGCTCAGCTCACCGAGGGAGCCGGTGCCGCTCGCGCCATCGGGCTGTCGGTGGTCGGCTTCGCCTACGCGCTTCGGGCGGCGGGCGACGCCGGCGACACCGCGTGGCTGTCGTGGGTGTCACCGATCGGCTGGGTGCAGCGACTGCGACCATTCGCCGCCGAGCAGTGGTGGGTGCTCCTCCTCGTGGCGGTACTCGGCGGCGTCGTGGTCGTCGGCGCGTACGCCCTCGCCTCCCGGCGTGACGTCGGGGGAGGAGTGCTCCGACCCCGTCCCGGTCCCGCCGTCGCCGGACCTCGCCTGGGCAGTCCACTCGGCCTGGCATGGCGGATCCATCGCGGCTTGCTCTACGGGTGGACGGCGGGCCTCATCGCGCTCGGCGGCATCTACGGAAGCGTCGCCCAGGGGGTCGGAGATCTCCTCAAGGACAACCCCGACCTCGCCAGGATCTTCGAACGGATGGGGGGAACATCGGCGACGATCATCGACATGTACCTCTCCGGAGTCATCGGCGTGCTCGCCCTCTTCGCCGCCGCCTACGCGGTGCAGGCGGCGCTGCGACTACGCGTCGAGGAGGAGGCTCAGCGGGTCGAGCAGGTGCTCGCCACTGCGGTGCGCCGGCCCCGGTGGACTATCGCCCACTTGACGTTCGCCTTCGGCGGCCCGGCGGTGGCGATGGCC
The DNA here is from genome assembly GCA_001767695.1 of Actinobacteria bacterium RBG_16_68_21. Classification (GTDB taxonomy): domain Bacteria; phylum Actinomycetota; class Acidimicrobiia; order Spongiisociales; family UBA11373; genus RBG-16-68-21. The sequence continues at coordinate 51,347 of MELR01000015.1, forward strand.
GGAGCCGGCCTGGGGGTGGGGATCACCTACGGGGCGATCACCGGTGACCTCGGGGGACAGGTGCCACGGGTGCTGGCGGCGGCTCTCGGTCGGCTTCCCGCGGTGTGGCTGCTGGCGGCGATCGTCGTCGCCCTCTTCGGGGTGCGGCCCCGGCTGTCCTCGTTCGGATGGGCGGTCTACGGAGCGGTGGTGTTCATCACCTTCATCGGGGCGATCCTCCAGCTGGGGCAGTGGTTCATGGACCTGTCGCCGTTCACCCACATCCCCAACCTGCCCGGAGGCGAGGTTCTGGCCCTCCCGTTGGTGGCCCTGATCGCGATCGCCGCGTCGCTGGCCGCCGTCGGTGTGGCGGGCTTCACCAGGCGCGATCTCGGCTGATCAGACGCTCAGGTCGGCACGCCGAGGCTCGCCAACAGTCCCCTAACCCGCTGCTCGATCTCGTCCCGCACCGCCCGGACCACTGCGACGGGCTGTCCGGCCGGGTCCGTCACTTCCCAGTCCTCATACCGCTTGCCGGGATAGACCGGGCAAGTGTCACCGCAGCCCATCGTGACGATCACGTCGGCGGCGCGCAGCACCTCATCCGTCCACGGTTTGGGGACCTCGGCGGCGATGTCGATGCCTGCCTCGGCCATCGCCGCGACCGCCATCGGATTGAGATTCAAACCCGGCTCGGAGCCTCCGGAGAACACGTCGACCGTGTCTCCGGCGAGGTGGCGCGCCCATCCCGCCGCCATCTGTGACCGGCCGGCGTTGTGGACGCAGAGGAAGGCCACCGCGGGGCGACTATTCACGTCTTCAGTCCCGGAGCGGGGCCAGTGCCCGGGCCAGGGGGGCGAGCACCGCCGGATCGTGGGGCGCCCCGAGCAGCATGATCGCGTGGCCGGCTCCGGCGGCGCGATATTCGGCGGCCAGCTCGGCGGCCTCCCCAGGGCTCTGGTCGCGCAGCTGGATGGAGATCTCGATGTCGTCGGGATCGCGTCCGACATCGGCGCAATGCCCGTATAGGACATCGACGAGTCGTCGGAACTCCTCGAGGCTCCCGCCCGGGTAGTTCCATTGGTCGGCCCAGCGGGCAGCGGCCCGCAGGGTGCGGCGCTCGCCCTTGCCGCCGATGACGATGGGCGGTCGGGGGACCTGAACGCCCTTGGGCTCGCAGCGGGCGCCGTGCAATCGGTAGTAGCGGCCTTCGAAGTCGGAGATCTCCTGGGTGAGGAGGAGATGGATGACCTCGAGTGCCTCGTCGAGGCGGTCGAAGCGCTCCTGCAGCGGCGGCAGCGTTATCCCGTATGCGTCGTGTTCCTCCTGATGCCACCCGGCGCCGATGCCCAACTCGAGCCGACCATCGGAGATCTGGTCGAGCGCCGCCGCCATATTGGCCAGCACCGCCGGGTGGCGGTACGTGTTGCCGATCACCATCAGCCCGAAGCGGAGACGGTTGGTGACGGCGGCCAGGGCGGTGGTCGTGGTCCATCCCTCCAGGCAGGGACCCTCGATCTCGGTGCGCAGCGGATAGAAGTGGTCGAAGGTCCACCCGGCATCGAACACCGGGATGGCGTCGGCCTCCCTCCAGAGATCGCGCAGCGCCGTCCAGGTGGTGTGCTGCGGCGCCGTCTTGAAGGAGATCCGCATGCGCCTAGTACAGGAACATCGGCTTGCCGGGGACGTGGCGCACCTTGGGGCGATAGGCGTCCACGTCGTAGAGCTCGCCGACGTCGACCCGCTTGACCCCCTCGCCTGTCACCGAGAGCGGCACCGCGGTGTAGGTGCCGCCGCGCAGGGCCACCATCCGGCCGGTGGCGCCCTCCATGGCGAGGTCGGCGGCCATCACCGCGTAGTTGGTGGCGACCATCAGGTCGAGAGAATCGGGGCGGCCGGAGCGGGCCAGGTAGGCGATGTTCTGGTTGATGATGCCGACACCGGTCTTCTGCTTGAGCAGGGCGCCGACGTGCTCGCCGATCCCGCCCAGCTTCTGGTGGCCGAAGGCGTCTGCCTCGCCGCTGAGCATCATGTCCCCACCCTCGATGGTGGCGCCTTCCGAGACGGTGCAGATGGCGTAGTTGGATGGGTTGCGCCCGCGGTCCTCCATCAACAAGGCGGTCAGCTTGTCGATGTCGAACGGAACCTCGGAGATGAGCGCCCGGTCGACGCTCGACAGGTAGGCGGTGATCAGCGAGGTCTCTCCCGAGTAGCGGCCGAACAGCTCGATGACCGCGATCCGTTCGTGACTTCCTGCAGCCGTGCGGAGGTTGTGGACGAAGTCGACCCCCCGGGTCACCGCGGTCGAGAACCCGATGCAGTAGTCGGTGCCGTGGACGTCGTTGTCCATCGTCTTGGGGATGGCGATGACGTGCATGCCCTCGTTGTGGAGGCGGAGGCCGTAGGAGAGCGTGTCGTCGCCCCCGATGGGAATGAGGACGTCGATGCCCTGGCTCTCGAGCACCTTGAGGACGTGTTCGGTGAGGTCGTGCGGTCCGTCGCCCTGGACGCTTGCGGCGAGGAAGTCGGGCACGGCGCCGGATTTCACCTTGGATGGATTGGTTCGGCTGGAGTGGAGCACGGTCCCGCCGCTGCGGTCGATGGTGCGCACCGATGCCGGGTCGAGCGGCACCAGGTTCTCGGCGATCGATGCCGGGTCGTCTGGGTTGGTGGCGACGAGCCCTCCCCAGCCACGGCGGATGCCCACCATCGAGTGACCGGCCTCGGCGACCCGGATGACTGCCGCCTTGATGCTCGGATTCAGCCCGGGGACGTCGCCGCCCCCGGTGAGGATGCCGATTCGCATGTTCCTCCTCCTGACTCGCAGACTAGGGCGTCCGCGGGCAGCACCGGCGGCTGGTGCGGACTCCGGGGCGCGGGCCTAGGAGACCTTGCGGGGCACCTTCCCGGTCAGCGTGAAGATGGTCTTCATCACCTTATGGGCCCCATCCGCGGTCGGCTCGAACATCAGGGGGCAGCCTCCGTCGATCACGGTGATGCCGTGGCGTCTACCCAACTCGGTGGCCGAGTCGCAAACGCTTCCCTTGCCGAAGGCACGGTGCATCCACACATGACCGATCCCCAGATCGACGCACTCCTGCACCGCGGCGTCGGCCCGGTCGGGCTTGGTGCCGATCACGACGGCGCCCACTCCTCCGGGAATAGCACCGATACTCGGATAGGCAGGGTCACCTTCGACCTGGTCGGCGTTCGGGTTCACCGCAAACACCTCGTAGCCCCTCTCCCGGAGCCGCTTGTACACCGCATTGCTCCCGTGACCAGCTGGATTGCGCGACACGCCGGTCACCGCGATTCGCTTCTGGGCGAGGAACTCGGCTGCGGCTTGCTTGACCGATTGCATGGGACTCCCTGGTTCGTCCCCGGATGAATACCCGCGGTCGGGGAACGCCACTAGGGGCGATCGGCCGGGCGCCTTCGGCTAGTGGTCCTCTTCGGTCCGTTCGACGCGGATGGTGCAGTCGGTGAGTACCGCGGCGAGCGCCCCCACCGCGGCAGCCATCGGCAGCAGCAACGCCCCGACCACTCCTACGGTGAGGGGGATCTCCACGATGGTCTTGCCCTCCTCGTTCTGGATGATGAGGCGGCGGACGTTGCCCTCCCGGACCAGGTCTTTCACCTTGGCGAGCACCTCGTCGCCCTTGACCTTGAACTCTTCCCAGCGCGAGTCGTTGTTCATCGCATCTCCCTTCTCTTCGGTTGTGTTACCGGCGGCGACGCAGGGTCGCCAGGGACGGAGGCCTCAACCGAGACGTCGCCTGACGGAAGGTCGTGGAGCCGGAGGCGGCCCGGCTCAGACGTTGACGACGGGGCAGGTCAGGGTGCGGGTGACGCCCTCGACTCCCTGGATCCCGGTGGCGATCAGCCTCCCCAGGGCATCCATGTCGGCGGCCGCCACCTGGGCGATCACGTCGTACGGTCCGGTCACGACCTCGGCGGCGCTCACCCCCGCCACCCTGCGGACATCGGTGCACACCTGGGTGTGCCTCCCGAGTTCGGCTTGGATCAGCACGAAAGCAGAGACCACGGCACCTCCCGGTGTGACGACGGAAGCTCAAGCTACACCGCGCCGATCGGGCGCGAGTAGCAACCCGCCTCTCCCTACCATCCCCCGGTCACAGGAGGGGCAATGTCGGTGCTGGAACTCGTCGAATTGGGAATGCCCTGGATGGGCCTCGACCCGTTCATCTTCACGGTGCATCACGTCGACGACTACCCGGCAGGCGACGACGACCTCGGGCCGTCGGTTTCGCTCGACGGTCGCAGGATCGGCGCCGACTTCTCCTACATCGACGGGTGGAGCATGTATCACGGGGAGCGGATCCCCGGGTTTCCCCAGCATCCCCACCGCGGGTTCGAGACCGTCACCGTCGTCCGCCGCGGCTACGTGGATCACTCCGACTCGCTGGGCGCCACCGCCCGCTACGGGCAGGGTGATGTGCAGTGGCTCACCACCGGCGGCGGCATCCAGCACGCCGAGATGTTCCCCCTCCTCGACCCCGAGGGCGCCAACCCGCTGGAACTCTTTCAAATCTGGCTCAACCTGCCCCCGGAGTCGAAGATGGTCCCGGCGCACTTCGGGATGCTTTGGGGAGAGGACATTCCCACGCTCGACCCGGCACCCGGGGTGAGCGTCACCGCCATCGCCGGGTCCCTCGGCGGCTCGCGGCCGCCCTCCCCGCCCCCCGACTCGTGGGCATCTCGTCCCGAATCCCACCTGGCGATCTGGCTGATCCGCCTCGCCCCCGATGCCACCTGGACCGTCCCGCAGGGGGCGCCGGGGGTCAACCGGATGCTCCACTTGTTCACAGGTGACCACGTTGCGGTCGATGCCACCCGGATCGGGGCAAGGACCGGAGCACGGGTTCGGCCGGATGCCGACGTCGTTCTCGCCAATCACGGCGAACCCGCCGAATTCCTCATGCTCCAGGGGATGCCGATCGGGGCCCCGGTGTTCCAGATGGGTCCCTTCGTGATGAACTCTGCCGAGGAGTTGCGGCGAGCCGTCGACGACTACCACCGCACCGGTTTCGGGGGCTGGCCGTGGGCGGGGCGGGCTCCGGTCCACGCCCGGACCGAGGGCCGGTTCGCCCTCCACGCCGACGGAAGGGTCGAGCACCGGGAGATGCAGGCAACCCGGTAGCTTCGTCCGTCTCCCGTCTCCCGTCTCCCGTCTCCCGTCGCCCGTCTCCGGTCGCCCGTCGCCCGTTGTTGCCAGTTGCCAGTTGCTCGGAACCAACGATGCCCTTGCCGCCGTCTCACCCGGTGAGGGGGGAGAGAACCAAGGTTTGTCGAGACAAGGGAATCGCCATGACGAAACGGAACATCATCATCGTGGGAGTCCTCCTCGTCGCGCTGATCGCCGCCGGCGCCCTGGTGGCGCTGGCGATGTCGGGCGACGAGCCGAGCGGGCCCCTCGTCTATTCGGCTGGGGACGACGGCCGGTCCATCGAGGTGAAGGTGGGGGAGTCCTTCACCGTGGTCCTGGAAGGCAACCCCACGACCGGTTACAGCTGGCAGGTGGAGGGCGTCGACGAGGCGATCCTCTCCGTCGGAGAACCGGACTACAAGAGCGACTCGGATCTGGTCGGCTCCGGGGGAACCTTCACCTTCACCTTCACGGCGCTCTCCGCCGGGGAGAGCCAGGTGCGCCTCGGCTACAGCCGGCCGTGGGAGAGTGTCGCCCCGCTGCAGAGCTTCACCTTGAACGTGACCGCTCGCTGAGGAACCCGGCTTCCGCGAAGAGGCCCCGGCGTGCCGGGGCCTTCTCGCGACCGGGCAACCCGAGGCGGGGCGAGAAAGCGGGACACGCGACGCGGTAGGGGTCCGCAACTGCTACAGTTCGTGCCCGCACACGCCGTATTGCGTGTGACGCCGGTCTTCGCTCCTTCAGTCCCGTCGAGTGAAGTCGCCGCAGCCCCCCAGCCACGGTCTTCGACTCTGGCGACCGGGGGACTCGCTGCGGGGCGTTTCCCTAGGACGGTCGATATTGAGGAGCAATCCAATGGCAACCAACATCTACGTGGGCAATCTGGCGTTCGGCACTGCGTCTGGAGATCTGCAAACGCTGTTCTCCGAGCACGGAACGGTCACCAGTGCCCAGGTCGTAGCCGATCGCGAGACCGGTCGCTCACGGGGCTTCGGCTTCGTCGAGATGGCCGATGACAACGAGGCGGCTGCGGCGATCAAGGCAATCGACGGTCGCAACGTCGACGGGCGTCAGCTCAAAGTCAACATCGCCAAGGATCGCAGGGCCTAAGGCCTAGAGCGCGTTCAATAGATCGGGGTCGGAGGCTTGCCTCCGACCCCGATCTCTTTTGGGCAAGCCGCCGCGCGCACTCAGTGGCCGACGCCGCCATCACCTTCGACGGGATCAACGACGTGCTCCCCGCGACGGGCCGCCGACACCCCTTCCCTGTTGAGGGCGGTCATGACCCAGTAGTAGGTGATGGCCAGCCCGAGTACCGCGTAGGTGTAGGTGGAACCGACATAGCCCAACCCTGCACCGCCGGCGAGGACGACGAGGATGGCGGTCGCGGATCGATTCTCCCTCCTGATGAAACGCTCCTGGAGACGTGGATCCACCAGCCGGCGTTTCCGGGAGGCGTAGGCGAACATCGCTGCGTTGGATGCCGCCGCCAGGAAGACGCTGGACCCGTAGATGATCGCCGCCAGCCGCTCGTCCGGATTGGCGGTGACCAGGGCCGAACTGAAGGGTGTGATCGACACGGCGAAGAGGAAGAAGACGTTGAGGGTGAGCAGCGTCCCGTCCGCTCTCTGGATGTAGCGGAAGACGTTGTGGTGGTAGAGCCACAGCAATCCCACGAGGAAGAAGCTCACCGCGTACCCGAGCGTCTCCCGCCACAGGCTGCGGAGCTCGGGCCAGAGGCCCTCCGAACCGGAGATCTCCGCAACCACGGGCACGGTCAACTCGAGCACGAGGAGCGTGATCACGATGGCGATCACGCCGTCGGTGAGTGCCTTCAGTCGATCCGTGGAGAAGGTCGTTGCGTCCTGCGTCATCCGTCACCTCCGGGAATTCCCTTCACGCCCGATGGGTTGAGCCGGACTGCGGTGTAGTAGATCCGGGCAGTGGTGTCACACCCGATGCGGACGATCGCCGGCACCGCGGCGCAGCGCACCCGCATGTCGTGGAGGAAACCGGCGTCGACCCGGTCCTTGTTCTCCACCTGCCAGGTGGGCACGTCGGCGCGGTCGATGTTCTTCAGGTTCCGCCACCCGAAGTCATGGCGATTGCAGGCGAGTGTGAAGTCGAACGGTCCCCGCCCGAGAACGGGAGCCGAGCAGCCGTCGCTGTCCCACAGCAAGTACTCGGGGCGGGGACGGGTGGGATCGGAGGGCGGTCCGGAGTATCGGAAGTCGCCCTCGAATCCGTCCGTTCCCGAGATCGGGATGTCGAGCCGGACGTCGATGGATTCACAAACCGTGTCGAGTGTCACCTGAGCGATGGGCTCTCCAAGGATGGGATCGGGCACGTCGGCACAGACGTCGGCGGCGGGCGGTGCGGGGCCCACCGATCCGCTGATCCAGAATGCCGCCCCGACCGCGCCGATGACTCCAGTGGCCAGGCCGAGCAGGGTCGCGCGGAGCACCCGGTAGAGCCAGGTGTGCTTCGGCGCGGAATCCTGCCCCGCCCGGGCGGCGGCCTTGGTCCGCCGTGCCTTCGTTTCCGGCGGTGGCGGTGGCGGGGGAGGCGGCGGTGGCGGTGGCGGGGGAGGTGGGGGAGGGGGAGGTACGGTCATCTCGAGCCCACCGTGAAGTCGAAGGAGAACCTCTCGCCCTGGGTGGCGAGAGTGTGCCGCTGCTGATGGACAACTGTTCCACCGACCTGGACGATCAGGTCGAAGGTCTGGGAGCCCTCGCCGAGGCAGTCGCTGGTGAATACCACCGTCGCCGTGTACGAGCCCTCGGGCGCCTGTCCGGTGGGCCAGAAGATGTTCTCCGCGGCCGGTGAGGACGAGTCGGAATTGCAGGGAAAGTTGGCATCCCGGTCGAGAGTCCCGCCTGAGGCAACGGTGCGGTTGTTGTAGAACACCTCATCGAGCGCCGGGTCGGTCACCATGAGATCGAGGTCGGCCTTGGAGCTCCAGATCAGGGTCACCTGCACATCGCCGCTTCCCAGCCCGGAGGGAAGCTCTGGCCGGCCGGCTTGGGGGATCAGGGTCTCGAGTTGGGCCCGGTTGCGAGCGACGAACTCCGGAGCCAGCCGCTCGGCGACCGTGCGGGTCGCCGGGTCGAGGGTCCGATTGCGGCATGCGAAGTCGTCGGCGGCGATTCGTAGCTCCTCCACGCCCAGACTCCGAGCGGCGTCTCCCCCCACGGCTGCCAGGGACGCCCGCTGCCGTTCGAGGAGATCGTCGGGCGACGCCGCGGTGTACCCGCGCTCGGCCATGCAGGCCGCCCAGGCGTCCAAGGCGGCGACATACACCGGGTCGGAGAGGGCATCGGCCTCCAACTGGTCGATCGGGTAAGGCAGGTTCTCGAGGCCGTCGACGGCTGCGGCCAGCGTCTGGTAGCCGATTGCGGCGCATCCACCGTCCCCGCCTCCCTCGGCATCCAGGGGCGCGCCGTAGAGAGCGATCTCATAGGCGGGCCGCTCATCCACGGAAGGCCCGCCGCTCCCCAGGGTGGGCCGAGGCGTATCGCCTCCCGCGGCGATTCCGTAGCCGTCGCGAGACGGATCGAGGATCGCGTAGATGTCCTCGGCCACGGCCGGCCCGCGGAAGTCCTGCCCGCGCTCTGCCATGCACGAGCGCACGGCCTCGGTCACCTGCATCTCCACGGCGGTGCCGAGAATCCCCGGATCGGTGAACAGCGCGGTGGGATCCTCCCAGATCACGGCCGGGTCGGTGCGCCCGGCGAGATCGGGAGTCCGGGTCGCCGATCGGTAGAGGAGCAGGGCAACCCCTGCCACGACCGCGGTCGTAGCCAGCCAGATCCAGACGAGAGTTCTTCTGTTGCGGTCCATGGCGCCGGGCTCCCAAGATACCCGTCCGACTCAGAGCGTGGCGCCTGCCGCGGATCGCTTCTGGCTCTGCCGGGTCGAAGGGCAGGCTTCCCGGGCCGAAGGCCCCTGCGAACCGGCCGCTCCCTGCCCTACCGTCTGTGGCACTGGTTGTTTCGATGGAGAGGGGTGCGCGATGAGAGGGGTGTCGAGCCGGCTCGGCTATGTACTGGCGGTGGTGGCGATGGTCGCCGCTGCCTGCACCCTGCCGTCCCCCACCGGCTCCTATGTCCCTGACGACCCGGTCGACACCCCCATCGTTCCGCCCTTTGTCAACCCGAGCGACGACTCGCTACCCCTGTCGGAATACCAGATCACGGTGAACATCGAACTCACCGACACCGGATTCGAACCCGCCACCATCTACATCCCCGAGGGCCGGGGTATCCAGCTGGTGCTGCGCAACCGGGGGACCACGGAACACCACTACCGGGTCGCCGGGCTCGTCCCCACCCATCTCACCTGGCTGGCCACAGCGGAGTACAACCTGAGCCAGCTGCAGGACAGACCCGAGGACATCTCCGAAGCGGAGCACCTGCTCCACCACTTGATCGCCTTCGTTCCCTTCCGTGACGAGTCGCCCTTTGGCGTGCAGCCCCTTGGTACCGAGGTTCACGGATACGCTGGACCCCGGGACCGGGAGATCATGCGGTTCATCGCGGTCAACACTGGAACGTTCCCGGTCGAGGACGTGCTGCATCCCGAGATCACCGGTCGGGTCGTCGTCTTCGCACCCTGACCGTGCATCCGGTCGTGCCACGCCAGCAACTCGGGTCTCGGGGCCGTGCCGTTGGCCCCTACCTCGGCGTCGGGCCGTTGCGGACAATCAATCAGTAGGGGAGGGAGGCGGATGCGGGAGTACATCGACGGGTCTACGGCGATAGTGCGCGGGGCACTCGACGCCGGGTGCACCTTCTTCGCCGGATACCCGATAACTCCGGCTTCGGGGATCCTCATGGCGATGATGCGCGAGCTCCCCAAGGTGGGCGGCGTGGCGATCCAGGGAGAGGACGAAATCGCCTCGATCGGCATGTGCATCGGGGCGACCCTCGCCGGATCCAGGGCGATGACGGCCACCAGCGGTCCCGGCATCAGCCTCTACAGCGAGAACATCGGGCTGGCGGTGATGGGCGAGGTGCCGCTGGTCATCGTGGACGTGCAGCGGCTCGGTCCCTCGACGGGAGGGGCGACCACGGTCTCCCAGGGCGACGTCCAATTCGTGCGATGGGGGACCGGAGGCGGGTTTCCAATCATCGCCCTCGCCCCATCGACCGTCACCGAGTCGTACTGGCTCACCGCCAAGGCATTCGACCTGGCCGAGCGCTTCCGGTGTCCGGTGTTCGTCGTCACCGACAAAGAGCTGGCCACCACTCTGACCACCGTCGACCTCGAGTCCTATCCGACGATCCAGGTCCGTGACCGGGAGGTCGGGTCGGGTGGGCCGCCGTACCGCTACGCCCCCGCCGACGAAGTGGCGCCGCTGCACGAGTTCGGTCGCGGGGCGACCGTGCGGTTCACCGGCTCGACCCACGACACCGGGGGGTACATCACCAAGCACCTCCCCACCGTCGACGCCCTCAACCGCCATCTATCCGAGAAGATCGAGGACCATCGCGACGAGATCGAGCTCGCCGACGCGGACCTGGAGGACGGCGCCCCGACCCTTGTCATCGGTTACGGCGTCACCGGGGGAGCGGTGCGCGCCGCCGTTGCCGAGGCGAGGCGCCGGGGAATCAGAGTCTCCGGGCTGGTGGTGCAGAGTCTGTGGCCGATTCCGGAGACGGTGATCCGCCGCGCCATGGAGGGAGTGGACCGGGTGGTCGTCCCCGAGTTGAACCTGGGGCTCTACCGGCGCGAGGTGGAGAGGATCGCCGCAGGTAGATCGGTGGTCGGGGTGAACCGGGTGGATGGCGAACTGATCGACGTGGACCAGATCGTGGAGGCTGTGACGTGACCGTCGACATCACCCCGCTGCGCCGGTACCGCAACGAGACTCCCTACCCGTTCTGTCCCGGCTGTGGGCACGGCAGCATCCTCGACAAACTGTCCGAGGCGCTGGCGACCATCGACATCGATCCGGCGAGCGTCGTTGTGGTGAGCGACATCGGGTGTGCCGGGCTCTCCGACCAGTACTTCGACACCAGCGCGTTCCATGGACTCCACGGGCGCAGCATCACCTACGCCACCGGCGTCAAGCTGGCACGTCCCGAGCTGACCGTGATAGTGATCATGGGCGACGGCGGTACCGGCATCGGCGGAACCCATCTGATCAACGCGGCGAGACGGAACGTCGGCATCACGGTCCTCGTGTTCAACAACCTCAACTTTGGGATGACCGGAGGTCAGCACTCGACAACCACACCAGATGGGGCGGTGACCGCCACGACCCCGGGAGGGAATCTGGAGCATCCGCTCGACATCTGCGCCACGGTCGGGGTCAACGGTGCCGGGTACGTGTATCGGGGGACCAGCTTCGACGACGATCTCTCGACGCGTATCGTCGAGGCGATCCGGCACCCCGGGTTTGCCCTCCTGGACATTTGGGAGCTGTGCACCGCGTATTTCGTGCCGGCGAACAAGTTCACCCGCCGCGGGCTGGAGTCGACCATCGAGCGGCTCGGGCTGGCGACCGGCGTCCTGTATCAGCACGACGTCGCCGAGTACGCCACGGCGTATCGGGCGGCATCGCGGGACCTGCCCTCCCGGATGCGGCCGGTGGGCATTCCCACCACCCACCCATCGCCGCTCACCGACACGACGTCCCTGGTCGTCGCCGGTTCGGCCGGCGCCAAGGTCCGTTCGGCGGCACGGCTGGTAGGCGAGGCGGCGATCAGGTCGGGGCTGTGGGCGACCCAGCGCGACGACTACCCGGTGACCGTGAAGACCGGGCACAGCCTCTCCGAAGTGGTGCTCGGCCCGCGCCCGGCGGCGCCGGTTGGGGTGACCGTTCCGGACGTGGCCGTCGTCGTCTCCGCCGATGGCCTGCGCAAGGTCCAGCCGATGCTGGCGGCGATGGGACTGAACGGCGTGGTCTTCACCATCCCCGAGTTCGCCGACGTGGTGACCGGAGCCCGGTTGGTGGTGATCGATCCGACGGCATCCCCGGTGCGGATCCCCAAGGCGCAGCTCGCCCTGGTCCTGCTCACCGCCGCCGTCGCCCGTCTGGGTCTGTTTCCGGTGGAGGCCATGACCGAGGCGGCCGCCGCCGGAGCCTTCGCCGAGGAGAACCTGGCGGCGATAGAGGCGGGGCGGGGACTCTGAGGCGAGCTCTCTTGTCGGGTTCGCGCTCTGGTTGACATCCCTCATGAACGGCGATAACTTACTATCGCTAACTTACTGTCGATAAGTCACACGGGAGAGGTGTCATGGAGAAGCTGGGTCGGTTCGTCGTTCGGTTGCGCTGGCCGGTGGTGATCGCCGCCCTCGTGTTCATGGCGGTGGCGGGAGCCGTCGGTGGCGGCGTCGCCGACTCCCTGTCCAACGGCGGGTTCCTCGATCCCAACGCCGAGTCGACCCTGGCGAGCGACCTCCTCGAGGACGGTTTCGGTGTGTCGGATCCGGCGGTCATCCTGGTGGTGAGCGCTCCCGGGGGTTCGGTGGACGATCCCGCGGTTGCCGCCGACGGCATCGCTCTCACTCAGGTCCTCGCCGCCGAGGAGGGCGTCACCGCGGCCTCGTCCTATTGGACGTTGGGGAGCCCACCGCCACTGCGAAGCTTCCGGGGCGATCGCGCCCTGGTGTTCGCCTCGATCGAGGGCGACCAGGGGGAGGTGCTCGATCACTCGGCAGCCATCTCGGACGAGTACCGAGGAAGCTTCGGTTCGCTCGAGGTGCTCGTCGGGGGCGTGGGGCCGCTCTTCTCCGAGGTGCAGGCGACGGTCGAGGCCGACCTGGCCCGGGCGGAACTGATCGCCTTCCCTCTGACCGCGGTGCTGCTCATCGTCGTCTTCGGCAGCCTGGTGGCCGCCTCCTTGCCGCTGGCCATGGGAGGACTCGCCATCGTCGGCTCACTCCTCATCCTCCAGGTCCTCACCGGCTTCACCGAGGTCTCCATCTTTGCCCTCAACCTGACGACCGCGCTCGGCCTCGGTCTGGCGATCGACTACTCGCTCTTCATTGTGTCCCGCTTCCGTGAGCAACTCGGCCGGGGCGACCAAACCGGGGACGCGGTGGTGGCCACGGTGCGCACTGCCGGACGGACCGTGCTGTTCTCCGCAGCCACGGTTGCCGTCTCGCTGGCGGCGATGATCATCTTCAAGCTCGCCTTCCTGCGCTCGTTCGGATATGCCGGCATCGCCGTCGTCCTCATGGCGGCGATCGGGGCGGTCGTCGTGTTGCCGGCGATCCTCGCCATCCTTGGCTCCCGGGTGGAGAAGGGCCGGGTGCGCAAGGCGCGGCAGAGCGCGGTGGAGGACGGCGTCTGGCACCGGGTGGCCACGTTTGTGATGCGGCGCCCGATTCCCATCGCCACCGCCGCCCTGCTGTTCCTCGTGGTTCTCGGGTTGCCGTTCCTGGGCGTGAACCTCGGGCAATCAGACGACCGGATGCTGTCGACGACGTCCAATGCCCGCACCACCGGCGACGTGATGCGCGCCGAGTTCTCGGCGTTCGAGTCGGCTCCGGTCGACGTCATCTTCCCCGGCCTCGCCGACACCTCCGAGGCCGACGCGCTGGCGGTCACGCTGTCCCGGCTCGACGGGGTGGCGCGAGTCGATGGTCCCACCGGGTCCTACATCGCGGGCTTCAACGTGATCTCCGGGGGCCCGGCATACGGTCGCTTCACCGCGGATGCCGGCATGTTCTTCTCGGCGATACCGTCGGTGGAGCCCAACGGCCCGGAGGCCGAGGCACTGGTCGACGAGATCCGGAGTCTCGACGTCGGCCGCACTCTCCTGGTGGGGGGAACGTCGGCGTTCCTCCACGACACCAAGGCATCACTGCTCGGCGACCTTCCCTGGACCCTGGGAGTCATCGCCGTCGTCACGTTCGTGCTGCTCTTCCTGATGTTCGGATCCGTCGTGGTTCCGGCCAAGGCGCTGGTACTCAACGTGCTCTCCCTCTCGGCGACCTTCGGCGCCCTCGTCTGGGTGTTCCAGGAGGGGCACTTCGCCGACCTGCTCGGTGTCACCGCCACCGGGTCTCTGGAGATCACGATGCCGATCCTCATGTTCTGCATCGCCTTCGGGCTCTCGATGGACTACGAGGTGTTCCTGCTCAGCCGCATCAAAGAGGAGCACGACCTCGGTGCGGACAACGTCGCTTCGGTGGCCCGCGGGCTGGAGCGGACCGGGCGGATCGTCACCGCGGCCGCGGTGCTGATCGCGGTCGTGTTCCTGGCGTTCGCCACGTCCGAGGTGTCGTTCATGAAGATGTTCGGCGTCGGCATGACACTCGCCGTCCTCGTGGATGCCTTCGTGGTGCGGGCGACGCTCGTGCCCGCGTTCATGAGGCTCGCCGGCAATGCCAACTGGTGGGCGCCGCGGTGGATGAAGCGGATCTACAACCGGTTCGGGATCAGCGAGGTGACCGAGTGACGGCCCGAGCGAGGTCGCGGGCGCGCAAAGGGGATGGCGACCTCCTCGCCGACCAGATCCTTGACGCTGCCGAGGCGCTGCTCGTCGAGCGGGGCTCGGTGGAGGCGGTGTCGATCCGGGAGGTCGCCCGCCGGGTAGGGGTGACCTCACCGGCCATCTACCTCCACTTCGCCGACAAGGAGGATCTGTTCTACCAGTGCTGCCGCCGCGGCTTCGCCAACCTGGCGAGCCGGATGGAAGCGGTCCGCGGCGAAGGGAGTTCCCTCGATCAGCTGCGGCGCCTGGGGCGCGCCTACGTCGAGTTCGGCCTGAAGAAGGGCTCCCAGTACCGGGTGATCTTCGGGGGAGTGCCGCCCCACCCGGCCCATTCGGACGATCCGGGGGATCTCCCCGGGGTACGCGCCTTCGAGATCCTGCTCGAGACGGTCGGGTCCGGCATCGCCGCCGGGGAGTTCCGCGACGACCTCGACCCCGTGGCGCTGGCGGTGGCGGTGTGGTCGGCGGTGCACGGCGCGGTGCTCATCCTCCTCTCCAAGGACGCCACCCACGACGCGGTGCCTATTCCCGATTCGGCAGCCGTGGTCGACGCGGTCCTGGGCGTCGTCGGCAGCGGGGTTCGCTCGTAGGGTGTGAGCCGCGAGGGAAGGGGCCGGATGACCGGCCCCTTCCCTCCGTTTGAAGCACCCGATGCGGTCAGTGGGTGGCGGTGCCGGCAGTGTGTGCCAGCCAGGTGCCGACGACGATCAGGCCGTGCCCGATCGCGTGCCGGGCCCGGGCAATCGGCCCGGCACGGCCGTCGATGGTGTTCAGTACCCGGCGAGTGGCGGCTGCGCGTATGCGGTCGTCGATGATTGCCGAGGACAGTTCGCTCATCAGTTGCGGGTTGTTCATTGCGTCTCCTCTATTCGTCTTCGAGAAACCCGGCCAGCAGACGGGCGGCGTCGGGGACCGCGCCACCGCGCAGGCTGTACTCCGATTCGGCGCCCAGGGTGATCCGGACCAGACCGGCCCGGCGGAGGACGCTGAGATGGTGGTGGACGGTGGACTTGGCGAGCGCGATGCGGGCGGTGATGTCGCTGAGCGACGCCGGGCCGTCCCTGAGGATCTTGAGCAGGCGCAGTCGCCGCTCGTCGCCGAGGGCCTTGTAGACCTCGACCAGCCAGGCGGGCGGCGTGTCCGCGTCGGCGTCGAGGTGCTGTTCCGCCACCGGGTAGCAGAACACCCGGCTTCGCTCGTGTTCGGTGATGGTCACCCACGGTCGGATCACCACCGAGGGGATGAGCACGATGCGGTCGACGTCGGGCACCATCGTGAATGTGACCCCGTTGGTTGCCGTCTCCACGAGTTGCGGCGACTCCATCGTGCCGGCGAGAGCGCGTTTGTGATCGGCGTCGCGGGCGAGCACGATCCCGACCCCATCGCCATCGCCGAAGACGTCGCGGGCGAACGACAGCAGCGTCCCGGCAAGCAGTTCGGTCGACTCGGTAGGCGGTGTCTCGAGCAGCCGGCACAGTGCGTCGGGGATCTCGCACCCATCCCCGGACACGACCCGCTTGAGGGCGGAGGCATCGCCGGCGACCGCGGCGCCGACCAGATCCCTTTCTTCCTGGGTGTGGCAATGCTCCCGGGCCAGGCCGAGCAGGTCTTCCCAGAGCTTGGCGGGGTCCCTTTCCCGGAGACGGGTGGCGAGCGCCTCGGGTGACCGGTCCGGGCCGAGGGCGAGGGCTTCCCCGATGAGTGCGACCCACACCCCTCCCAGCCCGGCGAGTCGGTCGAGACCGGTACTGAGATCGGGGCTCGCCTGCTCCCGCACCCGGTCATACCACGAAGGATCGACGGCGAAATCGGCGAGCTCGCCGGCGTCATGCGACGAGTAGACGAAGAGGCTGAGCAGCAGCTCGAACAGCGGGTCGGCGACGATGTCCACCGGGAGCCCCGATGCGGTTTCTCCGGTGTAGTCCTTGATGCGAGGGCCGGTGACCGTCATGTTCGTGACCTTTCGAAGGTTCTATCGACGTAAGGCGTTCGATCAAGATCGAACATACGACATCAGCCGACGGTTGTCAAGGGGGAGTTGGCTTCGGGGCGTTTGGCCGTCGAGAAGGCGACCTTCCCGTGGGTAGTCTTGGTGGGACGATTCGGCCCGGAGGTGGGCCCCGATCGGCATCGAGGGCCGGAAAGGATGGGATTCCATGGGAGCGACGCGGGCCCTGTTCGCCCGGCGCGTCGCCGCCATCGGTACCGAGGAGGCGTTCGCCCTGGGGGCGCTCATCGCCGAGGTGGAAGCCGAGTCGGGTCCGGTGATCCGCTGCAATCTCGGCCAACCGGACTTTCCCCTTCCCACCCACATCGCCGATGCGGTGGTGGCGGCGATCCGTGCCGGCAAGACCACCTACTGCGATCCCCAGGGCCTCCCCGAGGTGCGCGCCGCGATCGCCGCCAAGGTGGGCACCGATCGCGGCCTCGACCTCGATCGCGAACGGGTCGTGGTCTTCGCCGGCGGGCGGCCGCCGATCGGTCTTGCCCAGCATGCGTATGTCGAGGAGGGTGACGAGGTGATCTACCCGTCCCCCGGCTACCCACTGTTCGAGTCGTTCATCCGCTACATCGGCGGGGTTCCGGTGCCGCTGCGGCTCCGTGAGGAATCCGGGTTCAACTTCACGGGCCCCGATCTCGGCGAGTTGATCTCGGCGCGCACCAAGCTGATCTTCGTCAACTTCCCCTCCAACCCCACCGGGGGAGTCGCCAGCCGCGAGCAGCTCACCGAGATCGCCGAAGTGATCCTGGAGCGGACCGGTCCCGAAGTGCGGGTCTACTCGGACGAAGCCTACGAGGCGATCGTGTTCGACGGGGCGGTGCACGCCTCGATCGCATCGATCCCCGGCATGGCGGAGAGGACGATCATCGCTTCAGGGGCATCCAAGACCTACTCGTGGACCGGGGGACGGATCGGCTGGGGGGTATACCCGTCGGTCGACGAGGCCCTGGTGCAGCGGCGCCTCAACATCAACTACTTCGCCTCGATCCCGCCGTACAACCAGCTCGGCGTGCTGACCGCGCTGCAGTCACCGGAGTCCCCTGCTGCGATCGCCAAGATGGTGGAGGCATTCCAGCGGCGGCGCGACCTGGTGGTAGATGCCATCAACGCCATCGACGGGGTCACCTGCACGCGACCACTCGGGGCGTTCTATGTCTTTCCCAACGTGTCGGGCGCCCTCGAGCGCGTTGGGGCGTTCGAGGCGTTCGCCGCACTGCCCGAAGAGGTCAGGCGCAAGTCGTCACCGGCCACGCTCTTTCAGCTGTTCTTCCTGTACCGCTACCGGGTGGCGACCATGGACCGCCGATCGTTCGGCGTTCTCGGTTCGGAGGGGGAGAACTACCTGCGGGTGTCGATCGCCACCGGCGACGACGATCTGGCGGAGGCGATGGATCGGCTGGCCGCGGCCGCCGCCGACGTGTCCGGCTTCGAGGAGTTCGTGGCGTCCGGGCGGAGACTCACACTGTGAAGGACAACGCGGCGGCCGACATGGGAGCTGCCACGACCAGAGGGTTCGGTCCCCGCCGTGCGGTGTGGATCGATGTCGCCGCCGCCGAGGACGACTTCGAGCCCTCCACGATCGAGACGATCGAGCGTTTCGATCTGGTGTACCGCTCGCTGGTTTCGATCATGTTCAACTTCACCCAGTCGGGGCATCCCGGCGGCTCGGTGTCCTCCGGGCGGATCGTCTCATCGGTCCTCCTCGAGGGGCTCGACTACGACATCGGTGATCCCAATCGGCCGGACGCCGACATCGTCTCCTATGCCGCGGGGCACAAGGCGTTGGGCCTTTATGCGATGCTCGGGCTCAGGGACGAGATCTGCAGGATCGCCGCCCCCGAGTTGCTGCCCGGCGCCGATAACCTCAGGCTGCGTTTCGAGGACATGCTGGGCTTCCGGCGCAATCCCACCCAGCCGACCCCGCTGTTCGGCAAGTTCGGGTCGAAAGCGCTGGACGGGCACCCGACACCGGCGACCCCGTTCGTCAAGCTGGCCACCGGGCCGTCCGGCGTGGGGGTGGCTTCGTCGATGGGCCTGGCGGTCGCAGCCGCCGACTACTACGGCACCGACGCCCCGCGCATCCACATCGTCGAGGGCGAGGGTGGCCTGACCCCGGGTCGGGTGGTCGAGGCGCTGGCGTTTGCCGGCACCGCGGGCCTGTCCAACGTAGTGATGCATCTCGACTGGAACCAGGCGTCCATCGACTCCGATACGGTCACCCGCGAGGGCGACCATCCCGGGGACTACGTGCAGTGGGACCCGATGGAGCTCTTCTACCTCCACGACTGGAACGTCGTGGCGGTGCCCGACGGCTTCGACGTGGGCTTGGTGCTCACCGCGCAGCGCCGGGCTCAGCAGATCGACAACGGGCAACCGACCGCGATCGTCTATCGGACCACCAAGGGTTGGCGGTACGGGATCGAGGGGAAGAAGTCGCACGGCGGTGGTCACAAGATGGGCTCGGCGGCCTACCTCGACTCGCTCGCCCCCTTGTTCGGGGACGACGTCACCGGTTTGCCGTCGGCCGATGGCACAGACCCGATCGCCACCGAGGCCGCCTACTGGGCAACGCTGGAACGGGTGCGAGCGGTGCTCGCCTCCGATCCGATGACCCCGGCCGTTGCCGGGCGGGTGCGCGCCGCCTCCGATCGTCTCGCCTCCTGGAGGAGAATCCCCCGGGTGGGAGCCCCCGACGTCGAGGCGATCTACCGGGGGCTCGATCCGACCACCACGCCGGAGGGGCTGCAGCTCGAACCGGGAGGCGCCACCGCGCTTCGCCAGCAGCTGGGCAGAGTGCTCGGCCACCTGAATGCCGCCTCGGGAGGGGCCCTGCTCATCGCCGCGGCCGACCTGCTCGGATCGACCGCGATCTCCGACGCCGCGGCCGGGTTCCCTGCCGGGTTCTACCACCGCCGCGACAACCCGCTGTCGCGAACCCTGGCGGTGGGCGGAATCTGTGAGGACGGCCTCACCGGGGTGATGACCGGAGTATCGGGCTACGGCCGCCATGTCGGTGCCGGAGCTTCATATGGGGCGTTCATCGCACCGCTCGGGCACATCGCCGCCCGGGTCCACGCGATCAGCGACCAGATGCGCCGCCAGACCGACCCCAGCCCGCCCCGGCCGGTGGTGATCGTGTGCGGGCACGCCGGCCTGAAGACCGGCGAGGACGGCCCGACCCACGCCGATCCCCAGGCGCTGCAGCTCATGCAGGAGAACTTCGTCCCCGGTTCGGCGGTGACCCTCACCCCGTGGGAACCCCAGGAGCTGTGGCCGATGGTCGCCGCGGCGTTCGCCGCCCGCCCGTCGGTGATCGTTCCGTTCGTGACCCGCCCCTCCGAAGCGATCCTCGATCGGGCCGCACTCGGCCTGGCGCCGGCGGCCGAATCCACCCGGGGGGTGTACCGACTGAAGGCTGCCTCCGGCGACTCGGCGGGCGCGGTGGTGCTGCAGGGCTCCGAGGTGACCTACGCGTTCGTCCAGGAGACCATGCCTCTCCTCGAGGCGGCCGGGATCGATCTCGATGTCTACGTGGTGACCAGTCCGGAGTTGTTCGACCTGCTGGATCCCGCCGAGCGAGAGGCGACCTTCCCCGACTCCGTGGCTCGGAACGCGATGGGGATCACCGGCTTCACACTGCCGACCATGTATCGGTGGGTTACCGGCGAGGTGGGTCGAGCCCACACGCTCCACCCCTTCCGGGGCGGCCATTACCTGGGGAGCGGGGTCGGGGCGATGGTGATCCACGAGGCGGGCCTGGATGGCCCAGGGCAGTTCGCCGGCATCACGCGGTTCATTGCCGCGATGGACGCCCGGTAGGGACGCGGGCAGAGACACCCTGGAAGGGGGCCATCCGGGGGCACCCCCGATGTCAAACGGCCCTGTCCTGCGTCGTCCTCGGAGAGTGAAGTCTGGTTCATGTTCGTGCAGTACTACGGGTTGGTGCCGGTTCCGCTGGATCGCGCGGAGACGCGGCTGCTCGGGCTGCTCGACGGCCTCAGCGAGTCTGCCGACATCGCCTACCGCCACGGCGAAGAGATGCTCGCCCGGATCCGCGGGGGGGAGAGCAAGGTGGCCAAGACGGTCAAGCTCGAGGTAGGGGCCCCATCGCGGCGCGAGACCCAGGTCACCCTTCCCCTCTCGTGGTGGGCTACGGGGACTCCCTTCCTCTTCCCGACCATGGACGCCGAATTGGTGCTGGCCGCCATGGGACCGCAGCTCACCCAGGTGACGCTCCAGGGAACCTACAAGCCGCCGATCGGCCCGGTGGGCCGCGCCCTCGACAAGGCCCTGCTGCACCGTTTTGCCGAGGCGAGTGTCAAGGACTTCGTCGATCGGGTGGTCGAGGGCCTCGGCGCCGACGGCTGACAGCAACCGGACCAGCGGTACCATCCGGGTTCGGTGACCTCTCCCTCCTTCCGCAACGTCGCGCTCGTCGCGCACGTCGACCACGGCAAGACCACGCTCGTCGACGCGATGCTGCGCGCCACCGGGGTATTCGCCGCCCATCAGGCCCTGGTCGAAAGGGTGATGGACTCCAACGATCAGGAACGGGAACGGGGCATCACGATTCTCGCCAAGGCAGCTTCGGTGGAGTGGAAGGGCGTGCGGATCAATCTGGTGGACACGCCCGGTCATGCCGACTTCGGCGGCGAGGTGGAGCGAGCACTGGCCCTGGTCGACGGGATACTGCTGCTGGTCGATGCCGCCGAAGGTCCGATGCCCCAGACCCGCTACGTGCTCTCCAAAGCCCTGGCACGCGATCTCCCCGCGGTGGTGGTGGTCAACAAGGTGGATCGCGCCGATGCCCGCCCCGACGAGGTGGTCGACGAGGTCTACCAACTGTTCTTCGATCTCGATGCCGGCGAGCGGCACATCGAGTTCCCCATCGTCTCCACCATCGCTCGGCAGGGGAGGGCCATCGCCGGTATGGGCATGCCCTCCGAGGAGGCCGATCTCTCGGCGCTGCTCGACGCGATCGTGAACACGATCCCCGCTCCCGATGGAGATCCAACTGCTCCGCTGCAGGCACTGGTCACCAACCTCGACGCCTCCGACTATCTGGGTCGGCTGGCCATAGGCCGGGTGGCTCAGGGCACGCTGCGCGCCGACAGCCGGGTAGCCCTCTGTCATGCCAACGAGGAGGAGCCGCCGATCAAGAGACGCCTCACCCAATTGCTGGGGTTCGCCGGCCTTGACCGGGTCGAGGTGAGTGAGCGAGTGGCCGGGGACCTGTTCGTCGTTGCCGGCTTCCCGGAGGTGGAGATCGGCGACACCCTCGCCGATCCCGATGATCCCCAGCCGCTGCCCCGGCTGGAGGTGGACGAGCCGGTGTTGCGGATGACCTTCGGGGTGAGCACGTCTCCGCTCTCCGGCCGGGAAGGAAGCCTGCTGACCTCGCGGCAGATCCGCGACCGTCTGGACCGGGAGGTGCGGGGGAACGTCTCCATCAGGATCGGTCCGACCACTTCGCCGGACGTGATCGAGGTGGCCGGACGCGGTGAGCTGCAGTTGGCGGTGCTGATCGAATCGATGCGCCGCGAGGGATTCGAGCTCCAGGTGAGTCGGCCCGAGGTGATCATCCGGCAGATCGAGGGGAAACCCCATGAGCCGATGGAACGAGCGGTGATCGACATCCCTGCCGAGTACGTCGGCACCGTCACCCAGGCGATCGCCCCGCGGCGGGGGAAGGTGACCGATCTGCGTCCCGGGGACTCGGGGAGAACCGTGGTCACCGTGGTGGCGCCGGCCCGCGGCCTGATCGGTCTCCGCTCGGCGTTGATCACCGCCACCAGGGGCACGGCGCTGATCCATCAGCATCACGACGGTTGGGAGCCCTGGGCGGGCGACATTCCCGGGCGGATCGGGGGAGCGATGATCGCCGATCGTCAGGGTGTCTCGTCGTCGTTCGCCCTCGACAACCTCCAGCTGCGCGGCACCCTGTTCATCGGCCCCGGCGAGGACGTCTACGAGGGGATGATCATCGGGGAGTCGTCACGACCCGATGAGATGGTGGTGAATCCCACCAAGACCAAGGAGTTGACCAACATCCGTACCCACGACCACGACGAGCAGGTGCGCCTCACTCCTCCCCGGCGCGCCACGCTGGAGACGGCCATCGAGTGGATCGCCGAGGACGAGCTGGTCGAGGTGACCCCACAGTCCGTGCGGATTCGCAAGCGGCATCTCTCCGAACAGCAGCGCAGATTGGCGCGCAAACGCTGACGGGGGCACTCAGGCCGGGGTCGACACTCCCACCCCACCGCGCGTCTGTCCTCCGAAGCGGGCCTTCTCCGCGGCCAGGTCCAAGCGGCGCAGCTGCATCTTCGCCGCCCGGGTGGCGTCGTCGATGAGGTCGGCGGGCACCAGCCAGCACACCTCGAACTCGATGCCGTCGGGATCCCGCCCGTAAACCGCCTTGGTGGTTCCGTGGTCGGTGGCGCCCACCATCGCTCCCGCTTCGGTCAAACGGGTGGTGATCTCCTCCAGGGCGTCCAGGGTGTCGACCTCCCAGGCGAGGTGGTACAGGCCGACCGTGCTCCGGCCGGCATCGGATGGGGACGCCTGGCGTCCGATGGCGAACAGCCCCAGGTCGTGATCGTTGGACGACCCGGCGGCCTGCAGGAACGCTGCTCCCGGCGGACCGCCGAGGTTGCGGAAGCCGAGGGCCTCCTCGTAGAAGGAGACGCTGCGCTCCAAATCCGTTACGTATAGGACGGCGTGGTTGAGACGGGCGATCGGCATGCATCTCTGAACGCCTGCCCTGGAGCGGTATTCCTCCTCCGCAGGCCCGGCGACCCCGCTAGCGTCCGAGGGGAGGAAGTCGAGAGGAGGGCTCATGCACGACCACCTCCGCCCGGTCGAACGGCGGATCCTCGCCCTGCGCGCCTCCGGCGAGTCCACCGATCAGATCGCCGCCCGGCTCCGGCGCAGCCCGGCGCATGTGGAGCGAATCATCACCTGGACCGACATCCCCCGATCGGGTCCGGCCCCGATGCTGGCACCGATGGCGCGGGGCCGGGTCGTGCTGGCACTCCGGGGTGACGGCATGTCCCGTGAAGCCATCGCCGAGAAGTTCGGACGTTCCGCCGAGTCCATCCGCCGCCTCGAGGGTCTGGCGCACTACCGGCGGGCACTGGATCTTCTCGGCTGAAGCCGCGGGATACTATCCGGCGGTGTCTTCGGCGTTGATGAGCTACTACCACACCTAGCGGGGGAGATGGGTCGAGGCCCTGCTGTTCGTGGTGGTGCTCTCCCTGGCGGTGGCGACGGCATTCGTCGACGTGGCGTGGTGGGTGCGGATCGTGCTCGACGGATCCGGCGATCGTCTACTACCTGCTGGTCGACACGTTCACCCGGCTCAGGGTGCGAGTCGGAGGAGAAGTCCTACGAGTGAGCTTCGGCCAGCGTTGGCCGCGCAAGGTGATCCCCCTCGCAGCAATCACTGCGGTCGGTGCCCGCCGGGGGAAGTGTGGTGGTACGGCTGGGGCATCCGACGAATTCCCGACGGATGGTTGTGGAACGTGGCGGGCTTCGACTACGTCCGACGCCGGCGATCCGGAAGCGCTCGGCGAGTTCATTGCACGGGCCATCCTTGACAATCTCCACAAGTTCATCGTTCCGGCTGTTGCCGGGCCCGCGCGCTTGGTACCCCTCGCTGCCCTGGAGACCCACGGCCTCTCGCGCAACGCTCTTCGCGTTGCGGCAATTCGTGGACGCCTCCAAGCGACCAAGGGTCCAGACGGTCAGTGGCGAAGCTCACGCAACTGGGTTGATCAGTACATCGAATCCCGATATCGACGCATCTAGTGCCGCTGGAAATCGGGTGACATTCCCGCACGCCGGCCGAGGGGACGGCTTGTGCCCAGTAGCCGGCACCCTAGGCTCGTCTTCTCGTTCGAGTCTGTGAGGAGGAAGCGATGGCAACCACTGACGATCTGAGTTCGCAGCGGTTCTACCACGGTACGAAGGCCGACCTGAAGCCAGGGGACCTGATCGTGTCCGGCCAATCGCCCAACTCCGGTGAACAGGATCGGGCAACCGGCTACGTCTACCTGACCGGCACCCTGGATGCGGCCGCCTGGGAAGCGGAGCTGGCACCCGGCGACGGTCCAGGCAGGATCTACATGGTCGAACCGACCGGCCCGATCATGGATGACCCGGACCTCACGGGTAAGAAGTATCCGGGTCCGGCGAAGTCATACCGCTCCCGAGAGCCGCTGCGGGTCACGGGTGAGGTCACGGATTCGCAGGGGCGCCCGCTGCGGTTCTACCACGGCACGAAGGCTGACTTGAAGCCAGGGAACCTGATCGGGCCCGGCCACTCTCCCAACTTCGGTGAACAGGATCGGGTAACGGACTACGTCTACCTGACCGGCACCCTGGATGCGGCAATCTGGGGGGCGGAGCTGGCACTTGGCGGTGGAGCGGGCAGGATCTACGAAGTGGAACCGACCGGCCCGATCATGGACGACCCCAATCTGACGAACATGAGGTATCGAGGCAATCCGACGAAGTCCTATCGCTCTCGAGAGCCGCTGCGGGTCACGGGTGAGGTCACGGATTGGCAGGGGCACCCCCCGGAGACACTCCAGGCCATGAAGGACGGCCTGGAGCAACTCAAGAAGCTTGGTGTTGAGCCGATCGAGGACTGAGTCAAGCCGTCCTCTGATGACTGTGAGGATCACGTCCGCCGGCCGAGGGGACTGTTGCCTGTCGCACACCCTGCCCGAGGGTGCCGTCATCTGAAGGGGGTGTGCACCCAAGAACCGCCGCCCACGGCGTGGTCCCGGCACCGGTGGCGGTGCCGGGACGCGCTCGTCGAAGCCTACGAACGGGCTCCATCGGCTAACGGAACAGGTGCCTGCCGAGGAATGCGGTGATGTCACCGGCGTGGGGCAGAAAGCGGTCGAGGTCGCTGTGGCCGCCGCCGTCGACGATCAGCACCTCGGCGTCGGGACGTGCCGCCGCCAACTGGTGGAGGTTCTCCAACGGCACCACCTGGTCGGCGGCGCCGTGCACCAGCAAGGTCGGGACCCGCACCAGAGGGATCCGGTTGCGGGGGGCGAAGTCCTCGAAAGGCTGGCCGATTGCCCTCTGCATGATGGCGAGGGCTGCGGCGCGCACCGGTCGCGGCGCCGACGCCATCTGCTGGCGCATCAGCGCACCGGGATCTGCCGGCGACGCCACCGACACCAGGACCTGAAGTGCACCGCCCCGCGAGGCGCTGAGGATCGCTGCCCCGCCCCCGACCGAGTGGCCGACGACACCGATCGTGGTGACCTCCTCACGCCCCGAGAGCCAGCCGAGCGCCGCGTCGAGGTCGTCGGCGAAACGGGGCATCGACACGAACCGGCGACGATCCGAGAGGCCGTGGTTGCGGACGTCGAGGAACAGCGAGTGAAACCCGGCCCGGTGCAGATGGGGAGCCAGCGGGAGCATCAGGGATGCGTTGCCGCCCCAGCCGTGAAGGACGACAACGGCGGGAGCGGAACCTGCGACCGGGATGAACCAGGCGTGGAGGCGGGGACCGCCCGGAGCCTGCAACCACACCTCCTCCTCGGGAAGGCCGAGTGCGCTGGGGGCGGACACACCGCGAGCGACGCCAAGGCGGACGTGGTCGATGCGGTGGGGGGAGACCAACCACAGCCACTTGCGCAGGCCGCGGAGTCGGGTGGTCACGCCCGGGCGATCCCGACGTCGCCGACCTCGCCCAGGCCGGCGTCGAGGAGGTCGAAGCACCTGGCCATGAGGTCGGGTAGGGATGCCTGGCCGCCTCCGGCCAGCCACATGGCCATCGAGGCCCGCATGGCGGAGAGTGCTGCGCCGGCGAGCAGTCGGGGCACTATTTGGAGGTCGGGGTCCGGCCTCAACCATCCGGCGACGATCCCGGCCACGGCGGCCTCCCACTCCGCCTGGAGCTTGAGGCTGCGGGCACCGACGGACGGCACCGTGGTGATGATCCGGAATCGACGCAGCATCTGCGCCCGCTCGCTCTCGTAGTCGGCCGACACGGCGACGAACGCCGCTCGCAGCGATCGCCATGGCGACTCGTCGGCGGGACCCTCCTCCAATTCCGATACCAACCGGCCCAGGCGGGCGGCGTAGTCGGCGAGGACCACGTCCTCCTTGGAGGGGAAGTAGTGGAAGAAGGTCCGAGGAGCGATGTCGGCGGCGGCGGCGACCTCGTCGACCGTGGTGCTGTTGAACCCTCGCTGCTCGAAGAGGTCGAGGGCGGCGCGCTCGATGGCGCCCCGGGTGCGCGCCTTCTTGCGCTCGCGCAGGGTGGCGTCGCCGGACATGGGCTCAGAGTATCACGGATCGCTGCATGTCACGCATATTTGCGTTAACTGCGAAATTGCCTAGAGTGCACGCGACCTCGACACAAGGAACCGCACGTGCTCGCTCGTCTCGGTCGCTTTGCCGCCGCCCACCCCTGGCGCTACGTCGCCGCCTGGATGCTCACCGCCGCCCTGCTGGTGGGCGGCGTGGTGACGGTCGGAGCGGCGTTCACTTCAAGAATCACCGCCCCGGCGTCGGAGAGCAGCGCCGGGCTCGACCTGCTGGCGAGCGAGTTCCCGGGCGCCGGCGGCGATGCCGGCTCGATCGTGTTCGTCGCCGAGCAGGGAGTCGAAGACCCCGAGGTGGCCTCCACCATGACCGGCCTCTTCGAGGCGGTGAAGGAGATCGATGGCGTCGTCAACGTGGTCAGCCCCTACTCCCCTGTGGGCGCCGGCCAGATCTCCGTCCTGGGCGACTCCGCCGGAAAGGTCGCCTACGCTCAATTGGCGCTCGAATCGGGCACCACCACCGACGACGGGGCGAGGATCTACGACGAGATCACCGCGCTCTCCCCCGACATCGCCGGGCTGGAGATCGCCCTCGGGGGCGACATGTTCCGCCACCGTGAACCCCCGAGCTCGGAGATGCTGGGACTGGCCTTCGCCATCTTCGTGCTCATCCTCTCGTTCGGCTCCGTGCTGGCCATGGGACTGCCCATCGCCACCGCCCTGGCCGGGGTCGGGACCGGGGTGGCGGCGACCGCCTTGCTGAGCAACCTCATCGAGATGCCCGACTTCGCCGCCACGATCGGGGTGATGATCGGTCTCGGCGTGGGGATCGACTACGCCCTCTTCATCGTCACCCGGTACCAGCAGCACCTTGCCGCCGGAGCGTCGCCCCCCGAGTCGATGGCGGCAGCGCTCGACCGTGCTGGCCGGGCGGTGCTCTTTGCCGGGGTGACCGTGGTGGTCTCGCTCCTGGGCATGGTGCTGATGGGGGTCGGTTTCGTCACCGGCCTCGCCTTAGCCGCCGCCACGACAGTGGTACTCACCATGGCGGCGTCCGTCACGTTGCTCCCCGCCCTGGTCGGGCTGGCGGGACAGCGCATTCAGATCACCAGGTGGAGTGGCCTGATCGGCTCGCTCCTGGTCGCCGTCGCCATGATCGGCGTCGCCCTCGGGGTGCCGGAGCTTCGCTTCGCCCTGGTCGCCGCGGTGGTGGTGCTGATCGCCGGCCGGTTCGGCAGCCCCCTCTCCAGGACGATCACCCTGCGCAAGGAGAAGCCGCTCGAGGCCACCGCCTCGTACCGGTGGAGTCGCTTCGTGCAGCGGCGGGCGGCCATCATCACCGTCTCGGCGTCGCTGGTGCTGGCGATCGCCGCCCTCCCCTTGTTCTCGATCCAACTCGGGTTCACCGACGCCGGCAACGACCCGGAAGGCATTACGACCCGGCGAGCGTACGACCTGTTGGAGGCCGGATTCGGCGCCGGCGCCAACGGGCCACTGGTCCTGATCGCCACCCTCCCCGACGGTGCCGACCCGAGGGCGCTCCAGGGGGTGACGGCGACCCTGGGCGAGGTGGAAGGCGTCGCCCAGGTGTCGGTGGGCATCCCCAACGACCCGCAGCAGCCCACCGCGATGCTGTGGCAGCTGACCCCCGAGACCGGACCGCAGGACGAGGCGACCACCTACCTGGTCCACCGGCTGCGCGACGAGGTGATCACCGGAATCGACGCCGACTTGGGCACTGAGATCCTGGTGGCCGGCTCGGTGGCGGCCAACATCGACTTCTCCGACTACCTGGCGGAGCGCATCTGGTACTTCTACGGAGCGGTGCTGCTGATCTCGTTCCTGTTCCTCTTGGCGGTGTTCCGTTCGGTGTTGGTGCCGTTGAAGGCGGTCTCCATGAACCTGCTGGCGATCGGCGCCGCCTACGGCGTGGTGGTGGCGGTGTTCCAGTGGGGCTGGGGAGGGTCGCTGCTCGGGATCGAGCCGGGCCCGATCGAGCCGTTTGTCCCGATGATGCTGTTCGCCATCGTCTTCGGGCTCTCCATGGACTACGAGGTGTTCCTCCTCACCCGGATCCGGGAGGAGTACGACCGGACCGCCGACAACACGAGTGCCGTCGCCGACGGGCTGGCGGCCACCGCCCGGGTGATCACCGCCGCCGCCCTGATCATGGTGTTCGTCTTCGCCTCCTTCGTGCTCGAAGACACGCGGACGGTCAAAGTCCTCGGCCTCGGACTGGCGGCGGCAGTAGCCATCGATGCCACCGTTATCCGCATGCTGCTCGTCCCGGCGACCATGGAGCTGCTCGGCGACAGGAACTGGTGGATCCCGAAGTGGCTCGACCGTGTGCTACCTAACCTGGTGGTGGAGCCGCGGAAGGTCTCCGCCGAGTCGCAAGCGGGGTGAGGACGGTCATCGCCTCAGGGAGTTCCGACTTCAGCCGCAGCGCTCCGTTTGCCTCGGGAGCCACCCGGTGCCATCACGCTGCTCGATCATCACCCGGCCCTGGCGGTGCCCGTAGGCACCTCGGTGGACGAAGGCAACCTCGCTGGAGATCTCTGGCTCCATTTCTGGAGTGCCGGGTGGCACGAGATCATCGGCGCGTAGGATGAGTGCGTCGGCGGGCGATTGGACGGCTGCGTCGGGTACCTGGCGGCCTGCAGTTGGCCCCACTCAGCCGCGCAACAGGCGAATCGCCTCCCTGCGAACCCTCGAAAGCACGTCGGGAAGCACCTTCCCAGCAAACGACTTGTCGTCCACAGCGTGCTCCGCTCGTTCTTCGAGCTTCTTCCAGTCGATGCGTTCGTAGGCCGCGACCCCCAGCCGGACCGCCTCGTCGAATGCCACCGGCTCTTCCCCAGTTGCCTGCAGGAGCCGATCCATGATCAGGTCGTTCAGCGAGATCACCGCCAGTTCTCCTGGTGCCAGGTCGATCACCTGCGGCCGTTCGGTGTCGAAGTCGCCCAAGCTGTCTCCAGGTACCTCGATCGCGAGTCTTTCCTCATCGTCGAAGGAGAACAACCAGCGCCGCCCGTCCTTCTTGAAGCCGAGTTCTCTGAGTGATCGGGCCTGGTCGGGCTTGCGATGCCCGACCAGATCGATGTCGGTGGGTCGATATGAGCCAGTGTGGAGCTCCACTGCCGCCCCACTCACGAGCACCGCTCCCTCGAGGCCCGCGCTGGCGAAGGCTGCCGCGGTGAGCAGCTTCCGTCGAATGGAGTTCTGTGGCGCGTCTGACGCCCGTCGCAGCAGCTCGGTTGCCTGCGCGTCAGGCACCGGCGTTCAACAGCGTTTGTTCGACTGTGATGTCGATCCCAAGACGCTGCCTCGCGTCGAGTCGCTCTTGCGGAGACGAAGCACCGAGTCCGGCCGCGACAAGTCGTGCGCGACCCCGCTCGGATGACGCGACAACCTCATCAATCGAGACCCGAGTGGTCCGAGGCACTAGTTGGATTTCGAGTCCCAGCGCATCCAACACCCTTTCGAGAGTGCTGAGGCGGAGGTCCACCTTGCCGCTCTCGATCTTGGAGAGGTTGGGAACAGCGATGCCTGACGCTCGAGATACCGCGGACTGTGTCAGTCCGGTGGCCTCTCGGGCCAGGCGCAGTCTGCTGGCAAGGTTGATTCTCAGGTCCTCTGTTATGGAGTACGCTAAGTTATCGAATAGTATAAGTCAAGACCTGACTGGCTTCTCCCCGGGAGTGTGTGGGCAGACCTTGGCTGAGACGGCCAATCTCGTGTGCGCTTCCCGGACCCTGGCGACGCCTGCGGACCACACCAGATCGACGGTGCCATCCGAGGTCAGCCCGACGGCGAGCCAGGCTGTCAGCCCGCCGCCTTCTTCACGAGCGCGCCGATCCGCTTCTCCTCGGCGGCGGTCAACTCCTTCAGTGCGAATGCGGTCGGCCACATGGCGCCTTCGTCGAGGTCTGCCTTGTCGCTGAACCCGAATGTCGCATACCTCGTCTTGAACTTGTGTGCGCTTTGGTAGAAGCAAATGACTGTGCCGTCCTTGGCATACGCCGGCATCCCGTACCAGGTCTTCGGCGACAGAACTGGCGCGCTGGCCTTGACGATCGCATGGATCCGCTCGGCCATGGCGCGATCGGGTTGCGGCATCTCGGCTATCTTGGCGAGCACGTCGCTTTCTCCGTCCGCCTTGCCCGCGCCGCGGCGGGCGGCCGCCTTTTGCTCTTGGGCACGCTCCTTCATCGCGGCGCGTTCCTCGTCCGTGAACCCCTTGGACCCCCTGCCAGTTGTGCTCTTGGCGGGTCGCGGCGTGCCTCTTGTCGCAGGTTTTCTCTCAGCCATTGCGATTCACCTCCGTGCGTCGAACGGGCACCACAGCTGCGCGGGCAGTGGGCGAAGGCGGTTGACGCTACTGCCTTGAGAGAGACCACACGGAGAGGGCGGTCACTGCGAGGCTCAGAAACCCGGTCAGATACCGGGGAGACACGCTCAGTGCCAACGCCCGTGCCGGCGCTCCGGTGTCACGATCCAACACCGACCGATGCGATGGGGTACGTCGCGGCTGCTCCAGCGGTCGACGGGAGTCGGCCATGGGTACGCCAAGCGGTCGCCCTCAACAGCTTCGGCAAGTCGAAGTCTTCGAAAAGAGCGAAGTCCCAGCAGGGTGTTGATTGTCTCCGCGTGAGGACGCAGAGCCGCCAGGGTCGATCGCGCTGTTGGCTCGATCGACGCCGCGACCTCGTCGAAGGTCGGCTGTCTCGATTAACGTGCCGGTTCGCCCATGATCCCGACCGAATGGCTGCTCGACTCCGATCCTGCGATCCGCTGGCAGGTGATGCGCGATCTCCTCGATGTCACTGAGACCGAGTGGGCAGCCGAGAGAGCCCGAGTGGAGAGGGAGGGATGGGGTGCCCGACTGCTTGCTCTCGAGGATGAGGATGGGCAGTGGGCCGGCGGTGCCTTCTTCCCCAGCGGTTTCGACTTCCGCGGGCCGGAGGCTGAGCCGGGTGCGGGCCAGCCCTGGACCACCACCACTCATGTGCTCACCCAGCTCCGGGAGTTCGGGCTCGACCCTCGATCGGCCCGTGCCCAACGAGCCGTGGAACTGATCGGCGTCAACTCCCGTTGGGACGAAGGCGGCCAGCCGTTCTGGGAAGGTGAGGTCGAGCCGTGCATCAACGGCAGGACCGTTGCCGACGGTGCCTACTTCGGAGTCGAGGTGCGTCGGATCGTCGACCGACTGGTCGGGGAGAGGCTGAAGGACGGCGGCTGGAACTGCGAGGCCGAGAACGGTTCGGTTCGATCGTCGTTCGACACGACGATCAATGTCCTCGAGGGCCTCTTGGAGTATGAGCGGGTCACCGGTGGAACCCCCGATTCGCAGGCGGCACGCCGGTCCGGCGAGGAGTACTTGCTGGCACGGTCGCTGTTCAGGCGTCTCAGCACCGGCGAGCCCGCCGATGAGCGGTACCTGCGTTTCATCCATCCGTCCCGCTGGTTCTACGACGTGCTGCGCGGTCTGGACTACTTCCGATCCGCCGGCATCCTCATGGCGACGTCACCCGACTCGCGGCTCGCGGAGCCGATCGAGCACGTCCGCTCACGTCGCCGGGACGATGGCACCTGGGAGCTGGATTGGAATCCGACCGGGCGTGCGTGGTTCGAGGTCGACGATGGACCCGGCAAGCCTTCGCGTTGGGTGACCCTTCGGGCGCTCCGCGTC
This sequence comes from Actinobacteria bacterium RBG_16_68_21, assembly GCA_001767695.1. Classification (GTDB taxonomy): domain Bacteria; phylum Actinomycetota; class Acidimicrobiia; order Spongiisociales; family UBA11373; genus RBG-16-68-21. The sequence goes on from MELR01000015.1 coordinate 83,922, forward strand.
CTGAGGTGGTGGCAGGGTTAGGTCGCGGTCGATGTTCCCAGGGCCCGCGAGTGGGTGGCACGGGCAGGGCAGGCAGAGGCTCGTCAGCGTCCCTTGTCGTCCTCACGTCGCGGGGCGAGCCCGGCCTGTGCCTCCGAGTCCGGCGAGGAGTCCATTGATCATACCCGCACCGCGGTCCCCGTCGTCGGCCGTGAGAACCAGATCAGGACGATCGGCACGACGGATTCGCAGCGGGTTCCCGCCCCGCACGACGACGGCTCTGGTCCCGGGGCGCACCCGGTAGCCCTCACCGGAGCCGGGGCGGTAACCAGCCTCCGCGTCTGCGATCGGGACCGGAATCGCCGAACCGGTCGCGTCCGCACTGTTCTCCCCATTCGTGCATACCCCATCCCCGACACGGGCGCGCACCTCAATCGGTCTCGGATTGTCGGTGTCGCGCCGTCTGGCACGCGCCATGCAGGGCACTCTGACCTACCGCCACGATGACGGCGAGACGGTATTCGACCTCACCCTCCCCACCGCGGTCGGAAGCACCCCACGGACAGCAGGGGCGGGTATCAGAGCCTGATCGCTCGACCTCCCAAGCCACCGTCGGTTACTCACCGAGCAGACCCAACAACAAACTCGACGGGGACCGGACGCACAAGAGGCAGCTCGTCGTCGCGGTGGTTTCCGAGTCGCGGTTGGCATCAATGCCGCTGCCGGGTCAAAGGCCGCTTTCGTAGATGGCCGTGACCAGACCCACTCGGTCGTCGCGGGCCTCACCACCCTGGGGCATCCCTTGATGGCAGCGCCCCCATGCAGATGGCGAAACATGTCGTCGTGAGTCCCCGCCGGTTGAAGGGCCGGACGCTCATGCCCCAAGTAGGGGGCCGCCGGTCAGTTCCTACTCGGGCCTTGGTGGATAACGTGCCGTGATCGATGTCGATGGAGGCGTCCGATCATGACTGTCGACCAGTATCTGGATGGGGCCCCTGAACCGCAGCGGAGCACTCTGATCCGGCTTCGCGCCACCCTGCGGGAGATCCTGCCCGATGCGACCGAAGGGATCTCCTACGGTGTGCCGGCATTCCTGGTCGAAGGGACGCCGATCGCCGGCTACGCCTACCTCAAGGATTCCTGCACTTACTACCCGCACTCGGGTTCGGTGCTCCCCGGGCTCGCCGCGGAGTTGGAGTCCTACCAGTGGTCGAAGGGGGCCTTGCGGTTCCCGATCGACCAACCCCTTCCCCGCGCATTGCTGGCGCGTCTCGTGGAGGCCAGACTCCGACTGTGAGTGGCAATGGCAGGGTGGCGGCGGCGTGCCCATCACCTCGGAAAGGCGCTCCGTCGTAGGCTCACTGGGGGAGCCGGCGGATTCCAGGAGGCAATCATGATCGACATGTCGGTCGTCGTCACCGGCAGCAGCAGCGGCCTCGGCGCCCACATCACCCGTCGCCTGGTAGGCGAGGGAGCCCGGGTGGTGGCGGCGGCCCGGCGCCTCGACCGGCTCACTGCCTTGGTCGATGAACTCACCGATGCCCCCGGCCGCGTCGTCGCCGTGCAGGCCGACGTGACCAGTGCCGAGGACGCCGCCAGGATCGCCCAGACGGCGGCCGATACCTTCGGCGGAATCGATGCGCTGGTCAACAACGCGGGCATGGAGGTCCGGGGATCCATCGAGAATCTGGAAGAGGCGGACTTCGAGTCGATGCTGCGAACCAATGTCATCGGGTACTACCTGTGCACCCGGGCGGCGCTGCCCTACCTGAAGCGAAACGGTGGGTCGGTGGTCAACATCGGCTCGACGGTGGTGGCCCGTGCTCCCCGTGACCGCTTCGGCTACGTGGCTACGAAGGGTGCCGTCGATGCGATGACGCGGGCACTGGCCGGGGACCTGGGCAAACATCGCATCCGGGTCAACGTGGTCCGGCCGGGGCTGGTGCCTTCCGAGTTTCGCGGCGGCAGCGAGGAGGAGGCCGAAGAGCTGCTGGCGAGGATCGCTCCGCCGATGCAGGCGCTGCAGGCGGTCGGCGCCGGAGCCGACGTCGCCGCCATCGTGGCTTTCCTGGTCTCCGCCGATTCCGCCTGGATGACCGGGGCCGTCATCGATGTCGACGGCGGGTACGCCCTGGGGACCCCCTAACCGGCACTTGTGGCAGGCGGGCGTCGTGTAGGCGATCACCGGCTGAGGCCAACCGACTGTTCCGAGCCCTCGCCGACGCCACGCGGCGAGACATCCTCGTTCGGACGATGCAGGAGGAGCACTCGGTCTCGGCTCTCGCCGGTCGCTATCCGATGAGCTTCGCCGCAGTTCAGAAACACGTCGCCGTGCTGGAACACGCCGGACTGGTGAGCAAGAGGAGAGAGGGTCGCGAGCAACTGGTACCCGGCAACGTCAATGCGGTGCTTGCGGCGCGACGTCTCCTCGACCAACTGGAAGCGGTGTGGCGCGACCGCCTCGACCGAATCGGCGAGATCCTCGCCACCGACACCCAGAATGAAGGAGCCGACGCATGACGGTGATCAGCATCGACAAGGACCCCGGGGCAATGACGATGACCATCGTCGCCGAATTCGACGCCCCCGCACGGCGCGTCTGGGAGGTGTGGGCGAACCCTCGCCAGTTGGAGAAGTGGTGGGGGCCGCCGACGTACCCGGCGACGGTCGTCGATCATGACCTCTCCCCGGGGGGAAAGGTCGGCTACTTCATGACCGGCCCCGAGGGAGACCGCCACCGGGGTTGGTGGCGCATCCTCATGGTCGACGGCCCGCATCGCCTCGAGTTCGAGGACGGTTTCGCCGACGAGGCGGGCACGCCCGACCCGGCCATGCCGACGACGACCGCCCGTGTGTCGCTCAGCGAACAGCCGGGTGGCGGTACCCGCATGACCATCGAGACGACCTTCCCCTCCCTGGAGGCGATGGAACAGCTGATCGCGATGGGCATGGAGGAGGGCATCGGCTTGGCGGTGGGTCAGATCGACGGGCTCCTCCGAGCCGCACCCAACGGGTGACCCTTCGGTCGTGGCACTCGCGTGTCGCTGACACGACGCAATCGTCACTCGCAATCGCCGACGATTCGGATCACTCGCCGGCGTCGATGACGCAGAAGCGGTTGCCTTCCGGGTCGGCGAGGATGACATAGTCGGCATCCGCCGGTCGTTTGTCCCAGTGCACCTCGGTGGCGCCGAGCGTGATCAGCCGTGCGACCTCGGCGGGCTGATCGTCGGCATACAGGTCGAGGTGAATGCGCGGCGGAGTCGGCGCTTCCGAGTGATGCATGTCGAGCGACAGATTGGGTCCCACTCCGTCGCGGGGACGCAGCAAGACGAAGTCGTCACTGTCATCCTGGCGCGCCACGTAGTCGAGGGCAGCCGCCCAGAACTCGGTCTGGCGCCGCAGGTCATCGACGCGCAGAACGATCGAACCCACCCGGATCATGGCTTTCGATGGTATCCCTGGCAGGGACTTCGGGTTCCCGCGGAGGCCCGAGGTGGCGACAGCTTGGTGGCACCCAGAAGATCGCCACCAGAGTGCGTGATCGCATCGGTGTGCTTTGGCGTTGCCGGAGTGCTCTTTGCGATCACAGCCCCGCGCAACGCCGAACCCGGGTCGGGCCTCAATCATATGCTGTCCGTGCTGCTGGGCGTCGCCGGGTCCATCGTGGCCTCGTCGTTCGCCCTGAGCGTTACAGGCAGGTACCTCGGAGTCGGACGGACCGACAACCTCCCAGTCGGTGTTCCCGGTGCCAATCCTCGGCGGGCACCACCACGACTGACCCCCTCGGGTGATCGATGCCTGTCCCGAGGGGGTCGGTCGATGGTCGCTCGCCTGTTGCTCGCAACCTTAGAGGCGAGGCGGCCACGGCCGGAAGACGCTGCCTCGACTTGGGCCGGCGTGACGCGTGGCCAAGTGGGGGATTCGGCTACCTTGACGATCGTGGCCGACGGCACCTGTTCCGAACCCACTCGGGGGCGCGACCGCGCGCTTCTCGCGGCCGCCATGTCCCTCGTCGTCCCCGGTGCGGGGCAGTGGTTCGCCGGTCGGCGGCGTCGTGCCGTTCCCTTTCTCGCGGGCACTGCCGCCCTGCTGGGCATAGCCATCGTGATGGTCGCCAGGGGGGAGGTCTATGCCCTGCGGCTGCTGGTGCAGCCGCGGTGGCTGACGACCTTCATCGTTGCCGACGTCGCCGTGGCCGTCTTCCGCCTGGTGGCGGCGATCGACGCCTACGTGGTGGCCGCGGCCGGAACGGGGTTCAACCGTCCCGCGGTGCATGCCGCGGTTGTCGTGGTCCTCGTCGGCGCGTTGGTCGTTCCCCATCTCTTGCTCGGTGCCCGTGCCGCACGGCTGCTCGATCTCCTCGACCGGGTTTTCGTCGAAGACACCCAAGTCACCACCGATCAGCTACGGGCCCGTTTCTCCGCCGAGGCGGCGCGCAGCGGCGGTGTGATCCCGACCGTGTCGACCTCGACCACCAGCGCGGGTACGGACCTGTATCCCGAGTATCCCGATGGGCTCCCGCTTCCCGTGCGCACCCACTACGGAGAGGTGAGCGAAGCCGTCATCGAACCTATCGACATCGACCGGATCACGGTGCTGCTGGTTGGCGGCGACGCCGGGCCGGGGAGGACGGGGCTGCGCACCGACGTCATGGTCCTCGCCAGCCTGGACCCGGTCACGCACCAGGCCGTCCTGGTGAGCGTCTCCCGCGAGCTCACCGGTTTCCTGCTTCCCAGGGAATTGCAGCAGCCGCTCGAGTGGCGTCAGGACACGATCTGGTCGCTCGCCGAGCAGGCGGAGAAGAACGGCACGTCCCAGGCGACAGATCCCCTCCCCGCGGAACGAGATCCCGGAGTGTGGCTTGACCGAATCAACGCCATCTACCCGTTCAGTCAAACCTTCGACCGCCTGTACCCGGGTGGTGTCGATCCCGGAATGGAGGCCCTTCGCCAGACCTTCCAGCAGACGCTAGGTGTCCGCATCGACTTCTACGTGCTGGTGGACTTCGCCGGATTCGTGGACGTCATCGACGCCATCGGTGGGATCGACGTCACCGCCCACGAGCCGATGCACGTGCTCTTCTCGCCCGCCAAGCCGGGGGAGGACGAGACCCTGATCGACATCGAGCCGGGAAGGCACCACTTCGACGGGCGCACCGCGCTCGCCTATGTGCGGAATCGCAGTGACTCGAGCGACATCGTGCGAACCCGCCGCCAGCGCTGCCTGCTGCGCGAAGTCGCCGCCCGACTGGACCCGCTGACCGTGCTGGTCAACTTCGATGCCCTCGCCACCGCGGTGGAGGACCACACCACCACGAATCTCCCGTTGCGGCTTCTCCCCGACCTGATCGGCGCGGTCGCCGAACTCGACCCCGGTCAGATCGGTACCTGGGCGATCCAACAAGGTTCGTCGGCGGACGGAAAGGTGGACTACCGGAATCTGCCGATCATCGATGTGGCGGGGACCCGGAGCCGGTTGGCGGCGATCCTGAGAGGCGTCGAGGAAGGTGCCCCGGTCGTGGGTGCCGACGAGTGCGGGTAGCAGGTGATCGGGTGCGGTCTCAGCGGGACTGTTTGGGATCGTTGGAGGCGCGACGCGACCACAGGGAGGAACCCGCCCGCCTCCGGGTCGGATGATCCTAGGCACCGAAGCGGCGCCACTCAGACGGTGGATCGCTGCCTGATCGGTTCGAGGTAGGCGCCGGTGACCGACGAGAGGTGCCCGTCGTCCCAGCGGATCTCGACCGTGGGGCCGCGCACCGCGACCACGCTCCCCTGACGGGGAATCTGACCGACGCGCTTGGTGAGCTCCTGGACCCGCATGCCCTTTCGGAGTCTCATGGCGCCAGCGTAGGACCGGGCAGCCGAGCCCGGCGAGGGTCCTTCGGCCTAGACCGCCCGATACGGCAGGTAGCAGGGCCTCCACATGGCATGGTCCATCGCTGCGGGAAGATCCTCGATCGGATCGGCCACGCCTTCCGCGATCGCCGCCTCCGCCACCTTGACTGCCACGTGACGGGACACCGACCGCACCTCGGTGATCGGCGGGAACAGCGCTCCCACCTTGAGGCAGTCGTCGGTCACCGAGTCGGCCAGCGCCCGGGCGGCGGCGAGGAACATCCCCACCGTTACCATTCGTGCCCGGCTCACCATGGTCCCCAGGCCCACTCCGGGGAAGACGAACACGTTGTTCGCCTGCCCGATGCGGTGGGTGGCTCCGTCGAAGACGACGTCATCGAAGGGGCTTCCGGTCGCCACCAGGGCACGGCCCTGGGACCAAGGGATGATGTCGGCAGGTTTGGCCTCCGTCATGGCCGTCGGGTTGGACAGCGGCATGATGATCGGTCGGTCATGGACGGCCGAGATCGCCTCCACGATCGAACGGGTGAACGACCCCGGAGTCCCGGTGACCCCGATCAGGATCGACGGCAGGTGATTGCGAACACAGGTCTCCAGGTCGACGTAGTCGCCGCGTGCTCCCCACCCGGCAATCTGCGCGGGGTCGATGGCGAATTCACGTTTCCGGTCGACCAGATCGGTCCGGTCGGCAACCAGCAATCCGCGGCTATCGGTCATCAGGACCCGCTGCTTGGCCTCGGCGGAGCTGAGTCCGTCTTCGACCATCGCCGCGGTGATCTGGCGGGCGATGCCGATTCCGGCCGAGCCCGATCCGGCAATGAGTACCCGCTGTCGGGAGATGCCCTCGCCGAGCAGCCGCATCGCCGCGTAGAGTCCGCCCACAACCATCGCCGCGGTCCCCTGGATGTCGTCGTTGAACGACGGCAGGGTCTCCCGGTAGGTGTCGAGATGGTGGAAGGACGTGCCGTTGGCGAAGTCCTCCCACTGGAGGATCGCCCCCGGGTACAGCGTCCGCACCGCGGTGACCAGCTCGTCGACCAGCTCCCAGTAGGTGTCGCCCCGCACCCGATGACCCGGGTATCCGAGGTAGAGCGGATCGTCGTGGAGGTCCTGGTTGTCGGTTCCGACGTCCAGGGACACCGGCAGGCACACCGCCGGGTGGATTCCGGCGGCCGCCGTGTAGAGCGCGAGCTTGCCGATCGGGATGCCCATCCCGCCGGCACCCTGATCACCGATGCCGAGGATGCGCTCGTTGTCGGTGACCACGATCACCTTGGCGTCGGCGACCCCGCTGTTGCGGAGCCGGGCCGCCACCCATCCGAAGTCGTCGGGGGTGATGTACACCCCGCGGGCGCGGCGGAAGATGTGGCTCCAGGTGCGGCACGCCTCGGCGACGGTTGGCGTGTAGATGAGCGGGACGGTCTCCTCGAGGTTCTCGGCGACAAGGCGGTAGAAGAGGTGTTCGTTGCGATCGTGAAGGCTTGCCAGATAGATGTGCTTCTGCAGGTTGGTGTCCTTGGCCCGCATCTGGTCGAGGCACCGCGCAACCTGCTGCTCGTGGGTCGAGACGTGGCTGGGAAGGAGTCCGGCGAGACCGAGGGTTAGCCGCTCATCGAGGGGGAATGCGGTTCCCTTGTTGAGCAGAGGATCCTCGAGCACCTGCCGACCCCGCTCGACGACCGGCAAGTACTCCTGGCCGGTCTCAGGGTCAAAAAGGGGTTGGTAGCGCATGTCTCCTTCACCCTACGCCGGGGGCCTCGGGTTCGCACGGGCATTTCGTCCTACGGCGATCGGTCGGTCATCGGAGCGCCACCAGCACCGCCAGGCCGGCCACGACGAGGTTGCCGACGATGCTCGCCCCGATCCTGAATCGTGCCGGGAGGCTGCTGTGGGCCATCCCGCCCACCGCAGCGAGGGCGGTCTGCCAGGACAGGGAGGCGACGAAAGCCGCCCCCACGAATACGGCTCCCTCCGCGGCGCTCAAACCGGCGGCGAGACCGGAGCCCACGACGAATACCGTGAAATAGATCACCGTGAGCGGGTTGAGGATCGTCAGTCCCACGAACGTGCGGTAGGTGCGCAGCAGTTCGTTCCGGTCGACGTTCACAGAAGCTGCGGCGGACGACGGCTGTCGCCGGCGAATGGCGCGGACCACTCCGACCACGGCCATGGCCATCAGGACGGCGGCGCTGGCGTAGCGGAAAGGCGTCTCCACCGACGAGATCGCCGAGGCGATGGCTGCCCCGCCGGTCACGGCCAAGGCGGAGTAGACGAGGTCGGCGGTGGCGGCACCGGCACCGGCGGCGGAGGCGCACCGGAAGCCGCACCTGATGCCGGTCTCGACGATGAGCACGCTGATCGCTCCGACGGGAATGGCAATGCCGTATCCGGCGAGGAGTCCGTGGGCCAACGCGCTCATCATTCCGCCACCCCAGAACCCGGGAATGTCACGTCCCCGGTCTCTGGCCCGGGGACGTGACTGGGTCGGAGGGTTCGCCGTGGGCGTCCCTCACTCCGCTGGCGGGAATCTATCAGTCCGACGATGGTCTCGTCCCGTCGAGCCGCTCCAGGGCGCGGGCGAGCTCGGCATGGAGCGAGCGGATCCGATCGAGGGCCCACTCCGCCGGATCGTCCCTGAGGAACGACGTGCGATCCACGCGGTTGTCGAAGCGCTGCACGGGCACGGCGATCGTGGCGGCATCGGCCTTCACCAGGATCGCCCCCGGTTGCGGTGAGGTCTTTTCCAGCCACTCGATGTCATCCATGCCGTAGTCGGCGCGCAACACCTGTTCCGGCACGCCGTGGTGGAGGATCGTGGCGTCGCCCTCCGGGCCGGCGACGGCGCGCTCGCGGTTGCGACGACGGCTCTCCTCGGGAGAGACCCACACATAGAGAATCGCCGCCCGGGTGAGGATCGCCGCCGAGAGCGCGGCGAGCGACGCCCGATATCCGATCGGATGGGGCAGCGGGGCGGCCGCCCCGGTCGGACCTCCCCGGGCGAACTCGATGACCACCGTGCTCCGGGTCAGCGTCTCCCCGGTGACGACCGGGAGCGATTCCGCAAGTTCGGCGGCATCGCCGGCAAGCGCTCGGGCAACCCGCTCTCGCTGGCGGGGGACGCTTCCGCCGCTGATTCCAGCGCGACATCGCGCGGCATCGATCCGATCGAACAGGTCCTCCGGCTGGGGACTCGGTCTCTCCGGAGTGCCCAGGGAGGCGAAGTCCTCATTGAGCAGGTGGATCAGCGTCAGCCAGTCCCTGGGATCGGTGAAAGAAGAGTCGACGGAGTCGAAGAATGTCGGGGCGATGCCCGCATCGAGCTGCTCCTGGGAGATCCGGCGCATGATGTGCACGTAGGGATAGTCGTCGAGCTGGATCGTTGGCCCCACGGGGAGTGAGGGCAGGCTCGGGTCGGGGTGCTCCAGGTAGCGCCGGATCTCCGATTTGCCCGAGGCGGGAAGCGCCAGCAGGAGGAGTACCGGGATCATGGTGGGGATCTTGGAACGATCTCACCGCCTTGGCAATCGGGGTTCGGAGGCGGTTATCGCCCACTAGCGGCGCCGGCCGCCTTAGATTGGCGGACCCACCAACCGGAGACACCATGCCGCAGCGCAAGCAGACCCCACCGGCGACTCGATCCCGAGCGCCCCGAACCCGGCGTTCCTGGAGGACGTGGCTGATCGGGGGACTCGGGGTGGTGATACTCGGAGCGCTGGTGGTGTTCATCGCCCGGGACGTGAGCACCAAACCCCAGGACGATGTCGCCCCTCCCGCCGGGGTCGAGACGTTCGAGGTGGCGAGCGCCGATCACACCACGGACTCGGTGGACTATCCGCAGACCCCTCCGGTGGGCGGGCCGCATTCTGCGGCCACGCTGGCGTGCGGCGCCTACGACGCCCCGGTGCGCAACGAGGAGGCGGTCCATTCGCTTGAGCACGGGGCGGTGTGGATCACCTACCAGCCCGACCTGGATACGGCCGCAATCGCCGATCTCGACCGGTTCGCCCGCCAGTCGGAGGTCCTCGTCAGCCCGTACCCGGGACTCGACGTGCCGGTGGTGCTCAGCACGTGGGGGACCCAGCTTCGGCTGGACACCGTGGACGACGCCACAATCACCCAGTTCATCGGCGCCTTCAAGAACAAGACTGCGCCCGAGGGTGCGGCGACCTGCTGATGCGATGAGGCGGCGTCTGGCGCTCCATCTGTCGGTGCTCGTGGTGGGCGCGGCGGTGGTGCGGGTGGCGGTCGTCCCCGCCGAAGTGTGCCCCCCGGTCACCTCCGGTGAGGTGCGGGCGGCGGTCGACGCCGCCGCCGGATGGCTGGAGCGCGGGGTGCAGCCGAGTGGCCGGTACACCTACGGGTACGACCGGGACGCCGACGTCGTATCACCCGACTACAACGAGGTGCGTCACGCCGGCCTCGTCATGGTCTTGTACCAGGCGTTTGCCGCCACCAGTTCGTCCGAGGCATTGCGGGCCGGCGATGCCGGCCTGCAGCGAGCACTCGGCCAGCTGCTGGATCACGGTGACTGGATCGCATGGGCGCCCCCCGGCGAGGTGACCTCGGGCGGTAACGGGTTGCTCCTCGCCGGGATGGCGATCAGGAGGGCGGCGACGGGTGATACCACCCACGACGGGATCATGAGGGGGATCGGTCGGTTCTTGAAGGAGATGCAGTTCCCCGACGGGAGCGTCAGCTCCGATTGGCGGGAAGGGACGGGACCGATCGACAACCACTCGCTCTACTCGACGGGCGAGACTGCCTGGGCCCTCGTCCTGATGGATCGGGAGTTTCCCGGCGAGGGGTGGGGCGAGGCGGCGGTGCGCACCATCGACTACATGGTCTCCGATCGCGATCGGGCCGAGGGCCGGTTCTCCCGGCTTCCCGACCACTGGGCGGCTCACGCGCTGGCGGATCTCCGGTCCGACCTGCGCGCCGATCCTCGGCTGGACTACGCGCGCCGACTGGCGGGCTACTTCTCCATCAGGCTCAGGTTCGAGTCGCAGCGCCTCGGCAAGGGCATCAACCTCCTCGTGCGGTGGTACCCGGGAACCCCGGCCGGAGTGGGCACCGCCGGTGAGGGCATGGGGGCGTTGCACCGACTGGCCGTGGACGATCCCCGGCTGTCCGATCTCGCCGAGGGCATCGACGACCGGATAGTGTGCACCGCCGGGCTCATGGTGGATCGCCAGGTCACGCCGGCGGAGTCCGCCGATGGCGCCCACCCGCTCCTCGAAGAGGGAGCCTGGTTCTACCGGGGGTACACCCAGATGGACGACCAGCAACACACGATCACCGCCCTGCTCGAGGCGCTTCCCGTGCTCGCTGCCCGGGAGGCGGGCAGATGAGCAGCGCACTGCTCGTGGTGGCTTTCCTCGCCGCGGCCAATCCCTTCCGATCACGAGGGTCGATTCCCGAGGAGGCATCGGGCAGAGCCCGCCTGGTTCCGGTTCTCGTCGGAGGGGCGCTTCTGATCGGGTCGGTGGCCGCCCTGGCGTGGTGGTCGGGGCCGATGCTGCGGGCCCTGCAGATCACTCCGGAGACGTTCAAGATCGCCGCCGGGTTCGTGGCGGTGCTGGCCGGGGGATACGCATTCGTGGTCCCCACCCCTTCCACCGAGCCGGAACTCGCCGGCTGGCGGGCGGGGGTGTGGCCGGTGTGGTACCCCCGACTGTTCGCTCCCGAGGTGATGGCATTGGCGGTCACCGCCGGCACCGGGAACGGGGTGGCCGCCTCGGCCGGGGCGGCCGCGGTGGCCGTGGGCGGACTGCTGGCTCTGGTGCCGGTGCGCGGGCAGGTGGCGCGCCGACTCGTCGTATGGCTGGGTCGGATCCTGTCGGCAGCCCTGGTCGTGGTCGGCATCTGGCTCACCATCGACGGCATCAGGGACGTCTAGGAAGCGCTGGCCGGCTTCCGGCTGCCCGCTACTCGCCGGCCGGTGCCCATTGCTCATTGCGTGTTGCGTATCGACGGGCTCGCTAGCCTCGCCGGTCATGGTCAAGCGGCTGGCATTCCTCGGTGTCCCCTTCGACGGGGCGGCCACCCTGGGGTGGCCGGGATCCCGCTATGCCCCCGACGAGGTCCGGCGCAATCTGGCGTGGATGCGGATGCGGGTCGAGGACGGCCGCATCTATTGGATCGACCGCGACGAGGTCGTGCCGTTCGATCCCGACTCGTTCGAGGATGCCGGTGACGTGGCCGTGGTGCCGCACGACCTGATGGCGACCTTGGCGGCCACGCGGAGCCGGGTGACGGAACTCGCCGCCGCCGGCTGGGTCCCCATCGTTGTCGGCGGCGACGATTCGATCCTGTTTCCCGCAGTGGCGGGCGTGCACGACGCGGTCGAGGGGACCGTCGCCGTGGTCCACTTCGACGCCCATCTCGATCTCACCGACGGCAACCCCGCTCAAGGAACCCACAGTCAATCGAGCGGGATGCGCCGCGCTCTCGAGCTGGAGCGAGTCGATCCGCGGCGATGCGTCCAGGTGGGCACCCGCAACTTCAACTTCCCCTCGTCTAAGGCCTTCATCGATTCGATCGGCCTCACCGAGATTCCCGCCGCCCGGGTCCTCTCCGACGGGGTGGCCGCCTCCTTGGAGACCATTGACGCGGTCACCGCCGGCGCCGACCACGTGCTCGTGAGTGTCGACATCGACGTGCTCGATCCGGCCTTCGCCCCCGGGGTTGGGTGGCAGGAACCGGGCGGACTGAGCTCCCGGCAACTGCTCGACCTCCTGGTGGCGCTGGCACCGACGGCGGGCGGTCTGGCGGTCAACGAGGTGAATCCGATGACCGACCACCGGTCCCAGACGTCGATCCTGGCCGCCAACCTGATCTTTCAGTTCGCGGTGGCCGCCGGTATCGGGAGCCGACCGGCTAACCCGTCCGGCAGCCGGGCTGGAGATCGCCGTTGACCCCGATCCCGCGGGGGTTGTACTCCCTGATCTCCCAGTAGCCCTCATAGTGCCACGTCCACTCGTCGATGGTCTCGTATCCCTCGGGATGCGTGACGTAGCGGTAGACGTCGACTGTCCACCCCGGGGTGCCGGCCTGGGTGACGGTGGCGGTCCCAGGCGTGCAGTTGAGCTCTGCGTCGTCGGTGTTCTCCCGGGTCTCCTTGCGGGGAGACGTGTAGTTGTAGCGGTCCGAAAGACCGGCCGTGATCTCGAGACCCCCGTTGTCCCCGTAGATCTTGACGGTCACCGAAGTGTCGGTATACGAGGTGCGGATCAGGATGGCGTTGGCCGTGTTGTTCCTGAAGATGAGCTCGGGGTCGCGCCACCCGAGGGTTGCCTCCCGTCCTTCCGGGTATCGGCTGAACCAGATGGTGTGCGGCATGTGGTAGACGTCTTCGAGCCCTGCAAAGAACGACGCGTTGTAGATCGTGGTGGTGAACTGGCTGGTGCCGCCTCCGATGCAGATCTCCCCCTCCTCGACGATCTCGCCGCCGATGAGGGCTCCGGCGCACACATATCCCTTGGCGACCGTGCGCTTGCCGACGACGTCGTTGAGCGAGAAGTTCTCACCCGACATGATCATCGTCCCGTCTACGTCGTCGGCGATCTGGTGGATGTTGGTCACCCGCGCCGCGCAGCACGGGTGGAAGGTGGTGAATTCCCCGATGAGCCCGCTGATGCCCAGGGCTTTGGCGTCCGCGGTCGAAAACGGCGCCTCGCGCCCGTCGTGGTAGGGGAGATCTCCGGTGCGCCCCGGGTTGGCGGCCGCGCTCAACACCGCATCGACGAGGGCGGCCGGGTCGGGTTCCTGGACCGGCGTGCTCGGCAGGATCGTCACCTCGTCGGTCTCGACGTCCGCCTGGATCTCGGCGTCGGCCGGGGCGGTCTCGAGTGAGGGACCGAATGCGGCGACATAGTTGCCGATGACTCCGGGATCGAGCGTGATCAGGAAGCTCGGCGCTTCGCCCGAGTCGTCGCGTGTCACCCGCAGAGCTTCTCCGATCACGTTGTCGGGGATCGTTATCGACCTGTCGAATTCCGAATTGACGAGCGTCACGTCCCCGTCGATGAGGTGGCGGGCTTCTACGACCGCGGCGTCGATGTCACCGCTCTGCAACGGTGCGGGAAGAACCCGCGTGGGCAGGGTGACCACCGGTGCGTCTGGGACCGCCAGCACGGCGGCAAGTGCCTGCACGGCCTGATCGGAGTCGATGCCGATGCCGTCGGCGGGGTACTGGTAGACGATGGCTCCGTCCTCGACCGTGACATCGCCGGGGAAGGGCGGATCGGCGATGCCCTCGGCTTCCCACCCGGCGACGATGCTCGCCAGGGCTGCCTGGTCGTAGTCGTAGCTCACCGCGATGTCGCGACTCCCCGAGCCAAACCGGGTCAGCCAGGAGCCGAACTGGCGGAAGACGCTGCCGGTGCGGCCGTTGTGCAGCGCCTCGTCGAGGATCGCCTGCTCATCGATGCCGAATCCGATCTGGCGCGGATCGAGATCGAACCGATGTCCGGCGACCACCGCCGGGACGGGGCGGGAGGCAAGGGATTCCTCAAGACCGCGAACGCGGGCGAGAGCGGCGTTCTCGTCGAGACCGCCGATGTCCACCCCGTCCACGGTGACGCTTCCCAGCACCTCGCCCCCGTTGGAGACCCGGTCGATGCCGTAGACGAGCACCACCATCGCCACCAGCGAACCGGCGACCAGAAGTGCGAGACGGAGGGGTGCGGGGACGTTCAGCATGCGCGGGGAGCGGGATTGTACCGGCGACCAGTGCTATCGAAGGTGATCGCCGGGGTCACGGGACGAGTTCGGCGACGAGCCGCCCGGCGTGTCCTTTCGCCTTGACGTTTCTCCAGACTCGCTCGATCAGGCCGTCGGCACCGATGACGAAGGTGGAGCGGATGATCCCCTGGTACTCGCGGCCGTAGTCCGTCTTGGTTCCCCATGCGCCGTAGGCGGCGGCGACCGTGTGGTCGGCGTCCGACAGCATCGGAAACGACAGTCGGTGCTCCCGGCGGAACCTGGCGAGTACCGCGACCGGGTCCGGGCTCACGCCGGCGATGGCGTACCCCGCCCGGTCGAGCGAGGTGGTCGCGTCGCGGAAGTCACATGCCTCGGTGGTGCAGCCGGGAGTGAATGCTTTGGGGTAGAAGTAGAGGACGAGACCTTTTCCCGAGAAGTCCGCCAGCGAGACCTGAGTCCCGGCGTCGTCGGGAAGGCTGAAGTCCGGCGCCCGATCCCCGATGTCGATGGTCATCCCGCGATGGTGGCACAAACCCGGACGCGGTCAACCGCCGGAACTCACCCGGAGTTGGCCGCAGGCGGCATCGATCTCGATGCCGCGGGTGTCGCGCAGAGTCACGGTCGCTCCGGTTCGGCGAACCTCATCGACGAATTGGTCGATGCGTGCCTTCGGGGGACGCTTCTGCGGGGCCAGCGGCGTCGGATTCATGGGGATCACATTCACGTGCGCCCTGAGCTCACGGGCAATCGCTCCCAGAGCACGAGCCTGATCGGGGGTGTCGTTGACCTCGCTCATCAGCGTCCACTCCAGGGTCACCCGCCTGCCCTTCTCCGCTCGGAACCGGGCGGCGGCGGCGAGGATGTGATCGAGCGGGTAGCGGTGGTTCAGCGGTACCAGGGTCTCCCGGAGGTGGTCGTCGGCGGCATGGAGGCTCAGTGCCAGCGTTACCGGCCAGGGCTCGGTCGCCAGCCGGTCGATTCCCGGCGTCACGCCGACGGTGGAAACCGTGATCGAACGCGCCGACAACCCCATCACCTCGACGATGCGGCGAATCGCCTCGCGTACGTTGGGGTAGTTGGCCAGCGGCTCCCCCATGCCCATGAACACCACGTTGCCGACCCGCGCAGGCGAACGCGGCATCGGGTTCGCCCGGAGATGAGCGGCGGCGTATGCCACCTGGGCGACTATCTCGCCCGCGGTGAGGTGTCGGTCGAAGCCGAACTGCCCCGTAGCGCAGAAGGTGCAGGCCATCGCACATCCCGCCTGACTGCTGATGCACAGGGTCGTGCGATGGGGATAGCCCATGAGCACCGCCTCGATGGCCGCTCCGTCGCCGGCGCGGAACAGCCACTTGATCGTCGCCCCGTCGTCGGTGGTGCGTTCGGCCTCGACACGAAACGGCCACAGACGATCGGCCAGATCGCGTCGCAGCGACAGGGGGAGGTTGGTCATCTGTTCGGCGTCGAGCACTGGGTGCAGGTAGAGCCACTCGCGAAGCTGATCGATTCGATACCGGGGCTCGCCGGGGAGAAGCGCCCCCAGGGCATCGGGGTCGGTGGCGTAGGGCATCGCCGCGATCAATCGGTGAGCCGGCGGGCCAGGTCGATCCACTCGATCGCCCTGGCTTCGGGAACCCCGGCGGCCTCGGCGACCCTCGCCGCAGGTGTCGCCACCAGATCGACGAAGCGGTTGATGCCCGCGGCCGCCAGCCTGGCCCGGTAGGCCGGTCCGATGCCCCGGATCAGCGTGAGGTCGTCCCCGGCGACGGAGGAGTGCGGATCAGAAGTCGGCACCACCCGAAAAACCGGAGGGCGCGGCGGTGCCGACGGCAGGATTTCCGGCCCCATCAGCCGATCGCGCAGCATCCAGACGACCGCTACCACGCCGGCCCCGATCCCGATGAGGACACCGGCAATCTTCGAAGTTCTGCGCACCAGCCGATTCTACGGCTCCCGGGGTCATCGAACCGGCGGTGGATCCGAGCCCTGAATTGGCATCGTTACGATTGCCGGATGGACCGCATGTTCGGCTTGGCAGTCATCATCGCCATGTTGCTCGACCCGGCGGGCGGGGCCGTCGCCCAGCAGTCGGCAGGTCGATGCGGTGAGCGCTTCGGGGACTCCGTGTTCGAGACGTCGGCAGCCGCCGGCACGGTGCTGGTCTACGGCTCGGGACTGGTGCCCGAGTTGACCGACCGGTTTGCGGCCGATTTCGCCGAGCTGGCGATTCCCCTCCAGGCGGAGATGGGCGGCTTGGACGACGACGTTGCGGTGTGCATCTTCGCGGACGGTATCCCCCTGGACGGGCAGGCGCTCGGATGGCCGGAGGGGCAGCGGCTCCACGCGGTTGCCTTTGGTGAGGAACGCCTGGTGGTGCTCTCGTCGTACATGATCCGGGTGGTGCCGGATGCCGGACGAGCGGGACTGCTGCACGTGGCGATGTGGCAAGTCTCCGGGGGCAGCTACCCGCAGCCCTTCGGGACCGACGTGGCCGGGTGGTACCGCAACCGAATCGGCGATCAGGTCGAGATCGTCCATCGGCAGTTCGTCCGTCTCAACATCGGGCTCAGTGAGCCGTGGCCTCCGTCCCAGTGGGCGGTGGGGCGCATGGTGGAGCCCCTCCTGTGGAACCCCGAGTTCGGCTACGGCGGAAACGGCGACTTCACCAACTACGCCGTGGCGACCGCGGGAAACACCGTGTTGTCCAACCCTCTGGGCTCGAATCTCGACACGCTGGATGCAGGGTGGCGGCAGCTGTTGTGGGAGGAGTCCGACCCGATCCCCGGCGGAAGCAAGGGATGGGTGACCGGACTGGTCCTCATCATCCTCGCGGTCGTCGCCGGGATCGCCATGGCCTGGTGGGGGCACGCCACCCGCAAACGGCTGGAGCGAGAGCTCCGCGAGGCGGTGGCGCGAGAGCGGCGCACTGCGATGCCGGTTCCCGAGCTTGTGGCGGTGCGGCCGTCAGACCCCGTCGGCAAGGGCCGAGGAGACGCGGGGATCGGCGGCGGCGTGTCGAGTGCCGTCGGGCGAAAGCCGGATCACGGAAACCGGGCCCCATCCCTGGGGAACCGCCGGGCCCCGGCCGACAATGTGCCCCCGCCGGGTGAGTCCGGAGACGACCTCTTCCGACATCCCGGGTTCGACGAGCAGAGCTGACCGCTCACCCTCGCCTGTCTGGTCGCTGTGCCATCGCGGCGAAGCCTGGGCGTCGGTCGGCTCGAGACCGACGTGGAGCAGCAGAGCACCCATCTGGGCGAGGTACTGCGGCTGCTGGTGACCGCCGCGCGTGCCCAGCGTCATTGCCACCCGATCACCCCGGGTCCACAGCGTCGGTGCCAGCGTGTGGAGGGGCCGCTTTCCCGGCGCTGCCTCGTTGGGATGTTCGGGCACCAAGCTGAAGCCGGCGCCGCGATTGTGGAGGAACACTCCGGTGGCCCCGGCGGCGATGCCGCTCCCGATGCCGGTGAAGTTCGACTGGATCAGCGACACCGCCATGTCATCACGGTCGACCACGCACAGGAAGGCGGTGCCTCCCGGGGCCGGCTGAAGATCCGGCCAGGTGGCCACTCCGTCGGGGACGATGAACCTGGCCCGCGCCATCACCCGCTCCGGGTCGAGGAGCACCGCTGCCGAGAGGGGGATGTGGCGGGGATCGGCGACCAGGCCATCGCGCTCCCATGCCACCGCTCGGTACGCCTCGATGACCGTGTGGTGGAAGGCGGGATCCTCCGGGTCGGGCGGAGGGCCCAGTGCCTCGATGAGCATCAGGGCGGCGATGGTCAGGTAACCCTGGCTGTTGGGGGGAACCGTCCACCCGGTCAGCCCGAACAGGTCGGCCCCGGCCGGTTCCACCCAGTCGGAGGTGTTTGCGGCCAGGTCGTCGGCGGTGAGGATCCTGCCGGTGGCGGCAACGATCGCTTGGGCAACCGGTCCCTCATAGAAGGCGGCGCGGCCGGCGGCGGCGATTCCGGCGAGGGTGCGGGCGAGGTCGGGCCGACGGAGGACGGCGCCGGACGCCGGTGGCCCGTCGCCCGGGTAGAGGGCAGTGGCGGACGGCTGACCGAAGACGATCGACTGGGAGCGGGTCAGGTCGGAGGCCAGTTCGGCGGTGACCTCGAAGCCCTGCTCGCCGAAGGCGATTGCCGGCGTCAGCAGCTCGGCGAGCGGGCGAGTGCCGTGACGGGCCGCCAGCGCTTCCCATCCGTCGACGCATCCGGGAACGGTGATCGCCGCCGGATCTCGCAGCGGGATCGTCGCGTGACCGGCGGCGCGTATTGCGGAGGCATCGAGCCCGGAGCCGCCACGCCCCGATGCATTGAGGACCTCCGGCCGGGTCATCCCGGGGCGGTGCACGATGGCGAACAGGTCCCCGCCGACGCCGCAGGTGGTGGGGAGCACCATGCCGAGGACCGCATTGGCCGCGATCGCGGCATCGACCGCGTTGCCGCCCGCCCGTATCACGTCGAGGGCGGAGGAGGTGGCGAGCCGGTGCGGAGTCACCGCGACTCCGCCCCTTCCTGTGAACGCGCTCACCCGGTGGTCGACCATGGGAGAACCCTAGGCCCGTCCTGCCCCATGCCTGGCTCGCGTCCCGGGGGAGGCGACCCTCCCCGGGTGACGAGGCATCGGCGTCAGGTCGTGTTTTCTCAGGACCGGCTGATTCTCCGATTGAGGGCGTCGAGAACGGCGCGCACGGTGGCCTCCGAGTCGTCACCGTGACTCAACGCCGACCCTACCGAGACCTCCTCGCCGCGCTCACCGGTGGAGACGACGACCACCACCATGACGGTCCGCATTCCGACGGCAGGGGAGCCGACCGCATCGAGAGCGAGGGCCTCATCGGGGAGGAGGTCCTCCACTGCCCGCAGGGCGGCCTCGCCGACGAGGCGCAGCCGGGCCGAGGGTGCCGCCGGGCCGGTGGCGGTGCCGACGTACTCCTGACCGTGCCAGCCGAGCGTCACCGCCACGGTGGTCCGGGCACCTTCGGGAATCTCGTGGACTCCCATGATCGCCGGGCGATCGTCTCCGGGATCGATCCGATCCGGACCGATCTGCACCACTGAGATGGCGCGCCGGTCGATGGTGATCCCGAAGCGGGCGAGGGCCAGCGTCTGCACGTCGCGCACCACCTGCTTGGGAGCCTTGTCGGGAGAGGCGAGCACGTGCACCTCACGGATGCCGTCCTTGCCGCCGGCGACTCGCACCGCGTTCACCGACGGCAGGCGGGCCAGCGTCTCCTCGAGCTCATGCATGTCCACCGTGTTCGACTCCCCGACCTGGACGGCCGCAACGCCTCGCCACCACCACATAGCGTAGTCATATCGGTCACCGAGTGTCAGGACGAGTTGTGGTCCGGAGGCGGCGGCACGACGACCCCCGAAGGTCACCGGCCGCCCGAGATCGCGAAATCCAACACCACCGCGGTCTGGCGGCTACGGTATCGGCGGGCGGATGTCACCCGAGCTTGCTCGGGGGCGTCCGCTTTTGCGTGCCGGGACCACCCGGCCGGGGTAGTGGGACGGGGTCGCCGGGCCCTACTTGACAACTGAAGGTGGGTGCAGACCGTGCCGATGGAAACGTCTGGACACGGTCGGCGATCCCGGGTTGCCCGGGTTCACCGTACGGCTAGCCCTCGAATGAGCGAAGCGGACAGCCGGCGTCGGACTAGCACCGGCGTCGAGCCCGAAACGAAGGGAAGCGGTAGGTGACATGTGGTCGACCGTGGGAAATGAGGCCGATGGACCTGCCGACTCGCAGCCATGACCTGGCGGGTCGGATAGCTGAATGACCCGGGCAACCCGCTACCCAAACCATGAGCAACAACGCTGACCGTCGGAACGTGATACTCGCCGGGGCCCTCGCCGCGGCGGGCGTCGTTGTGCTCGTGGCTCTGTTTGCGTTGCAGAAGGAGCCGCAACCGCTGTGGTTGTGGTTCGTCCTCGCCACCGCGTTCGCGGTCCTTGAATTCGCCGCTGTCGAGGTGAACGACCGCCTGTTCATCTCCTCGGCGATGATGGTGGCCTTCACCGCCGCGGTCGTCTTCGGGCGCGACCAGGCGATTCTGGCGGTCACCCTGATGGCCGCGCTGGCGGTCCTCCATCCAGATGATCTCCGACAGCGGAGGTGGGTCCAACCGGCAGTCAACTTCGGCCAACTGGTCATCTCGGCTGCAATCGGCGTCGCCGCGTTCATCCCGTTCCTGCCGCGCGGCCAGCTCGTGGCCGGCGACCTCCCCCTGCTGGCAGTCGGCGCGGCGGCGGCGGCCGTGGTCTACGACTGGGTGAACTTCTGGCTGGTGCGATTCATCGTGCGCCGTCTCTACCCGGGTCGGAGCATCCAGCCCTGGTCCCAGATGCTTGCGCACCACGCCGCCCTGGCGGTGCTCGGCGGGTTCGGCGGGCTGCTGGGTGCCGCATACCTGTTGGTGGGACCGGTCGTTCTCCCGCTGCTCGGCATCACCTATTTGATCGGGCACATCGGATTCCAGTCGTACTCGCGGCTGCGGGAGGCGCACGAGGACACGATCAGGGGATTCGTCAAGGCGGTCGAGGCCCTCGACCCATACACCAGGGGCCACACCGAGCGGGTTGCCCACTTCGTTCGTCTGATCGGAGAAGGTCTCGGGTTGAACGCCGAGGCTCTGGAACGCATGCGATGGGTGGCTCTGATCCACGACGTCGGCAAGGTGGCGGTGCCGGCCGAGCTACTCCACCGGTCGGGCCCATTGACCGACGCCGAGTACCAGAAGATGATCCGGCACATGCGTGTCGTCGAGGAGGTGCTGGCTCGGGTCGACTTCCTGCGACCGATGGTGGCCATCCTCACCTCCCACCACGCGCTGCTTCACGGGCAATCCGATGTCGTCGTCGAGGCACGCATCCTGGCCGCGGCCGACGCCTTCGACGCGTTGACCAGCGCGCGGTCATATCGTTCCGCCATCACCCAAGCCGCCGCCCTCGGCCGGCTGCGGGATCGGTCAGATCTGTACGGACGCGAGGTCGTCGAGGCGCTCATCACCGGTATCGCGGCCGCCGGCGAGGTATACGGCTCGCCGGATCTGGAGAGCTCGGTCGAGGTGGCGCGACTGGTGCGAGAGCGAGCCATCCGTGCTTAGACATCCCCTGGCCTCAGCCTTGGTGGCGATCGGCTCCGCCGCCGGAGTCGCCGCCGGGTTCCACTGGTCGGCGGGCTGGTCGTTTGCCGTCTTCTCCGGTCTGTACGCACTCGCCCACCTGGTCCTCTTCCCCAATCCATCGGGTCGGGGGGTGACGCTGGTACCGGGAATCGCCGCGGTCGCCGCTCTCGCCTCTAATGGCTCGGCAGCCGTGATCCTCGGATCAGCCGCCGTGGCGCTCCCAATTGGGATGGTGGCGGTGCACCTGCGCCACGGAAGGCGGATCTTCGATCGGATCTACCCCGCCGAACCCATTGGGCTGGTCGCCTTCACAGTGGTCTTCAGCGGAGGAGCTGCACTGTTTCAGGTCGATGCCGAGAAGGACCTGATCGACCTCCTCTTGCTGTTGGCCGGGGGGGTCGCCTGGTTCGTCACCGCCGCGGTGACGCGTGCCCTGTTCTCCCGACAGGGCGCCAGCGAACCGCGTCGTCTGATTCTGACGCGTGCCCTCGAGGATTGGCCGGCGTACGCCTCGTTGGTTTCGTCGGCGGCGCTCTACGAGTTCACCGACGACACGGTGGGCGTGATCTGGGCTCTCGTTCTCGCCGGCCTTCCCTATGCCTTCGGCCACGTGTCGTTGCACCGGGCCCAGACCACCCGGCACACGTATCGACAGACGATCGAGGCGCTGGGCAGGATGCCGGAAGCGGCAGGAATCGTGCCGACGGGAACCGCGGCCGGGGTCGCCGAACTGAGCCTGGCAACGGCGGCTGAGTACGGCCTCTCCGGCGGGGAGATCGCCCGCGTGGAGTCGGCCGCAATGCTTCACGACATCGGCCGCGTGGTGCTCGCCAACCCGGCCGTTGCCTCTGGTGAGTACAGCGCCCAGGACGTCGCCCGGTGGAGCGCGGCGATCATCTCCGAGGCGAGGTATCTGGAGCCGGTCGCCGAGGTGATCCTCGGCGAGCACGAGCCCTATCGGCGGGTCGGTCAG
>MELR01000015.1:106587-119821 GCA_001767695.1 Actinobacteria bacterium RBG_16_68_21
CCGTGCCGGCGACATCACGGATCTTGCGCGTCGTCACCGCCTTCACCCGGGCGCTGCAGGATGGCACGGAGCCATTGGAGGCCATCGAGGTGCTCCACCGAGGTGCGGCCTATGAGTTCGACCCAGACGTCGTCCTTGCCCTCAGACGTGTACTGGCACGCCGCGGCGTCATCGCCGCCTAGGGAGACGCGATCCGGATCCTGCGGATGGCGGACCGCGGGTGGCGGGCCTGAGTAACCTGCTTGGCAGCCGCTCCCGAGGTACTCGTGCTCCGCTACGACGTCGCACCCCCCCGCGCCACGATCACCATCGACGATCCCGAGCGGCGCAATCCGCTGTCGGAGTCGGCGATGATCGAGATCACCGGGATGATCGAGCGGGCTGCCGCCGATGACGCGGTCCGGGTCGTCGTCATCACCGGCGCCGGGGAGCAGGCATTCTCTGCCGGCGGCGATCTCGGGGGGCGCTCCGCAGAAGCCCCGATCGCCGATCACGATGACCGAGGAGCTCTCGCCGGGTTGTTTCGGGGCGTGCGGGGCTGCGGCAAGCCGATCGTGGCCCGGGTCAACGGCCACGCCCTCGGCGACGGGTTCGGTCTCGCCGCGGCGTGCGATGTGGTGATCGCGGTCAAGGACGCCACGTTCGGCACTCCGGAGATCAAGGTCGGGCTGTGGCCGATGATCATCACCGCCGTCCTGCAGAGGACGATGCCCCACAAGGCGGCGCTCGAACTGATGCTCACCGGAAGACGGATCACCGCCGATGAGGCGATGCGTCTCGGTGTGGTGTCCCGGGTCGTGCGACGCTCCGATCTCGACGATGCCGTCGATCTCGTCGTCGCCGGTCTCGCCACGGCGAGCCCTGCCATCCTCCGGATGGGACGGGATTCCTTCTACGCGGTGGAGGACCTCGACTTCGAGTCGGCGATGACCCAACTCCACCTCGGACTCACCGCGGTCGCCGCCACCGAGGACGCAGTCGAAGGAGCTGCCGCCTTCGTGGAGAAGCGCCGCCCGGAATGGCGGGGGAGGTGAGACACGTCGCCCGTCGCCCGTCGCCCGTCGCCGGCAGGAGGGTTGCTCACTCCGTTTCCTCCCCCTCAGAGGGAGGTGTCACCGTCCGGAGGGCGGTGACGGAGGGGGTCCTTCGGTGTGCGGTGATCGCGTGTGAGGCACCACGCGTCCACTGTGGGGGACCTACCCCCCTCCCCCTCGCTTCGCTCGGGTACTCCCCCCTGAGGGGGGAGAGAAGCAGCTGTGACGACCGGATCTCCTCTCGCGTTCGTTGGCTTCGGCGCGTCCGACGACCGTCGAACGTCCAATGTCGAAGGTCGAATGTTGTTCAGCTCTTCCTGCGGGGAGCGGGAAGCGGGGAGCGGGAAGCGGCCTCACGAAGTGAGGCGTCATGACCTGGGAAGCGTGGTTCACGCTCGGTGTGGTCCTGGTGATGATCATCTTGCTCGCCCGGGACTTCACGGCTCCGGCCGCGGTGGTGTTCGCTGCGGTGGTGGCACTGCTCGTCGCCGGCGTCATCGAGCCCGGCCAGGCCCTCGCCGGATTCAGCAATCCGGCGCCGGTCACGGTCGCCGCCCTCTACGTGGTGGCCTCCGGCATCGAGCGCACCGGGGTGCTCAACCGGCTTATCGATTCGACGCTCGGCGGGGGAGGAAGCGAACGGATGACCCTAGCCAGGCTGCTGCTCCCCAGCGCCGGGGCGTCAGCCTTTCTCAACAACACTCCGATCGTGGCGATGCTGGTTCCCGCGGTCTCCCGCTGGTCGCAGCGAGTCGGCCGGTCGGTGTCCCGCTACCTGATGCCGTTGTCGTTCGCGGTGATTCTCGGCGGCATGGTCACCCTGATCGGCACCTCTACCAACATCGTTGTGTCCGGGCTGATGCAGGGATCGGCGATGGAGCCCATGGGTTTCTTCGAGGTCGCCAAGCTCGGCCTCCCGGTGGCGGGGTTCGGGCTGATCCTTCTGATCCTGCTGGCGCCGACGCTGCTTCCCGACCGGCGGGGGGCTCGTCGGGACATCGAGGACGTGCGTGAGTTCGTAGTCGAGTTGCGCGTCGATCGGGGTGGACCGCTCGACGGGTCATCGGTCGAGGGTGGGGGCCTGCGCCACCTGGTGGGAGTGTTTCTCGCTCAGGTCGAGCGCGGCTCGGAGCTCATCGCGCCGGTCGGTCCCGACACGGTGCTCCACGGGAACGATCTGCTGCGGTTCGTCGGCAATGCCCGCGATGTCGCCGACCTGACGGGGCGCGCCGGACTGACCCCGGAGGCCAAGCAGCACACCGCGGGGATCCCCACCGGAAGGCTGGCGTTGTTCGAGGCCGTGATCGGGGACGCCTCCCCGCTGGTCGGCTCCTCGTTGAAGAGCGTCGGCTTCCGCGATCACTATCAGGCTGCCGTCCTCGCCATCCATCGGGCCGATCGCAGGGTGGAAGCGAAGCTTGGTGAGGTGCGTCTCAAGACCGGCGACACGTTGCTGGTCCTGGGATCGCCGGCGTTTGCCGATCGGTGGCAGGGCTCGAACGACTTCCTGCTCGTATCCCGGTTCGGCGCGGCAGATCCACCTCGCGCCGACAAGGTGATCCCGGCGACGCTGATCGGAATCGGGGTCGTGGTCGTCGCCGCCCTCGGGCTGCTGCCCATCCTCGAGGTTTCGCTCCTGGGGGCGTTCGCCGTGGTCCTCACCGGGGTGCTCAGCCCGGGAGAGGCTCGGAGCGCGGTCGATCTCGATGTGATCATCGTGATAGCGGCGTCCTTCGGGGTCGGGGAGGCCCTCTTCCAGACGGGCCTCGCCTCCAATCTCGCCGGCTGGCTCGTCGACGGCTTCGAGCCCCTCGGGCCGGTCGGGGTGCTCATCGGTGTCGCCCT
Source organism: Actinobacteria bacterium RBG_16_68_21 (assembly GCA_001767695.1). Lineage (GTDB taxonomy): Bacteria > Actinomycetota > Acidimicrobiia > Spongiisociales > UBA11373 > RBG-16-68-21. The sequence goes on from MELR01000015.1 coordinate 109,467, forward strand.
GGCGACGATCGCGCTCACCGAGGCGATCACCAACAACGCGGCCGCGGTGCTGATGTTCCCGATCGCGGTGGCTGCAGCTTCCCGTGTCGGCGCCGACCCGAGGGCATACGCAATCGTGGTGGCGGTGATGGCCTCGGCGTCGTTCCTGACGCCGATCGGCTATCAGACGAACACGATGGTGTGGGGGCCGGGGGGTTACCGATTCGGCGACTACTCCCGGCTCGGATTCCCCTTGACGCTGCTCACGTTGGCCGCCGTCGGGACGCTCGCTCCCACCTGGTGGGCGATCTAGAGGTCGAACACCTCGCTGATGGCGGCCGAGACCTGCTCCCGGGTGAGGCCCCCATAGAGCACCCGCACGATCCGACCGTCGGTCGATATGAAGAACGTGGTCGGGAGGCCGGGGGAGGGGTATTTGCGGGCGACCGAACCGGGCTCGTCGATCGCCAGCGGGTAGGACACGCCGATATCCGCGGCGAATTCCTCTGCCGCAGTGGGATCGTCATCCACCGCGATCCCGATGAAGGACACGGCAGGATTGGCGGCGGCAGCGGCGTCGAGCTCCGGCATCTCCTCGCGGCACGGGGTGCACCACGATGCCCAGAGGTTGAGGATGACCGGGCGTCCGGCGGCGAGCTCGTCGGCGAGGACGAAGCGGGTCCCGTCGAGCAGGTCGATGATGAAGTCGGGAGCGGCATCGCCCGTCGGCACTTCGAATCCTCCCAGCGCCGGGATGCTCGTCGGGGTCGGGGAGTCGTCACTCCCTCCGAACACCAGAATCCCCACCCCGACGACGATGGCGGCGATCAGGGTCAGCGCGCCGAGCGGCCAGCGGCGCGACCGGCGTCGGAGTGGCCGGTCGCCGGCGGGATCGTCTTCGAGCGTTTGCCGCGGGGTCTGGTCGGTCATCGGCGCCAGGCTACCGGGAGTGACCCGATACCAAGCGTTAGCATCCGCGCCCGATGACGTCGTTCTTCAAGCGCAACCGGGACGAGTTGCTCGCCAAGGGAATCGACCCGGCGCGGCTTCCTCCGGGGCAGTACTCGACCGACCGTTTCCCCGTGCTTCACGCCGGAGCTGTGCCCAAGGTGGAATCGGCAACGTGGGAGTTCACTGTGAACGGGCTCGTGGACAAAACCCTCCGCCTCGGGTTCGACGGGTTCCGGTCGCTGCCCACGAAGACGATCACCGCCGACATCCATTGCGTGACCAAGTGGACCAAGTTCGACACCACCTGGGAGGGGGTCTCCACGACGGCTCTGCTCGAAATGGTGGGGCCCTCCCCGGATGCCACCCACGTGGTGGTCAGGGCCGAGCAGGGGTTCACCGCCAATCTTCCTCTCGAGGACTTCGCCCGGGAGGGCAACCTGTTCGCTTGGAGATACGGTGGCGAGGAGCTCGAAGTCGACCATGGATGGCCGCTGCGCCTGGTGGTTCCCCACCTCTACTTCTGGAAGTCGGTCAAGTGGGCGCGCGGGTTCGATCTCCTCGACCACGATGAGCCCGGGTTCTGGGAACGCAACGGGTACCACATGTACGGCGACCCGTTCCGCGAACAGCGGTACTGGGGGGATTGAGCTGCCTCAAGGGCAGCGTTACCCGTTACCCGTTACCCGTTGCCCGTTGCTCGTTGCTCGTTGCTCGTAAGAGACCCTGGCGATCGGATTTCGCCCATTGCCCATCGCTAATCGCTCGCTCGCCCAAAGTCCAACGTCCAATGTCGAACGTCCTTCCCTCCATCCGCCCCTGTTGCCATTGAATGCCCGCGGTAGCGTTAGGGCATGACCTCCTCCTTCCTTGCCGACCTCGGATCCCGGGCGGACGACCTGGTGGGCCAGGGGCTCTTCAAGACCGAGCGGGTGCTTGCCTCCCCGCAGGACGCTCATATCCGTCTCGCCGACGGGACCGCCGTGCTCAACCTGTGCGCCAACAACTACCTCGGCCTGGCGAACCACCCGGCGCTGATCGCAGCTGCCGCTGAGGCGCTGGATCGGTACGGCTACGGGATGGCGTCGGTGAGGTTCATCTGCGGCACACAGACGATCCATCGCGACCTCGAGGAACGGGTGTCGGCCTTCCTCGGTACCGAGGACACCCTGCTCTACTCGTCGTGCTTCGACGCCAACACCGGGTTGTTCGAGACCATCCTCGACGAGAGCGACGCCGTCATCTCCGATGCCCTCAACCACGCCTCGGTGATCGACGGCATCCGCCTCTGCAAGGCCGATCGGCACCGGTACGCCAACAACGACATGGCCGAACTCGAGAAGCGGCTCGGCGACGCCGCCGGGGCCCGGTACCGGTTGATCGCCACCGACGGGGTGTTCTCGATGGACGGCATGCTCGCCGACCTTGCGGGGATCTGTGATCTCGCCGATCGGCACGACGCGCTGGTGATGGTCGACGACTCCCATGCTGTCGGCTTTGTCGGAAACGGAGGCCGGGGGACGCCTGAGGAGACCGGCACCGCGGGCAGGATCGACATTCTCACCGGGACGTTCGGGAAGGCGCTCGGGGGAGCCTCCGGGGGGTACACCAGCGGGTGCAAGGAGATCATCGGCTGGCTGCGGCAGCGCTCCCGGCCCTATCTGTTCTCGAACTCCCTGTCGCCGGTGATTGCGGCGACCACGTTGCGGGCGCTCGATCTGATCGAGGAGTCGGACGAGCTCCGGGTACGTCTCCGGGGGAACGCCGAGCTTTTCCGGGAAGGAATGTCTGCGGCTGGTTTCGAGCTCGCCGGGGCGGGTCATCCGATCATTCCGGTGATGCTCGGCGATGCCCGGGTCGCCACCGAGATGGCGTCGCGGCTACTCGAGGCGGGTATCTACGTGATCGGGTTTTCCTTTCCCGTGGTGCCGGTCGGCCAGGCGAGGATCCGTACCCAGATGTCGGCGGCACACACTCCCGAAGACATCGAGCGGGCGGTGGCCGCCTTTACCGAAGTGGGTTCAGCCATGGGGGTGGTGCCGTGAAAGCTCTCGTGAAGGCCAAGGCCGAGCCCGGCCTGTGGATGGAGGATGTCGATCCACCCGAGCCGGGGGAACGCGACGTGCTGATCCGGGTGCGCAAGACGTCGATCTGCGGGACCGATCTGCACATCCTCAACTGGGACCATTGGGCGCAGACGACGATTCCGGCGCCGATGGTCGTCGGTCACGAGTTCATGGGGGAGATCGCCGGGATGGGCGGCGAGGTGCAGGGGCTCGAGATCGGGGAGAGGGTGGCCGGCGAGGGGCACATCACCTGTGGTCACTGCCGCAACTGCAAGGGGGGCCGGCGCCACTTCTGTCACAACCATGTGAGCGTCGGCGTGACCCGTCCCGGAGCGTTCGCCGAGTATCTGGTGATTCCGGCGGAGAACGTCTTCCCGGTGCCCGCCCACATCTCCTCCGATGTGGCCGCGGTGCTGGACCCTCTGGGTAACGCGGCACACACCGCGCTGGCCTTCGATGTGATCGGCGAGGATGTGCTCGTCACCGGCGCCGGGCCGATCGGCATCATGGCGACCGCAATCGCCCGGCACATCGGGGCACGCTTCGTCGTGGTCACCGACCTCAACCCGTATCGGCTTGCCCTGGCCGAACGGATGGGCGCCGACGCGGTCGTCGACGTTCGCGCGGAGGAGGTCGCCCCGGTGATGGAGGCGCTGGGCATGACCGAGGGCTTCGACGTGGGAATGGAGATGTCGGGGAGTGAGCGTGCCTTCAACCAGATGCTCGGGGTGATGAATCACGGCGGCCGGGTGGCCGTGCTCGGCCTGCCCCCCGCCGACGTGACCCTCGACCTCGACACGGTCATCTTCAAGGGACTCACCGTGCAGGGGATCTACGGGCGACGGATCTTCGAGACCTGGTACAAGACCGCCGCCATGCTGCAGAGCGGCCTCGACGTCGCGTTGGTGATCACCCACCGGTTCCCGGTCGACGACTTCCAGACCGCTTTCGACGTGGTGGCCTCCGGCGAGTGCGGCAAGGTGGTGTTGGACTGGGCGTAGTCCCACAGATCTTCGACGGTCGACCGTGGACGCAATGCGCATTGCGCAATGCGCAAAACGCGTGAGGCGCGATTCCTGCTGGAAACCGGCGACTGGAAACTGGACACGGGTGAACGACTACCCGATGGTCACCCGCCTCACTTGCAGGGCGTCGACGCTTTCCGGATCGGGATCGACTCCGATCCCGGGAAGGCGGTCGGGGGTGACCGAGCCGGCGATCAGCGGCGGATACGACGCGACGTCGGTCTCCAGATAGCCGAGAGGTGGGGCGACCTCGGCGTCGACCACTCCGTCGAGGACCGCGATGGCGAGGAGGTGACGTCGTCCGATCGCGGTGTCGAACGTGCCGCCCACCTTGACTCCGACACCCTCTTCGGCAGCGATGGCGAGGATCTGCAGCGTGGCGGAGAGCCCGAGGCGGTTCGCCTTCAGGGAGAGGACGTCTGCGGCTTGTGCGGCCAGCACACGGCGGGCGTCGGCAACCGACCGGATCGTCTCGTCCACGCAGACGGGCACGGAGCGGCGTGCCCGCAATGCGGCGTGAGCCGCCAGGTCGTCGGGTCGGAAGGGTTGCTCGATCAGATCGACGGCGGCGGCGGCGAAACCATCGAACACCGGGTCGAGGGGATCGTGATACGAGCCATTGGCGTCCAGTGAGAGATCGATGCCCGGGAAGGCAGAGCGCGCGGCCGTCACGTAATCGAGGTCCCAGCCCGGCCGGACCTTGACCTTGAAGGACGTGATGCCCGCCTCGGCGAGCCGTCCGATTCCGGCGACGAGTTGGCCGGGATCGTCGAAGAGCCCGAGGGTGTGCCGGGCCACCACGGGTCGGGCGAAGCCGCCGAGGTGCCGGTGCAGCGGCGTCCCCAGCCGGCGGGACTCCAGATCGGCGCGGGCCGCTTCCACGGCCGCCGAGGCGATCGGGGGAACCGGTGTTGCTCCCCGGGCCACTGCGGGATCGGCAAGAGCGTCCCAGGCCGCCTCGGCAGTTCCCCAGCGTCCCGAGGGAAACGCCGGTGCCTCTCCCCACCCGGTGATCTCGCCCTTGGTGACGCCGACGAGTATCGACCGGCGCTCGGCGAAGGATCCCTCGCCGGTGACCAGGGGTTCCTTGAACCGCAGCACCACCTCGTGGAGAGTTATGCGATCCATCAACCCGGCGTGTCGTCGGCCGCCATGTTGCGCAGAACCATGTGGAGGATCCCTCCATGGCGGAGGTACTCGACCTCGATCGGGGTATCCACCCGGGCGGTGGCGGTGAATGCGACCTGCGTTCCGTCGGCCCGGGTCGCCCGGACCGGAATCTCGGCGCCGGGAGTGAGGAGATCGTCGATGTCGACGTCGTAGATCTCGGTCCCGTCCAGCTCGTAGGTGGACGCGCCTACGCCCGGGGAGAAGGTCAGCGGGAGCACGCCCATCATCACGAGATTGGAGCGGTGAATCCGTTCGAACGACTCGGCGAGAACCGCCTTCACTCCCAGCAGGAAGGCGCCCTTGGCCGCCCAGTCACGCGACGAGCCCATGCCGTAGTCCTTGCCGCCGATCACGATCAGCGGGATCCCAGCCGCCCCGTAGGAGAGGCTCGCTTCGTAGACCGACTTCACCGATCCGTCGGTGAAGTCCGTGGTGAAGCCTCCTTCGGTACCGGGGGCGAGCTGGTTGCGGATGCGGATGTTGGCAAAGGTGCCCCTGGTCATCACCCGGTCGTTGCCCCGGCGAGACCCGTAGGAGTTGAAATCGTTCCGATCGACTCCTTGCTCCTCGAGGTAGCGGCCCGACGGCGTATCGATGCCGATCGCTCCGGCGGGACTGATGTGGTCGGTGGTCACCGAGTCGCCGAGTTTGAGCAGCACCCGGGCTGCGCGGATCGGCACGAGCGGCGCCGGCTCTGGCGTTAGATCCGCGAAGAACGGTGGCTCCTGGATGTAGGTGCTCGCTTGGCTCCACTCGTACACATCGCCGGTGGGCACATCGACCGCCCGCCACTCCTCGGTGCCGGTGAACACTCCGGAGTACTCGTCGCGGAACTGGGCGGCGTGCACCGCGGAGCCGACGACCGCAGCTATCTCCTGCTGGGTGGGCCAGATGTCTCGCAGGTACACCGGTTCTCCCTTCGGGTCGCTCCCCAGCGGCTCGGTGGTCAGATCCAGGTCGACCGTTCCGGCGAGGGCGTAGGCGACCACCAGTGGAGGGGAAGCGAGGAAATTCGCCCTCACATCGGGCGAGATTCGTCCCTCGAAGTTGCGATTGCCCGACAGGACGGCGGCCGCCACCAGATCGTGATCGTGGATCGCCCGGCTCACCGGCTCGGGGAGCGGCCCGGAGTTCCCGATGCAGGTGGTGCAGCCGTACCCGACCAGATAGAACCCCAGGGACTCGAGGTCCTCCATCAAGCCGGCCTCGGACAGGTAGTCGGTGACCACCTTCGATCCCGGGGCGAACGAGGTCTTCACCCATGGCTTGCGAGTCAGCCCCCGCCGGCGAGCCTTCCGGGCGACCAGACCTGCGGCCACCATGACGTCGGGGTTGGAGGTGTTGGTGCATGACGTGATGGCGGCGATCACCACGTCGCCGTTGCTCAGATCGAAGCTGCTCCCGTCGAGGACGACGCCGGTCGCCGGATCGCTGCCCCGTCCGGCGTAGCTTCCCTGCATCTCCTGGGAGAACGCCGCCTTGACGCCGCCGAGGTCGATGCGATCCTGCGGGCGGCGGGGCCCGGCCACCGAAGGCACCACGGTCGACATGTCCAGCGAGAGGGTGGCCGAGTAGATCGCCTCTCGGGATTCGTCCCGCCACAGCCCCTGTGTCCGGTAGTACTGCTCGACAGCCTCGATCAGCCGCTCATCACGATCGGTGAGGCGGAGGTAGGCGGTGGTCTGCTCGTCCACCGGGAAAAACCCCACCGTCGCCCCGTACTCGGGGGCCATGTTGGCGATGGTCGCCCGGTTGGCGACCGGCATGTTGGCCAGTCCCGGCCCGTAATACTCGACGAACTTGCCGACCACTCCATGCTCCCGCAGCAGCTGCGTGACGCGCAGCACCAGGTCGGTGGCGGTGGCGCCTTCGGGAAGGGCGCCAGCGAGGCGGAAACCGACGACCTCGGGAACCAGCATGCGAATCGGCTGGCCGACCATGGCCGCCTCGGCCTCGATCCCTCCGACGCCCCATCCGAGGACCCCGAGGCCGTTGATCATCGTGGTGTGCGAGTCGGTGCCCACCAGCGAATCGGGATACAGCCGTCCTTCCTCGTCCCAGAGCACCTTTGCCAGATACTCCAGATTCACCTGGTGGACGATGCCGGTGGCCGGCGGAACGACCCGGAATCGGTCGAACGCCAATTGTCCCCATTTGAGGAACTCGTACCGCTCGCGATTGCGCTCGAATTCGCGTTCGCTGTTCATCAAGAGGGCGAGCGGGGAATTGAAGGCGTCCACCTGCACGGAATGGTCGATGACCAGGTCCGACTGGATGACGGGATTCACCCTCCGTGCCGAGAGGGGATCGCCGGTCATTCGCACGATGGCGGCGCGCATCGCCGCCAGATCGACCACCGCGGGGACTCCGGTGAAGTCCTGGAGCACGACCCGGGCCGGGTGGAATGCGACCTCGGTCCCGCCCGCCTTGGAGGCGTCGTACCCGGCGAGAGCGCGGACGTCTTCTTCGCTCACCGCGCCGCCGTCGCAGTTGCGCAAGGCGGACTCGAGCAGGACCTTGATCGAGTAGGGCATGGCACCGAGGTCGCCGATCGAGGAGAGGGCGTCGAGGCGGAAGATCTCCCGATCGCCCAGCGGCGTCGCAATCGTCTCGGCGGCCCCAAACGGATCATGCGTCATGCCGGCGAGTCTACGGAGCGTCTGGTCGCCCGTCGCCCGTCCCCCGCCACGCCCCAGCCTTTCCGATGTCCAACGTCCAATGTCCAAGGTCCTGGTTCCACCTGAGTGCCGGACAGCACGGCCCGGCGCCGCCTACGCTTGGCCAATGCCCCTACTCATCGCCCTCATCGTCATCGGCCTGCTGGTCCTCGGGCTGGTTGCCATCTACAACCGCCTGGTCCGGCTGCGCAATCGCACCGACAACGCCTGGGCTCAGGTGGACGTGCAGCTGAAGAGGCGGTACGACCTGATTCCCAACCTGGTGGAGACCGTGAAGGGATATGCGTCCCACGAGCGGCAGACGTTCGAGGACGTCGTCAAGGCGAGAGCCGCCGCCCAGGGCGCCGCCGGCGTCGAGGAGCAGGCCCAGGCGGAGAACATGCTCACCGGAGCACTCCGCAAGCTGTTCGCCCTCGCCGAGGCCTATCCGCAACTGCAGGCCAGCGAGGGTTTCCGCCAGCTGCAGGCCCAGTTGGGAGAGACCGAGGACAAGATCTCCGTGTCGCGTCAGATCTACAACGACACCACCCTGACCTTCAACAACGCGGTGCAGACGGTTCCGACCAACATCGTCGCCCGGCTGTTCGGATTCGCCACGCGGGTCTACTTCGAGGTGGCGGACGACGTGCGCAGCGTCCCCAAGGTGGAGTTCTGAAGCGGCTCGGCGTCGTCGTCGTCCTGGCGGCCGGTTTCCTCGCGCTCGCGATTCCGCCGGCGTCCGCCAAGTCGTACCGGATCACCGAGGCCAGGGTGCTCGTGGTCGTCGGCGACGACGGCTCACTGGCGGTGCGGGAAGAGCTGACGTTCTCCTACAGCGGATCGTTCGAGGGGGCGTATCGCGACATCCCGGTGGGACCGGGGGAGCAGATCGCCGACGTCGTGGTATCGGAGAATGGAGTGGCGTACTCGCCCGGAGCCGACACGGAGCTCGGGTCGAGCGGCGGCCCGGGGACCTATGGGGTGGAAGACCTCGGGTCGCGGCTCAGGGTGGTGTGGCACTACCGGGCTAGCGACGAGGATCGCACCTACACGATCAGCTATCGCATGACCGGCCTGGCGGTGGCCTACGACGATGTCGTCGATGTGTACCTCAAGGTCTGGGGAGACGAGTGGGACTTCTCGCTCGACGCCCTCGACGCGGCGATGATCCTTCCCTCCGGTGCCCGGGACGGTGACGTGAGGGTGTGGGGCCATCCCTCGTCGGTTCACGGGTCCACGGATCTGGGTGCCGATGGGGTGACCCCGACGCTCACTGCCACCGGCGTTCCCTCCCGGCAGTGGGTGGAGATGCGGGTCACCTTTCCGCGTGCTCTGCTGACCTCCACGGGAGGTGCCAGCGTCCGCGATGGGAATGGGCTCGACGGCATCCTCGCCGAGGAGCAGGCGTACGACGTGCGGTCCTCGCGAGAGGCCGCCGCGGCCGCCGAGCGGGAAAGGGCGCGCACCACCTCCCTGGTGGCGGTGCTGCTGTTCCTGATCCCGATACCGGTAGGGGCGCTCTGGGCGTTTCGCAGATACGGCGCCGAGCCAAGGGTCGACTACGACCGGGAGTACGAGCAGGAGCCCCCGTCAGATCATCCCCCGGCGCTCGTCGGCGCCCTCGTCTCCCAGGGAGCCGCAGACGAGGCCGAGTTCACCGCCACCCTCTTCGACCTGATTCGCCAGAAAGCCTTGACCGCGGTGCCGGTCTCGGTGGATCACAGCACCTGGGCGGGCCTTCGCCACGAACAGATCTCCGACTTGGAGATCGGTGCCGCCGAAGGTGAGTTCACACTCAAGGAGTACGAACGGTCGGTGCTCACCGTCGTCAATCGAGTCGTCGAGGATGGTCCGACGCCCTTGAGCGACTTCCGCAAGAAGATCCGCGCCGACGCTGCCGCCAACGCCGCCACCTACAGCGCCTTCCGCGACCGCGTACGCAAGGGGGTGGCGTCGGCAGGATTGATCGACGATCGAGCCCGGGTCAATGGTCCGGTGATCGTCGGTGCGATCCTCCTCGGGATCGGGGCGTTTGGGTACCTGGTACTTGCCCCGTTGCTCGACGCCTGGTTCTCATTCATCGACAAAGACGTGCTCCGTCCGGGAATCGTGGTGATCACGATCCTGGGATTGGGCTTCGCCGTGTGGCTGTCGAGCCGACCGCGGGTGTGGGTGCGACGCACCCGGGAGGGCGCACTGCTCAGTGCACGTTGGATGGCGTTCCGCAGGTACCTCCAGGACTTCAGTCGTCTCGAGGAGGCACCGCCGATGTCGCTCGTGCTCTGGGAGCGCTACCTGGTCTACGGCATCGCCCTCGGAGTCGCCGACGACGTGCTGGAGGCTGCGCGACTCAAGGCTCCCATCGACGTCGAGTCGAGCGACCTGTACTGGTATGGGAATCAGGGCTTCGGAGGGCACTCGTCCAACGGGATCACCGGAATCGAGAAGGCGCTCACCGGGGCATTCCGGGCGCCGTCGTCGGGTGGGGGCGGGGGCTTCTCCGGCGGCGG
>MELR01000015.1:119855-128651 GCA_001767695.1 Actinobacteria bacterium RBG_16_68_21
TGGTGATGTGCGCCGCGGGTCCCTGAGTCCCGCCGACCGACGGCCGGCATCGCCTCGGTACCATCGGCACCCCGACCCCAGGATCTCCAAATGCCCAAGTCTCCCGAGCTCGAAGCCGCCATCGGCGGAGTAGCCGACCCGGACCTGAGACGGACCCTCTCCGAATTGGGGCTGATCCGCGAGATCGCTCTCGACCGCAAGGGCCTGGCCACCGTCGGCATCGCCGTGCCCGGTCCCCACTGGAATGCCGAGCCGCTGGGGAGGGCGATCGCCGCGGCGGCGAAGGCGATCGACGGGGTGTCCGACGTCCAGGTCGACGTCGCCGTCCTCTCCGAGGCGGACTCGGCCGCTCTGGCCGAGAGGCTACGCAACAGCACCCTCCCGGGCGGTCCGGGCTCGAGGACGCGGGTGCTGGGGATCTCCTCCGGCAAAGGTGGGGTGGGCAAGTCGTCGGTCACGACCAACACCGCGGTGGCCCTCGCCCGTGCCGGTCACGATGTCGGGGTGATCGATGCCGACGTCTGGGGATTCTCCGTCCCCCGCATGCTGGGGATCGAGGCGTCTCCTCAAGCACTCGGCCCGCTGATCATCCCACCGTCGGCGCACGGGGTGCGGGCGATATCCATGGATTTCTTCGTTCCCTCCGACCAGGCGGTGATCTGGCGCGGGCCAATGCTTCACAAGGCGTTGGAACAGTTCCTCGGCGACGTCTACTGGGATGAGCCGGAATTCCTCCTCGTGGACATGCCGCCGGGGACCGGCGATGTCGCCATCTCCATGGCGCAGTTCCTCCCCAGGTCCCAGGTGATCGTGGTGACCACCCCGCAGCCCACCGCTCAGCGAGTGGCGCAGCGGGCCGCGGCCATGGCACAGAAGGTCGACCAGGAGGTGATCGGCGTGGTGGAGAACATGTCGTGGTTCACCGGCGATGACGGCAAGCGCTACGAGATCTTCGGATCGGGCGGGGGAGAGCGACTGGCCGCAGACCTCGGCCTGCCGCTGCTCGGGCGAGTGCCCCTGCTGCCGGCGATGCGGGAAGGGGCGGATCGCGGCCAGCCGGTGGAGATCGCCGCCCCGGGGTCGGAGGCGGCCGACGCCTTCACGGTCATCGCGGCACGGATCGTGGCGCTGCGGCCCCGGGTGAGGACCCATCCCGAGCTGGTGATCAAGTAAGACCCGTCGCCCGTCGCCCGCGGCCCGCTGCCGACTCGCGCCACCCGCTTCCGTCTATCCAAGGTCCAAGGTCTGGGCCACGGCGGAAGGCGAACACTCCGTTCGGCGCGATCAGGCTCCTACTATCCCCCCATGCCCACCAGCACCACCTCCACCAAGATCCGGGTCAAGATCGGCCTCACGTTCGCCCCGCGCGAGGTGGACATCGAGGTCGCCGACGCAGAGGCATTCATCCGGGACTTCGAGGCAGCCGTCGTCACGGGGGGCGTCTGGTGGGTCACCGACCGGGAGGGCCATCGCCACGGCCTGGTCGTAGACAAGATCGCCTACGTCGATGTCGAGCCCGGTGACCGCGATCGCACCGTCGGCTTCGGCTGAACAGAGAGCGCGCGACCGAACTCGGCTGCGTACGTGGTGTCTGTGGTTTCTTGGGCGCTTATGAAGCGCGACGTCGGCGTTCGGCGAGCCAGCGCTTGCGAAGTCGCCGGCGCTCGTCCTCGGCGTAGCCCGCCCATACCCCCGCCTCCTGGTTGGTCTCCAGGGCGTAGGTGAGGCATTCCTCCTGTACGGAGCACTGCGCGCAAATGGCCTTGGCGGCCTCGATCTGCTCAATAGCGGGCCCGGTCGTCCCGATCGGGAAGAAGAGGCTCGGGTCTGAGTCTCGGCAGGCCGCGAGCTCTCGCCAATCGGTGATGGTCAGCATGTCTGTGTCCTGATTCGGCTGGATGTGCTTGATGAAGGCCCGTGAATGTGAAATCGTTCACAAGGCCGACTGAAAGTTAGGCGAGGTCCCGCACCTGGTCAAGCGGTTTCTCGCCTTTTCGGTCCGGAATCGTCGGGTGTCACCACCGCCGATTCCCGAGGCGAACATTGGACGCGGTACGCTTTTCGTCCTCATGTCGATCCACGATGAGCTCGCCGCGGAACTCAAGGATGCCATGAAGGCGAAGGACAAGAATCGCCTCGACGTCATCCGCCAGATCGAGTCCGAAGTGTCCCGGGCGCGCAGCGAGCCCGGCTTCGACGGGAAGATCGACGACACCCTGTATCGGGCCGTCATCGTCTCGTACGTGAAGAAGATGGAAAAGGCCCATGAGGAGTTCCTCGGCTATGGCGAGAAGGGGGCCGAGGCCGCCGCCAAGTTGGGATTCGAAATCGACTATCTCGGTCGCTGGCTGCCCAAGATGCTCGACGAGGGGAAGACCCGCGAGGTGGTGGCAATCGCCATCAAAGAGCTGCGGGCCGATGATCCCAAGCAGGCCGGAAGAGTGATCGGTCACATCATGAAGAACGGTCCGGTTGGCATGGACGGGGCCTTGGTCAGCAAGATCGTCCGGGAGGCCCTGGGGGGCCAGTGATACCCCCTCGCTTCGAGCCGATGCTGGCCACCCCCTGGCCGGCAGAATTCTCCGATCCGGAGTGGTGGTTCGAGCCCAAGTGGGACGGGATCCGGGGAATCATCTCGTGGGACGGTCTGTCGATCTCGATCCGCACCCGGCGCGGCACCGAGGTGGCCGATCGCTATCCGGAACTCGTGGCCCCTCTCCCCGTCCGCTGTGTGCTCGACGGTGAGATCGTCGCCCTCGAGGAGGGAAGGCCTTCCTTCCAGCGCCTTCAGAAGCGGATGCATCGAGCCGCGGGCGGTGACAGAGCCTCCGCCGTCTCTTTCGTGGCGTTCGATCTGCTCTGGCTCGAAGGCAGCTCGACGGCCTCTTTGCCCTATGAGGAGAGGGTTCATCGCCTCGCCGGGCTCGAACTCCCGCCGCCGATGGAGCGCGTCGCCCCAGTCGCCGGGGAGGGCGAAGCGCTGTGGGATGCCGTGGTGGCGCGCGACCTCGAGGGGCTGGTGGCGAAACGCGCCGGGAGTCCGTATCGCCCCGGGGTGCGCTCGGCCGATTGGCGCAAGATCCCCAACCAGCACACGGCTCGAGCGGTGGTGGGTGGCTTCACGCCGGGGGAAGGCGGACGCGCCGGGACCTTTGGGGCGCTGCTTCTCGGGCAGTGGGAAGGACCGGGCTTGCGGTGGGTGGGCGCCGTCGGCACCGGTTTCGATGGGGCGATGCTGCGGACGATACGCCGGGCGCTCGACGAGATGCGTCGCCCGGCCAGCCCCTTCCATCCCGATCGGGAGATGCCCGCCGGCACCTGGGTGGAGCCCTCTCTGGTCGCTGCGGTCGGCTACCGGAACTGGACGACGGCCGGTCGCCTCCGCCATCCGGTCTTCAAGGGTTTCACCGACGACCCTGCGGAGGCGATCACGTGGAGGGCGGAGGGTCCCCGCCCTCCGTTCATCTCAGCCGATGGTCCCCGGGGCCGCACGGTGTAAGAATGGACCTGCATTTGACGAGGGGGCGATGGCTAGGCGGAGTGCGGTGCCCGACGGGCCGACGGCGGCGACATTCCTGACGGCGGTGATCATCGGCGGCGTCAACTTTGTCGCGGTGCGCTACTCGAACCGCGAGCTGGATCCGCTATTCGGCGCCGGCTCTCGGTTCGCCGCCGCGGCGGTGCTCCTCTTTGTCGTTATGGCTGCGAGGCGAATCGGTTTCCCGCGGGGGCGTGCCTTCCGGGCGGCGCTGGCATACGGCGTGCTCTCCTTCGCGGTCACCTACGCCCTGATGTATTGGGCGCTTCAGGAGCTGTCAGCCGGGGTTGCGGCGGTGATCTTCGCGTCGACCCCTCTGGTCACGATCGGGCTCGCCGGCCTCCATCGGCTGGAACGGTTTACCCGTCGAGGCATGTTGGGGGCGATGACGGTGGTCGTCGGGATCATTGTGCTCGCCAACCCCGCTCCCGGCAGCGACATACCCATGGTCCGCCTACTCGCTGTCCTTGGAGCGACCCTTGCCGCTGCCGAGGCAGTGGTCATCATGAAGGTTGTTCCGCCGGTGCACCCGATGGCGACGAATGCCACCGCGATGGCACTCGGTGCGTGCCTGCTGCTCGCAGTGTCGCTGGTCTCGGGGGAGCGGTGGATCGTCCCCACGGCCGGCCAGACGTGGGCCGCTCTTGCGTACCTGGTCGTCCTCGGGTCGGTCGGGCTCTTCGGGCTGATCCTGTTCACGCTGGCTCGGTGGACCGCGTCTGGCGTCGCCTACATGACGCCGCTGTTTCCGGTGGTGGCGATGATCGCTGGTGCAGTCATCGCCGGCGAGAGCATCACCCTTAGCGGCGTACTCGGCGGAATGATCGTCTTGGTCGGTGTCTACATCGGAGCACTTCGCCCGGGCCGGCATCCTGCGGCTCCGGCCGCAGCCGAGGAGCTGCTCTAGGCGGGATGAGAGCCGAGCGGGACTACGACCCGGCCGCCCCCCACGTGACGCTCTGGAAGCAGGTCGGCTCGTCCGACCAGATGGTCACCTCGAAGGAGGCCCAGCTTCCCGGCGCGAGGGCGTCGTACGAGTAGTCGCCGGCCACGTTGAGAAGGCCGCCGGCCGAGTCGTGGAGCGCCACCCACCAGCCGATCGAGTCGGTGTCATGCCCCAGTGAGTTCTTCGCCTTTCCCGAACCCTCGAGTCCGCCGCCCGACCCCGGCTTGAGCGACCGCAGCTTGCTCGGGACGATCACGTCGTCGTACGGAGACGGCTGGCCCATCGTGGCATGGAGGGTCAGCTTCCACGATGCCCACCCTCCGGGGAAGCCGTTGGTCTCGCCGGTGAAGTAGAGGAGTGAAGGCATCGTCTCGCTCAGCACCGTCGTTTGCCCCGGCTTGAGGGAGTCCGCCATCGCGTAGGGGTACCGCGTGCCGATCTCGTGCCCCGAGGCGTTGTAGATCGTGATGGTGGCACGGCCCAGCCGAATCGTCCCGGAGGTGTCGTTGCGTAACTCGGCGACGAACGAGAGCCGCCGGCCTTCACCGTCGATGAGCAGTGACGATGAGGTCGCGAAGGCATTGCTGCCGATCAGCGTGACATTGCTCGTGTCGGCAATCGCCTCGACCACAGGATCGGCGGTACAACCGGCGGGCGGAACCGCCTCACAGGACTTGGTGGTCTCTGTTCCGGCGCAGGCGTCGGTTCCCGAGCCGCCGACGGCGCGATCGGCGCCCGCTCCGCCGTCAATGACGTCGTTGCCGCCGCCGCCCCAGAGCCGATCGTTTCCGGGGCCACCGGAGAGATCGTCCGCCTTGCCGCCGCCACAGATGAGATCGTCGCCACCCATGCCGTGGATGACGTCGCTGCCACCGAGGCCGGCGATCACATCGGGACCGTCGGTTCCGACCAGGTCATCATTGCCCGACGTGCCGATGATGGTGGCAGCCAGGGCCCCACAGGTCGGTGTCTCGGCGTGGGCGGGCGGTACGTCTCCGAGCGCGGCGAGAGTCGCCGTCGGCAGGACGAAGAGGGCGAGAAGCAACACGTACCCCCGCAGACCGGAGCGCCCGAAACGGGTGAACTGGGAGCGCAGCATCGCGACGATCCACCCCGCTGTTGCAGCTGTGCGATCAGCGAATCACCCCCAGGGCGGACCGCCAGAGTCGAAGGTCACCGGCGAGGCCTTGTGTCGAAAGCTGGAAATGCGAAACGGATGACGGCGAACTGCTTCCGCGAGGTCAGCCGGCCTTGCGTTTCGCCTTGGTCGCCTCCACGCTCGCCTTGAGGGCCTCCATCAGGTCGACGACCCCCGCCGGTTGGGCGGCGCCGGGTGGGGCGACGATCTCCTCGCCTTCCATCTTGCGGCGGGCGACCTCTTCGACCGCCTCCCGGGAATCGTCCACCCACTGGGTGGGGTCGAAGGGCGAGGTGAGGTTGTCGATGATCATCTCGGCCATCTTGACCTCCTCGGGCCGGACCTCGGGGGGGTCGGCCAGCTCTTCGAACTCCGGCTCACGGATCTCATCGGGCCAATACATGGTCTCCATGACCAGGACGCCGTCTTCGGATCGGATGGTCGCCGGGTACTCGCGATCCCGGATCGCCACCCGGGCGAGACCCACCATTCCCTTGGCGGCCAGGGCGTCGCGCAGAATCCGGTACGCCTTGACGCCGGTCTTCTCGGGAGCGAGGTAGTAGGACGACCGGTAATAGATCGGGTCGATCTCGGCGGCCTCGACGAACTGCACCACGTCGACCGTGCCGGCACCCTTGGCCTTGAGTGCCGCCTCGAGCTCGTCGTCGGTGAAGACGACGTACCGGTCCTTTTCGAACTCGTACCCCTTGACGATCTCCTCGTAGGGGACCTCTTCTCCGTCAGCCTCGGAGACTCGCTTGTAGCGGATGCGGGCATGATCGCCCTTGCGTAGCTGGCGGAACTTGGGGCGACGATCCTCGGTGGCGGCATAGAGCCCCACCGGGATGGTGACGAGGCCGAATGAGATGGCGCCCTTCCAGATTGGCCGCATGGTTCCCCGGTTTTCGCGTTCGACGATGGTAACCCGACGCGGTCCGCCAAACACGAGGTGGCAACGGGTAACGGGTAACGTCTTGCGGGTAGCGTCCTGGCGTGGCCGATCTTCCACAGCCGACACTGATCCCGGCGGGCGACGGCCCCCGGATCGATCGCCGCAGCTTGGTGGTGTTCATCACCGTCACCGTGTTGCTGGTGGTATTCGAGTACTGGGGGCTCCCGGAGCGATTTCGCGACTCGTGGCTCCATCTGAGGGTCGCCGAAGCCCTGGGGGCGGGCTACCGCCCCTTCCATGAGCTGTTGCCGTACCAGTTCTGGGGGGTCAGCAGCCTGGTGCTCCGGGTGGCGGTCCCGCTGGCGGTCATCCGCTTCGTGCTGGGCGATCGCCCCTACGACTGGGGATTCCGGATCCGGGGCCAGTGGTCGCAGTTCCGCCCCTACGCCCTCGGGTTCCTATTCATGGTCCCGGTGCTGTTCGTGGCGTCGAGCTTCGGGGCCTTTCAGGCGAAGTACCCCTTCTACGCGGCGGCCGCCGAGGGGGGATGGCACTTCTGGGGGTGGGAGCTCTTCTACGGGTTGCAGTTCCTCGGGCTGGAGACGTTCTTCCGGGGATTCATGCTGTTCGGGCTCTACCCACGCCTCGGGTACTACGCCATACCGGTGATGGTCATCCCGTACGTGATGATCCATTTCGGCAAGCCCTACCCGGAGACCTTCGCGGCGATCATCGCCGGCTTTGTCCTCGGGTATCTCGCCCTCAAGTCGAAATCGTTCCTGTGGGGGTGGTTCCTCCACTGGGGGGTTGCCCTGACCATGGACGTCGTGGTGATCGGCCGGGAAGTGGGATTCGCCACGATGCTGCGCCGGGTCTTCTGACCCGTCAGGTCGCCGAACTGCAGCGGACGCACTGCGACGTCGCCGGTAGGGCCTCCAGGCGGTTGTCGGGTATCACATCGCCGCACGTGTCGCACACGCCGTAGCTGCCGTCGGCGATCTTGGCGAGCGCCCGATCGACGTCGGCCAGGGACTTGGTGACCGAGCGCGCCATGGCCGTGGTGTTGAGCCGTTCCACCGCCTCGGTGGTGCCGTCTCCGATCCTCTTGCCGAACCCGACGGTCGCCCCCGGCTCGGGGGGAGCGATGAAGCGGTCGAGATCGGCCTGCAGCGCGTTGCGGCGTGCAGCCAACTCCTTGGCGATGGCGGCGGTGTCCACGCTCTGATGCTCGCACAAGTCGACCGCAAGCGGACTTCGACTGTCCGGCCGGGGGCCGCCGAAGGTGGTCTGCTCAGCAGCCTACGGGCGCCTGCAGGGTCTGCACCGTGCCGAACTCCGAGAAGTTGAGCGCGTAATCGACGTCGCCGATGAGCGACGGCTGGCCGGTGAGCAATGCACTCCGTCCCCGTCCGTTGAGGACCAACTGGACCACGAACCGACCCTCCCGGTCGATGTCGAGGTAGGCCTCGGTGAGCTCATCGACCTCGCTGCCTGCCGGATCCGTGGGATCGATGTTGTCCATGGTGATCGCGTAGCGATCGACCAGTCGATCATTGACGCCGAGTCCCTCGGCGAGCAATGAGGCTTCCCCGGTGAGGAACCCTCCGTCGTTGAGGTAGACCTCGTAGGGGTCCACGAAGCCGGGGAGATTGTGGAACTCGAAGCACTGCGGGCCGGTGGCATCTCCTTCCGCCTGTCCGGTCAGCTCGAAGCGAACCGGGTCGAGCAGCTTCCCGCCATCCACGAGCTGCGTCCCGTCGACAGTCCCGGCGTCCGTCTCGGCCCGGAAGTGGAAGAAGAGGGTCACCCGATACGAGGTGTCAGCCGGCTCGTCGTACAGCGTCAGGTCGTCGAGGTCGATCGGGTCCTCGACCTCGGGCGGCGTGGCGGTTGTTGTGGTGGTCGCCGCAGTGGATGAGGCCGCCGCGGTCGATGACGTCGCCTCGGTGGTCGTCGCCGCCGTCGAGGATTCCCCGTCCGTTGTCGTCGGGGCAACGCTGTCGTCCCCGCATGCCGATGCGATGAGCAGCAGAGCCACGATCGCGGTCAACCAACGCCTTGTCGCCATGAAACCCCCTCCTTGGTCGGAGGAACTCTAGGCGAAGCGGTAGCACGGAGCACGACATGTGCAGGCGGTAGCGGGTTGGCGGGAAGCCGGAAGCGTTGCGGCGGTCCTTGAGGCCGCCGTAACGGTCAGGCCTCGTCGAATCGGGTAGCGATCGCTTGTTTCGTTTGGTTTCTACTCGTGGTGCGCGCTCGGCGCAATTCGGGCCTGGGCGTCT
>MELR01000015.1:128664-128957 GCA_001767695.1 Actinobacteria bacterium RBG_16_68_21
GCGAGACACTTTGAGTCAGCAAGCTAGTCCTCGCGGCGGTAGATTGGTCTTGGATTCCCCTCCGATCGCAGTGCCCAGCTCCTTCGCTGGGTGGATCTTCTTTTCCTGTGCCCGAGCCGTGGGGCCGGATTGTGTTGGGGGCTCCGCCGGGAGGTGGTTTGTTAGGCGTTGGGGATGCTGGCGAGGATCGCGGGCAATCTGGCCAGGGTGGGCCAGTCGATGCCGCCCGCGTCCAAGCCCTCTTCGATGATGGCGGGGAACTCGTCGGGCCCCTGGACCGGGCCCCAGAAGTA
>MELR01000016.1:0-1295 GCA_001767695.1 Actinobacteria bacterium RBG_16_68_21
TCCTCGAGTTCGCCAAGGCGGAGGGCGAGCTCGATCGCATCGGCGACGAGCTGTTCCGGATCGCCCGCGCCTTCGAGTCGTCCAACGACCTCCGCGACGCCCTCACCGATCCCCGGCTGCCCTATGAGCGCAAGAAGGCGATCGTCGACGATCTGCTCGGGGGCAAGTCATCGCCGCTGGCGGTGAGCCTGGTCAACTTCGTGGTCGGCATCGGCCGGGCGGCAGAACTCCCCGCGGTGGCCGACCGGCTGGCCGAGCGCGCCGCCACCGCCCAGCGGCGGGTGCTCGCCGAGGTGCGCTGTGCGGTCGAACTCGACGAGGCCACCATCGCCCGCCTGGCGGCGTCCCTGAGCAGAGCCACGGGCAAGGAAGTCGAGGTGAAGACCGTCGTCGATCCCTCGGTGCTCGGCGGCATCGTCGCCCGGGTGGGTGACGTCGTGATCGACGGTTCGGTGAGCCACCGTCTGCAAGAACTTCGAGAGACCCTGATCGGGCGCTGAGGAGAGCAATCCATGGCCGAGCTGACCATCAACCCCCAGGAGATCACCGAGGCGCTGCGCCGCAACCTCGACGGATGGAATCCGTCTCTCGAGGCGGCCACGGTCGGGTACGTGACCACCATCGGCGACGGTGTCGCCCGAGTGGCCGGCCTTCCCAACGCCATGGCGAGCGAGCTGCTCGAATTCCCCGGCGGTCTGCTCGGGGTGGCGCTCAACCTCGACGAGGATTCGATCGGTGCGGTGATCATGGGCGAGGCATCCCACGTCCAAGAGGGTGATCAGGTACGCCAGACGGGTCGGGTGCTCTCGGTTCCGGTGGGTGACGCCCTGCTCGGCCGGGTCATCGACCCCCTGGGAAACCCGATCGACGGCAAGGGCCCGATCGCCACCACCGAGCGACGGCTGCTCGAGGTCCAGGCCCCTTCGGTCGTCGACCGCCAACCGGTGAAGGAGCCGCTGCAGACCGGCATCAAGGCCATCGACGCCATGACCCCGATCGGTCGCGGCCAGCGGCAGCTGATCATCGGCGACCGCGGCACCGGCAAGACGGCTGTCGTGGTCGACACGATCATCAACCAGAAGGGCACCGGCGTCAAGTGCATCTACGTCGCCATCGGTCAGAAGGCATCGACCGTGGCCGAGGTGGTCGAGGTCCTCGAACAGAACGACGCAATGGAATACACGGTGGTGGTCAACGCCGCGGCCTCGGCGGCTCCGGCTCTGCAGATGTATGCCCCCTATGCGGGCTCGGCCATCGGCCAGCACTACATGTACAACGGCCAGCACGCCCTGGTG
>MELR01000016.1:1449-14941 GCA_001767695.1 Actinobacteria bacterium RBG_16_68_21
GAACTGGGCGGAGGGTCGCTGACCGGTTTGCCGATCGTGGAGACCAAGGCCGGAGACGTGTCGGCATACATCCCAACGAACGTGATCTCGATCACCGACGGCCAGATCTACCTGGAGACCGACCTGTTCTACTCCGGCGTGCGCCCGGCGATCAACGCCGGGATCTCCGTGTCGCGGGTGGGAGGCAATGCCCAGATCAAGGCGATGAAGAGCGTCGCCGGCACCCTGCGACTCAACCTTGCCCAGTTCCGCGAGCTCGAAGCGTTCGCCCAGTTCGGTTCGGAGCTCGACGCGGCCTCCCAGGCGCAGCTGTCGCGGGGCCGACGGGTCGTCGAGGTGCTCAAGCAGCGCCAGTACCAGCCCGTGCAGGTCGCCGACCAGGTGGTGTCGATCTACGCGGTGACCAACGGGCACATGGACAAGGTGCCGGTAGAGCGGATCGCCGAGTTCGAGAAGGGCCTCACCGACTACATGCGCACCCGGTACGCCCCGTTGATCGAGTCGATCGAGTCCACCGGCCAGCTTCCCGACCGCGCCGAGCTCGACCGGGCAATCAACGAGTTCGCCGACCGCTTCCTGGGGGACTGACCGATGGCCAGTGCCGAGCTCCGCCTGATCCAGCGACGCATCCGCAGCGTCCGCTCGACGACGAAGATCACGCGGTCGTTCGAGTTGATCGCCGCGTCGCGGATCGTAAAAGCACAACAGCGGGTGACGGCGTCCCAGCCGTACACCCGCAAGATGAACGAGGTCATCCGCAATGTGGCCGCCGCCTCCGGCGGCGCCTCGCATCCGCTGCTCGAGGCCCGCGAGGTACGCAACGCCTCGGTACTCGTCGTCACCTCCGACCGTGGTCTCGCCGGCGCCTACAACACCAACGTCCTGCGGTTGGCCGAGACCCGGCTCATCGAACTCAAGAAGGCAGGCACCGATAGCCGGGTGTACGTGGTCGGCAAGAAGGCCCAGTCCTACTTCAGGTACCGCGGGTACCGCATCGAGAAGGCGTTCCTGGGTGTCACCGACACCCCGGGGTATGGCGACGCCCGGGCGATCGCCAACATCCTGATGAACGATTACGCCGAGGGAACCATCGATGCCGTCGAGGTCTTTTCGACCCGGTATGTGTCGGCCCTCACCCAACGGGCGACGTCGTTCCTGCTGCTCCCCATCGAGCCGCCGGCGGCCACGGCCGACACCGAGGGGAGTGGTCCGATCGGCTACACCTACGAGCCGTCGGCGGACGAGATCCTCGGGAAGCTGCTGCCTCGCTACGTGGAGGCGACCGCGTTTGGCGTGCTCCTCGATGCTTCGGCGTCCGAGCACGCCGCCCGCCGCCGGGCCATGAAGGCGGCCACGGAGAACGCCGAGGAATTGACCCGGCTGCTGAGCCGTCAGGCCAACCAGGCCCGGCAGGCCGAGATCACCACCGAGATTTCCGAGATCGTCGGGGGCGCCGAGGCGCTCACCCGCGGATGAGGCCGGAGCCGTCGGGCGAAGGGCCAGAGGACACAGGAGACGAAAAGTGACAGAGGCAGTGAGCACCGGCCGCATCGTCAGGGTCGCCGGACCCGTCGTCGACGTGGAGTTCCCACCCGACGCCATGCCGGAGATCTACGACGCCATCGAATTCGAGGTCACCGTCGAGGGTGCGACCCAGACGGTCGTCGCCGAGGTGGCGCAGCACATCGGTGAGGGACGGGTGCGGGCCATCGCCATGAAGCCCACCGACGGCCTGGTGCGCGGTGCCCGGGCGCGCAACACCGGCGCGCCGATCTCGGTTCCGGTTGGTCCGGAGACCCTCGGCCACCTGTTCAACGTGCTCGGTGAGACCCTCGACGTCGACCCGTCCAGCATCCATTTCGACAAGCGGTGGCCGATCCACCGCCCGTCGCCGAGGTTTCAAGACGTCGGTTCGCAGCGGGAGATGTTCCACACCGGGATCAAGGTGATCGACCTGCTCGAGCCTTATGTCCAGGGCGGCAAGATCGGCATGTTCGGCGGGGCGGGAGTCGGCAAGACGATCGTCATCCAGGAGATGATCCACCGGGTGGCCACCGAGCACGGCGGCGTCTCGGTGTTCGCCGGTGTCGGCGAGCGCACCCGTGAGGGCAACGACCTGTTCGGTGAGATGACGCACTCGGGGGTGATCGACAAGGCGGCACTGGTGTTCGGGCAGATGGACGAACCACCGGGCGTTCGCCTCCGGGTCGGGCTGTCGGCGCTCACCATGGCGGAGTACTTCCGCGATGAGATGGGCCAGGACGTGCTCCTGTTCATCGACAACATCTTCCGGTTCACCCAGGCGGGCTCCGAGGTGTCCACCCTGCTGGGCCGGATGCCGTCGGCGGTCGGCTACCAGCCCACTCTGGCCGACGAGATGGGTGCCCTTCAGGAGAGGATCACTTCGGTGAAGGGCCACGCGATCACTTCGCTCCAGGCGATCTACGTGCCGGCGGACGACCTCACCGACCCGGCGCCGGCGACGACTTTTGCCCACCTCGACGCCACCACGGTGTTGAGCCGCAAGATCTCCGAGTTGGGCATCTACCCGGCGGTCGACCCGCTGGACTCCACGTCGCGCATTCTCGATCCCCGAATCGTCGGCGACGAGCACTACGACACCGCCCGGCAAGTGCAGCAGATCCTGCAGCGCTATCGGGACCTGCAGGACATCATCGCCATTCTCGGTATCGACGAACTCTCCGAGGACGACAAGCTGGCAGTGGCCCGAGCCCGGCGCATCGAGCGGTTCCTCTCCCAGCCCTTCTTCGTCGCCGAGCAGTTCACCGGACTTCCTGGCAAGACCGTTCCTCTCGAGGACACGATTCGCTCGTTCCGGATGATCGTCGACGGCGAGGTCGACCACGTGCCGGAGCAGGCGTTCTACAACCAGGGGGGAATCGACGACGTGCTGGCCACGGCCAAGGAGATGGCCGACGCATGAGGTCGCTTCCCGCTTCCCGCTTCCCGCTTCCCGCAAGATGCGCGAAGTCGGGATCTCGGGTCTTGCGGGTGGCGGACAGCGGGCAGCGGCCATTGACGGATCGGAGATCCGTCAATGGCTAAGTCCTTCCACCTCGACGTCGTCTCTCCGGAGGCGGTGGTGTGGTCGGGCGAGGTGACGACCCTGATCACCCGGACGACCGACGGCGAGATGGGCGTGCTCGCCGATCACGAGCCGCTGATGGCGGCACTGGCTACCGGTTCGTCGCTGATCAGGGCCGCCGATGGGACCACGGTGACCCTGGCGATTCACGGGGGCTTCTTGCAGGTGTTTCGCAACGAGGTGACCCTGCTCACCGACCGCGCCGAGATCAGTGAGGGTGGTGTCGACGACGCCCGGCGACTGGCGCAGGCGCTGGCCGACGCCGAGTCCGCGGACTAGGGGCGGCCGGGGTCCGACTCGCGATCATTCGCCAGGCGCGCCGCGAACTCCTCGACCTGGGTGGCGATCCCCCGGCGCAGGGCCTCGCCGACAACGCCCCAGAACAGGGTTGCCAGCATTCCGCGGGGCGCTGCCTCGAGGGTGACCGTGACCCGGGCGGACGCGCCGGGGGCGATCGTCACCTCGATCGCCCCGGTGATCTCCGTGGAGTCGAGGGCGAGGCGCAGGGAACTCCCCGGCTCCATCGCCGTCCGGCGGGCGGTGCCTTCCCAATGCCGGCCGGCGGCCCTGGCACTCCACCGATAACCCGTCAATGTGTCGTCGGGGTCGTGGGTGGCATCCCAGACCTCGTCGATCGGCCCGATACCCTTCCAGGTCGCGGGCAGCTGCAGGGCGCGCCACACCACCTTCGGAGAGACGGGGACGTCGACGGTGTGAGTAAAGCGATCGGGGGGCAAGAGGCAATGAGGCTACCCGCCGCCGGGCGCCGTCAGCACGCCAGATCGACGGGATGCCCCAACTCGATGGACCGCTTCTCCAGAGCGAAACACGCCGCGTGGACGTCGGCGGCCAGGGCGTCGATTTCGGTCGACACGTCGAGTGCCGTCACGAATTCGGTCTGATCGAGACCGGCGGTGCCGTCGAGAAACGCCCGTCCCGCCATCACCAGGTCTTCCAGGGCTCCGATCAGCGCCAGGTGCTCGGGCCGGATCTCGTCGGTGGGCACCAGCGCCGAGATGTCGGCGAGGGCGGCACCGCGAAGCCCCTGGATGGTGTCCACCTGCAGGCGGGTCGGGGTCGCCCCCTGGGGCAGGGCCGCCACCGAGTTGCGCGTCAGTGCCGCCGTGATCCCGGCAACCTCGTCGAGGTAATCCGCGGTGGTCGGCGGCGGAGTCGAGCCGCAGGCGGCCAGCAACGCAAGCGCGCCGGCGCAGGCGAGTCGTCGGGCCGTGGCACTGCTCAGGAGCAAGCCCGGTAGTCACCCAGCCCCAGGTAGGCGGCGAGCGCGTCTCTGGTGTTCGGACCCACCTTGCCATCGACCACCAGGCTGCCGTAGGTCGCCTGGAACGCAGCCACCGATGCCTCGGTCCGGCCGCCGTACACGCCATCGAGGGGGCCGGGGTCGAATCCGGCGGCGGCCAGCAACAGCTGGAGATCCCGGACGTCGCCTCCGCGGGTTCCCGGACGAATGACCCGTCCCTGTTGGTCGAGGACCGGCATCGCCGGCATGACCTCGGAGACCGTCTTGATGTGCCGGCGGGTGGTCGTGCCCACCACACCGTCGGGGCTTATCCCCCGCCCTTCCTGGAAGGCACGGACCGCGCCCACCGTCAAGGGTCCCAGGACCCCGTCGATCGGCCCGGTCTGATAGCCGAGCGCGCTCAAGAAGCGCTGCAGCTGCTTCACGCCGTTCCCTCGTGAACCGAGTTGGAGGAGATCCGAGCCTTCGAGCAGCGTGTCGAGTGCCCCGGCGTTGGGAGCCTCGCAAACCGCAGCGGGAGTCTCTCCCTCGGCGATCCGGAGCGCGTTGTAGGCATCGACGGCGATCCCCTCGCTGTCGTACAACTCGAAGTGCAGATGGGGCGCGGTGCCCTCGGCGTTGCCGCTGTCTCCGACGTAGCCGATCACCTGCCCGGCATGGACGGTCACGCCGAGGGCGATGTCAGGGGCGATGCCCCAGCCCTGCCCGTCATCCGTGCCCGGGGTGTCGTTGTTGAGGTGGATGTACACCGACTCCCACCCGTCGTCGTGGGTGATGTGGATCGTGCAGCAGCGTCCATAGGTATCGATCCAGGACTGATTGCCGGACCCATTGATCCTGGTGACGACCCCGTCGTGGGCCGCCACCACCGGCGTCATCTTGTCCGCCATGATGTCGGTGGCGTGATGGATCCCGCTCCCGCGGGCGGCGAAGAAACTGTCGACGTAGCCGTTCGGCCCGGCGACGGGAAAGACGAGGTCGTATTCCACCATGTCGCCGTAGTCATGGATGGTCCCGTTGTGCGGCGTCTCGTGGTTGGCCAGCGCCACCGGGGCGACCGTCGCAAGAAACACCGCGATCACCACGGTGGCGAGGCTGCTGCGCCTCATCATGCTCGTCTTCATGTCGCTCCCGTCTTCGGCCGGTTTCGACCCTCACCTGAGCCGACCCCGGAGGTTTGGCGCCGGCAAGAAATCACGACGATAGGTTCGAGATCGCGAAAACCGAAATTGCGGTTACGCCCATCACTCGAATCCTGCCACAGCCAGGATTTTGTGCGCCGGACGGGATCGATCAGCGGATCAGGGCCCGGTCGGAGCGCACCTGGTAATCGGGAATGCCCACGAGAACGGGGCGTCCGGAGGTCAGAATGATCGCCGGGATGAGCCGCGCCGTCAGCGTGCCGTCGGGAGACACGACCACCTCGGCTACCGCGGTGATGTCGCGGATCGGCTCGGTGCGCGGCCACACGAAATTGCCCAGCCCGTAGAAGATCGGCCGGTTCCGGTAGGTCTCGAGAGGGAGCAGGCGATGGTGATGGTGGGCGAACACCACGTCGGCGCCGGCATCGATGAGGGCGTGGGCCCGCTCGACCTCATTCGGAAAAGGGAGTCCGGTCTCGTTGTCGACCCCCTGATGGAGCATGACCACCACCAGATCGGCCTGCTCCCGGGCGGCGGCGACGGCTGCCGTCATGTTGGCGACGGTCGCCGGCGCCACCCCGGGTCCCGAGGCGGTGGCGTACCACCTGCTGCGCAGGTTGGCGTAGTCCTCGGCGGTGTACGGCCAGTCGTAGGCGATGCCGCTGGCCGCGGAGAAGCCGAGCACGGCGATCGTCCATCCCTCGACCTGCAGGAGGGCCGCCTGATTCGCCGCAGCCAGACTCTCACCCGCTCCCACCGGATTGAGCCCGGCAGCGGCAGTGTTGTCTCGCCCGTCGAGGAGTCCCGCGGTGCCGTAGTCGCCAGAGTGATTGTTGCCCAGCGAGACGACGTCGATGCCGGCGAGGTGCATCGGGAGCAGCGCGGCCGGTGGGCAACGGAATGAGAACGGCTTGGTCGACAGCAGCGTGCCGCGTTCTGAGGGGTCACACTCGAGGTTGACGATGGTCAGGTCGTCGCGGAGGAAGAGGCCCTCCATACCGCTCCAGGGGAGGCCGTAGTCACCGGCGGCCAACGTCGGCGTGAATCCGGGGTCGAGGTTCACGTCGCCGGCGGCGTGGATCACGAGTCGGGCGCGGCCATCGCGGGTGGGTGCCGGGATCGTCGTGAGGAGCGTCGCCTCGGCCGGAGCGGCGGTGACGACGACCACGGCGAGAGTGAGGATGGTGCGGCCGATACGCATGAGGGGTGGATCGACCAATCTACCGGCGCCGTCTCCGGGTTGGTCATTCCGGGAGGCGGTTAGCCTGGCGCCTCCATGGCCGGTCTCCTCGCTTTTCACGCACACCCCGACGACGAGTCGATCTCGATGGGGGGCACCCTTGCCGAATATGCCGCCCAGGGCGTCCGGGTCACGGTGGTCACCGCCACCAGGGGGGAGGCCGGCGAGATCCACAACCGTACCGACGCCGACGAGATCCGACACCGCCTCGGTGAGATCCGCGAGGTGGAGGAGCGGGCTGCTTGTGCCGCGCTCGGAGTCGACGACGTCGTGTTTCTCGGCTACCGGGACTCGGGGATGCTGGGCACCGGCGACAACGGCGACTCCCTGGCGTTCTGGAACGCCGACTTCATGGAGGCGGTGGGACGGCTGGTCCGGGTGATCCGAGCCCGGCGGCCGGAGGTGATGACCGCCTACGACCCCTATGGGGGCTACGGGCATCCCGACCACATCCAGACCCATCGGGTTGGTACCGCCGCGTACTTCGGGGCGGCGGACGTCGGACGATTTCCTCTGATCGAGGGAGAGCAGCCCTGGCAACCGGCGCGTCTCTTCTGGGCGACCTGGTCGCGAGAGCGCATGCGGCGCGTTCGGCGCAGGCTGGCCCAGGACCTGGGGGCGGCGGTGCAGGCCGAGGAGCCGGAGCCCTCTTCGGGGACGCTTCCCACCCACATCACCACCCACCGGGACGTGCGCCCCTGGGCCAAGCAGAAGCATGCGGCCCTACTGGAACATGTGACCCAGTTCGGCCCGGAGTCGTGGATCCGGACGATGCCGGAGGAGCAGCTGCTCGACTTCCTGGGCGAGGAGGTCTTCGTCAGGGTGTTCACCACCGTCGGGGCCAACGCGGCCGATCCTGACCTGTTTGCCGGGATCTGAGCGGGCGGCAGGTATCCGCGGCGATCCTCCCGGATGGCGGGCGGTCCGGGTGCGTACGATCGAGGGGTGCAGACCGCGGCGCGCGAGCATTGGCGGGAATCGCTCGAGGCTTGGGCCATCCCGCAACGGTTGATCGATGCCGTCGCCGACTCACCGTACGAGTGGCCGGCGGCGCTGTACGAGCGGTCCCGGCGATCCGAGGCGGTATCCGGTGAGGATTCTCCGACGGTCGACAGAGTCGACCGCCTGATCGGTGCGGGCGGGAGCGCCATCGACGTCGGCGCGGGGGCCGGCCGGCTGGCGATTGCCGTCGCCCGGCGCGGTCATCGAGTCACCGCGGTCGAGCGGGACGAGCGCATGGCTCGGGCCCTCGCCGAGCAGGCTGCAAAAGCCGGGATCGAGGTCACGAGAGTCATCGGGTCTTGGCCCCAGGTGGCGGGCAATGCGGGGCACCACGATGTCGCGGTGTCGGGCCATGTCGTCTACGACGTGGCCGGAATCGGGCCCTTCGTGGAAGCCCTGCACCAGGCGGCGAGGCGCGCCGTGGTGATCGAGATGACGCCGCGTCATCCCTGGTCCGGACTATCGCGCTACTTCCGGGATATCCACGGCCTGGAGCGGCCGACCCGTCCGACGGTGGAGGACTTCGTGGCCGTGGTCGAGGAGGTCGTCGGGGTGACCCCGGAACGGCTGTGGTGGAGTGGCCCCCCGGGGCTGCGCTTCAGCGACGCCGCCGAGTTGCTGGCGTTCTACCGAAGGCGGCTTCTGGTCCCCCCGTCGCGCTCGATCGAAGCTGCTGCGCTTCTCGAGCCCGACATCCATCCCACCGGGGATGGATGGCTGGTCCTCGGTGAGCCCGAGCGGGAGGTCGTCACCCTCTGGTGGAAGAAGGCCTAGGCGAGCAGTCGGTCATCGCTTGTCCGCTTCGATCCTTCGGTAGCCGAGCCAGATGAGAACGAGACCGACGAGCAGGGTGCCGGAGAGCACCTGCGTCCGTCCGAATCGGGTGAAGAGCCCGCCGACCGCCGGAGCGAGGCCTCCGAGAGCGATCAACGCGTTGCCGATTGCCCGTCCCGACCCGTCCCCGCCGGCGCGGCGATGGCGGAGGGCAGACCAGGCTGCCCCGCCCACGAGATACCCGACGGCGTACGTGTTGACGAACGGTGTGAAGGCCCGCACCCAGGACCATCCCATGACTCTTCCGGTGAGCAGGCCCGGATCGGACGCCATCGGGGTGACCGGGGTGAGGAGCACGAACGTCGCCGCCGCCGCCACGAACCCGACGAGCGCCACGGCCAGGCGGTCGGCGGTCCTCCTGGTGTGCACCAGGTACACCGTTCCCTGGGCAAGGGGAGCGCCGCCGAGCAGTGCCCCGCTGATGTACCAGGCACGGAACAGCCAGGGATGCCACCCCCACAGGGCCACCGCGGCCTCGGTGAGGGTGCCGAGCCCGAACGTGATCACGCCGACGGTCCACCACAACAGGTGCCGCGCCCCGGGATTGCGCTGCCAGTGGCGGTACAGCACCACCGCGAAGCCGAACGCCACAAATGTGGTGACGACCGGCAGGTAATCGATCAGGGCGGTGGCGGCCATCGTCTCCTATCGTCGCCCACCGGTTTTTCGACGGGAAGTCGGACTCGTCATGTCCGTCGTTGCGCGGCGTGGGTCGCGATCTGGGTGGCGAGTGAGATGACGATGCCGAGTCCGATCAGGACGTAGAAGATCGTGAAGATCCTCCCGGCGGCCGTGTGGGGGGTGAAGTCTCCATAGCCGACGGTGGTCAACGTGATCACGCTGAAGTACAGCGAGGTGAGGAGCCTCCACCCCTCGACCCGGGCGTAGAAGATCGTCCCGGTGAGCAAGAGGATGAGAGTCAGCTGCAGGATCCCCCGGAAGGCCGGGTCCTTGAATCCCTCCCTGAGGGCGGCGAACAGCTTGCGGAACACGACGACGAATGCGATCACGCTCGGCCTCCTTGTGGCATCGCTGGTCAGGCTACGGCAGGCGGGATGGCCGGGCGGTTGGCGTCAGCCCAGGGCGACTGCTCGTGTCAGCCACCGCTCGCCGGTTGACCCAAACGGCTCGAGCCGGTCCTCCACTCGCCCGAAGAGCTCGGCTGCGGCTGCCCTCGCCTGGTCGACGACCCGCGGGGGGTAGGCGTAGGCCCGGCGGTGGTCTTCGAATTCGTCTTCGTCGAGGAGAATCGTGGAGCCGTCGCGATGCCTGGCGACATCGAGGTCGAGATCGATCGCGTCGACGACATCACCTTTCCGTTCCGGTGGGGTGCACACGTCCGCATACACCTCGAAGGAGAACCCGGTGCCGTCGGAGGTCGCCTCGTTCCAGACCGACGTCCACCACCCGGACCGCGGGATCAATAGCGCAAAGGCGGGCGACCGAATAGGTGTTTCCGTGCCCCGGGTGACCGCGGTGCCGTCGGGAGCGCCGAGCCACAATCCATGGTCGTCCTCACCGAGCGGGAACATGGTGAAGTGCCAGTGGAGCGTCCCGTCCCACTTCGTGTAGGCGACGGAGATGGTCGCGGTCACTGCGGCGGGACGGCCCGCGGGCTCAATCGGAGACTTCCCACGTCCCCGCGCCGGCGATCAGCAACGCCAGATCACCGGGTCCACGCGCCGCCTGAGCATCGTGGATCTGCTGCTGGAGGTCGCTCGCGTAGGTCGAACGATCCACCGACCGGAATATGCCGATGGGTGTCGGTCCGGTCGGACCGTGGCTCAGGCGGCTGAGGGCGAAGGCCGCGCCGGCGTTCTCCACGGTGGCGTCGTGCACGTGGATCGCATCGATGCCCACGTCGGCGACCTCGACGATGCGTGCCTCCCCGTGCTCGATTACAACCCCCATCGCATCGTCGGGTCCGAAGACGACCGGCTTGTCCTGCTCGAGGACGATCCGATTGACATCGCGCTCCTCCTTGCCGGTGAGCGCGATGAACGCCTTGTCGTTGAAGACGTTGCAGTTCTGGTAGATCTCGACAAAAGCCGAGCCCTGATGCTGGTACGCCGCCGTCAGGATCTCCTGGGTGTGGGGGCGATCCATGTCGATCGTGCGGGCCACGAACGTCGCCTCGGCACCGATGGCGAGGCTCACCGGGTTGAAGGGATAGTCGATCACTCCCCAGGGGCTCGACTTCGTCTTCTTGCCCCGCTCGCTCGTGGGTGAGTACTGACCTTTGGTGAGGCCGTAGATCTGGTTGTTGAACAGCAGCACCTTGATGTTGATGTTGCGCCTCATCGAGTGAATGATGTGATTGCCGCCGATGGACAGCGCGTCCCCGTCTCCGGTCACCACCCAGACCGACAGATCCGGTCTGGCGACCGCCAGGCCGCTGGCGATGGCAGGGGCCCTTCCGTGGATCCCGTGCATCCCGTAGGTGTTCATGTAATAGGGGAACCGCGAGGCGCACCCGATGCCGGACACGAAGACGACGTTCTCCCGGTCCACCCCGAAATCGGCCATGAAGTTCTGCAGCGAGGCGAGAATCGTGTAGTCCCCGCACCCCGGGCACCACCTGACCTCCTGGTCGCTCTGCCAGTCCTGCCGCGTGTATTGGGTGGTGTCGGTCATGACTCGATCAACTCCATGAGCCTGCTTTCGATTTCCGCGGCCTTGAACGGCCGACCCTCCACCTTGGAGTAGCTGATCGCATCGATGAGGAAGTCGGCACGCAGCAACCGCCAGAGGTGGCCGCGATTGAGTTCCGGGACCAGCACCCGGGGATATCGCTTGACGATGTCGCCGAGGTTCTTGGGGAAGGGGTTGAGATGCCGGAGATGGACCCGGGCCACCTTGTGACCCTTTGCCCGCACCCGCCGCACCCCGGCGAGGATCGCCCCGAAAGAGGATCCCCAGCCGATCACCAGCACGTCGGCGTCGGCGTCGGTGTCGATGACCACCTCGGGGATGTCGTCGGCGATCCGGGCGATCTTCTGCTCGCGCAGCAGTGTCATCTTCTGATGGTTGGCCGGGGTGTACGAGACGTTGCCGGTGCGGTCTTCCTTCTCCAACCCGCCGATGCGGTGCTGCAGGCCCGGCGTGCCGGGTACCGCCCACGGTCTCGCCAGCGTCTGCGGATCACGCAAGTAGGGGAGGAATCGTTCGGGATCGTTGCTCACCGTGGCGAACGGGACGCTGATGTCGGGGAGCGTGCTCAGGTCGGGGATCCTCCATGGCTCGGCGCTGGTGGCGATGTAGCCGTCGGAGAGCAGGATCACCGGAGTCATGTACTTGAGGGCGATGCGCACGGCCTCGACCGTCGCCAGGAAGGCGTCGGCGGGAGACGACACCGAGACGATCGGGAGGGGCGCCTCGCCGTGTCGTCCGTACATCGCCATGAGCAGATCGGCCTGCTCCGTCTTGGTGGGAAGACCGGTGGAAGGCCCGCCGCGCTGCACATCGACGATGAGCAACGGCAGCTCGGTCATCACCGCCAGGCTGATCGTCTCGCTCTTCAGCGCCAGACCGGGGCCGCTGGTGCCGGTGACCCCGAGGTGCCCGCCGAAGGACGCCCCGAGTGCTGCGCCGACGGCGGCGATCTCATCCTCGGCCTGGAAGGTGCGCACGCCGAAGTTCCGGTGCCGGGAAAGTTCGTGCAGGATGTCCGACGCCGGGGTGATCGGGTACGAGGCGTAGAAGACCGGGAGGCGGGCGGCCTGAGCGGCGGCCATGATCCCCCATGCCAGCGCCTGATTCCCGGTGACGTTGGTGTAGGTACCCGGCGGCATCTTGGCCCGCTGTACCCGATAGGTACTGCGGAACATCTCGGTGGTCAGCCCCACGTTGTATCCCGCTCGAAGGGCGGCCTCGTTGGCAGCCTGTACGTCGGGCTCCTTGCCGTAGTACTTGGTGATCCACTCGAGCGTGGTGTCGATGGGGCGGCCGAACATCCAGCCCATCAGCCCGAGGGCGAAGAAGTTCTTCGACCGCAGGACGCCCCGGCCCTTCAAGCCGGTTCCTTCGACCGCCTTCTTCGTCATCTCCTCCATCGGGACGGCCAACACCCGGTAAGCGTTCAGAGAGCCGTCCTCGATCGGGTTGGTGGTGTATCCGGCGCGGGTGAGGTTGCGCTCATCGAATGCGTCGGAGTTGATCACGATCGTCCCCGCCGGCGCCAGGTCGGGGAGGTTCGCCATGAGGGCCGCCGGGTTCATCGCCACCAGGACGTCGGGCTGATCGCCGGGGGTGAGGATGTCGCGGTCGGCGATCTGCACCTGGAACGAGGAGACTCCGGGGAGAGTCCCGGCGGGGGCGCGGATCTCTGCAGGGAAGTTGGGGAAGGTGGCGAGGTCGTTGCCGAAGATGGCCGAGGCCTCGGTGAAGCGGGTACCGGCGAGCTGCATGCCATCGCCGGAGTCGCCGGCGAAGCGAATGGCGACGGCGTGGATGTCGGTGATGTCGGTGGTGGGTGCTTCGGACACGGCCCGGCTTACTCCTCGGTTGTGGGTGAAACGACGCGGCCCGCAGCACATGCCCGAGCTGGATCGACTGTCGACTCGTCCCCCGGATGTTCCAACGGCGGCATTGTACGCGTATTCCGTCCAACCACGATTTAGAGCGCGCGCCAATAGGCTCGCCCCGGGATCAGGTTTCGGTTTGCAGCAAGTCGAAACCTGATTGGACCCGCGACCTATTGCCGCGCGCTCTCAGGCTGTGACGGTCGTGGCGGTGATTCCGGCTTCCTCGAGGGCGAGGCCGATTTCGAGCAGGCGGGCTTCCTCCCACCAGGGAGCGATCACCTGGAGAGAGGGCGGGGGGGAGCCACTCACCGCGATCGGCAGTGCCAGGGCGGGCACCCCCATCTGGTTGACCAGTGCCGTGAACCACGACAGCGCAGGTCGATA
>MELR01000016.1:14977-18298 GCA_001767695.1 Actinobacteria bacterium RBG_16_68_21
GATCACCTTGCGGGACACGGCGACCGTCGGAGTCGCCAAGACGTCGACCGCGGCGAATACGCGCGCCGCGGCGTGGCGCAGGCCGGCGCGCCAGGCTGCTGCCGCAGTGATCGCGTCGGGGGTGTGGGACATGTCCGCGGCCAGGCGGTGGCGCACCGAGGGTCCGTAGCGCCCGGGATCCTCGGTGAACCAGGCGCGATGCACGGCTGCCACCTCGGCGTACGAGGCTCGGGGCAGCCGGCTCGGATCGAGGGCGGGCGCGGCGACACGGCTCACCCGGACGCCGGCGGCGGCGAGGCGGTCGAGGGCGGTGGCGAAGCCGGCGGCGACCGGGTCATCCAGCGGGCGTTCCGCCCACGGCGTGGGCACTCCGACCCTGAGACCCGCAAGGCGAGCGGCCGGTCCCGGCGAGGTGACCGGCCGCGGAGCCGACCAGGGATCACTTGGATCTTCGCCGGCCATCACCAGGTAGGCCGCGATCAGATCGGCGACGCAGGTGGCGATCGGCCCGACGGTGTCGAGTGACGGGGCCAGCGGGAACACTCCGGTGAGCGGGATCCGGCCGTGGGTCACCTTCAGCCCGCAGCAGCCGCACAGCGCCGCGGGCACCCGAACCGAGCCACCGGTGTCGGTGCCGATGGCGAGGGGAACGATCCCGGCCGCCACCGCCGCTGCCGAACCTCCCGAGGAACCTCCCGGCGAAGTGGCCGGGTCCCATGGGTTGCGCACCGGTCCCCACCACTCGTTCTCGGACGAGAAGCCGTAGGCGAACTCGTGGAGTCCGGTGCGCCCCACGATCACCGCCCCGGCGCGCTCGAGGCGGTCCACCACCGTCGCGGTGGAGGCGGCCTTGTCGCGCAGAAACGAGGAGCCGCAGGTGGTCACCCGACCGGCGTGATCGATGATGTCCTTCAGCGCCACCGGTACCCCGGCCAGGGCTCCCGGGTCGTCCCCGGCGGCCACCGCCCCATCCACCGCATCGGCACCATCCGCCGCCGAGTCGCCCTCGACCGCGGTGAAGGCGTTGAGGGTCTGCGCCGATGCCGCCGCGGCGGCTGCGGTCACGAAGGACCGCGCCGTTCGCCGTCCGGTGGCAACGGCGGCGACGACCTCGGCGATTCTCACGAGATCGAGATCGACCTCTCCTGCGGAAAGATCGAGATCCAGGGGAACCCGGCGGGCACCACGGCTTCCGTGCCGTCCGCATTGAGGAGGGTGAAGGGATCGGTGATGGCATCCCTCGTCCAGGTGCCCTGCCACATCGCGCCACGGGCGAACACGTACGCATCGCCGGTTCCGACCGTGTCGGCCTCGGGAACGCCCGAGCCGGCGACGCCCGCCGGCGGAAAGGCAACCGTTTCCTCGCCGGTGAGGATCATCAGGACGTCGGCGTTGATCTGGGTGAGGTTGCCCTGCCGGTCGACGGTGTTGCTTGTGCGATCGTTGGTCTCCCGAAGGTAGGTCTGGCTGTCCGGGTCGTAGAGCCAGGTCACGACGTTGCCGTCGGACCAGTCGAGGGAGATCTTGACCGCCGGCGTGTCGGGGATCCGCCAGGTGTCCACCCGGTAGAGCGGTCCGGGAGGATCGTTGTTGTAGGCGCGCTGGTCGGCGACCGTCCTCAGGTCTGTTGTGTCGCCGTAGAGGTTGTGCGGGGCCGCCCGGCCGGGGATCCGGAAGAGAGCCGTGGTGTTCTCACCGATGAGGTTGACCCCGCGCCCGGCGGTCAGGTTCTGGATCCACGGCTGCCCACCGGAGATGACGAGGGTGGCCCCCATGGCGGCGACGAGGGTCGAGTCCGTGGGACGCACCGACCGCACCGGGCCGAGGTAGTCGGTGTCGTTGTCGTGGAAGATCGCCATGAATCGGGTGAAACCTCCCTCCACCAACAGTTCGATGATGGCGTCGGCTTCCTGCAGTCCCGATTGGGGCCGGGCCTGGGGATGGTTGTCGATCTTGACGGCGATGGCCCGGCGGTCGAGGAGGATGTCGTCTTCGGCGGCGAGGCCGTTGAACGGAGACGCGAAACCGGCCGGAAACGTGGTGACGGTGTTCGGGTCGGGAATCGTTGTCGATGTCGTGGTGGTGGCGGGAGCGGTTGTCGTTGTGACCGCGGTGGTCGTGGTCGGAGCAGCTGTCGTGGTGGTGGTAGGCGCGGCGTTGCCGCCACAGGCGGCGGCGACCAGGGCGAACATGGTCAGGGCTGTGAGGGTGCGGCGCAGTGGAGACATCGGGCGGCAGCGTAGTGGGGACTCCACTTCACGAGGGCTGGAGCCTGAGAGAGTGCTGAGTCACCCGCGTCACCTCGTCGGGGTCCTGGACGACCGTCAGCCCGTCGCCCTTCTGCCACAGCGGCAGCTGGTCGGCGTAGTGCGGCGAGAATGGGTTGCCCGACTGACCGCCGGGCAGGGCGAACCGCGAGCGCTCGAATGCGCCCACGTCGACCACCATGCGGAGCGAGGCGACCGCGAAGTCGGGGTTGCCGAGGGGATCCATCGGAGCGACCGGAGCCGGATTGATGGTGTTGGCGTCCCCCCCGTGGGGCATCGGGCCCAGGTCGAACACCCGGGCCAGAGACCGGCGCACGCCGAGAGGGTGGCGGAAGCGGAGGGGGCGCACCCGTCCCCAGTGCCATTTGTCGGGCTCGGGACCGAGGCGTGCGGTGATCGTGTCGCGGGCTTGCCGCAGAGCGGCGCGGATGGCCTCATCCCATCCGTCGGCGAACCAGTCCCCCGGTCGGTCCCTCAGGAGCCGGACGAGATGCGAAACCCGCCGCACCACCAGGGCGTTGAACGGGATGAGCGCGGTGAAACCCTCTCCCAGGGCGTAGGAAGCCGACCGCGGCGCCTTCGCCTCGGCGACTTGCCGGGCCATGGTCGCCACGAACACCTCGAACACGGTGGCCGCCGCCGAGTCGGTGCCCACGACCCCATCCCAGGCGCCCAGCAGACCGGCGACCTGGTGCAGGTCGGACGCCTCCTCGGCGGCGGCGAGCACGGCCGGGCGCATCTCCCGCCACGGAATCGACTGACGATCGAGCTGCATCGCCAGGACGGCGGCGACATCCCAGTCGGTCCTGGCGCCGAGCAGCTCGGTTATCCGAGACACCCGGTATCCGTCCAGAAAGTCGCTGCCGAGATACGCGCCGGTTGACGTGGGGAGATTGTTGGCGGTGGCCACGAAACCGGTCTCAGGATCGGATGCGCCGGGAAGCTCGTCGAAGGGGAGGGGATCGTCGCTCCACCGAGTGGCCGGGTCGGCGGCGCGCAGCGGGATGGTGCCTCCGCCGACCCCGCGGCGAGGGGCATCGCCGATCAACTGCCA
>MELR01000016.1:18325-18633 GCA_001767695.1 Actinobacteria bacterium RBG_16_68_21
ACACGATGTTGAGCGGCACCGAGGGCCAAGAGGCATAGGTGCGACGCAGATCGTCGAGCGACCGCATCCGCCCCATCTCCAGGCTCCCGCCGAGCGAACCGGGGCGGAGCCACGTCGCCGACATGGAGAGTGCCCCGAAGGGACCCGTGAAGGCCGGGCCGACCACCGGTCCCCGGTCGGTCTCGAGCACCCTCAGCGTCACCGACTCGCCGCCCTTGACCTCGATCATCTCCGACCGTGTGTCGCAGGGCACGTAGCGATCGCCGCGGAGGACGCTGGCGCCGTCGGGGCCGACCTCCTCGAGGCAG
>MELR01000016.1:18679-60898 GCA_001767695.1 Actinobacteria bacterium RBG_16_68_21
GGCGGCATGCCCGTTGTGGCCGGGAGCGATCGAAGGAGCGCCGGGCACCGATGCCCCGGTCACGGTCCACTCCGGGGTCTGCAGGCGGGCCAGGTACCAGTGGGGAGGCATCAATGGGGCGAGGTGGGGGTCGTTGGCCACCATGGGGCGACCGGAGGCGGTCCGGCTACCGGCGAGCGCCCAGTTGTTCGACCCCCCGCCCGGTGAGAGCAGCCCGGATGCGGCGGCGAGGTCGCCGGCGAGCGCGTCGATGGTCCGTCCCGCGGCCTGCCCGGGGCGGTCGGAGACCGGTTGATCGGCCGGGTAGGGAGGGTGGAGGGCGGCCACCGCTTCGGGACCGTCGAGGACGAGCATGCGGAGCCGGGCAAGCTCGATGTCCCAGTTCGAAGCGAGGGCGAACGCCTGGAAGGCGAGGAACCCGAGAGCATCCGCCGCTTCGAAGGGGGTGGGGTGGCTGCGGAGGAGGACGAACTCATGCGCCCGGGCTCCGCCTCCCCGGTCGACACCGGCGCGCACCCCGGCGGCGAACGCCTCGAAGCAGGTGCGGTGGTCGGGGGAGAGGTGGGCGAGCGACCTCGTCCCATGGCGATGGAAGGCGATGCGCCTGCTCAACTCGTCGATCTTCAGGCCGTCGGGGCCGATGAGGGCGGCGAGGGTGCCCCTTACCACCCGCACCCGGGTCTCCAACTGGAACGCCCGGTCCTGACCCTGGCAGAAGCCGAGACCGAACCAGGCATCGGCGTCGGATGAGGCTGCGATGTGGGGCACACCGAATCGATCCCGGCGAATCGTGATCTCCGACCGCGGTCCCGCAACGGTGATCGTCCCGTCGTAGGGGGGCAGCCTGGTGCCGAGGGTCCGCAGCAGGGTTCGCGGCAGGTTCATACGGGCGATGCTACGTCCGCTCAAACGGCACGCCACGGCCATGGCCGGGAGCGCAGCTCGATCCGGGCTTCGATCTGGTCCGGCGACACCGGTCCGAATGTGCGGCTATCCACGCTCCCTGCGGCGGGATTGTCGCCGAGCACCCACAGTCCTGTCGTGCCCGCCGGCGGCGCAACCACCCGCTTGACGACATCGAACCCGGGCCGCAACCGGAACACGACCACATTCCCCGGCCGCACCTCTCGCGGGCGGCGCGTCGCCAGCACCCGATCTCCCGGTCGCAGGCTTGGCGCCATGCTCTCCTCGGCGATCTCGTATCGGCGGAGGCGGAAGGTGAGCGTGGCGACGACCACTCTGATAAGTGCCCGCCAGGTACGCGACACGCTGGTCGCAGAGGCCTCCGGCTTGGAATGGGGGCGAGTGTAGGGTGAGCTCTGAGGCGCCAGGAGATGACAGGAGGACGATCGATGGTGTTTCCCAGGCCGCGACGCGTGGCCCACGCCCATTGCGATTTGATGTGTGGCGTGTATGACCCGGCCCAGGCACGGATCGAAGCCGAGTCGGTGAAGGCGATCGCGCAGAAGTATCAGGATTCGACGGACGAGGTGTTCCGGCAGCGCTGTGTGATCATCAAGGAGCAGCGGGCGGAGATGGTCAAGCACCACCTGTGGGTGCTGTGGACCGACTACTTCAAGCCCCCGCACGTCGAGAAGTTCCCCCAGCTCCACGATCTCTTCTGGCGGGCCGCCAAGAAGGCGGGTGACGCCAAGAAGTCGATGGATCCCGCGGTGGGTGACGAGCTGCTGGCTCTGATCGCCGAGATCACCGAAATCTTCCAGGCGACCAAGAGTTAGCCGAGCTCGCCGGCACAGCCGACAGACCGTGGCTCGAGCCGGCTCGCTAGAGTCGGCAGGTCTGGGGCGTACACCACAGACCTAGCCGTATTGGCGGAGTAACCGGGGCAACCCGAAAGAGAGAGCGGCGTTCTGGCGCCGTTCTCTCGCGTCGGGGACCGTGGCGTCAGGTGCGCCGCAGGTCGCGGCGGAGGGCGGGGAGTCCGAGCGTGACGGCCACCACGACGAGGCCTCCGAACACCACCGCCGCCGCGTTGGCGATGAATCCCTCGGCTCCGAGGAGCTCCACGAGCAGCCGCGCACTGCCCCAGCCCAACGCGCCGCCCACGGCGGCGAGCGGCAGCGTGAGGCCGGCGGTGCGGGCCACCGGGCGCAGCTCGGCGGCGTCGGTGCGGCGGTACCAGGCAACGGCGAGCACCGCGGTGTACAGGGTGATCGAGACGCTCGACGCCAGGGCCAGGCCATCGACCCCGAGCGCTCGATTGAGGGCCCAGTAGATGGGGACGGCGGCGGCGGTGGTGAGGGTGCCGGCGACCACCGGCGTCCACATCTCCTCGCGGGCGTAGAAGCCCCTGGCGAGGATCTGCTGGATCCCCCACATCGGCACGCCGAGTGCGAACAGGATCACGGTGCCGGCAGTCATGATCGTGTCGGCCGCGTCGAATGAGCCGCGCTCGTAGAGGGTCCGCACGATCGGAATGGCGAGCGCGATCAGTCCGGCGGCCGCGGCGAGGCTGAAGGCGATCACGTAACGGATCGCTCTCCCCACGGCGCGAGCCATCTCGACATGCTTGCCCTCGGCCGCCAGGCGAGCGAGGAACGGATAGGCCGCCACTCCGGCGGCCTGGGCGATGACCCCGACGGGTACCAGCATCGTCTGGCGTCCGAAGGTGAGCCAGGAGACCCCGCCGTTCTCGTGGAGGGATCCGAAGGTCCGTCCCAGCTGCTCGTCGAGGACCACGAGCGATTGTCCGAGCATCAGCGGGATGGCGAGCGCGAAGTAGCGACGGACCGCGGGATGGCGCCGGATCGGCGCCGTGGGAAGGTGCAGCCCCTGGCGGTGGGCTCCCCACCACTGGAGGACGAAGATCCCGAGGAAGGCTCCACAGAGCGCTCCCCAGGCGAAGCCTTCGGCGCTCGGGTTGGAGCGGCCCAGACCACCGATCAGGCCACCGACGATGATTCCCACGTTGTAGACGATCGGGCCCAGGGTGGGGATGAGGAACTTCTCCCGGGAGAACTGCCATGCGGTGAACAGCTGACCGAGGATGAAGAACACCTGGGCGGGGAGCACGATCCGAGTCAGGCGGGCGGCGTTGGCCACCTGCGCATCCGTGAATCCCGGCTCGACAGCCCGGAGCACCGATCCCACGAACGGCATGGCGATCAGCACGAGCGCGGTTATTCCGATAGCGAGCGGCCTCGTCACTGCCCAGAAGGCGCGACGGGCATCGTCCTCGTCGCCGGCGGCAAACCGCCGCGTCAGGATCGGAATGAGGGTGATCGCCATGTAGGCGCCGGCGAGCAGATAGTTGAGGAGGTCGGGGATCAGGAACGCCACGAAGTACTCGTCACCGGTGGCCCCCGCCCCGAGGAGCCAGGCGAAGATGATCTGGCGGACCAGGCCGAGGATGCGGGAGGCGAGCACTCCTCCGGCCACGATCGCCGCGGCGGTGCCCATACGCCGGTAGAGGGAATGGCCGTCACTCATCGCCGCCAAGGTAACGCGATCACCTGGGCAGGCCGGTGATGCTCAATCGAGGCAATTGGCAATTCGTAACTCGCAATGCGCAATGCGCAATGCGCAATTGGGGTTGCCGAGGCGCGATCCAGTCTGGCGTCTGGCGTCTACTCGCTCACCGCGTCGCGGCGACGCAGCAGCGAGGCCAGGGCCGTCACCGTCAGTGCGGCGATCACGACGACCTTGGCGACGGCGCCCCAGGTCCCCGGGTCGAGGCTGCCCATCACGTCGCCGAGTTGGCGGAGTGACTCCGGGACCATGGCGGTGTAGGCGGTGATCCCGATGCGAAACAGGGAGACGTTGGCGAGCCCGGGGGCGGCGAACGTGATGCTCGACTCCCAGATGAACACGTAGACCAGGCCGATGAGCACGGCGCGTGATGTCAGGTGGCCGAGAAGCAGGAACACCGCGGTGTACGCCATCGTGGAGATCGCCACCCCGATGATCACCGGGAGGAGGGGGCTGTAGTCGCCGGAGCGAACCCCGAGTGCCACCACGGCGACGACGCCCGAGCCGACCACGATCGCGGTCGCCGCCAGCCACGAAGCCACCAGCTTGGCGCCGACGATCGACGACCGGGGAATCGGCCGGAGCAGCAGGAACGACAGCGTCCCGTCGCGCCGCTCGTCACCCATTGCCCCCGATCCGATGACCAGGGAGCAGATGGGCAGCACCATGAGGAACAAGATGGCAAACGGAGCATCGTGGAACTGATTCATCGCGGCGCGAGCGGTCAGGTTCCGCGAGGAGAGCCACATGACCAGCGCCGGGATCAGCCCCACCAGCCCGAGCGCCAGGATCCGCTTCCCCCCGAGCGCCTGCCGGAGGCTGACCCGCACGATGGCGAGCACGGCTCTCATCGCCGGCGCACCAGATAGCGGAACACGCTCTCCAGCGACTCGTCCTCCGGCTCGAACCCGGCGAGCCTGCTGTCGAGGTCGCGGGCGATCCGCGGCACCGTGACTCCCAGGGCACCGAGGTCGGAGGTCTCCACATGGAGCACCGCCCCGGTCACCGTCACCGACGACACGACGTCGGTCTCCATCAGCATCGCGGCCATACGGCGCCCTTCGCCGGTTTCGATGCGAACCCGGTAGGGGATGTCGGCCATGGCCCTACGGATGGCGGTGATGTCGCCGGCCGCGGCCAGGCGCCCATCCACAACCGCCAGGACGCGGTCGGCCATCCGTTCCACCTCGGCGAGCACATGGGAGGAGACGATCACCGTCTTCCCGGACGCCCCCAAACCGCGGAAGAGATCGATGAGGTGCGCCCGCTGCAGGGGATCGGTGCCGTTGAGCGGCTCATCGAGCACGAGCACGTCGGGAGTCGTCACCAGCGCAGCCGCCACCTTGGCGCGCTGGCGCATGCCCTTGCTGTAGCCGGAGATGGGGCGGTCGGCCGCGGCCTGGAGGTCGACCGAGGTGATGGCGCCATCCACCGCGGACCTGGGCGCTCCCGCCAGATCGGCCGCATAGCGGACGAAGTCCCGTCCGGTGAGGAACGGGTAGACCGCGTCCTCCTCGGGGACCAGCACAGTCTTGGCGTACACCGAGGGGTCGCGGCGGGGATCGGCCCCGAGGACGCGGACACTCCCGTCGGACGGCCGCAGCAGCCCGCAGATCATCCGTAACAGCGTGGTCTTTCCGGCACCGTTTGGGCCGAGGAGGCCGGTGATTCCGCGCCCGAACGAGCACGAGATGTCGGATACCGCGACCTTCTGACCGAACCATTTGGAGACGGACTCCACCTCGATGATCGGATCGGCGACGATCGCGGGCGACGAGGTCATGAAGCCTTCTTCTGTCGGACGACGAGCAACAGCCCGAACAACGCCGCGAGGGTGAGGATCACGACCAGCGAGACCACGGGCTCGTAGCCGGCCTGCTCCGGAATCCAGGTGCGCGCGCTGTCGCCGAGGATCCAGTCCTTGACGTATCCGGGCTGCTGGTTCAAGGCCAGGAGCCCGGTGGCGTTGAACCCGGCGTCGACCAGGGCGGCTGCGGCCCCACCCGACACGATCGTGACGCCGAGGAAGAGCACTGAAGCAAGCGACCCGCGCTTGGCGGTCGAGGCGATCAGCAGCGCGAGTGGGGCGAACGCCAAGAAGTACACGAACGAGGCCAGCAACGTCTGCCATAGGGTCGGCCAGTTGTCGGCGACGTACGACCCGAAGCCGGCGACCCAGGCGCGACCGAGGAACAACACGAGATGAGGGAGCCACAGGAAGCCGACCACCACCGTGGCGAGGGACAGGGTGCGTCCGACCAGGTAGTCGATCGTGGTCAGTGGTCGGGAGGCATACACCGCCAGCGTGCCGCTCACCCGGTCGGGGATGAGCAGTTCCCCGGCGGCGAGTGCAATGAAGATCAGGGCCATCACCCCGGTGAGCTCGAAGTACTGGGAGTGTCCGAAGAAGGTCAGTTCGGTGTCGAATTGGCCGGCGACCACACCGATGGCGACGAAGAACAAGGCGGGCATGACCGCGATCGACATGAGGACGATCGGAAAGACCTTGCGACGCATCCGGCGCCGCAGGCCGAGAACCCGCCTCAACCCGTCGCGATACAGCGCCCAACGCGCTCCGCCCCGGCCCAACCGTGGCCCCTCATGGGGGCGATACCCGAGATCGAAGACGACGCCCTCAGCCACCTTGGTCCTCTCCCATGAACACGTCCTCCAGGGTGGTGCGTCTCGCCCCCAACCTCCTGAGGGCGGCCCCGGTCTCGGCGAGAGCGTCGCGGGCGGCGACGAACGGGTCGCCTCCCTCCAACTTGAGCCGAACCTCGGCTCCGCTGACCTCGACCGATCCACCGCGGCGCCGCAGCGCCTCCACGACCGGCGTGGGATCGCCGATTATCTCTAATTCGAGTTCGTCCGTGGTGGACAGGTCGGTCATCGGACCGGAGCGGAGGACGTGACCACCGTCGAGCATCACCACCCAATCGCAGGTTCGCTCGATGTCGGTGAGCACGTGTGAGGAAATGATCGCGTTGATCCCGAAACCCTCGAGGCGGACGATGAGGTCCAGCATCTCCTCCCGGCCCTCGGGATCGAGTCCGGCGGTCGGTTCGTCGAGCAACACGAGCTGCGGGTCGTGGACGATCGCCTGGGCGAGTTTCGCCCGTTGTTTCATCCCGGTGGAGAATTCCCCGATGTAGCGGAATCTCTCTTCATGCAGCCCGACCAGGCCGAGGACGTCGCTGGCGTGTTGGCGCGCCGCCCTCGTCGGCAGTCCGCCCAGCTCGGCGGCATAGATGAGGAAGTCGGCGGCCGTCTGATCCGGGGGAAGGCAGTCACCCTCGGGCATCCACCCGACCTTCGACCGGATGTCGAGCAGCCCGGTGGCCACATTGGTCCCAAGGACCTCGACCGACCCGCTGGCGGCGGGGAGGACCCCGAGGAGGATCTTGAGCAGCGTGGTCTTCCCGGCGCCGTTGGCGCCCACCAACCCGATACGGCCTGCGGGCACCACGATCGAGATGCCGTCGATTGCCACG
Organism: Actinobacteria bacterium RBG_16_68_21; assembly: GCA_001767695.1. GTDB lineage: Bacteria > Actinomycetota > Acidimicrobiia > Spongiisociales > UBA11373 > RBG-16-68-21. The sequence goes on from MELR01000016.1 coordinate 25,660, forward strand.
ATCTCGCCGTAGGCGAATCGCAGCCCGGTGACGACAACGACGGGGGTGGCGTCCATTGGAAGGGGACGTTACCCGTCGCCCGTCGCCCGTCGCCCGTTACCCGTCGCCGTCGTCGGCGATCTTCGCCACCACCCTCGGATCCTGCCCGTCCGGCGGCTCGGAGACGGGCTCGGCGCTGCAATCGACGCCTCCGGACCATCCACCCGCTCCTTGAGCTGGTCGCGCTCGGCGCGGATCTCGCCGAGTCGTTCCCTGAGGAACGCGGCCTCGGTCTCGGCCTTGGCGGCGCGTTCCCGGGCCTCGGCGAGACGCAGGCCGGCGTCGTGGAGGTTGCCCAGCTGGTCCATGAGTCGGTCCCAGGCGTCCCGGGGCACGAGCATCGCCGTGCCGTCGGACGTCGGTCCGGTGGCCCCGGGGCGTGCCCCCGCCGGCTCATGGGTGGTGCGGGCGAGTCGGTGGGCGATCGACTCGGGAGTCACCATCCACCGGCGACCACGAGCCCCCTGGGCCATCACGGCGTCGATGAGCCCTTTGCGTGCCCATCCTCCCAGGGTGGCGACGGTGACGCCGAAGCGGTGCTCGGCCTCTCGCAGCGGGATTCGTCCCCCGATCGGGGCCGCCTCATCGGTCGCCGTCGCATCGGCGCGCGGCCCCCGGCGCAAAGGCGCCTCTGGTCTCTTGTCCCAGATGAGGGCGGAATCGTCTGCCAGGATCGTCCCTTTCCTTGTCCGTATTCAGGTTAGGCCGGGGCAGGGGGGCCCTTTCGTGGAATAATCCACGGCGTGGCCCGTCGCGACCTCCCAACCGAAGACGCCGTGCGCGCATTGGTGACCCGAGTGGTCGACGCCGTGGCCGTCCCGACGGCCGCTCCCCCGGCGCCTGAGGAGGCGGCCCGACCGGCGCAACCGGGGGGAGAAGGGGCGATCGCCATCGGCGCCGACCACGGCGGATTCCGGCTGAAAGAGCGGATCGGTTTCCGGCTGCGCGAGTCGGGCCGGGTGGTGGTCGATTGCGGCACCGATTCGACGGAAGCCGTCGACTACCCGGACTTCGCCCTGGCCGTCGCCGAGAAGGTGGCCTCGGGGGAATGTTCCACCGGGATCGTCATCGACGGCGCCGGAATCGGGTCCTCCATGGTCGCCAACAAGGTGCCGGGGGTGAGGGCCGCCCTGTGCTACGACCTCTCGTCGGCTCGCAACAGCCGGGAGCACAACCATGCCAATGTGCTCACGCTGGGCGCCGGGCTCATCGGTGAAGCGCTGGCGTGGCAGATCGTCGAGGAGTGGCTGGCGACACCCTGGGCCGGGGGCCGCCATGCCGCTCGCGTTGCCAAGATCGATGCGATCGATCGCCGCCACTCTCATCTCGGGGAGGCGATGTGACCGACCGCGAAGCAATCATCGAGGCCGTCACCCGAGAGGTGCTCGCCACCCTGGCCGGTGAGACCTGGGACGAGTGTCTTGCCTGTGTCGGGGATTGTGTCGTGCACTCCGCGCAGAAGGTCCGCTCCGTCCTGGCCGCGGGAGCCAGCCGCGTCTCGTTCAATGGATTCGGTGCTGACGTGCCGTCCGACCTGGCGGGGTTCATCGACCACACCCTTCTCAAGCCGGACGCGACCGCGAGCGAGATCGATCGGATGTGCGCCGAGGCGGTCGAGTACCAGTTCGCCTCGGTGTGCGTCAACCCGACTTGGGCCAAGCGGGTGGCAGAAGCGCTGAAGGGATCGGACGTCGTGGCGTGTTGCGTCGTCGGCTTCCCCTTTGGAGCCACACCACCCGAGATCAAGGCAATGGAGGCGCGTCGGGCGATCCGGGACGGGGCACGTGAGATCGACATGGTGGTCAACATCGGTGCTCTCAAGTCGGGGGACTACGCGACCGTGGAGCGCGACATCGCCGGGGTCGCCGAGGCGTGCCGCGAGGCGGGAGCGCTGTGCAAGGTGATCCTGGAGACCGTGTTGCTCACCGACGAGGAGAAGGTGATCGCCTCGCGGCTGGCGGTCAAGGCGCACGCCGACTTCGTCAAGACCTCGACCGGGTTCGCCGGTGGCGGGGCCACCGTGTACGACGTGGCGTTGATCCGCGAGGCGGTGGGTCCCAAGGTCGGGGTGAAGGCGTCCGGGGGTATACGCAGCGCCGAGGACGCCCGTCAAATGATCGCCGCCGGCGCCACCCGGATCGGTGCCTCGGCCGGAATCCAGATCGTCACGGAAGGAGCGTCGAGTGGGCAGTATTGACCTTCGGGGCTATTCGTTCCTCGACAGCCTCCAACCCCAGTACGCCGCATTCCTCGGGACCGTGGCCCAGGGATTCCTGCCCCTCGCCGGGGATGCTTCGCTGTACGTGGAGATCTCCCCGGGGATCGAGATCAACCGCATGACCGACGTAGCGCTGAAGGCCACCAAGGTGAAGCCGGGCATGCAGATCGTCGAGCGCTACTTCGGACTCCTCGAGGTCCACTCGCCGTCGCAAGCGGAGGTCCGGGCGGCGGGCGCCGCCATCCTCGCCGAGATCGGCGCGGCGGAGTCGGAGCGCATCAAGCCGCGGATCGCCTCCAGTCAGATCATTCGCCGGATCGACGATCACCAGGCGCAGCTGATCAATCGCATGCGCCACGGCCAGATGATCATCCCCGGCCAGACGCTGTACCTCCTCGAGATGGAGCCCGCCTCGTACGCGGCGATTGCCGCCAACGAAGCCGAGAAGGCGGCCAACATCAATGTTCTCGAGGTGAGATCGTTCGGTTCCCTCGGCCGGGTCTACCTCGGCGGTGAAGAGCGGGATATCGACGTCGGCTGGAGGGCGGCGGTAGCGGCGCTCGAGGGTCTCGAAGGGAGAGACGCCGGCTGAATCGGGAGTCGGAGAGAAAGGGAGAGCGAAAGCTCATGGCTGAAGCACTCGGAATGATCGAATGCCGCGGGTTTGCGGCGATGGTTGAGGCCGCCGACGCGATGGTGAAGGCGGCGAAAGTGGAGCTCGTCTCGTACGAGAAGACCGGCGGCGGTTACGTCACCGCGGTGGTACGCGGCGACGTCGCCGCGGTCAAGGCCGCGATCGACGCCGGCACCCGCGGCGCCGAGAAGGTCGGCGAGGTCGTCTCCACGCACGTCATCGCCCGTCCGCATGTGAACATCGACCTGGTCCTTCCTCTCGGCCGCGCCGACGAGGCCGCGGCCGAGTCCTGAGCCCGGCACCGTCATGTTGCTCGGCCGGGTAGCGGGGACGCTGGTCGCCTCGAACAAGGAGCCCACGATGGAAGGGCTCAAGTTCCTGGTGATCAAACAGCTAGATGTCGACGACGCCGAGACCGGCGGCTACGTGATCGCCGCCGACGCGGTCGGGGCCGGCGTCGGCGAGGTCGTCATGTTTGCCACCGGCTCGTCGGCGCGCCAGACCGCGGCCACCCGGGATCGCCCGTGTGATGCGGTGGTGATGGCGATCGTCGACACGTGGGAAATCGGCGGTGAGGTGAGATACACCAAGTGAAGCCCTACACCGACGAAGAGGTCCAGGCGATCATCGCCCGGGTGCGCTCCCGTCTCGGCGGGACGCCCGATCGGGTCCCGATCCACCCGCACATCCCCGTCGAAATCCCCGATGCGGATCTCGGGGAGGGGCTGTATCCCACGATCGACGACGCCGTGGATGCCGCCGAGCAGGCGCAACTGAAGTACGAAGGTGCCGGCACCGATGTGCGCGAGGCCGTGATCGCTTCGATCCGCCGGGTGATGCTCGACAACGCCGAGCACCTGGCGAAGATGGCGCACGAGGAGACCGGCCTCGGTCGTACCGAGGACAAGTTGCGCAAGAACATCCTGGTCGCCACCCGCACGCCCGGTCCCGAGGATCTGGCTCCCCTCATCGAGACCGGCGACGGCGGCATGATGCTGACGGAGCACGCTCCCTTCGGGCTCATCGGCTCGATCACGCCGACGACCAATCCCACCGCCACCGTCATCAACAACACGATCGCCATCCTCAGCGGGGGCAACGCGGTCGTCTTCAACGTTCACCCCAATGCCAAGCGGGTCTCGGCGGAGAATGTTCGCCTCCTCAACCGGGCGGTCATCGCCGCCGGCGGCCCCCCCGATCTGGTCACCGCCATTCCCGATCCGACGATCGAGAGCGCCCAGGCGCTCATGCATCATCCCAAGGTGAGAGTGCTGTTGGTCACCGGCGGACCCGGCGTGGTCCGGGAGGCTCTCAAGACCGACAAGCGCGCCATCACTGCCGGCCCCGGGAACCCGCCGGCGGTCGTCGACGAGACCGCCGACATCGAACGTGCCGGTCGGGACATCGTCGCCGGAGCGTCCTTCGACAACAACGTGATCTGCACGGATGAGAAGACCGGGATCGCGGTGCGGTCGATCGCCGACGAGTTGATCCGGGCCATGGCGCGACACGGCGCTCATGTGCTCAAGGAGCACGAACTGCGCAAGGTCGAGCGGGTCATTTTCGAGACGATGGGTCCGCCGGGGAAGCCGGGAATCATCAACCGGGCCTGGATAGGGAAGAACGCAGCAGAGATCGCTGCCGCCGCCGGGGTCGATGTCGACGGCGATCCGCGCCTGCTGCTCGCCGACGTACCCAACGATCACAACCTGGTGTGGACCGAGCAGATGATGCCGGTGTTCCCGATCACCAGGGTCGGCGACGTCGACGCCGCCATCGATCTCGCCATCCGTTCCGAGCACCGATTCCGTCATACCGCGTCGATCCACTCGACCAACGTGGCCACGATCACCCGGATGGCGCGCTCGATCAACGTCTCGATCTTCATCGCCAACGGTCCCAACTACGCCGGGCTCGGCCGGGGCGGCGAGGGGTTCACCTCCTTCTCCATCGCCAGTCCCACCGGCGACGGGATGACCCGGCCGCTCACCTTCACCAGGGAACGGCGCATCGCCGTGGTCGGCGCCCTGAGGATCATCTGACATGCATCCGGCACTCGCCCTTCTCGAATTCGAATCGGTGGCGGCGGGCATCGTCGCCGGCGACCTCATGGTCAAACGAGGGCCGGTGGCGGAGCTTCTCGCCGGGACCGTCCATCCCGGGCACTACCTGGTGATGGTGGTGGGCACGGTGGGTGACGTCGAGGAGGCGATCGCCGCCGGGAGGGAGGCGTCTCCCGCCGCTCTGATCGACGAGGTGTTCCTTCCCGACGTGCATCCCGACGTCATCGGCGCGATCCATGGGACCCGGGTCGCCGGTGCGGGCGAGGCTCTCGGGGTGATCGAGACGCACACGGTGGCGGCGACCATCGAGGCTGCTGACGCCGGGGTCAAGGGCGCCCACGTCTTTCTGATGGAGGTCAACCTCGCCGACGGTCTCGGCGGCCGGGCCTACGCCCTCTTCACCGGCGCGGTGCCGGATGTGGCGGCCGCGGTGTCGATCGGAGCCGGTCGGGTGACGCCCGCCAAACTGATCGGAGCCGTCGTCATTCCGCAACTGCACGGGGAGATGGGCAACAACCTGCTCGCTGCCCGCCACTTCGGGGTGAGGCTGGGCCGGGGCGATGCAACTCGCTGAGGTGATCGGCACCGTCGTGGCCAGCGTCAAGTACGAGGGGCTCGAGGGCGTCAAGTTCCTCGTCGTGCAGCCCCTCGATCGTGACCGCCAACCCGTGGGACGTCCGGTGGTGGCAGCAGATGCGGTGGCGATGGCGGGTCCGGGCGAGCTCGTCTACGTGGTCGGCTCCCGGGAAGCAGCCCTCGCCATGCCCGAGCCCTTCGTCCCGGTGGATCATGCCATCGTCGGTATCGTCGACGCGGTCGATCGATCGTGAAGATCGGGCGGGTGCACGGCACCGTGGTCTCGACCATCAATCATCCGATCTACGACCACCGCAGGCTGCTCATGTGCGACATGCTCGATGCCGACGGCGCCGATACCGGCGATTATCTGATCTGCGTCGATTCCGTCGGCGCCGGCGCCGGGGAGACCGTGCTGATCATCGACGAGGGGAATTCGGCGCGGCAGGTGGTGGGAGACACCACCGCCCCGATCAGAGCCGTCATCGTGGGGATCGTCGACGAGCTCATCGTCGATGGGACGACCCACCGGGTGGTCGACGGGGCCTGAGGTCTCTGCGGCCGGCACTGGGGCGGTTCCTCTCTAGCCTCCAGTGGGTGAGGCGCCTCATCCCGCTGTTCGTCCTGTTGCTCGGGGCCTGCAACTCGGCCGCCCCAACGCCGACCACCGCCCCTCCGGGGCCCACCACGACGACGACCATCGTCGGTGACACGTGCGAGCGGCTCGCCCAGGACGCCGCCGACTATCTCGAGGTCGTGGTCCAGGTCCTCAACGAGACACCCACCGACGTCTTCACCGATCGGTCGCAGTGGCCCGAGGCGTTGGTGGCGCTCACCCAGCAAGGGACCGATCTGGACGCCCGCTCCGACGCGATGCGCTGTGATCCCGCAGACATGCAGGCGGCGGTGTTCGCCCTGGCCGACATCGATCCGAAGAGCCCGCTCGCCCGGTATCTCGCCGAACTGCTCGGCCTCGGCTAGCCGTCGGTCGCAAGCAGCTGCGCGGCCGCGCCGTCGAGCAGCCATAGCGGATCACGACTGGCACGGGCGACCACGGCGGCGGGCAGCTCACTCGACCCATCCAGGATCTCGGCGACGATCGCCGCCTTCGATGCTCCGGCCACGAGGAACACCGTTCGTCGGGCCCGGCCGAGCAGCGCCCGGGTGGCGGTGAGCCTCCAGCCGATTCCTTCGACGAACGTCGCCACGTAGTCGCGGGTCGTTTCGGTGAGAGCGGTCGACCCCGGGAACAGCGAGGCGGTGTGCCCGTCTTGACCGACACCGAGCAGTACCAGGCCGGGCTCGAGGTGGCCCGAAACGCCCCTGGGAAGCAACCTCGCCAACTCGGCCTCATATGCCTCGGCGGCCGCCGCGGGATCGTCCCTCCAGGGAACCTCATGGAGGGCGGCGGGGACCGCCGCGAACAGCGCCCGCCGTGCCATGCCGGCGTTGCTGTCGGGATGATCGGCCGGCACATGGCGCTCGTCGGTCATCCAGCCATCGACCTGTCGCCAGGGCACCGGCCGGCGGCGCAGGCTCTCGTAGGAGCGACGCGGCGTCGATCCCCCGGCGAGGCCGACGCTGCGGCGACCGTCGCGAACGCTCAACCACCCCGCCACCTCATCGGCGGCAGCCTCGGCGAGCGCCTGCGGCGATGGAAACACTCGTACGGTCATTGACCGGCTGATCCTAGGGCGGGGTGCGGTCGCGTCCCGGGGGGATACCCTCGGGATCGTGACAACACCGAGCCAGCGTCGTTCCGATCGCTCCGGGCCTGAGGACAGCGGCGAGGTCGGCGCGTGGTGAGGGTTCCCGGGAAGATCGAGTGGTCCCCGGGCCGGGTCGTGACGACGGCTGTCGCCGGAGGCAGCGATGGCCCGGCGGTCGTGGTGCTCGCCCACGGGGCCGGCGCGGGGCGAACCCACCCTTTCATGGCGGCTCTGAGTGGGCGGCTGGCCGCCGGAGGCCTGCAAGTGGTGACCTTCGACTACCCGTACATGGCGGAGGGACGCCGCGCTCCCGATCGCCTCGAGACGCTGGTTGCTGCCCATCGGGCGGTGATCGCCGCGGTGCCGCACTCGGGGCGCGGGCTGGTTCTCGCCGGCAAGTCGATGGGTGGCCGGGTCGCCTCGCATCTCACCGACGTTCCCTGCGACGGGTTGGTGTTCTTCGGCTATCCCCTCGTTGCGGTCGGCAAGACGGCGCCGCGGGACACCAGCCACCTCGGAGGGCGGTCGGTGCCGATGCTCTTCATCCAAGGGGAACGAGATCGGCTGGCTCCGCTCGAGGTCCTGCGACCCGTCGTCGGGCGATTGCCCCACGCCGATCTGGTGGTGATCTCCGATGCCGATCACTCGTTTCGAGTGCCGAAGCGCTCCGGGCGGACGGACGCCGACGTGATCGATCAGCTCGCCACCGCGGTGCTGGCATGGGGGCCTGCCGGGGGCCGGGCGTCTCCGGGATAGCAGGCGTCTATCGCTCCCCGCGACCGCGAGCGCGCAGCACGGCCCGATCCCGCTCGTAGGTGAGGAGAGGGAGGGCGTCGGGGATCGCCATCCATCGAATCTCGTCTACTTCGCCATTCGGCACGAAGTCGCCCTCGATGACGTCCATCTCGAAGTAGTGGACCACCTTGGTGCGATCGGCGCGGTCGGCGTACTCGACGGTACCGACCGCAGCGCCCAGTCGACACCTGTGACCGGTTTCCTCGAGCACCTCGCGAAGCGCACCTTCGGGGGCGGTCTCGCCTTCGTCCAGCTTCCCCTTGGGGAAGGTCCAGTCGTCGTAGCGGGGCCGGTGCACGAGTAGCACCTCGTCGTTGCCACCTTCGCCGACGCGACCGACGATGCCTCCGGCGGCGACCACCAACTCCGGGACTTCGAGGGCGCGTCCCGGATCGGGCAGCGCGCCCTGCGCCCTGGCGGAGGCGAGCTCCTGGAAACGGCGCTGGGCGTTGATGCCTCTCCCCGCCGGGACCTTCGACCAGACGTCGTCGACCAGCTCCCAGGCGAGCCGGTCGTCGGCGAAGCACACGATCAGCAACTCCTCGAGACGGCGCCGCAACCGGGCGGGATAGACCGGGACCAGAGTCTCCACCCTCCCGTTGAGATTGCGCGGCATCATGTCCGACGATCCGAGGAAGTACTCGGCATCATCGCCCGACCCGAACCGGAACACGCGGGAGTGCTCCAGGAACCGCCCGACAATCGATCGAACCGTGATGTTGTCCGACATCCCGGCGACGCCGGGACGGAGGCAGCAGATGCCCCGCACGATGAGGTCGACCGCCACGCCGGCAGCAGAGGCGGCGTAGAGCTCCTCGATGATCGAAGGATCGACCAGGTGGTCGATCTTCATGGTGATCGCCCCGGCGGAACCCAGCTCGGCCTGACCCCTGATCCGCTCGACGATCGCTTCCCGCAGCGAGGCCGGGGCGACGAGGAGCCGGCGGTAGTCGCGCTGGCGGCCGTAGCCGGTGAGTACGTTGAACAACTCCGACAGGTCTGCCCCGATCTCCTCATCGGCCGTGAGATAGCCGAGGTCCTCGTAGATGCGGGCGGTCTTCGGGTTGTAGTTGCCGGTGCCGATGTGGCTGTAACGACGCAGCCCGTCGCCCTCGCGGCGCACGACCAGCGCGAGCTTGGCGTGGGTCTTGAGGCCGGCGACGCCGTACACCACGTGGACCCCGGCTTCTTCGAGGATCCTCGCCCAGGCGATGTTCGCCTCCTCGTCGAAGCGGGCCTTGAGTTCCACCAGCACCACGACCTGCTTGCCGCTCCGGGCGGCGGCGATCAGCGACTGCACGATCGACTGCTCTCCGCCCAGCGCGGGGTCTTCCGGATCCGAGGTGCGGTACAGGGTCTGCTTGATGGCGACGACGTTGGGATCACGAGCGGCGCTGGCGATGAACGCCCCGATGGAGTTGGCGAACGACTCGTAGGGCAGGTGGACGAGGATGTCCCGCTGGGCGATCCGGTCGAGGACGCTCTCGCCGGCCTCGCGTCGGCTCAGGATCGGTTGCGTCGTGGGTGCCCATGGCTCCACCGACAGGTCGGGGCGGTCGATCGTCGTCAGCGACGCCAGCCCGGCGAGGGCGAGCATGCCGTCGTTGACGTACACGTCACCGGGGCCGATGCGCATCTCCTCCATGAGCAGTTCCGCCACCTCGTCGGGCATCGATCGGTCGATCTCGAGCCGCACAATCGTGCTGAAGCGGTAGCGGGTGTGGAGCAGCTCTTCCATCGCCTCGAGAAGATCCTCCGCCTCCTCCTCGATTGCCTGCTCGGCGCTTCTCGTCACCCGGAAGGCATGGCTGCTCACGACCTCCCGGCCGGGGAAGAGGGTCTCCAGTTGAGCGGCGATCAAGTACTCGACAGGGACCAGCACCGCGCCCGCTCCGCAGGAGAGCAGCCGGGGGAGAAGCGGCGGGACCTTGACCCGGGCGAAGTGGGAATCTCCCGTGGCCGGGTCGCGGACGGTGACGGCGAGGTTGAGCGACAGGTTCGATATGTAGGGGAAGGGGTGAGAGGGGTCGACGGCCAGCGGGGTGAGCATCGGGTAGATCTCACGTTCGAAGACCGCCTCGAGCTCCTTGCGATGCTTGAGGCGCAACGAGTCCCAGCCCCCGAGAGACAGGCCGTGGTCGGCGAGGGCCGGTATCAGCTCGTCCCCGAGAAGCCGCGCCATGCGGCCCTCGATGGCGATACAGCGCTCCCGAATGACGGCGAGCTGATCGGCGGGGCTCATCCCGTCCGGGCCGGTCGCCTCGACCCCGGTGGTCACCTGCTCGCGCAGGCCGGCGACCCGCACCTGGAAGAATTCGTCGAGGTTCCCGGCCACGATCGCGATGAATCGGATCCGTTCCAGCACGGGGAGGTTGGGGTCGGCCGCCATCGCCAGGATGCGCTCGAGATAGTCGAGCACGGACAGTTCGCGGTTCGTGTGTCTGGCCGGCAAACTCGGCTCCCCGGACTGGCTGGTCATGAAATGGTATCGACGGTCGGCCGGGCCGGATTCAGCTGGGTTGCTGGAAGGCCGGTGGCTACTCGGGATCTCGCTCGAGGGCGGCGATCTTCTCGACGCGGCGGACATGGCGGTCTTCGCCGGAGAATCTCGCCTCCAGGAAAGCCGCCACGATCTCGTCGACGAGGGCGATCCCGGTGACCCGAGCGCCGAGGGCGAGCACGTTTACGTCGTCGTGCTCCACGCACTGGTGGGCGGTGTAGGCGTCGTAGGCCGCAGCGCAGCGCACCCCGTGCACCTTGTTGGCGGCGATGGCCGCGCCTGCTCCCGAGCCGCAGATCACGATGCCACGCTCGGCGCGGCCCCTGATGACGGCCCGGGCCACCGCAGCCGCGTAATCCGGGTAGTCGACCGGATCGGTGGTATGGGTACCCAGGTCGGTCACCGCGTGTCCCGCCGCGGCGGCGAATCTGGCAACGTGCTCCTTGAGCTCGTAACCGGCGTGGTCCGCGGCGATGGCGATGCGCACCCTCGCAGGGTAGTGACCCTTCCTTCCCCGACAGGGGCCGAGTGCCCCGCCTCCCTTACAATCCGGGGATGGCCCAGCTCGTCGTCACCGGAGGTGCTCGCCTCCGCGGAACGGTGGGAGTCCTCGGGGCGAAGAACGCGGTGCTCAAACATCTGGTGGCCACGCTGCTCGCCCCCGGGATCCATCGGATCGACAACACCCCCGACATCGTCGACGTCCGCCTGATGGCGCAGGTGATATCCCACATCGGGGCGAGTTGCCGCTTCGAGGGGACCTCGGTCGAGGTCGAGGTTCCCGACGAATTGCTGCCCGAGGCGCCGATCGACCTGGTTCGGCGGATGCGTGCCTCGATTCTGGTGCTCGGGGCCCTCCTCGCCCGATGCGGGGAAGCCCGGGTCGCCCTCCCCGGAGGCGACGACTTCGGCTCGCGCCCGATCGACATGCATCTCGAGGGGCTGGAGAGCATGGGCGCGGAGTTCGAGCTCGTCCACGGCGTGCTGCGCGCCATCGCCCCCGGCGGGCTTCACGGCGCCGAGGTGATGCTGGAGTTCCCGAGTGTTGGCGCCACCGAGAACCTGCTGCTCGCCTCGGTCATGGCCCGGGGGACGACGGTGATCGGCAACGCCGCCCGGGAGCCGGAGATCCAGGATCTTGCCGAGTTTCTCGTGACGATGGGAGCGGTGATCCGGGGCGCCGGCACTTCGACGATCGAGATCGACGGCGTTGGCGGGCTCGACCCCGGTCGCCATCGCGCCGTACCCGATCGTCTCGAGGCGGGCACCTACCTGGTCGGGGCGGCCATCACCGGGGGAGAGGTGACGGTGATCGACTGTGTCCCCGGGCACCTTCGCATGGAGCTGCGCAAGCTCGGAGAGGCCGGATGCTCCTACGAGGTGGGCAAGGACTGGGTGACCCTCTCCGGTCCGGAGCGACCGCGCCCGGTCGACTTCGCGACGCTGCCCTATCCGGGGTTTCACACCGACATGCACCCGCAGATGGTCTCCCTGCTCTCCCTGGCGGAGGGCACCTCGGTGATCACGGAGAACATCTACGCAGCGCGGTTTCGCTACATCGGCGAATTGAACCGCCTCGGTGCCGACGTCCAGATCGAGGGTCAGCACGTGATCATCCGGGGGGTGACGGCCCTTTCGGGCTGTCCGATCGATGCCTGTGACATCAGGGCGGGAGCGGCGCTCGTGCTCGCCGGTCTCGCCGCCGACGGCGTGACCACCGTCAACGATGCCGAGCACATCGACCGGGGATACGCCGACTTCCCCGGCAAGTTGGCGGCCCTCGGAGCGCACATCGAGCGTTTCGATTGAGCCCGGCGGCCCGGTGCTCCCGGCCGGTACCCGTTCCCCGCCGCCGCGGGAGATCCCCCCTCACTCGCCTACTATGCGGAATGTCTTCCCCGATCGATGGTTGAGAGTCATTGATGTCCGAAGAGACCGCCGCGCTCGCCGAGACGACCGATCAGGTCGATCTCGCCGCGCTCCAAGAGACCCTCGAGTACATCCGACCGGCCCTGCAGGCCGACGGCGGTGACCTCATCCTGTTGGGGGTCGACGGCGGCACGGTCAACCTGCAGCTGGTCGGGGCGTGTGGCGGTTGTCCGATGTCCACGATGACCCTCACCGCCGGGATCGAACGCATCCTGCGCGATCGGGTCCCCGGGGTCGACGAGGTCAACGCGGTCTGAGGATCGCTGCCCGCTTCCCGCTGCCCGCTTGCCAAACCCGGTCCTGTGTTGACTCCGTTCTTGCGGGTAGCCGGTAGCCGGCCGCCCCCTCGGTATCCTGCCGCCATGCCGGCGTTCTCCGACCCCGCAGTCCTTGCCGTGGCGTCGGCGCAAGGAGACCGCCGGGCACTGGCTCGCCTCATCACCACCCTCGAGGAGGGGAGCCCGGGTCACGAAGAAGCGCTGGCGGTTTCCTTCGCCGCCGTCGGCCCCACGCATCGCATCGGGGTGACCGGGGCTCCCGGTGCCGGCAAGAGCACTCTCACCGACGTGCTCGTCCGCCTGATCAGGGCCGCCGGCCATCGGGTGGCGGTGCTCGCCGTCGACCCGACGAGTCCGTTCAGCGGGGGCGCGGTACTCGGGGACCGGGTCCGGATGCAGGATCACGTCCTCGACGACGGGGTGTACGTGCGCTCGATGGCGAGCCGGGGGCATCTCGGAGGCCTTTCTGCGGCCGCTCCCAAGGCCCTCATCGCTCTCGAGGCGGCGCGGTTCCCGTACGTGATCATCGAGACCGTCGGGGTCGGTCAAGACGAGGTGGAGATCGCCGGGGCTGCCGACACGGTCGTGGTGGTGGTCACCCCCGGCTGGGGGGACGCGGTGCAGGCAGCCAAGGCGGGAATCCTCGAGATCGGTGACGTCTTCGTGGTCAACAAGGCCGATAGGCCGGGAGCCTCCGAGGCGGTCGCCGACCTGCGGGCAATGCTCGCCCTCGGCGACCACCCGGCGTGGATGCCGCCGATCATCGAGACCGTCGCTTCGAGAGGGGTCGGGGTGGACACCCTGTGGGAGGCGATCGGCGATCACCTCGAGGCACTGGGGACCCAAGGGGTCGAGGAGCGCCGCCGGCGGCGGCGCCGCGGCGAACTGGTGGCGGCCTTCGCCGACATCCTGCGCGCTCGCGCTAGCGAAGCGATCCGGGAGACCGAGGTGGCGGCCGCGGTCGAGGCCGGCGAGATCGACCCATGGACCGGGGCGCGATTGCTCGCCGGCTGAGCGAAGCCACCACAATGGTCCTGCCCACGACCCGGAGGCCCTGATGTCACTCGCTCGGTTCGAGATCAACGATGCCGTCGGGGTGATCACCCTCGATCACCCTCCCGTCAATGCTCTCTCTGGAGAACTCATCGCCGATCTGGTGGAAGTGATCGAGCGAGCGGCCGATCCCGTGGTGCGCGCCGTCGTGGTGACCGGATCCCCCCGCTTCTCCGCCGGGGCGGACATCACCCAGTTCCAGTCCGCGATGCGCGCCGGGCACGGAGGAGAACGCGTGGGAATCGAGCTGGGCAAGGCCCTCCTTCGCCTCGAGGCCCTGCCCAAGCCGGTGGTGGCGGCGGTTCGGGGGTACGCCCTCGGCGGCGGGCTCGAGCTGGCGATGGCATGTGATCTGCGCCTGCTCGCCGACGATGCCAAGGTCGGTCAGCCGGAGATCCGCCTGGGAGTCATCCCCGGGGCCGGCGGCACCCAGCGCCTTCCCCGCCTCGTCGGGATGGGGCGGGCCCGTGACCTGATCTACACAGGCCGGGTGATCGGCGCCGCCGAGGCTCTCGCCTGGGGGCTGGCCGATCGGGTGGTGCCCGAGGCCGACCTCGCCGACGCGGCGATGGCCCTGGCGGGCGAGCTCGCCGCCGGGGCGACCGCGGCGATCGCCATCGCCAAGAGGGTCATCACCGGCGGCTACCACCTGGCGCTTGCCGCTGCGCTGGAGTTGGAGGCAAGCGGGTTCACGGAGGTATTCGGCACCGAGGATGCCTCCCGGGGAGTGGAGGCGTTCCTGGAGAAGCGCCCGCCGGGCTTCACCGGCTGCTGAAACGTCCCGCCAGGCTCCTCAGGTTGCGCCGCCAGACCCAGGCCAGCAGGGGGCGTGCCACCCACGCCCCCGCGGGCCCACCCAGATACCAGGGGAATCGCAGCCGCTCGGTCCAGGTGAACCGGGTTCCTGGTGGCTCTGGCTCGAGGGTGAACCGTCCGGTGCCGGTGAACAGCCCCTGGTGGGACACCCCCATGGCCGACGGTTCAACCCACTCGGTGAATTCCATGATGTCGGTCGTGCGGAGCGGGCCGATTCTCGTCTCGACCTCGATCCTGGTCCCCACACCGCGTCGCAGGGTGCCGAGGAACTCGATGCTCCGGGCGTCCGTCATCCACAGGACGTGGTCTTCGACTCGCGCCACTTCTCTCCATACGTCCGCCGGTGGCGCCGGGACGTGCACGGAGACGGCGATACCAGTCACCCGGCAACGCTAACCCGTTACCCGTTACGCGCTAGCCGTCGGGGAGACGCACAGGGTCAGCGGCCACGGCCGGTCGGTACGATCGCCCGATGATCACCAGACGGGCGCGGTTGTGGATCTCCCGGGGTGTGGCCGCCGCCCTGCTCGGCGGGCTCGTCGTACTCGTCGGGTCGACGTGGTGGTATGCCGGGCGGATCCGTGCCGAACTGGTCGGGGGGACTCCATCGGGGGGACCTGCCGACGAGGTCGTGGTGGCGGTGGACCGGGACTCGGTGACCCTTCCCCGCGACGCCGCCACCATCCGGCCGGGCATCTGGGGTCTCGAGTTCGCCGGGGGCCACGCAGAGCTGGGTGAGGTGCTGGCGCTGGGCGACGACGTCGTCACCCGCCGGATCGACCGCATCACCGGGTCGCTCGCCGTCGGTATGCCGGTCGCGTTCGATCGCATGGTCTTCGCCGGGGATCCGGCGACCCGGCGGGTTACGTTCGCCGACGTCATCGTCCCCGGGCCGCTGGGTGACTACTCGGCCTGGCTCGGCGAAGGTGACGGAGACACGTGGCTGATCTTCGTGCACGACCGCGGCGCGGACCGGCGGGAGTCCCTGCGCGTCCTCCCCACCGCGGCGCTCCTCGGGCTGCCCACCCTGGTGATCACCTATCGCGGCGACGTCGGTGCGCCCCCGGGGGGCGGCGGCATCGGCGTGGGCAGCGCCGAGTGGCCCGACCTCCAGGATGCGGTCGACTTCGCCATCACCGGAGGAGCCGCGCAGGTGGTGCTGATGGGGTCCGGCGTGGGCGGATCGATCATCGAGCTGTTCATGCGCGAGTCACGACTCGCCGACCGGGTGGCGGGGATCGTTCTCGACTCGCCGCTTCTCGATGCCGGCGAACGGGTGAGGCGCCGGGCGGCCGCCGACAAGGTCCCCGGATTCATCCTCAGGTTGTCGCAGGAGGTGGCGGCACTGCGCTTCGGCGTCGAGTGGAGCGATCTCGATCACGTGTCCCATGTCGGCGAGATCGCGGTGCCCACTCTGATCATCCACGGTGATCAGGACACCCTGTACCCGGTGGAGGTGAGCCGGCAGTACGCCGCGGCCGCCCCGACAATGGTCGATCTGGTCATCGTCGCCGGGGCAGGGCATGGGGAGGCCTGGAACCTGGATCCGGTGCGGTACGAGCACGAGGTGGCCGGGTTCCTGGAAGCCGTCGCCCCCTGAGGGGCGGCGCCCTTCGGACCTGCCGGCTGAAGTCCGCTCCGTCGTCCGCTCCCGGCATACTGGCGGGGTGCTCTACCTCGATCATGCCGCCACCACGCCGATGCGGCCAGAGGCCCGCGAGGCCATGGCGCCCTACCTCGACGCGGATTTCGGCAATCCCTCGGGTCTTCATGCGCCGAGCCGGCGTGCCAAGGATGCGATCGAGTCCGCCCGGGAGCGTCTCGCCGCGCTGCTGGGGGCGGCCCATCCGTTGGATGTGGTGTTCACCGGAGGCGGCACCGAGTCGGACAACCTCGGGTTGGCCGGTCCCTGCTTGGCCGGCTCCGGCCGGGGCGGGGTGGTGATCAGTGCCGTGGAGCATGAGGCGGTCATCGAGACCGCCCGGTTCCTCGGCCGGCTCGGATGCCCGGTGCGGGTCGTTCCGGTGGACCGCTTCGGCCGGGCCACCCCCGGTGACGTGGCGGCGGCGGTCGACGAGTCCACCCGGGTGGTCTCGGTGATGGCCGCCAACAACGAGACCGGGGTGATTCAGCCCGTCGCCGAGATCGCCGCGGCGGCACGGGAGGCGAACCCTGCGGTGCTGGTCCACACCGATGCCGTGCAGGCGATGGTTTCCCTCCCGGTGAACCTGGGCCTGCTCGGAGTCGACCTGCTCACCGTTGCATCTCACAAGGTGGGGGGCCCGAAGGGAGTGGGTGCCCTGGTGATGCGCCCCGGCATCGAACTGGAACCCGTCATCCACGGCGGTGGCCAGGAGCTGGGGCGCCGGTCGGGTACCCATGACGTGGCGGGAATCGTGGGCATGGTCGCCGCCGCCGAGGCCGCGGTCTTCGATCGGGACCGTTTCGGGCGCGATGTCGGCGAGGCCCGCAGTCGCTTCGAGGCGAAGCTCACCGCGGCGGTTCCCGATGTGGTGTTCACCATCGGCGCCGGTGCCGATCGGCTCGTACAGCACTCCCATTTCCGTGTCCCCGGGATCTCCGCCGAGACGCTGCTGATTCGCCTCGACGGTGCGGGAGTGGCCGCCTCGGCGGGATCGGCCTGCCAGAGCGGGGCTCTGGAGATGTCCCACGTCTTGGCGGCGATGGATCTGCCGGCGGAGGAGGCGGCGGAGTGCGTGCGGATCACTTTCGGTTGGACGACGTCACCGCACGACGGTGACTCCGCTGCGGCCGCGGTGGCAACCGTGGTGGGAGATCTCCGATGAGGATCCTGGTCGCCATGTCGGGTGGGGTCGACAGCAGCGTCGCCGCGGCCACCATGGTGGAACGAGGTCACGAGGTGATCGGAGTGACGCTCAAGCAGTGGTCGGGTCCCGACGGCCGGCTCCCCACCGCGGGATGCTGCACGGTCGCCGATGCCGAGGACGCCCGCCGGGTCGCCGCCAAGTTGGGCATCCCCTACTACGTCCTCGATTACCGCGATCGATTCGCCGAGTCGGTGGTAGCCCACTTCACGAGCGAGTACCTGGCGGGCCGAACCCCGAACCCCTGCATCGAGTGCAACCGCCGGGTGCGATTCGGTGCTCTGCTGTCGCGGGCCGCCGAGCTGGGATGCGACCGGCTGGCCACCGGGCACCACGCCCGGGTCGATCACGACGGCACCCGGTATCGCCTCCTCGTCGGCCGCGACCGGGACAAGGACCAGTCGTACGTGCTCCACATGCTGGGGCAGGGCGAACTCGCCTCGATCCTGCTGCCGATCGGTGAGATGACCAAGACGGAGGTGCGCGCCGAGGCGGCGCGCCTCGGGCTGCGAACCGCCACCAAAGCGGACAGCCAGGATCTGTGCTTCGTCGCTGGCGACTACCGGGAGTTCCTGCGGGAACGGCTGCCGCAGGCCGCCCGCCCCGGGCCGATCGTCGATGCCACCGGGACGGTGGTCGGATCGCACCGCGGGACCGCGGACTTCACCATCGGCCAGCGGAAGGGGCTCGGCGTATCCTTCGGGGAGCCCCGCTATGTGGTCGGCGTGGACGCTGCCACCTCCACGGTGACCATCGGCCGCCGCGAGGAGCTGGCCGTCGAAGCATGCCTGGTCACCGGTGTCAGCTTCATCTCCGGCGGCGCACCGGAGGAGGGCGCTGAAGTGGCGGTCAAGATCCGGTATCGATCGGCGGCGGTGGCGGCGACCCTGTGGACTGAGAACGGCGGCCGGCGCGTGCGCTTCTCCGAAGCGCAACTGGCGGTGTCCCCGGGCCAGGCGGCGGTGTTCTACCGCGGAGACGAGGTGCTCGGCGGCGGAACCATCGAGGAGGCGGCGTGACCACGGCCCGGCAGCGGGTGACCGAGCTGCGCGATGCGCTGCGCCATCACGCCCACCGCTATTACGTCCTCGACGACCCCGAGGCGTCCGACGCCGAGTACGACGCCCTGATGCGTGAATTGGTGGCGCTCGAGGAGGCGAACCCCGGCCTGGTCACTCCGGACTCCCCGACGCAACGGGTCGGCGCCACCCCGTCCGATGCCTTCTCGGCGGCCACCCACCTGTCCCGGATGTTCTCGCTCGACAATGCCGAATCCACGGAGGACCTGAAAGCGTGGGAGGCCAGGATCGTCCGCCAGCTCGGCCATCCGCCCTCCGGGTACGCCTGCGAGCTCAAGATCGACGGGCTGGCGGTATCGCTCACGTACCGCGAAGGCCGGTACGAGCGGGGGGCGACCCGTGGAGACGGGGTGACCGGAGAGGACGTGACGGCCAATCTGCGCACGCTGAGCCAGGTCCCCCTGGTGATGCTGGGGCGGGGACACCCGGCGGTGGTGGAGGTGCGGGGCGAGGTGTACATGCCGGAGCGGGCCTTCGCCGAGCTCAACCGGGCGCAGGCCGATGCCGGCGACCGGCTCTTCGTGAACCCGCGCAACGCCGCGGCCGGCGCGGTGCGGCAAAAGGACCCGGGAGTGACCGCGTCGCGTCGACTCGCCCTGTGGGTGTACCAGCTGGGTGCCCTGGAAGGAGAGCCCCGCTTTGCATCGCACAGCGAGAGCCTCGCCTGGCTGCGGGACCGGGGATTCCCGGTGAACCCCGCGTCCCGGCGGTTCGACGATCTCGCCGGGGTGATCGACTACGTGCGGGACGCCGAACGGCGCCGCCACGACGTCGGCTACCAGACAGATGGCGTGGTCGTGAAGATCGACTCGCTCGCCGAGCAGGCCGAGGTCGGTTTCACCGCCAAGAGCCCGCGGTGGGCGATCGCCTACAAGTTCCCCCCCGAAGAGCAGACGACCCGGCTGGTCGACATCCGGATCAACGTCGGCCGCACCGGTGCGGCCACGCCGTACGCGGTCCTCGAGCCGGTGTTCGTGGGCGGGGCGACGATCACCAACGCCACGTTGCACAACCAGGACGAGGTCGCCCGGCGCGACATCCGCATCGGCGACACGGTCGTCGTGCGGCGTGCCGGCGACGTCATCCCCGAAGTGGTGAGGCCGGTGCTCTCGCTGCGCACCGGCGGCGAGAAGGTGTGGAAGATGCCGACGAAGTGTCCCTGGTGCGGCAACCGCATCGAGCGGCGGGAGGGCGAGGCGGTCGCTCGGTGCATGGGTGGCTACGCGTGCCCCGGTCGGGTCCGGGAGTACCTGACCCACTTCGCCGGACGATCGGCGATGGACATCGAGCACCTCGGCTTCATGACCGTGGCGATGCTGGCGGATGAGAAACTGATTTCCGACCCGGCCGACATCTTCACCCTGACGCCGGCGGCCTTTACCGGGCGGGAGGGGTGGGGCGACACCTCCATCCAAAACCTGATGAGGGCGATCGACGCGGCGCGTGACCGTCCCCTGGCCAGGCTGCTCACCGGCCTGGGCATTCCGCTCATCGGCACGACGGTGGCCCGGGTGCTGGCCCGCAGGTTCCGGTCGCTGGAATCACTCATGACCGCCACCGAAGAGGAACTGAGCGAGATCGACGGCATCGGTCCCGAGATCGCCCGGTCGGTGAGGGAATGGTCCACCGAGGCGGAGAACATCCGGCTCGCCGGGAAGCTGGCGGCTGCCGGAGTCCGGCTGGCCGACCCGGAGACGGCGGGCGCCGACTCCGGCCTGCTGTCTGGCCTGACCCTGGTGGTGACGGGCACCCTCTCCGGCTTCTCCCGGGAAGGGGCGAAGCTCGCCGTCGAGGAGCGGGGGGGCCGGGTCACCTCGTCGGTCTCGGCAAGGACGGATGCGGTTGTGGCCGGAGAGGACCCGGGAGGTTCCAAGCTCACCAAGGCCGCCAAGCTGGGGGTGCCGGTGATCGACGAGGCCCTCTTCGGGCGCCTGCTCACGGAAGGTCCCTCGGTACTGCACTGAGGTGGGACTATCGGTGGGCGGCCGCTAGCGTGCCCCGACGGGGAGGCCCCCAGTCCCCGGAGCAGATGAGCCCGTCCGACATGCCGACGCCTGAGCTGTGGCGATCCGTCGTCTGGACCCGGGGCTCCGGGTGTCGGGACCTCGCCGCGTTGCTGGCCGACGGCGAGGCCGTCCCGGTCGACGACGATCTGCGATCAGCCTGTATCGCCGAACGCGCCCGGCTGCTCGTCGCCAGAAAGCTCACATCCTTCGATCTGGTGAGTGCCGCGGTTCCCGTCGACTTCGCCGCGGCTGCGGTGGCGGGGGTGGTGGCCGCGGTCGGGCCAGGGCCGCACTCGGCCCTGGCGGCCCTCGTGGCGCAGCGTCTCGCCGATTCGATCGGAATCCCCGGGTCGCTCGTCTCGGCGTCGCCTGCCCCCGACCAGGACGAAGCGGTCGAGGCGACCCTTGCAGAAATCGCCGCCCTGGTGCCCGATCTTCCCGCCAAGATCGTCCGTGCCTCCAGCGCTCGCCTCCTCGTGGGAACGTTCCCCCCGGGCACGTTGCTGGTGGTGGGGGCGCCCGGAGGGTCCTGGCTGCAACGACAATTCTTCGGGCCCGGGCGCAAGCTCATCGTCGGATCTCAGGGAGGTGCGGTGGTGGTGCGTGCCGCCCCGGTGCGCTGTTTCCAGGAGATGCTCGAACCCGACGCGCTGGGAGCGGGCCTGCTGGTTCGCGAGGCGCGCCGGCTGCTCCAGGGTGATGCCGCCCCCGTGGTGGCCGACGGGCGTCTCGTCGGAGTGGTGCGTCGCTCCGCACTTCTCGAAGCCTTTCCCGAGGATTCGATCGGGTCCATAGCCGAGGACCCGGTGTTCGTCTCCGAGGAGGACCCGGTCGAGGCCGCTCTCGAAGTGGCTGCCTTCGTCCGGCCGGTTCCGGTGGTCGATGGCTCCGGCCGGCTCACCGGAGTGATGCCCGGGTGATATCGGAGTTGCCGCTGGGCGACCCGGTGCCGATCGCGGCCGCCCCGGAGCGTCCCGCAGCGGTACTCGCCGGGCGGGATGTGACGCTGCGGCGGCCCGACCTCGCCGACGGCGCCCCCCTGTTCGCGGCAACCCACGGCGACCTCGCCGCCGAGGCGGTCTGGGCGTACATGGGGTACGGGCCGTGGCCGACCGAGGAGGCGATGAGCCGCTGGATCGCCGGGTGTGTGGATTCGGTGGACCCCTTCTGGTACGCGGTGACGGCCACCGCCGACGGCTCGCCGCTGGGCATGGCCGCGATCATGGGTTACGACCCTGCCATGCGTCGCGCCGAGATCGGGCACATCTGGTACATCCCGGCGGCGCAACGGACCACCGCCAACACCGAGGCCGCCTACCTCATGGTCGGGGAGTGCTTCGCCCGGATGGGTTGCCGCCGGGTGGAGTGGAAATGCGACGCGCTCAATGAGCGGAGCCGGGCGGCAGCTGTGCGGCTCGGGTTCGTCTTCGAGGGGGTGTTCCGCAACCACATGATCGTCAAGGGCCGCAACCGCGACACGGCGTGGTATGCGATGACGCCGGGGGATTGGTCGTCGGCTCGTCCCCGCCTGGAACGGTGGCTCTATGAGGCGCCCCGCCGCGATGGACGTCCCGTCGAGCCGCTCGGCGCTAGGTGATGCGGAAAGTCCAGACGAACCCCCCGGGGTCCGGGTTTCCCCCCGCGATCCGGTCCCATCGAATGCTGGCCTGGTGGTCGCCTGCGGTCCACTCCTCGATGGTCCTGCCCGCGCCGGGATACCACCGCCAGTCGCCGGTGGCTTCGGTGAACGAGACCTCTGCCAGGTCCACGGCCACTCCATCCACGATCAGGTCGAGGAGCTGGTAGCCGACGGGGAGATCGATCTCGATTCCCGTCTGGCGGACCACGACGTCGCCGGGGAGGGGGAATACCCCTTCCAGGGGATCGGGCAGTTCCGCCGGGCCACCACGCGGGAAGAAGAGCACGGCGGCGGCGATCACCGCACCCAGGGTGACGATGAGGACGGCCATGAGGGTGCGGTACCGATCTCGGCCCATGAGGCGATAGTAGGTGTCGGCGGATTCGGCACTCCCGCTAGCGTTCCCGACATGCGAACCAATCCCGTGCTCGGCGAGCTGGGCACCTATCCGATCGCGGAGATCCAGGACACCGTTCGCCGCATGAAGGATGCCGGAGAGCGTCTCATCGACTTCTCCCTCGGCGACCCGCGCGAGCCGACGCCGCGGTTCATCCGGGAGGCCGCCGCGGCGGCGATCCCGGAGGTCTCCCAGTACCCGACCGTTGCCGGGCTGGCGTCGCTGCGCAGTGCGATCGCCGGGTACGTGCAACGCCGGTTCGGGATCGAGGTAGATCCGGCCACGCAGGTGATCCCGACCGCCGGATCCAAAGAGGCGATCTTCAGCACCCCGTTTGCCTTCATCGACTCGACTGCTGATCAAGCGGGGGTGTTCGCCACGCCTGGCTATCCGGTGCACGAGCGGGGCATGCGTTTCGCCGGCGCCGACGCCATCGGGATCAAGCTGCACGGCGACTTCGTGCTGCGCGCCGCCGACATCCCCGCCGAGGTGTGGCCCCGGCTCGCACTGTTGTGGACCTGCAGCCCGCAGAACCCGACCGGGGCGGTCACTCCTCGGACGGACCTGCGCGCCCTGTACGAGCGATGCCGGGAGCACGGCACTCTGCTGTTGAGCGACGAGGCATATGCCGACCTCTGGGAGGAGGAGCCACCCACATCGGCGCTCCAGGTGGCGGAGGCGGGCTCCGTCGGCTCCTTGACATATCTGTCGTGCAGCAAGCGTTCGGGGATGACCGGATATCGCAGCGGGGCGGTCGTCGGCGACGCCGAGGCGATCGCCGCACTCAAGTCAATGAGGTCATCGGCCGGGGTCGGCTCGCCGGAGTTCATCCAACAGGCGGCGACCGCGGCGTGGAACGACGACGACCATGCGGAGGAGCGGCGGCAGATCTTCAACGCCAAGCGGGCGGTGCTGCGGTCGCGATTCGACGCCGCCGACATCCCGGTGGTGGGATCGCGCGCCGGCTTGTACCTCTGGGTGGTGGTCGACGACGACCTCGCCGCCGCCAAACGGTTGCTCGCCGAAGGCGTGGTCGTCTCGCCGGGGTCGGTATTCGGACCCGGAGGCGAGGGGCACCTTCGCCTGGCGCTCGTCCCGACCCTCGAGGAATGCGCCGAGGCGGCGGAGGTGGTGGCCGGATGCCTACGTCCCGCGAGCTGATCGAGGCGGCCTTCGTCGACCTGGACCGGCTCGACAAGGCCCGCGCCGCGATCGAGGAGACCATCGCCGCGCTCGATCGGGGCGAGATCCGGGTCGCCGAGAAGGTGGACGGCACCTGGGCGGTCAACGAGTGGGTCAAGCAGGCGATCCTGCTCTACTTCCGCCTCGCCGGCCTGGAGACGTGGCATGCCGGACCGCTCGAGTTCCACGACAAGATCCCCACCAAGCAGGGCCTGGCGGCGGCCGGGGTTCGGGTGGTGCCGCCGGGAACGGTCCGGTACGGGGCCTTCTGCGAGCCGGGAGTCGTCGTGATGCCCGGCTACATCAACATCGGCGCCTGGGTCGGATCGGGAACCCTGGTGGACACCTGGGCGACCGTGGGGTCCTGCGCCCAGATCGGACGCGACGTGCACCTCTCCGGCGGGGTGGGGATCGGGGGAGTGCTCGAACCGCCCGGGGCGCTGCCGGTGATCGTCGAGGACGGCGCGTTCATCGGCAGCCGGTGCATCCTCGTGGAGGGGGTGCTGGTGGAGGAGGGTGCGGTCCTCGGGGCGAACACCACGATCACCTCGTCCACGCCGATCATCGACGTCACCGGACCGGAACCGGTCGAGTAC
This sequence comes from Actinobacteria bacterium RBG_16_68_21, assembly GCA_001767695.1. Classification (GTDB taxonomy): domain Bacteria; phylum Actinomycetota; class Acidimicrobiia; order Spongiisociales; family UBA11373; genus RBG-16-68-21. The sequence continues at coordinate 50,015 of MELR01000016.1, forward strand.
CGGGGGCGGGTGCCGGCCAACTCGGTGGTGATTCCGGGGACCCGGCCCAAGGTGTTCCCCTCGGGCACGTTCGAGCTGCAGTGCGCCCTCATCGTCGGGCAGCGGTCTGCCTCGACGGACCGCAAGACTTCCCTGAACGAGGCTCTGCGGGTGTTCGGGGTGCAGGCGTGAGCCTGGTCGACGACCTCGTCTGGCTGGTGGACATCCCCTCGCCGACCGGAGCCGAGGAGGCGATCCGCGACGCCATCGCCGCCCGGCTCTCCCATCTCGAGCCGCGGACGATCGGGAACTCGGTGGTGGTCGGCCGTCGCACCGGCAAGCCCCTCATCGCCGTGTACGGCCACCTGGACACGGTCCCCTCACAGGGCAACCTGCCGGGCCGGGTCGCCGACGGGCGGGCGTTCGGACTCGGCGCCTCCGACATGAAGGGGGGGCTGGCGGTGATGATCGCCCTCCTCGAGGATCCCGATGTCGCCGCCGGGACCTTCGACGTGTTGGGGGTGTTCTACGACGGCGAGGAGGGGCCCGCCGAAGGCAACGGGCTGGAGGCGGTCCTCGACCGGTCACCCGACCTGCTCGAGGCCGAGCTCTCGATCGTCATGGAACCCACCGACGGCGAGTTGCAGCTTGGCTGTCAGGGTGTCATCAACGCCACGGTCGAGTTCCACGGCGAGGCCGCCCACAGCGCCCGTCCCTGGCTCGGAGAGAACGCGGTGACCAAGGCCGGTGCCTGGCTGGCGGAGATGCACGGGCGGGGCTGGCGCGACGTCGACGTGGCCGGGCTCACCTTCAAGGAGACCTTCGTCGTCACCACCGCCGCCGGGGGAGTCGCCCGGAACGTCATCCCCGCCCGGTTCGCACTCAACCTCAACCATCGGTTCCCTCCGGATCGAACCCTGGACGAGGCAGAGGCGATGGTGCGCGAGATGTGCGCCCCCGCCGACCTCGTGGAGATCGTCGACCGCGCACCGGCCGCTCCGATCCCCGAGGGCAATCCCCACCTGGAGCGGCTGCGCGGCCTGGTCGGCGTGGTGTCGGCCAAGACCGCGTGGACCGACGTCGCCCGTCTCACCGGGCGCGGCCTGGCCGCGGTCAACTTCGGCCCCGGCGAGGTGGCGCAGGCACATCGTGCCGACGAGAGCGCCCCGATCGAGGGGATGGAGCGCGCCCTGGGGGTGATGCGGGGGTTCCTGAGCTAGTTCGGTCGCTTTCGCCCTCGGGCCGACCGGCCCGGCTCCGGCCACCCGGCGACTCTCTACCATCAGCAAATGCCCGTTGAGATCGACATCGCCAAGGTGGCGCGCCTCGCCCGGATCGGCCTGACCGAAGAGGAACTCGCCCACTACGGCGAACAGCTCCAGGGAATCCTCGAGCACGCCGCCCGGGTACAGGCTCTGGCCACCGACGGCGTCGTCCCCACCGCCCATCCACTGCCGATGGTCAACGCGCTCCGTGCCGACTTGGTCGAGCCGACCCTCGACCGCGAGGAGGTGCTCGCCCAGGCGCCCGATCGCGAGGGCCCCTACTTCCGCGTTCCCCCGTTCCTGGAGGACTGAGTGGATCCCGCCGACCTCTCGATTGCCGACGCGGCCGAGCGCCTGCGTGCCGGTGAGGTGACCGCCGTCGAGTTGCTCGCGGCGGTGCAGCGGCGGGCCTCGATGACCGAGGCGATCCTCCACTGCTATCTGACCATCGACCGCGACGGCGCCGCCGCCGCGGCCGAGGCCGCCGATGCCGCGCTCGCCCGCGGTGAGGACCTCGGGCCTCTCCACGGCATTCCCATCGCCGTCAAGGACAACATGGTGACCCGGGGTGTGGAGACGACGTGCTCGTCGCGCATACTCTCCGGGTGGGTTCCCCCGTACGACGCCACCGCGGTCGAGCGGTTGCGACGCGGCGGCGCGGTGATCTTCGGCAAGACCAACCTCGACGAGTTCGCCATGGGCTCGTCCACGGAGAACTCGGCATACGGCCCGACCCGCAACCCGTGGAATCCCGATCGCGTGCCGGGCGGGTCGAGCGGCGGCTCGGCGGCGACGGTGGCGGTGGGCTCGGCGTTCGGCGCTCTCGGCTCCGATACCGGGGGTTCGATCCGCCAGCCGGCGGCGTTGTGCGGTGTCGTCGGCATGAAACCCACCTACGGGTTGGTGAGCCGCTACGGGCTGATCGCCTTCGCCTCATCACTGGATCAGATTGGCCCGATCACCCGCACCGTGGCCGACGCGGTCACTTTGTTCGAGGTGGTTGCCGGTCACGATCCATCTGACGCCACGTCGTATCGAGGGGAATTCCCCGATCCCCGCGCCGAGTCGGGGCGCGGGGTCGCCGGCCTGAAGATCGGTGTGGTCCGCGAGCTGTCGGGAGACGGCATCGATCCCGGAGTCTTGAGCGCCTTCCGCGCCACCCTCGATGCCCTTGCCGCCGCGGGGGCGGAGGTCACCGAAGTGTCGTTGCCGTCGACCGAGTACGCCTTGAGTGCCTACTACCTGATCGCGCCGGCGGAGTGCTCGGCGAACCTGGCGCGCTTCGACGGCGTGCGCTTCGGCCTGCGGCTTCCCGGCGATTCGGTCGAACAGCTGATGTCGGCTTCCCGGCGCGATGGTTTCGGTCCCGAGGTCACCCGGCGCATCCTGCTCGGCACGTATGCCCTGTCGGCCGGGTACTACGACGCCTTCTACGGACAGGCGCAGAAGGTGCGGACCATGGTGATCGAGGACTTCTCGCGGGCCTACCGCGACGTCGATGTGCTCGTCACCCCCACCAGTCCGTCCACCGCCTTCGGTGTCGGGGAGAAGACCGCCGATCCGCTGTCGATGTACCTCAGCGACATCTGCACCATTCCGAGCAACCTCTCGGGCGATCCGGCGATCTCGGTGCCGGTCGGACTCGACGGTGCCGACCTGCCCGTCGGCTTTCAGATCCTGGCGCCGGCACTGCACGAGGCGGTCATGTTCCGGGTGGCGGAGGAGGTGGAGAGACTCGTCGGGTTCTCTTCCCGCCCGGCGCTGGCCACGTCGGAGGGAGCGGCATGAATTACGAGGCGGTCATCGGCATCGAGACCCATGTCGAGCTGCTCACCCACTCGAAGATGTTCTGTGGATGCCCGACCGACTTCGGCGCCGATCCCAACACCAACGTATGCCCGGTGTGTCTCGGCCTTCCCGGCGCCCTCCCCGTGCCGAACGAGCAGGCGATCCACTGGACGATCGCTCTCGGCATGGCGCTCGAGTGCTCGATAGCGCCCCACTCGGTGTTCCACCGCAAGAACTACTTCTACGCCGATCTACCCAAGAACTATCAGATCTCCCAGTTCGATCTCCCACTGTGCGTCGGTGGGCATCTCGACGTGGATGGGGGAACGGGGGAGCGGCGAGTGGGGATCACCCGGGTGCATCTCGAGGAGGACACCGGCAAGAGCACTCATCTCGGGGGAAGCGGCCGGATCCACGACGCCTCGGGTGCCCTCATCGACTTCAACCGGTCGGGGATCCCGCTCATGGAGGTGGTCACCGAACCGGACATTCGCACCCCGGAGGAGGCCCGGGCCTACGCCCAGGAACTGCGGGCGATCGTCCTCGCCCTGGGAATCTCCGACGCCCGTCTCGAGGAGGGCAGTCTTCGCTTCGACGCCAATGTCTCGCTTCGGCCGGAGGGGTCGACGACGCTGGGCACCAAGGTCGAGGTGAAGAACATGAACTCGCTCCGTTCCCTGCAGCGGGCGCTGGCGTTCGAGATCGACCGCCAGAACGGGGTGCTCGCCGCCGGCGGGACGATCGCTCAGGAGACCCGCCACTGGGACGAGGCCGCCGGCCGCACCGAGTCCGGTCGCGGGAAGGAGGAATCGAGCGACTACCGCTACTTCCCGGAACCGGATCTGGTGCCGCTGGAAGTCGGTCCGGAGTTGCTCGCGCGGCTTCGCGCCGGCATCCCCGAGCTCCCCGCGGTGCGGCGAGAGCGCTACATGGCGGCGGGACTCGACGCGACCGCGGCGCGAACCCTGGTGGCGGGAGATCTGTCCGGATTGTTCGACGACGCCGTCGCCGCCGGGGCGGCACCCCGCGCCGTCGCCAACTGGTTGAGCGGCGAGGTGACTGCTCACCTCAACCGGACCGGCACCGATGCCGCGGATCTCACGCTCGACGGCGCCGGGCTCGCCGAACTGGTGGAGATGGTCGACAGCGGGGAGGTGTCGGCGACGGCAGCCAAGGACGTCCTCGCCGGGGTGCTCGCCGGCGAGGGGACCCCCCGGAAGGTTGCCGAGCGGCGCGATCTGCTGCAGATCTCCGACGTGGGAGCGTTGGTGGTTGCGGTCGACGAGGCGCTCGCCGCCCATCAGGACGAGGTCGCCAGGATCCGGGGCGGAGATGCCCGGCTGGTCGGGTTTCTGGTCGGGCAGGTGATGAAGGCGACCGGGGGCAGGGCGGATCCGCAGGCGGTCGACCGTCTCATCCGGGAGCGAACCGGAGCGTGATCCCGGCGGCGGTCGTATTCGACTGCGATGGGGTGCTCGTCGACTCGGAGCCCCACTCGATCGCCGCCTGGCTCGAGGTGCTCGGCGGCTGGGGACACCCGGCGACCGGGGCCGATGTCGCCGGATGCATCGGGCTGGGTTTCGTCCCGACCCACGAAGCGCTGAGTGTGGTGGCCCCGCTCCCGTCTCCCGACATCGTGTGGCCCACGTTGCTCGCCGCCCTCGAGCGTTCTTTCCGGGGCGGCCTGGAGGTCTTCGACGACGCGGTGGCTGTGGTCGACGAGTGTATGGCGCGCCGGGTGCCGATGGCGGTGGTGTCGGCGAGCCCCCGCGCCCGCCTCGATCTCACTCTCGCCGCCGCCGGGCTGGCCGGGCGGTTCGGCGTCTCCGTCGCCGGGGACGAGGTTCCGCACCCGAAACCGGCTCCCGACGGCTACCTGGCTGCGGCCGTCGGACTGGGGATGGCGGCCGGGGCCTGCGTGGCGGTGGAGGACAGTCCGGCGGGGGTTCGATCCGCCGCTGCCGCCGGCATGCGCGTGGTGGCGGTGGTTCGGCCCGGGGCCGACGGGGAGTCTCTCGAGGCCGCCGGGGCGACGGTCGTGGCGCAGCTCACGTCCGAACTGGTGCTCGGATTCGGTGCCGGGCACGGCGAGTCGGGTAGCCGGTAACTTCCTGCTGATGCACTACTTCGTGACCGGGGCCACGGGTTTCCTCGGCGGGCACCTCACGGTGCGGCTTCTCGACGTCGGCCACCAGGTCACCGCTCTGGTGACCGACCGCGACGAAGCGCGGGAGATCGCCGCATACGGGGTGCGTCCCCACGTCGGCAGCGTCGTCGAAAAGGAGACCGTGCGGCGGGGCATGCGAGGCGCCGATGGAGTGTTTCACATCGCCGGCAGCAGGCTCGGCTTCTTGGATCGAGCAACCGCCGAGGCCGTCAACGTGGATGGCACCCGTAACGTGCTCGAGCTGGTGCGCGAGCTCGGGATCCCCAAGGTGATCCACACGAGCACGCTCTCGGTGTACTCCGACACGCACGGGGAAGTCGTCGACGAGTCGTACCGTTTCACCGGGAAGCACCTCACCGACTATGACCGGATGCGGGCCCGGGCGCATTACGAGGTGGCCCTCCCGATGATGCAGGCGGGCGTGCCCGGGGTCATCCTGCTTCCCGGAGCGATGTACGGCCCTCACGACAACAGCGTGATGGCCGGGCTATTGGGTCGATTCCTCCTCGGCCACGTGCACGTGGTCGCCGCCGCCACCGCCTACTGCTGGGCGCACGTCTCCGATGTCGCCCAGGCTCACGTGCTCGCCATGGAGTTCGGCCGGCCGGGAGAGCAGTACATCGTGGGTGGCGCCCCCCACACCGTGCGGGCAGTACTCGCCGAGGCAGGGAAGCTCGTCGGCAGGACGCGGTTCCCGGTCCCCGTGCCGTCGTGGCTGGTGCGGCCGATCGCCTCGGTGGTGCGCGCCGGGGCAACGATCGTCCCGGCGTGGCGGCCCGCTGCGCATCGGCTGCGGGTCGCCACCGGCGTCACGTATCTCGGGGACGACGCCAAGGCGCGCGCCGAACTCGGCTTCGCCCCCCGTCCTCTGGCGGAGGGGCTTCCCGACGCGGTGGAGTGGCTGCTGCGGGATATGTTCGAGGCGGCTTAGGCGGCCAGTCGTCGTCGATGGTTGGCCAATTGCGTATCGACCGGCCCCACGCGCTAGAAATGCCCGCACAGGAGGTCCACTTGGAAGCCAGCGAGCGCGATCGACTCACCCAGGACGAAGCCAGGGCGCGGGCAGCGCAGATATCGAACGTCTCGTATCGCCTCGATCTCGATCTTGAGGCGGGGGCGAAGACCTTCCGTGGCGACGTCACCATCGCCTTCGACCACAAGGGCGGCGGCACGTTTCTGGAGTTCCTCGGCGGAAATGTCGACCGGATGCTCATCAACGGGGAGGTCGTCGAGCCGGTCCGCCACGGATCGCGACTGCTGCTCACCGCGTCACAACTGGCCGGTCACAACGAGATCCGGGTGGTCTACGAGCGGGCCTACGACCACACCGGTGAGGGCCTCCATCAGTTCATCGATCCGAGCGATGGCGCCGAGTACCTCTACTCGCAGTTCGAGCCCTATTCGGCTCACCGCCTCATGCCCTGTTTCGACCAGCCCGATCTCAAGGCGACCTACGACATCACCATCACCGCGCCGGCGCAGTGGACGGTGGTGACTTCGGCGCCCGAAATCGACCGTGAGGACGTGCCGGGGAGTCGCAACCGGCGGACCTTCGCCACCACGGTCCCCTTCTCCACCTATCTGCTTTCGGTGGTGGCCGGGGAGTACGCCTCGGTGGGGGACGACCACGAGGGGATCGCCCTGGGGATGCATGCCCGGGCATCACTCATGCCCCACCTCGACTCGGCTCATCTGTTTGCTCTGTCCAAGCGACTCCTCGATCACTACGGCACCTTGTTCTCCGAGCCCTATCCCTTCGGCAAGCTCGACCAGGTCTTCGTCCCCGAGTTCAACTGGGGTGGGATGGAGAACGTGGCGAACATCACCTACACGGACACCGTCATCTTCCGGGATCCGCCGACCGAGGATCAGCTCTTGCGCCGGGATGAGTACTTCGCGCACGAGATCGCCCACATGTGGTTCGGAGATCTCGTCACGATGCAGTGGTGGAACGACGTCTGGCTCAACGAGTCGTTCGCGTCATTCGTCGCCTACCTGGCCCTCGATGCTCTCGGCGGCTATCCGACGATCTGGCAGGACTTCAACTACCGCATGAAGCTCTGGGCTTACCGGGAGGATCAGCTTCCGACCACCCACCGGATCGCCGACGAAGTACCCAGTACCGACGAGACGTTCCTCAACTTCGACGGGATCTCCTACGGGAAGGGTGCCGCGGTCCTCCGGCAATTGGTCGCCGCCATCGGGACGGAGGGTTTCCGGGACGGGCTGCGCACCTACTTCCGGCGCCACCGCTTCGGCAATGCGACCCTGGCCGACTTCCTGGCCGCCCTCCAGGAAGGCAGCGGTCTCGATCTGGTCAAGTGGGGGGCGCGCTGGCTGACGACAGCGTCGGTGAACACCATCGCCGCCTCCTGGCGGGAGACGGACGGCGTCGTGGCCGGCCTCGACCTGCGGCAGACCGCCTCCGACGACCATCCGGTCCTCCGTCCCCACCACATCGAGGTGGCGGTCGTGGACCGCGCCGACCGGATGACGGTGTACCCGGCGATGATCGACGGGGTGACCGCCACGGTCCCCGAGGCGGCCGGTATCGCCGTTCCGGCGTTTCTCTTCCCCAACTACGGCGATTACGGGTATTTCAAGGTCGCTCTCGACCCGGCGTCGGTCGCCTACGCCGAGTCCCGCCTCGGTGAGGTCGGCGAGCCGCTGCTCCGCCAGCAGGTGTGGTCGTCGCTGTGGGAGATGGTCAGGGATGCCCAACTCGCCTCTACCCGCTACCTGCGGCTGGTGGCCACCCACCTCCCCGGGGAGGCCTCGATGCCGGTCGTGCAGATGATCACCGCCACCGTCGCCGGTGCGATCGGACGCTACGTCCCCGAGAGCGAGATCGAGGCCGAGTCCTCCCGCTTCGTGGCGACGGCGGCGGCAGCGCTGCGATCGGATCCGACCGGTGATCGCGGCGTGCTCTGGGCGCGGGCGCTCATCGCCGCGGTACGGACCGAGGGGGATGCGCGGACCGCTGCCGGGATCGTCGACGATCCGCCGGACGGCCTGGCCATCGACCAGGACATGAGATGGGCCGTGGCGGTCAAGTGGGCTTCGCTCGGCCTCGAGGGGGATGTCGCTCGCATCGCCGCCGAGAGGTCACGGGACGACTCCGACCGGGGAGATCGGGCTGTGGCGACCGCGGATGCCTCCCGTCCCGACCTCGCCGCCAAGCAGGAGGTGTGGGAGAGGCTCCACAGCAACGGGTACGGGTCACTCGCCCTGGCCCGGGCCGCCGCTTCGGGATTCTGGCGCCGCTCGCAAGCGGCGATGCTCGAACAGTTCGTCGATCCGTTCTTCGCCGGGCTCCCCGGGGTGTTCGAAGACTGGGAGGCGGAGGCCGCCAGGTCGTACTTCCGGGCGTTCTTCCCCGACTACCTGATCGACACTGCGACGAGGGACCGCATCGCCGGGTTGCTCGCCGATCCCGGCGTCGGTTCGATGCTGCGGCGGATGCTCATCGAGACGGACGACGACATTCGCCGGGCCCTGGCCTGCCGCGGCTTGGTGGAGTCGGTGTCGTTGCAGGCGTGAGGTGGTCTGCGGGGCGGGATCGGCGCGGCGTCTTCTGGTTCGATCGGACCTGGCGCGTTTAACCTGATCGGATGCTCACGGTCCTGGCGCAGATCCCGGACGACCTTCCGGAGCGGGCCGGCGAGATCGCCGATCAGGTGAAGGCCAACCCCGTGCTCCTGGCGATGCTCGTCGGCATCGGCGTGATCACCGCCTTCATCTTCTTCTGGGGAATCATCAAGCAGGCTTTCAAGGCGGCGATCTTTGGCGGGCTGCTCAGCGCCGCTGCCTGGTACTGGTACTTCAACATCAAGTAGCGGGATCGCGCCGGTAGGTCCAGGAATCCTCGGAAGCGCGGCCGCCGTTTCCGCTCGGGTCGGCTGCGACGCCGGGACTCACAGCACGTTGAGTATCCAGCCCACTCCCAGTCCGTAGAGCCCGGCGACGACGTCGTCGGCGGTGATGCCCAGGCTGCCGGGCAGCCGCTCTGCCGCCGGTACTCCCGGCAAGATCTTGAAGATGTCGGCGGCTCGGGCGATGACAAGGGCCACGATCCACGGGATCCCGTGCAGTCCGATCAGGGCGACCAGCGTGCCGGCCGTCTCGTCGATGCACACCCAGCCCGGGTCGGCGTGGTCGGCGGCGAAGGGTGCCGCCGCCCACAATGACGTGGCGATTGCGGTCGCGGCGACCACCGCTCCCAGCCACCACCGGGCATCCACCGCCAGCAGCCCGCCGCCGATGGCCGCGCCGAGGGCCGCCCCAAAGGTGCCGGCTCCCGAATCGCTCCGCCACAGGCGGCGCGGAATCAGGCCAAGGCCGAACGAGGAGGCGACGATCCGGCGCATCGGGGCGAGGGTAGGGCCGAATGGCGGCCGACCCACCGTCTTTCGCCACACGACGATCATCGATTGCGGGCGTACCTTCGCCCGATATCGCCTAGGGAATGGGAGGGAGCATGGAGCTGAGTTCGCGGGAGACCTGGACGGTGATTCATGGACTCGTCCTCGGTACGGTGTTCTTGCTCGCGTTCGGGGGTGGTCTCGCCGGCTTGTGGAGCCTGAGACCCGGATTCCTCACCGCGGCGGGGATCAAGGAGCGGATGCGCCGTCTCTACGTGGGGACGTGGGTCATGGGTGTCACCGCGCTGTTGACGGTGATCACCGGCACCTGGATCGTCTACCCGTGGTACCGGGTGAAGCTGGCCGCGGTCGGTGACAGTGCCTTCGCGGGATGCGCCGGCTTGGTTGTCCCCGGAGCGACCTGCTCGCCGCGGGACTTCCTCCTGTCTGATGTCTCGGGGCACACCGAGACCTGGCACGAGTTCGGGATGGAGTGGAAGGAGCACATCTCCTGGGCCGCCCCCATCCTGGCCATCACCGCGGCGTTCCTCGTGACGTACTACGGCCCCCGGCTGATCAGCCGGAAGTGGCTGCGCATGGCGGTGATCGTCATGTTCGTCGCCGCATTCGCCGCAGCCGTCGTAGGAGGGGCCTTCGGTGCGTTCCTCAACAAAGTCGCCCCGATCATCTGAGGAGAGCCATCTACATGACAACCATGAAGCATCGAGATGAGGGGATCGCTCCGGAGCTGGCTGCTCTGGGTCTGCCGGACAAGCCCGATGGCCCCGGCGCCGCGGCGATGATCGCCGCCGGGGTGGGCGTGTTCACCCTCGGCCTCTTGACGACGCTGGCGGAGTTCTGGACCGGACTCAGTGGGTTCCTGGCCGACTTCCAGGGCTCGCGCGGGGTCGGTGGCCTGGCCGGGAAGAGCACGTTGGCGATCGTCGCCTGGCTGGTGTGCTGGGGGGTCCTGGCGCTGCTCTGGAGGGGAAAGGACTTCGACCTGAAGCTGGCTTTCCGAATCGGACTGGTGCTGGGAGCGCTCGGAGCGCTCTTGACGTTCCCGCCGTTCTTCACGCTGTTCGCATGAGTGAATCGGCGGCAGATCGTGGAGCTGCGATCGCCACCGGCGTCGGCGTCGGTCTGATCGTCCTGATGGTCACCTGGCTGGTCGGCAACCGGATCACGGCAGTGCTGGTGGGTCCGCCCGTCGGGCCTACCGTGGCGATCTGCCTGGCGGTGGTCGCCGGAGCGATCACCACGGTCATCATGAGCCGCCGACTGGTCGCCTCCATGGCAGACCACTGAGCAAGGCGAGTCGGCC
>MELR01000017.1:0-18863 GCA_001767695.1 Actinobacteria bacterium RBG_16_68_21
CGATCACCAACCCCACGCCCGACAACGGCGAACACCCCCAAGTGGGCCAGCTGCTGTTCTATGTCCCAGACGCCATCGATCCGCGGTTTGGTGACGGTGACCCCGGCTCATGGTTCAACTGCTCGGGAACCGTGATCGCCGACAAGATCGTGCTCACCGCCGGTCACTGCACCTTCGCGGTCGGATCCAACGGAAAGTCGACCGATCCTCAGGGCGACCCCAAGGCAGACACCAACGGCGATGGGATGGCAGACAACGGCACGGGTGGCAACGACATCTGGTTCACCACGCAGGAGACGGTGGATTATGGGTTCCTGCCCCCCTCGTCGACCTTCGCCTGCGAGGGTTGCGGCGGCAACGCCGCCAGGTACGCCACTTGGTCCAGGGCATTGAACAAGAACCGCTCCTGGCTCCGTGGCTCCGCGCACCCCCACGACCTCTACAACGACCTGGCGTTCTACCTGCACGACGCGGGCGTTGTCGTGCTCGCCAAGTCTTCCGGTTTGAAGCGTGCCCAATTCGGGAGGCTTCCTGCTCTGGGCCACCTCGACGCCTACTTTGCACAGCCACGCGATTCGCAGCGTTTCACACCCGTCGGCTACGGCTTGCAGGGCGGGTTCCCCGGCTACGAAGGTGGTGACACCCGGTATCAAGCCTCTGTGATGCTGATCGATCAAACCGGGGTCGCAGGCCTCGGGTCAGGCATCTCGGTGCTGTTTTCCAACGATGCCGGTGCCGCCCACGGAGGGGGAACATGCTTCGGCGACTCTGGCGGGCCGGTGTTCGACGGTGACACGACCACGATCGTGGCCGTCACATCCTTCAGTATGAACCAGACCTGCACTGGAGTCGGCGGCGGTTATCGGATCGACCAGGAGGATGACCTCGAGTTCATCGGTGGCTTCCTGCGATAAGGCGCGCCACCTCAGGAGTGAGGACATCCCCGGGATTCCCGGGGGCGTCCTTGCGCCTACTCCCTCGCCACCAGCACCCGGAAGTCGCCCAGCCCCCGGGGATGGAGCAGGGCCTCGGCACCGGTGACCAGGTTGCGCCAGCGAAGCCGCTCCATGGTCGTGCCCGCCGCAGCCGCCTGGTGCTCGCGACTCTTGAGCTCCGCGATGTGCTCGAGCAGACGCCACTTCGCCAGGTACTCGTCCTGCCGCCACAACTCGGTGACCGCCCCGTGCTCCGCGGCCACCGAGGCGAGGGCGGTGAAGTTCACGTCCATCGTCACGTCGGTGAGCCCCGGCTCGCTGAGCGGATCGGGGCCGAGGTGGTGATCGCGATAGGTGCGGAGGGTTCCCTCCAACCGACGATGCTCGAGGCCCTCGGCGGTGTCTCCGTAATCGATGACGATCACCGCTCCCGAGAACAGCCGATCGAGCGAAGCGAGAAGCCACCTCCCCGCCTCTCCCTGCACCTCCACCTGGCCGCCTTCGGGCACCCGACCCCCGTAGGCCTCCGCCCAACGGGCCGCCTCGGTCCTCGCCTCGACCTCCACCCAGACAAGCTCACCAGCGGAGACGTCAACCGCCCGCTCCCGCCATGTCGGCCCGCGACGGACGACGAGTGCGGCCGGCAGGTTGTCGAGCAATTCGTTGGCGAGGATCACCCCGGTGACGCCGCCGGCGATCTCATGAAGAGATTCGACAACGTCGGCCAAGGGCAGCCGCTTCATCAGTGACCGCCGCGCCGCCGGTGATACCTCGACTGCGATGACCCGGTCGGGCGGCGGCTCGAGTGCTTCGACCAGAGGCTGCAGCAGGGAGCCGCTGCCGGCGCCGATCTCGGCAACGGTGAAGGGTACGCCGACCCGCTCCCGCTCGGCGATCACCGCATTGGCGAGCACCGTTCCGAATGATGAGCTCACCTCGGGACTGGTGAGGAAGTCTCCATCTCGTTGCGACCTGAGGATGTTGGAGCGGAAGTACCCGTCGGGACCGTACAGGGTCAGCTCCATGAACCGATCGAAGGGCATCGGGCCGGAGGCTTCGATCTCGGACCGAATCCGGCCGACCACCGGATCCCCCGACGACCCCGAGGTCACAGGATCCGTTCCGCCACGACGTGTTCGCCGAGCAGGCGGAGCACCTGGCCAGCGAAGGTCTCCGGATCTCCGGTGGTCAGGTAGGTCGTGGCGCCGGACCCGCTCCCGTCGGCGAGCCGCGTAACCTGGCGCGCCACCGCCTCGGCCGGATCGATCACCGTCACCGCCGGGCCACAAGCCTCCGCGAGGACGTCGCCGAGAAACGAGTAGTGGGTGCAGGCGATGACCATCGTGTCCACTCCTGATTCGACGAGTGGGGCGAGGTGCGCCCGCACCGGCGCCAGGGCCCCCACGGGCCAACCCTCCTCGACGGCCATCGCCCACCCCGGGCAGGGATGCGCGATCACCGTGATGCCTGCACCGTGACGACCGACGAGCTCGTCGAACACGCTGGCGTCGAAGGTCGTCGGGGTTGCCAGAACGGCGACCCGTCCGGTCTTGGTCACGGCAGCGGCCGGCTTCACCGCCGGTTCCATGCCGACAAAGGAGACGCCGGGGTGGCTGGCGCGCACTCTCCCGAGGGCTGCCGCCGATGCGGTGTTGCACGCGATGACGACGGTGGTCGCCCCCCGTTCGATGAGCCGCCGCGTGGCCTCCTCAGAACGGGCGCGCACCTCGTCGAGGGTCTTGCGCCCATATGGCGCGTGCGCCTGATCGGCCAGGTAGATGAGGTCGGCTTCGGGGAGCATGGCGCGCATCTCGCGCAATACCGCCAGGCCGCCCACACCTGAGTCGAAGAGGCCGATCATCGGCTCAGGGTACCGGCGACTGTCAGCTGCCGGAGATGTCGGGAAGGTTGATCCACCCCGGCCACTGCGCGGTCACCACCACCAGAGGGGATCTAGGCACCCAGAAGTCGATCTCCCTCCTGGTGCGCTCCGGCGAGAACCCGAACCCCCGGGTCATCGCCAGCTCGATGAGTTTGCGGCGCTCACCCCAGTCGCCGATGGGACGTCCCATCGCCGGCACGTCGGCAACGACGTCGCGCTTGAAGTGGATGGTCATCCGGGGATTGGCAACAAGGTTGGCGTACCAGTCCCGGGGACCGGGACGCCCGGAGATCACCAACCGCCGATCGATGCTGTGCAGCGCGATCTCGATTCGATGGGGGCGACCGGTCCGTCGCCCCTTAGTCGTGATGTCGACTATCCCGCCCCGCGCCAACGCCATAACGACCGGATCGGTCACGATCCTCCCGACGTACGCTGGTCAATCGTACCCGGCCGGCTCCCCGCCTCGCCCGGTACCCTCGAACTATGCAGCCATTCACCGCGTTCACCGACCTGACCAATGAGATGGCGATCCCCACGGACGGAACGCTCAGCCGGGTCCTCTTCCGCGATGAGAGAATCCGCGTCGTCGGATTCGCCTTCGACGTGGATCAGGAGCTGACCGAGCACACCGCGGCCTCGGCGGCGGTGATTCAGGTGGTCAGCGGCCGGCTGCGATTGACCCTCGGAGGCGAGTCAATCGACCTCGGGCCAACCGGGTGGGTGTACATGGCTCCGGGCCTTCCCCACTCGGTCGTCGCCGCCGAGCCGACCGTGATGTTGCTGACGATGCTTCCGGCCCGCACGGAAACCGCTTGACCCTGACGTAACGTCACTGCCAAGACCGGAACGACCAACAGGAGATGTTTGCCGTGTTCGGAGACTTCGATCCGACCGAGTACGAGGACGAGGTGAAGGAACGCTGGGGCGACACCGAGGCCTACCGGGAGTCGGGGCGGCGCACCAAGGGCTACACCAGTGAGGATTGGTCGCTGATCAAGGCCGAGGGCGAGCCGATCGTCACCGGCCTCGCCGCCGCGCTCCGCGCCGGCATCCCCGCCGACGATCCAACGGTCATGGACTTGGCTGATGCCCATCGATTGCAGATCGACAAGTGGTTCTACCCGTGCTCACCGGAGATGCAGGCCTCCCTGGGGGCGATGTACGTCGCCGACCCGCGATTCACCGCGTACTGGGACCAGTTCGAGGTAGGTCTGGCGGAATACGTCCGAGACGCGATCGTGGCAAATGCCGCACGATGAGGTTTCGCTCGCTACGGCGCGGCGACGAACGCCCTGGTGACGTCCCCGAAGAAGGCGAGTAGCTGCGGGAAGAAGCCGAAGATCACCGTCGCCGCGGCGGTGATCGCCAGCGCCAAGACCAAAGAGGGCGCCAGACGCCTGCCGGCGACCCGATCGACCGGGGCGTTCACCGGGACGTTGTCCATGTACACCCTCTTCACCACCCCGGCGTAGTACACGAGGGCGATCACCGCGTTGACCGCGGCTATGACCGCCAGCGCAATCGCCCACGGCGACTCGAAGACGCCGAGTACTGCCCGGAACATCACGAACTTGGGGAACCAACCGGCGAGGGGCGGAACGCCGGCGAGACCGAAGAAGAACACGGTGACCAGCGCCGCCAGTCCGGGGGCGTACCGGTTGAGCCCGCCCCAATCGGTGATCTCGGTGCTGCCGACCTTGTGGACAACGGCGATCACCGCGGCGAAGGCTCCTAGATTGAGGAACGCGTAGAAGAGCACGTAGGTGATCGACCCGAAGAACGCGTCGGCGAGCCCTGCCTGGTCGTAGAGCGCCGCCATGGCAAAGGGCACGAGGATGAATCCCCCGTGGGCAATCGACGAGTAGCCGAGCAGCCGCACGACATTGGTCTGTCGCAAGGCGATCAGATTCCCCACGGTCATCGACAGCGCGGCCACGACCCACAGGATGGGACCCCAGATGCTGCGCACCGGGGCAAAGGCCTGGTAACAGATCGTGAGCAGCCCGACGAAACCCGCCGCCTTCGAACCCACAGATAGGTACGCCGCCACCGGGGTCGGTGCCCCTTCATAGGTGTCCGGAGCCCAGAAGTGGAAAGGCACCGCCGAGATCTTGAAGGCGAAGCCGACAATCACGAACACCACCGCAAGGACGAGCGCCGGCTCCGACTGGAGGCCGAAGGCGGTGATCGCCTGGGCGATGCCCGCGAAGGTGATGTTGCCGGTGAGCCCGTAGACGAGTGACATCCCGAACAGCATGACCGCGGCCGAAAGCACACCGGTGAGGAAGAACTTGAGGGATGCCTCGTTGCTGCGCCGATCCCCCTTGCGCCACCCGGCAAGCAGGAACGCCGGTGCGGACACGAGCTCGAGGCCGACGAAGATCGTTATCAGGTCACGCGCCGACGCCATGATCACCGCCCCGGTCACCGACGCCAGAAGCAGGAAGTAGAACTCCCCCTGGTAGTAATCGTCACTCTCCAGGTATCCCACCGACAACAGCAGGCTGATCACACCGCTGACGATGAAGAGTCCCTTGAGCACCAGGGCGAAGTCGTCGACCACATAGGACCCGCCGAAGAGAACCCGCGGCCCGGTAGCGGCGCAACCGGCGATCCCCGAACACGCCGCCAGCGTGATCAGCGGCAGCGCAGCAGCCACCAGGCCGAGCAGCGCCGTCACCCCGACCAGATACTTGAGCCGTTCCGGCACCACCAGGTCGACGGCGATCGCTGCCAGCAGCGTGATACCGAGTATCAGTTCGGGGGCAAGGGCGTGATAGTCGAACACTCAGCCTCCGAACGCCTTGGTGACCAGATTCACCACGGCATCGTTGGTGGCACCGAACACGATCTTGGGGAACACCCCGATGGCGAAGATCGCCACCACCAGGGGCACCCAGGCTGCCAGCTCGAAACCGTCGGCGTCGTGGAGTTCCATGCCGGCCCACTCGTCCGACGGCTCACCGAGATTGACCTTCTGCAGCATCCACAACAGGTAGCCGGCGGTCAGCACGGTACCGATGGCTCCGATCACCATCGCGGTGCGGAACAAGGCGAGGTTCAATCCGGCGAGGGGGTTGAACGAGGCCAGCAGCGCCATGAACTCCCCCCAGAACCCGGCAAGCCCGGGAAGGCCGAGTGAGGCCATCGCGGTGAACGCGAGCAGACCGCCGAGTACCGGGAGAAGCTTCATGTTCCCGCCGAGACGAGACATCTCCCTCGTGTGATAGCGGTGCTGCATCGAACCGGCGAGGAAGAACAACATCCCGGTGATCAGACCGTGGGCCACCATGCCGATGACCGCGGCGTTGATGCCGACATCGGTGAGGGTGGCGATGCCCAGCATCACGAACCCCATGTGGCCCACCGACGAAAAGGCGATGAGCCGCTTCATGTCGGTTTGTGCCAGACACGCCAGCGATCCGTAGATGATGGCGATCACCGCGAGAACGGCGATCGCCGGCGCCCACTGCTGCGCCTGGGTAGGGAGGATCGGCAGGCTGATCCGAATGAACCCGTACGCACCGAGCTTCAGCAGGATCGCCGCCAGCAGCACCGAACCCACGGTGGGCGCGGCGGTGTGGGCGTCGGGAAGCCAGGTGTGCAGCGGCCACATCGGCACCTTGACCGCGAACCCGATGAACAACGCGGCGAACACCCAGGCGCCGAATGTCCCATCGAACAGACCCATCTGCCCGGCTTCGGCGAGACGGACCATGTCGAAGGTGTGCGGAGCGCTCTTGAAGTACAGCGCCAAGAAACCCAGCAGCATGAACGCCGACCCGAACAGCGTGAACAGGAAGAACTTGATGGAGGCGTAGAGCCTGGTCTCCACTTCCCGCCGGAACCCGGGCAGCCGGATCATCTTGCGATCGCCCCAGATGCCGATCATGAAGTACATCGGGAGCAGAACCAGCTCGAAGAAGATGAAGAACAGCACCAGATCGAGAGCCACGAACGTGCCGTTCATCCCGGTGGCGAGCACGAGCATGAGCACCAGGAATCCCTTCGGGTTGTGCGGCTCGGGCCAGTGGTTCCACGAGTAGACGATCGACAGGAACGTTATGAACGTGGACAGCACCAGCAGCGGAAGGCTGATGCCGTCTATGCCCACGTGATAGCGCGACCCGATCGCCGAGATCCACGACAGGTCGGTGCCGAACTGGAACTTCTCGGCACTCCCGAAGTCGAACCGCACGATCGCCGCCACCGACAGCGCGAACGAGACGAAGGCGAACAACAGCGCGATGTACTTGGCGGCCTTCTCCTGGGCCCTCGGCACCAGGAGCACGATGGCCGCACCGGCGAGCGGCAGGAACACGATGAGGCTGAGACCCCATCCGCTCTCGAACAAGTCCGTCACGCTCTTCCTCCTCCTAGGTAAAGATCAAGAAGCCCACGACCAGTAGCACCGCTCCCGCAAACAAGGCGCCGGCGTACTGTTGCACCCGACCGGTGGTCGTGTGACGCAAGGCCTCCCCGGCCTCGCTCGTGCCCCCGGCAACTGCGTTGATCGCCAGGTCGATGACACGCTGGTCGAGCCCTCCGTACACGAACCGCGCCGCCAGACGCGCCACGCCCCCGAACCCGTTGACGACGGCATCGATCAGGTTCGTGTTGGTCCAATCGACGAATCGGGCGATGGGGCCCTTGATGGGCTCGATCACGCCCCTCAAATAGAAGTCGTCGATGTAGTACTTGTGCTCCAGCAGCGGGTAGAGCACCGGGACGCGGAACCGATCACGCTCGCGCTGGGTGGCGGCGTCGCGATACCACAGGCGGGTGCCCAGGGCGACACCGGCGAGTGCCACCGCCAGACCGATGCCGGCGAGGGCGTAGTTGATCGATTCGAAGTGATGGTCGCCCATGGAGAACGGCCGCGCCGCCAGCCAGCGGGTGAAGCCCTCGTAGACGCCGGGGACGTTGGCAAAGCCGGCGACGATCGACAGGGCGCCGAGGCCGATTAGCGGATAGGTCATCACCCGGGGCGACTCGTGGGGGTGGGCGTGACCCTGGTACTCGCCGAAGAAGGTCAGATACACCGCGCGGGCCATGTAGAAGGCAGTGACGAACGCCCCGGCGATCGCCACCACCAGCACCACCGAGGCGATCGCTCCGCCCGACCCGGAGGCGTCGAACTGCACGGAGGCGAGAATCTCGTCCTTCGACCAGAAGCCGGCAAGAGGAAAGATCCCGGCGAGGGCCAGCGACCCGATCACGAAGGTGCGGAACGTCCACGGCATCGACTTCCGTAGCCCGCCCATGTCGCTCATGTTGTTGGAGTGGACCGCGTGGATCACCGATCCGGCGCAGAGGAAGAGCAGGCCCTTGAAGAAGGCATGGGTGAACAAGTGGAACAGGCCGGCGGTGTAGGCGCCCGCCCCCATGGCCACGGTCATGTAGCCGAGCTGTGACAGCGTCGAGTAGGCAAGCACCTTCTTGATGTCGTCCTGGACGAGGGCGATCAAACCGGTGGCGAAGAGGGTGATCGCACCGACCACGATGATGATCGCCTTGACGTCGGTGGCGAACCCCTCGGTCTGGAACAGCGGAAACATCCGCCCCAGCAGGTAGACACCGGCGGTGACCATCGTCGCCGCGTGCATCAGCGACGAGACCGGGGTGGGGCCGGCCATGGCATCGGGAAGCCATACGTGGAACGGGAACTGGGCGCTCTTTCCCATCGCCCCGATGAAGATGGCGAGACCGGCCCAGAACGCCACCCGGGCAAGGGCCGAGTTGCCGTCGGCCACCGCGCCGAGCACCGCATCGAAGCGGAACGAGCCGACCGTGACCCCGATGATGATCACGCCGACGAACAGCCCGACGTCGGCGATCTTGTTGGTGAGGAACGCCTTGGTGGCGGCGGCGTTGTTCTCGTGGTCTTCCCAGTAGTGACCGATCAGCAGATACGAAGCGAGGCCGACCAGTTCCCACCCGACGATCAGCTGGATCATGTTGGCCGCGGAGACCAGCACCAGCATCGCCCCGGCGAACATGGTGAAAGCCGCGAAGAACCACGTGAAGCGGACGTCGCCTTCCATGTAGCCCTTGGCGTAGGTGAACACCGCAAGACCCACGACGCCGACGACCGCATACATCATGATCGACAGGCCGTCGACGACCCATCCCCACTCGATCACGTACGATCCGATGCGGGCGATCTCCACCGAACTCTCATACGAGATGCCGGTAGAGGCGTTGGCGATGAGGAGCACCACTCCGTAGACCGCCACGAAGGCCATCGCCGCCTCGGCGAGCTCCCATCCCTTCATCGGAAGACGTTTGCCGACGAACACGATGGCGAACATCGCCACCAGGGGGACGACGGGGATCAGCCAGGCGTAACGAGCGAGCGTCCCCCCGTCGGAGAGCTGGGCGACCTCGTGGGCCGCCTCCCCGGCATATGCCAAGAGCAGGTGGGTCATCGCATCACCACCGCATCAGGTCGAGCTCGTCGACATTGGCCGAGGCACGATTGCGGAACACCAGCACGACGATCGCCAGCCCGATTCCCACCTCGGCGGCGGCGACCGTGATGACGAAGAGGGCGAAGACCTGACCCGAGCGCAGCGTGTCCTGGATGTACGAACCGAAGGCGACCAAGTTGATGTTCACCGCGGTCAGCATCAGCTCGATCGACAGCAGCACCAGCACCGCGTTGCGCCGGACCAGCACGCCATAGATCCCGATGGAGAAGAGCAGAGCGGCCAGCACCAGGAACTGGTTGATGATCATCGCTCGGGGTCCTTCCTGGCAAGCACGATCCCCCCGATCAGTGCGGCGAGGAGAACGAAGGACACCGCTTCGAACGGGATCACGTAGCGGTTGAACAGCACCTCACCCAGGTCTCCGCCGCTGGTCACGGCCCCGGAGACGGGACGATCCTCGAAGGCCAGCGTGGTCACCGTGGCGATCGTGACGAAGGTGCCCAGAGCCACCACGGCAGCAGGCCACCGGCGGGCATGGTCGAGCCGACCCGGGTCCCTGCCGGTGGGAGCCCGGGTGATCATGATGCCGAAGAGGAACAGCACGATCACCGCGCCGATGTAGACGAGAACGAGCGTCCAGGCGACGAACTCGGCACCGAGCATGAGGAACAGACCGGCGGCTCCGGCGAGGGCGATCACCAGCATGAGGGCGGAATGGACCACGTTCGGGCTGGTGACGACCCGAACCGAGGCCGCCACCATGACCAACGCCACCACCAGGAAGACCACGTTGTTGGCGTCGGAGAACCAGTTGCCCCAATCCATCAGTTCTTCTCCAGCGCCGGCGGCTTCGGCACGGTCTTCAGCCAATCGGTGAGACGCTCTTTGGGGTGGAGCATGTCGGCAATCGAACCCTCCGAGTACTCGTAGGAGGGTGACCAGAAGAGGGCATCGAACGGGCACACCTCGACGCAGATCCCGCAGTACATGCACAGGGCGTAATCGATGTCGAAGCGGTCGAGAGTGGCCCGGCTTCTCGGCCGACCCCCCGGCTTGGCGGGCGGCTGCATCTCCTTGTGCCCCTCGATGTAGATGCACCAGTCGGGGCACTCCCGGGCGCAGAGCATGCACACCGTGCAGGCATCGGTATCGAGGGCGATGACCCCGCGCGCCCGGGGCACGGGGATCTCCTTCTCCTTGGGATAGTTGATCGTGACCGGCTTCTTGAGCAGGTTGACCAGGGTCACCCACATGCCCTTGGCCAGGCCGATCCCCGGCGCCTTCATCCTCATCGCCACGCCGACCCCTCTCCGCAACCGGCACCGTAGGGCATCAGAAGACCACCTTGAACGTGGCGGTCGCCATGATGTTCACCAGGGCGAGCGGGATCAGCCAGCGCCACGCCAGCGATTGCAGCTGGTCCTCGCGCAGCCGGGGGAAGGTCCACCGCATCCAGATCATCAGGAACACCAGCACCAGTACCTTGCCGATGAGCACCAGCGGACCCAGGACGTACATGGCGTTGCTGGCGATGGGGAGCCCGGGAAGGTAGTAGCCACCGAGGAAGAGCGTGGCGGCGATCGCCGCCATCGAGAACATCCCGGCGTACTCGCCGAGGAAGAACATCGTGAAACGGATTCCCGAGTACTCGGTGAGATACCCCATCACCAGCTCCGACTCGGCGATGGGCATGTCGAACGGGATGCGGCTCAACTCGGCGAGGCTGGCGATCATGAAGATCGCAAAGCCGACCACCTGGCCCTGGAGGAGATAGGGAAGGCGCACCCCGAAGGTCCCGATGTGGAACCAAGGTTCGGCCTGAGCGGCGACGATGCCTCCCATCGACATCGTCCCGGCGGCGATGACCACGCCCACCACTGCCAGCACCAACGGGAGCTCGTAGGCGATCAGCTGGGCGGCGGCACGGAGGCCGCCCATCAGTGAGTACTTGTTCGCCGACGACCAACCGGCCATGAGCACTCCAACGGTGCCGATGGACCCTGCGGCCAGGGCGTAGAAGACCCCCAGGTCGAGGTCGCTGACGATCAACTTCGGCGAGAACGGGACGATGACGAACACCGCCAGCGTGCCCATGAGCACGATCATCGGGGCGACCTTGAAGACCGGCCGGTCGGCATCTGCCGGAACCAGATCTTCCTTCTGCATGAACTTGAGCCCGTCGGCGAGTGGCTGCGCCCATCCCCACCGACCGCCGGCGAAGTAGGGGCCGATCCGGCTCTGCATGTGGGCCGAGAGTTTCAGCTCGGCAAAGATCAGCACCAGGCTGAACCCGGGGATGAACAGCGCCACCACCAGCACCTTGATCGCCAGCAGCCACCAGAAGTTGTCGAGGATGGCGCTCATCGGTCGACATCCCCCAGGACGAAGTCGAGGCTGCCCAGGATGGCGATGATGTCGGGGACCAGCTGACCCTTGAGCAGCCAGGGCAGGATCGAGATGTTGGAAAACGACGCCGAGCGGATCTTGAGCCGGTAGGGGCCCCGACCTCCCTCAGACACGATGTGGTAGCCCATCTCCCCCTTGGGGTTCTCGGCCCGCACATAGATCTCACCCCGGGGCACCTTGATGACCCTGGGCACCTTGGCCTGCAGCGGGCCGGAAGGGAGCGTATCCACCGCCTGTATGACGATCCGGGCCGCCTGGCGGATCTCCTCGAGCCGGACCATGTACCGGTCGAAGCAGTCGCCAACTGCGCCGATGGGTACCTCGAATTCGAACTTCGAGTAGGGCAGGTAGTCGTCGGTCTTGCGGATGTCGAAGCGCACCCCGGATGCCCGCAGATTGGGGCCCGACACCCCGTATTCCAGGGCACGCTCGGCGGGAATGATTCCTATGCCCTTGGTCCGCTCGAGGAAGATCTCGTTGCCGACGACCAGCTCATCCATGTCGTCACACACCGCGAGCACGGTCCTCATCGCCTCGCGGGTCTCGGCGAGAAAGCCCTCGGGGAGGTCCTGGACCACCTTCTTCTGATCCGACCCTGCTCCGGCGGCCGGCTTGACCCCGCCCACCCGGTTGAAGTTCGGATGGAACCGGCCGCCGGTGACCCCCTCGATCAGGTCCAGCACCCGCTCGCGTTCTCGCAGGGCGTACATCAGCGGCGTCGCCGCCCCCAACTCCAACGGATACGACGACAGGAACATCAGATGGCTCGAGATCCGCGCCATCTCGGCGAGGATCAGCCGGATGTACTGCGCCCGCTCGGGAGCTTCGACACCGACGAGTCGCTCGGTGGCGACCATGAACGGCACTTCGTTGGCGAAGCCGGACACCCAGTCGATCCGATTGACCAGGGCCGTGATCTGCGGATACGTCCGTACCTCGGCGAGCTTCTCATAGCCGCGGTGCATGTAGCCGATCACCGGATCGATCTCGTTGATCACCTCGCCGTCCACCTTGGCGATGAGGCGGAGCACCCCGTGGGTGGACGGGTGCTGCGGACCCAGGTTGAGGGTCACGTCGGGGGTGACCAGCTCGACGGACACCTGAACCTCGGACAGGTTCATCGCCCGGAAGTCGCGTTCGGTCACTCGCCGTCCTCCGGCTCGGCACCCCCGGCTTCATCGCCCGCCTCGACGTTCTCCGTTGCCGGCATGTCCTCGACGTCCACCGTTCCCGGCCACGGCTTCACCTCTCGGCTCAGCAGCGGGAAGGTCTTGCGCAACGGGTATCCCTCGAACCCGTCGGGGAGGTAGAGCTTGACGAGGTGGGGATGGCCCTCGAAGAGGATCCCGAACATCTCGGCCGCCTCACGCTCGTGCCAATCGGCGCCGCCGAACACCCCGGTCAGCGAGGCGACGCGCGGATCGGACTTGGAGATGTCGGTCGAAACGATGAGCCCGGCGCCGCCACCTACATCTGACAGCCGGGACAGGACCTCGTAGCGCTCCTCCCCGGCCTCCTCGGGAGGATCGCCGACCGCCACCTCGGCGGCCCAGTCGATCGCCGACAACCAGGAGAAGAAGGGGAGATCCGTCCGCAGCGCCTCGTGAACCTCGATCCAGCGGGACGCCGCCACCCTGATCTTGGCGGTTCCGTGATCGGCCGAGAAGGAGTCGGCGCCCACCATTGCCGCGTAGCGCTCGGCGATCTCAGACGGGCTCGCGGTCACGCCTGCTCCACTTCTCCTTGATGTTTTCGTCCCGGATCATCTTCTGGAGCAGGACGATCCCATCCATGAGGGCCTCGGGCCGGGGGGGACACCCGGGCACGTAGACATCCACGGGAATGATCTGATCGACGCCCTTGGTGACGCTGTAGGAGTCCCAGTAGGGACCACCGCAGTTGGAGCACGACCCCATGGAGATGACGTACTTGGGATCGGGCATCTGGTCGTACAGCTTGCGCACCGCCGGGGCCATCTTGTCGGTGACCGTGCCCGCCACGATCATCAGGTCGGCCTGCCGAGGGGATGCGGGGAGCGGGATGATGCCGAAGCGCATCATGTCGTAACGCGGTCCGGCGGCAGCGAGCATTTCCACCGAGCAGCAGGCGAGGCCGAACTGATACAGCCACAACGAGTATCGCCGGCCCCAGTTGAGCAGCCACGAGATCGGTTTGGGAGTCTCGAACCGGTCTAGGACTCCCACTGCAGTACTCCCTTGCGAATCGCGTAGACGAGCCCGGCGAGGAGGATGGCGATGAATATCGCCATCTCGACGAGGGCGAAGCCGCCCAGCGACTCGAGGCGCACCGCCCACGGGAAGATGAACACAGCCTCGACGTCGAAGATCAGGAACAGCAGGGCGAAGATGTAGTAGCGGACGTGGGTCTGACTGAAGCCGCTGCCCACCGGGTCGATCCCGCACTCGTACGTCTGCGACTTGGTGGCCGACGGGTTGCGAGGACGGAGCAGGGCACTCAGACCGACCGCGGCGGCCACCAGCAGGAACCCGGCTGCGGCGAAGACCGCGACCGTGATGTAGTCCTGCAGGTAGCTGGTCACGCGTTCCTCCGAAGCCCCATGCGCCGCCGCAGTATAGGAAGCGGCTTCGCGGCGCCGAAAAAGGACGATGGGAGGCTGCCGGCTACCGACTACCGGCACCGGCTACCGGCAAGAGCCGAGTCGAGGACGCCCGGCGAGCCGCGAGCCTCTCTTGCGAAAAGCGGATAGCGGAAAGCGGGCAGCGGATACCCTCCCCGCCATGGGTCTTCCCGACTACACCGGTGGCGCGCTGGTCAACCTGGCGGCCGAGCTGGAGCGACGGCTGACCGGTTCCGGCCTCCACCCCGGCCTCCATCCCCATCTCGCCGCCACCATTCCCGACGCTGCCTCCTACGTGCTGGTGCTCTTCGACGGGCTGGGCGATCACCAGCTGATCCACCCGGCGGCGGCGCCTTTGCTCGCCTCCCGGGCGGCAACGATCGACTCCGGGTTCCCCACCACCACGACGGTGAGCATGGCGACCGTCGCCACCGGGATGACCCCGGCCGAACACGGCCTGCTCGGCTATCAGATGTGGCTCCCGGAGATCGGCCATGTGGTCAACACCATCAAGTGGACCACTCCGTGGGGAGAGCGGATCGACTACGACCAGCGGGGGTTTCTCCCCACTCCCAACCTGTGGGAGCGGTTGGTCGCACACGGGATCGAGCCGGTCACGCTGCAGCCGTGGAACTTCGCCGACTCGCCGATGAGCCGGGTGCTCTATCGGGGATGCCGCTTCGAGCCGTGGAATGACGTGGACGAAGCGGCGGACATCGCCGCCGAGTTGGCATTGGTGCCGGGGCGCCTGGTGTTCCTCTACCTGCCCCATGTCGATTTCGCCGCCCACGTCGGTGGCCAGGACAGCGCCGACTACGCCGCAGCGATGACCATCGTCGCCCGGACTTGGGAACGCCTGGCGCGGCGCCTTCCCGAAAGCACCGCCGCCGTCGGCACCGCCGACCACGGTCACGTCGACGTCCCCGCAGAACGCCGGATCAGGATCCCCACCGCCGCCCACGACGGCCGGAGATTCGGGGGCGACCCCCGGGCAGTGTTCGTCTACGGTGAAGGGGAATCGCTGGCGGCGGAACTCGGGGTCGAGTGGGTGGCGCGCCCCGAGATGATCGACTGGTGGGGGCCGGGAACGCGCCATCCGGCGTTCGCCGATCGCGCCCCCGACGGAGTGCTCCTCCCCCCTCCGGGGTGGAACGTCCTGCACCGTCACGCCGACGACCGGCTGATCGGCCAGCACGGCGGGGTCACCGATGAAGAGCTGCGGGTGCCGTTGCTGGTGATCGCGGGGAGTTGAAGAGGAGGGGCGCTTGGGCCGCCCCTCCTCTTCGCGTACATCTCGATCTCTATGCGGCAGCAGGCTCCCGAAGCAGCGCTATGCCGCCGGCGAGGGTCCACAGCAGCAAACCGACGTACCCGGCGAGCGTCAGCAACCCGATGCCCGAACCGGACACAAGGCCGGCGATCCCGGTGAAGCCGGCGAGCGCCACAACCCACGACAGGTACCCAAACCAGGCGGGCATGACTCCACGCTTGCCGATGGCAATGGCGGCACCGCCGGCAAAGATCGGAACCGCCAGGATCGCCGCCGCGTAGGCGGTGTACTGGAAATCCCACAAGATGCGGGTCGTCGCCGCATCCAACTCGAAGCCGCCCCGCAGTGTCAGAGCGGCGTTGGCAGCGATCGCCACGCCGTACATCGCTCCCGACACCAGGATCCCGCCGAGCACAACGACGCCGTATCCCTCGCCGTGTTCCCGGTCGCTGCGGAAGAACGGAATGAGGAATCCGGCGATAAACGGCACCATGAAGATCATGGCGAGCCCGGCCATGACGATCCCGAACTTGTAGGCATTCCCGCCGTCGGCGAGGTACTTGGCCACCTCCGAGGCCGGGGCCTCTGCATCGGGCGGGGTGCCCCAGACGAAGAACGCCACCAGGTTGAATGCAACGAACGCCACGCCGGCCCAGCCGGCCATCCTCCGGAACGACACTTCCTTGCCCTCCTCTGAGGAGACGAAGCCCCCTCGGTTAGTGAAGGGAAGACCCTAATCCGCGCCCGGGCCCGCTGACGGGCGTAGCGACGGCTTCTTCAGGCGGCGGCGTGCTCGGACCGCAACCCCCAGGCGGCGATCCCATAAGACCCGAGACCGATCAGTAGTGCGGCCAGGTACACCACGGCGGCGATCACCGGGAGCAGCCACATCACCCCGCGCCACACCACGACGCCGACGACGACGCCCAGGGCGAGCCCACCCCGGCCCCGGACGACAGCCGCCCCGAGGCGAGTGACCGCAGGGAGCGGACCGAGGAACAGGGCAATGAGCCAGGTGAGCAGGAACACCAGCGCTATCGGGATCCCCACCACCGAGAGGAACAGCGGGAGCACCAGGATCGGAGGCAGCAGCAGCATGGCCAATCCGACCGCCGCCGCCCGGCCGGGATGTTCTCCCGCCACCGCGACGGCCCGCTGCGATGTCCCCCGGAACAGCCACTGGCCGACGATCCCGGCCACGATCAAGCCGAGCAGGCTGAGAACGGCGATCACCCGGGTGAGTGCCTTGGCCCACACCGGGGCGAGTACTGGGGTGCGCACCACCTGGCCCTGCAGGCTCGCCCCGGTGGCGATCGTCGCGTCCCGCGACGCCCGGTAGAGGACGTCTCCAGACACCGAGGCCTCGTCACCGAAGCGGAGGCCGTCGGCCCTCACCTCGACGTCGCGCCCCACCCCGCCGTCGATTCCCATCCGGTAGATCTGCGCCCGCACATCCCGGCCGATCGTGCCGTCGAGGTTGGCCTCGGCGCCGAACAGGACCGCATCCCGACCGACGTCGCCGGTGACGGAGGCCTGTCCGACGAGAGCCGCCAAGTCGTCGCCGACCGAGCCGGTGATCTCGACATCCACCGCGGCGAGGCGAACCGAGCCACCTACCCGTCCCGAGATGCGCACCGGCCCACCGACCAGGCCGAGCACGTCGCCGTCCACGGTGCCGGTGATCGTCAGCTTGCCGGTGATCACGAAGATGTCGCCCTCGACGGTCCCTTCGACGATCACCGCGTCCGCCACGGCATACAGGTCCTCGTGGGCGGTGTCGGAGACGATCACCTGATTGGCGACCGCGATCGACCCCGCGACGAAGGGCAGGGCGGCAATCAACCCGACGAGGCCAATGCCGAAGATCCGTTCAGAGTGGGAGCGCATCGCGCAGCCAGGTGAGCAACGGCCACGGCACGACGCCGATCAGCACGGTGAGCACCCCCACCGCCACCAGCACGACCCGGGCACCCCCCGGCACTGGAATGTGGCCGCTCTCCTCGTCGGCAGCCTGCATGTACATGAGCACTATCACCCGCAGGTAGAAGAACAGCCCGGCAACGGCGGAGACCACCCCGACTATCACCAGCCACAAGTAGTCGGCATCGATCGCCGATCGGAAGACCGCCGCCTTCCCGACGAACCCCGCGGTCAGCGGGATCCCGGCCATGGCGAGCATGAGCAACCCGAGCATCCCGGCGAGCCATGGGGAGCGCGAGGCCAATCCGGTGTAGTCACTGAGCGGGGCCCGTCCCTGCGTCGCCCCCGACACCACCGAAGCCACGGTGAAGGCGGCGAGCACTTGCACCGCATAGGTAGCCACGTAGAACCACATGTCGGGAATCCCGTTGGCACCGGCGACCAACGCGGTGAGGATGAATCCGGCATGCGCCACCGATGAGTAGGCGAGCATCCGCTTCAGATCGCTCTGCACGAGGGCGAGGAGCGTCCCCAGGACGATCGACACCGCCGCCAGCACCGCCACAGCCGGCGCCCAGTCGTCGATCCTGCCACCGAGCGCCACGGCGAGCACCCTCGCCATCGCGGCGAACCCGGCCACCTTGGCCCCGGCGGCGAGGAATCCGGTGACCCCGCCGGGAGCGCCCTGGTAGACGTCCGGTGCCCACATGTGGAACGGAGCCGCCGACACCTTGAAGGCGAGCCCCACAAGGAGCATCGCCATTCCCGCCATCAACACCCCGGGGCGGAGCAGGATCGTCGAACGGAGATACGTGGCGATACCGCCAATCGAGGTGGTCCCCGTCGAGGCGTAGACCAGGGCGATGCCGTAGAGGAAGATCGCCGAAGCCACCGCGCCCAGCAGGAAGTACTTGAGCGCCGCTTCGTCGGCGTCGACTCGCTCTCTGGTGAACCCGGCGAGCACGTACAAGCTGATCGAGAACACCTCGAGACCGACGAACAACATGATCAGGTTCGCCGCGGCTGCCATCAGGTGAGCGCCGGTGGCGGCGATCAGAACCAACACGACGAACTCGGCACCCCGGCCTCCCTGACTGCGTATCAGCGGCCACGCCGCCATCAACCCGAGTCCGGCCAGCGGAAAGATCACCATGCCGGCGAACGCCCCGAAGCCATCGATGGCAATCATGTCGCTGAAGAACGATGCCGCGTCGGCGCCGCGGTAGTCGACCCACTGCAGGGCCACCGCCGCGGTCGCCCCGGCAATCCCCATGGCCGCGGCGATCGCCCACCAAACCGGCCCCGGTCGCCATTGGACATCGATCATCAGCAGCGCCACTACCGCCACCACGACGATCACCTCGGGAGCAACCGCGAGAAGGTTCATGTTCATGGGGCCGCCACCTTCGGTGGCGGC
>MELR01000017.1:18872-36518 GCA_001767695.1 Actinobacteria bacterium RBG_16_68_21
TGCCCGCGGCCCGCTGCCCGCAGGATTCCGAGCGGGTAGCCGGTCGCGGGAAGCAGGTAGCGACTCATGGCACCACCTCGTATCCCGCCATCCCGGTGCCGAAGTCCGGAACCCGGTAGTCCGTCGTCTGTTCGATTCGCTGCAGCACCGAGTCCACCGAGGGCTGGATGCGGTCGAGCGCCGGCTTCGGGTAGATCCCCAGGAACAGGATCAGCACGATGATCGGAACGAGGATCAGGGTCTCCCGCACCCCGAGGTCGCGCAGGCCCCGGTTCTCCTCCAACGTGATCGGCCCGGTGAACATCCGCTGATAGGCCCACAGCAGGTAGACGGCGGCGAGGACTACGCCGAGGGCGGCGACCACCGCGTACCAGGGCAGGGAGAGGTACGAGCCGATCAGCACGAAGAACTCGCCGATGAAACCATTCAGTCCGGGGAGCCCGATGGAGGCGAAGGCGACGAACAAGAAGATGCCGGCGTAGCGGGGCATCACCGCGCCGAGACCGCCGAACTGACCGATCTCCCTCGTGTGGCGCCGCTCGTAGATCATCCCGACGAGCAAGAACAGGGCGCCGGTGGTGAGGCCGTGATTCACCATCTGCAGCACCCCGCCCTGGAGGCCCTGACTGGTGAGGGCGAAGATGCCGAGCACCACGAACCCGAGGTGGCTCACCGATGAGTAGGCGACGAGGCGTTTCACGTCCGTCTGCACGATGGCGACGATCGCCCCGTAGACGATCCCGATCACCGCCAGCACCGCGAGCACCGGCACCAGCGACACCGATGCCTCGGGAAACAGCGACAGGCAGAACCGGATGAGCCCGTAGGCGCCCAGCTTGAGGAGGATGCCGGCGAGGATCACCGAACCGGCGGTAGGGGCTTCGACGTGAGCGTCGGGAAGCCAGGTGTGGAACGGGAAGATCGGCACCTTGATGGCGAAGGAGAGACCGAACGCCCCGAACAGCCAGAACTGGGCGGTGCGGGACAGGTCAGCGTCGAGGAGCCGCACGAAGTCGAATGTCGGCCCCCCTTCACCGCCGAGGAAACCCAGCGCCAGGATCCCGGCGAACATCAACGCCGAGCCGAAAGCGGTGAACAGGAAGAACTTCACCGCGGCGTGCACCCGGCGCTCGCCTCCCCACACCCCGATGATGAAGTACATCGGGACGAGCATCGCTTCCCAGAAGACGAAGAAGACCAGCAGGTCGAGGCAGAGGAACACGCCGAGGATCCCTGCCTCCAACAGCAGCATGGCCATGGCGTACTCGCGCACCCGGCGGGTGATCGCGGTCGACGCGGCGAGGGCGATCGGGAAGAGGAAAGCGGTGAGCACCACCAGCAGGAGCGAGATCCCGTCGACGCCGAGATGCCACCCCACCCCCCACGGTTGGTACCAGGTGGCCTGCTCGACGAACTGGAACCCGGCCTCCCCCACCTGGAAGTCGACCAGCATCCAAACCGCGGCGCCGAGGGTGACCAGCGAGGACGCCACCGCCACCGGCAGCACCAGTTCCTTGCGTCGGATCGCCGCCACCACCAGCGCCCCGGCCACGGGAAGGGCGATGATCACCGAGAGGATCGGGAAGGTCATGGGCGCACGCTCTCCAGACATTGAGACGCCCTCTCGTCAGAGGGCAATTGGCGATTAGCGATTGGCTGTCGCCCCTGGTCGACGCGCGGACCAATAGCCAATCGCCAATTGCGGCGAGCGCAGCGAGCCATCACAGCCCGCCTCTCCACAGGAACCATCCGAGCAAAGCGACCGCTCCCAGAACCACGCCCGCCGCCGAGGTGCGCACGAATCCGGTCTGGATCGGACGGAGCCAACCCCCCGTCTTCCGGGTGAGCGCTCCCATGCCCTCGACGGCGCCGTCGATCCCCCT
Organism: Actinobacteria bacterium RBG_16_68_21; assembly: GCA_001767695.1. Classification (GTDB taxonomy): domain Bacteria; phylum Actinomycetota; class Acidimicrobiia; order Spongiisociales; family UBA11373; genus RBG-16-68-21. Next base: position 20,756 of record MELR01000017.1, read on the forward strand.
GGCATCGAACCGGAAGGCGAGCCACGCCGCCGCCAGCTTCCCGGAGCGGGCGAACACCTGGCCGTAGACGTCGTCGACGTAGTAGCCGCGTCCCATGAGACGCCAGGCGAACCCGGTCTCGTCGGGGACCCGATCGCGATAGCGCAGGGCGGCGAGCCCGATGCCGATCAGGGCGGCGATCACCGAGGCCCCGGCCAGCGCGACCGCCGTCGATCCCGTGGGAACATGCGCCAGGCGGACCGCATCGAATACCGGATCGAGGAAGTGCTCGAGGGTGGTGCGGAAGGGTGTGTTCACCAGCCCGCCCACCACCGAGAGCCCGGCGAGCGCCAGCAATGGAATCGTCATCACCGCCGGCGACTCGTGCGGGTGCACGCCATCGTCCCAGCGGGGTTCACCGAAGAAGGTGAGCCACATCATCCGCGTCATGTAGAACGCGGTGAGCAGGGCGGTGAGCAGACCGACACCCCAAAGGACGGTCCAGGCGCCGCCGCGCTCGAAGACGGTCCCGAGGATCTCGTCCTTCGACCAGAAACCGGCCAGGGGCGGGATCCCCGAGATCGCCAGCCAGGCGATGGTCATCGTGGCAAAGGTGGCCGGCATCTTCCGGCGGAGCCCGCCCATCTTCGCCATGTCCTGCTCACCGTGCATCCCATGGATGACCGAGCCCGCCCCGAGGAAGAGCAGCGCCTTGAAGAAGGAGTGGGTCATCAGGTGGAATACCCCGGCGACGTAGGCGGCCGCGCCGACGCCCATGAACATGTAGCCGAGCTGGCTGATGGTGGAGTAGGCCAGGACGCGTTTGATGTCGGTCTGCGCCACCGCGATGGTCGCCGCGTAGAGCGCGGTGGCAGCCCCGACAACCGCCACGGTTCCCGCGGCGATGGGCGCCATGCCGAAGATCGCCCCGGTGCGGGCGACCATGTAGACGCCCGCGGTCACCATCGTCGCCGCGTGAATCAACGCGGAGACCGGGGTGGGGCCCTCCATGGCGTCGGGCAGCCACACGTAGAGGGGGAGCTGGGCCGACTTGCCCGCTGCCCCGACGAGGAGCAGCAGGCCGATTGCCGTCGCCGTGCCGGTGGTGAGCACCTCGGGCGCCGACTCGAATACCGTGTCGAACCGGAAGCTGCCGAAGTGGGCGAACACCACCATGAGGGCGACGATGAAGCCGACGTCTCCCACCCGATTGACGATGAATGCTTTCTTCCCTGCGGCGGCAGCCGTCTCCCGTTCGAACCAGAACGAGATCAAGAGGTAGGAGCACAGCCCGACGAGTTCCCACCCGACGAACAACATGGCGAAGTTGTCGGCGAGCACCAGGATCAGCATCGAGGCGATGAAGAGGTTGAGGTAGGTGAAGAACCGTCCGAAACGGGCGTCGCCCTTCATGTACCCGATCGAGTAGAGATGAATCAGGGCACCCACCCCGGTCACCACCAGGGTCATCAGGGCGGAGAGCCGATCCCAACCGAGTGAGGCGTCCACCCCGAATGCCGGCATCCAGTCGAACCAGCGAACGGTCAGCGCTTCTCCGGCGCCGGTGAGGAAGTCGACGGCGGCGACGGCTGCGCAGCCGAAGGCACCGGCCACGGTGAGCGTGGCGATCACGCCGGCGAGCGGCTCGGGGAGCCTCTTGCCGGCGAACAGCAGGACCACGCTCCCGCCGAGCGGGAGCAGGATGGCGAGGGAGACGAGGGTGCCGGTCATCCGCGCAGCTCCGCCAACTCGTCGACCGAAGCAGTCTTCCTTCGCCGGAAGACCGCGACGATGATCGCCAATCCGACCACCACTTCGGCGGCCGCCACCACCATCACGAAGAAGACCGAGACCTGCCCGTCGATGCTGAGCAGTTCCCGTCCGGCGGCGACAAAGGTGAGGTTCACCGCGTTGAGCATCAACTCGACCGACATGAACATCACCAGGGCGTTGCGCCGCAGCAGGATCCCGGACAGGCCGATCACGAACAGCACCGCCGAGAGCGCCATGTACCAGCCCGGGGTGACGGTCATTCGTCGCCTCCATCTTCCCGGAACAGCGCCAGCGCCACCGCGCCCGCAGCGGCGATGATCAGCAACAGGGCGGTTACCTCGAACGGGAGCACCCACTTCCGGAACAACTCGGTGCCGATCGCCTCGATGCTCCCATCCACCGGAACGACTCCGGCGGGGGCGCCGGTGACCCACACCAACCTGCCCGCCCAGAGCACGCCGGCGGCGAAGAGGGCCAGCAAACCGAGGGCGAGGGGCCGCTGCACGGGGAGCCTCTCGGTCCGCTCCTCGGACTTGTCCACCCCGATCAGCATGATCACGAAGAGGAACAACGTCATCACCGCGCCGGCGTAGATGATCACCTGGACGACGGCGACGAAGTACCCGCCGTTGGAGACGTAGAACACCGCGATCGAGAGCATCGTGAGCATCAGCCCGAGCGCCGAATACACCGGGTTGCGCGCCCAGACCATCGACACCGCCCCGAACACCGCGGCCAGCCCGAAGATCACGAAGAGGGTGAGCTCAACCATTGGAATCGTCACCCGTCGCCCGTCGCCCGTCGCCGGTCCGATGGTCGGTCTCTGCGTTGTCGATCTCGTCGTTGACGTCGCGCCATTCACTCGTATCCGGCTCTTGACGGGTGACGGGTGACGGGCGACTGGCTGATTGCCCCTTCTCCGGCGGGCGCAAACCGGCGCCCAGCGTCGGTGTCCAGGCCGGGATGCCCTCGTAGGCGGCGCGACCCGACGGGGCAGTGGCCCGCATCCACCCGTCCGCCTGGAGCAGTTCACCCTTGTCGATGAGGATGCTGTCGGGCTGCGGATGGGGCACCGATCCGTCGGATTCCATGAGCAGCTCGGTGCGCGTGTAGATGGCGTCCTGACGATTGGTCACCGACATCTCGAAGAGGTGGGTCATGGTGATCGCCTCGGTGGGGCACGCCTCGACGCACAGTCCGCAGAAGATGCAGCGGAGCATGTTGATCTCATAGACGAACCCGAAACGCTCTCCAGGGCTGACCGGGGCATCGGCGGGGTTGTCCTTGCCGCGAACGTAGATGCAGCGCGCCGGGCAGACGCCGGCGCACAGCTCGCATCCGATGCACTTCTCCATGCCGTCCGGATACCGGTTGAGCACATGCCGTCCGTGGAACCGCGGTGGCTTGACCCGCTTCTCCTCCGGGTACTGGGTGGTGACCCGGCGGCCGGGGAGCATCTGGCGCAGGGTGACCCAGAAGCCGGAGAACGGACCGCTCACGTCTTCACCTCCCTCATGACCAGGGCATCCCGAAGACGCGCACTCCCTGCAGGAGCACGAAGACCACCAGCCAGGCGAGGCTGAGCGGGATGAGCCACTTCCAGCCCAGAGTCATCAGCTGGTCGTAGCGAAGCCGGGGCAGGGTCGCCCTGATCCACACGAACAGGAACAGCAGCGCGTAGGTCTTGAGCAGGAACCAGAAGATCGGCACCAACCAGCCCACGTAGGGAAGATCGGCGCCGGGGCCGAGCCACCCTCCAAAGAAGAGCGTCACCGCGATCGCCGAGAGGTTGAACATGTTGATGTACTCGGCGAGGAAGAAGATGGCGAAGCGGAAGCCGGAGTACTCGGTGTGGTAGCCGCCGACGATCTCCGATTCGGCCTCGACCAGGTCGAAAGGCGCCCGGTTGGTCTCGGCGATCGCCGCCGTGAAGAAGATGACGAAAGAAGGGAGCAGGGAGAACACGAACCACCCTGGGACCGGCCCCCGGAACGACCCGGCCTGCAGCGCCACGATCCGAGAGAACGACATCGTCCCCACGCCGAGAGATCCGCCGGCGATCTGCGACGAGGCGAACACCACCACGGGTACCAGAGCGAGTCCCATGGCCGCCTCGTACGAGATCATCTGGGCGGTTGCCCGGATTCCTCCGAGGAGGGGGTACTTCGAGCCCGACGCCCAACCGGCGAGCACAATCGCGTACACCGCGATCGACGACATCGCCAGCACGAAGAGCAGCGCGATGTTGAGGTCGGCTCCCTGGAGGGTCACCGTGGTCTCCCCGATGTGGATCGGCGCCCCGATCGGCACCATCAAGAAGATCAGAAACGCCGGGATCATCGCCATGATCGGCGCCGCCAGATAGAGCCCGACCTCGACCTTGCGCGGCCGGATGCCCTCCTTGAACAGCAGCTTCAGCCCGTCGGCCAGGGTCTGCAGGATCCCGAAGGGACCGGCGCGGTTCGGCCCGACCCGGTTCTGCATGAAGGCGACCACCCGCCGCTCGAACCAGACCAGGATCAGCGCGGTCAGCAGGAGCAGGGCGAACACGAACACGACCTTGATCACGGCCGACCAGAAGACGGACTGGAACACCGTCTCGAGGAAGTGGGTCATCGCTCGCCACTCCCATCGCCCGGGGCAACCGTGACCGACACCGCCGCCCCCACCGAAACACCGAGGCCGAAGGGGAGGTAGGCGGTTCCCGGAGCGAGCGAGTCGTCCCGGGTCCACGCCAGCTCGGTGCTTCCCCGGGAACCGGTTAGCACCGCGGTCGATCCTTCAGCGAGCCCGAGGCGGGTGGCATCGTCCGAATGAAGGTGGAGCATCGCCGCCTTGATGAGCGGAGCGAACGCCGGACCGGCGAGGGTCATCGTCCCCTCGTCGTAGAGCACCCGGGCGAGATGGAGAGCCATTCCCTCGGCGGGGGCCACGCTCCGCTGGAAAACGGCGGGGGCGGGCGCGGCTGCCCCTCCGGCCAACGTGGCGATCATTCCATCCCGGCCCCGGCCCCAATCGAGGGCCTCCCAGGTGATGCCGGCGTATGCCGGGGCGGCCAGGGCGATCTCCTTGGCCATGGCGTCGGCACCCCCGCCGAGCGAGCGCCCGAGCCGGGCGGCGAGATCGTCGAGCGCTTCGACTGCCGGTCGGCTCAGTCCGGGACCGGGGACGATCCGGTTGACCTTCTGCACCCGCCCCTCGAGGTTGGTCATGGTGCCCTCGACCTCGGAAAAGCCTTCGACGGGGAGCACCACGTCGGCGCCGCGGTTGGAGTCGTTGAGGAAGAGGTCGAAGGAGACGACGAACCCTGCCGCCGCCACCGCGGCCTCGGCGGAAGCACGATCGGGATGGTCGGCGGCGGGATCGGCTCCGAGCAGCACGAGTGCCTTCACCGACCCGTCGGCCAACCCCTGGAGGATCCCATCGGCGTCCCGCCCCGGGGCGGGAACGGGACTGCCCCAGGCGTCGGCGAGCGCGGCTCGGGCCGCCTCGTCTTCGGCCGAAGCCCGACCCGGAAGCAGAGTGGGTGCCAGACCCATGTCGAGCGCCCCGTATAGGTTGCCTCGCCGGGTGACCGGCAAGACCGCGGCGCCGGGAAGGCTCGCGGCGAACTCGGCGACCGCGCTGGCCAGATCGGGCGGCTCGGTCAGGCCGGTGCGACCGACGATGGCGACCACCGGCCCGGCGGCCAGTGCCGCAGCCACCGGGGCGAGATCGTCCGCTCCGGCGCGGAGCCGGTCGAGCACCGAGAATCCGTCGCCCGGCCGGTAGTGCACGACGTGATCGGCGTCGGGATCGAGCCCGGTACGCCGCGGATGCACCACGATGAGCGTCGCCCCGAGCTCGGTTGCCGCCCGGCGCACCCGGAGGTGGAGCACGGGAAGTTCTTCCTTGAGGTCGGGAGCCCAGACGAGAATGGTCTTCGCCCGTTCCAGATCGTCGATCCGGCCGGTGCCGCCGACCGCCAACGCGGCGTCGAGGCCATCACCGACCCGGGCATCGAGGCTGCCGGTGCCGATCACCGAGCGGAGAAGCTTGCCGAACGCGTACGCCTCCTCGTTGGTGCTCCTCGCTCCACCGATGCCGGCGATCGCTGCCGGGCCGTGCTCGGAGAGCACCGCGGCGAGTCCGGAGGCGGCGCGATCCAGGGCCTCTCCCCACGTCGCCTCGCGCAATTCTCCGTCTTCGCCTCTGACCAGCGGGGTGCTGAGCCGTCCGGGAGCGCGCAGGTACTCGAAGCCGAATCTCCCCTTGTCGCACAGCCACCCCTGGTTGGTGGCACCGACGTCCACGCCGAGCAGGCGGACGACTTCGTTCTGGGCGGCCTGCACCGAGACGCGACAGCCCACCGCGCAGCCGGCGCAGGTGCTCTCGACCGCCTCGAGGTCCCACGGGCGAGCGCGGAAGCGATAGGGGGTGGCGGTGAGCGCCCCCACCGGGCAGATCTGCACCGTGTTGCCGGAGAAGTAGGAGGCGAACGGCTCGTCGGGGAAGGTGTTCACCTGGGTGTGGTTCCCCCGATCGACGAATTCGATCAGCGGATCCCCGGAGATCTCCTCACTGAACCGGGTACAGCGGGCGCAGAGGATGCAGCGTTCCCGATCGAGCAGCACCAGATCGTTGATGGGGATCGGCTTGGGGAAGTGGCGCTTCTCCTCGACGAAGCGGCTCTCCCCCGGCCCGTGGGCGAGCGTCTGATCCTGGAGCGGGCACTCTCCCCCGCGATCGCATACCGGGCAGTCGAGGGGGTGGTTGATCAGCAGGAACTCGAGCACCCCCTCCTGGGCCTTGCGCACCACCTCGGACTTGGTGTGGACCACCATCCCCTCGGTCACCGGCATCGTGCACGATGTGGTGAGCAGTGTCCCCCGCGGTCCCTCCACCTCGATGAGGCACATCCGGCACATGCCCACCGGCTTCATTCGCGAGTGCCAGCAGAAACGGGGGATGTACGTGCCGGCGTCTTCGGCAGCCTTGATGAGCAGTTGGCCGGCGGGGACGGCGACCGTACGCCCGTCGATGGTGATCGACACGGTCTCAGACACCGGCAGTCACCGCCCCGGGGATCATCGCCGCCACTTCATCGCGGAAGTGGCTCATGATCGAGGTGATCGGGGACACCACCGACGGACCGAGCGGGCAGATCGTGGTCATCGCCGGCGGCCAGCGCAGTCCGGGAGAGATGTTGTCGGACACGTCGAGAAGCAGGTCGAGATCGGCGGGCCGGCCGGCGCCGCCGAGGATCCGCTCGAGGATCCGCTGCAGCCACGAAGTGCCCTCGCGGCACGGGGTGCACTCGCCGCACGATTCATGGGCGAAGAACCGCACCACGCTGAGGGCAGCGGCGACGACGTTGGTGGTCTCGTCCATGACAACGACCGCCCCAGACCCGAGCATCGACCCGAGACGCCCCGTGTCGTCGATCGTCACCGGCTCGTCGAGGTGCAAGGCGGGGACGAACCACGGAGCGGAAGCCCCCCCGGGAATCCAGCACTTGAGCTGCTTGCCGCTGCGGATGCCGCCACCCAGGCCGAAGATCAGGTCGCGCCATGACATCCCCATGACGATCTCGTAGTTGCCGGGGCGTTCCACGTGACCGGACAGCGAGAACAACCGCGTGCCTCGCGAGCCCTCGGGTCCGATGGCGTCGTAGGCAGCGCCGCCGTTGGCGACTATCCACGGGACGTTGGAGAGCGTCTCGACGTTGTTGACGATGGTCGGCTTGGCATACAACCCGGCGATCGCCGGGAAGGGAGGCTTGATGCGCGGCTCGCCTCGCTTGCCCTCGAGGCTGTTGAGCAGAGCGGTCTCCTCGCCACAGATGTATGCCCCGGCGCCGAGGTGCACCGTGATCTCGATGTTGCGCCCGGTCCCCAGTACGTCGCGCCCCAGATACCCGGCGGCACGCGCCTCGTCGACGGCGCGCTGCAGCCGCCGGGCGGGACGGGGATACTCGCCGCGCACGTACACGAAGGCGTGCTCGACGTCGAGGGCGTAGGCGGAGATGACGATCCCCTCGACCAGCTGGTGCGGATCTCGTTCCAGGAGCTGGCGATCCTTGAAGGTCCCCGGCTCGGACTCGTCGGCGTTGACCACCAGGTAGCGGGGCCGGATGTCCGGAGGAAGGAACCCCCACTTGACCCCGGTAGGGAACCCGGCTCCGCCGCGGCCGCGGATGTTCGACGCCTTCACCTCGGCGATGACCTCCTCCGGGGGCATCGCCAGCGCCTTGCGCAGTGCGGCGTACCCGCCGGTCGCCTCGTAGCGCGCCAGAGTGTGCGAGTCGGCCGGATGGGCTTCCATGCGGGCGAAGAGGATCGAGTCGGTCACGCTCCTCCCCCTGTCGTGCCGTATGGCTCGAAAGCGGGAACCGGGCCGAGCGCCCCGACCGGTTCGGCCGGTCCCCAATCGAAGGAACGTTGCCCGCCGAACCGGGCCTGCAGATCATCGCCGATGACGAAGCCGGGCCGCTCGTCGAGCAGCCACCGGCAAAGCGCACGGGCCTGTGCGGGGCTCACCCCTTCGACCAACTCGTAGTCCACCTGCACCGCCGGCGCCCCGCCGCAGGCCCCGACGCATTCCACCGCCTCCACGGTGATCGCCCCGGTCTGTCCCGGGCGGATTCCGGTCTCGTCGACCACCGCGGCGAGAACGTCGTCACCGCCGAGGAGGTGGCACGACACCGAACGGCACACCGAGACCAGGTGTTCTCCCAGTTCACGTTTGTACATCGAGTAGAAGGAGGCGACCGAGTACACCTGGGCGGGAGTCATCCCGGTGTGCTCCGCCACCTCCCTCATGCCCTCATCGGTGAGCTTCCCGTCGGCTGCCATCGCCAGATAGAGCAGGGGCATGACCGCCGAACGGCGCTGCGGGTACCGGACGATGATCTCCTCGGCGCGCGCCCGGGTGTCGGAATCCCAGCTCACCTCGACCTCCCCGAGTGAGGGACGGGCGACGGGCGACGGGCGACGGGCGACATCTTCATCGGTCCACGTCCCCGAGAACAGTGTCGGCCGAGGCGAGTGCCGCGACCGTGTCGGCGATGAGCGAGTCGGTGAGCATCGCCGGCAGCACCTGGATGTGGGCGAAGGACGGTCCACGCACGTGGACCCGCCATGGCTTGGCGCCGCCCGAGGAGACCATGTAGACGCCCAGTTCGCCGCGCGCCGACTCGACCGCCTGGTACACCTCACCGGCCGGAACCCGGAACCCCTCGGTGAAGATCTTGAAATGGTGGATCAGGGCTTCCATCGATTGGTCGATGCGCGCCCGGGGAGGAGGGGTCACCTTGCGATCCTCGGTCCGGTAGTCGCCTGGAGGCATGGTCCTGGCCGCCTGCTCGACGATCCGCAACGATTGGCGAATCTCCTCGAACCGGATGAGGAACCGGTCGTAGACGTCGCCGTTGTGGAGTACCGGCACGTCGAATTCGTATTGCTCGATACCCGAGTACGGGAAGGCCTTGCGGACGTCGTACCCGATGCCGGCGGCGCGCAACATCGGGCCGGTGACACCGAATGCGAGGCACTCCTCCGCCGTGAGCGTGCCGATCCCGATCGTGCGCTGGCGGAAGATGGGGTTGTCGAGGAGCAGCGCCTCGTACTCGGCCAGTCCGCGCAACACACCCTCGTTGATGGCGGCGACGTCTTCCTCCCACCCGTCGGGCAGGTCGGCGGCCACCCCCCCGGGGCGGATGTAGTTGTGATTCATCCGCAGGCCGGTGGTCTTCTCGAAAAAGGCAAGCACCAACTCCCGGTCACGCCAGCCGTAGAGCATCATCGAGAGGGCGCCGAGATCGAGACCGGTAGAGGCGCTCCACAGCAGATGGCTCGCCACCCGATTGAGCTCCGTCATCATCACCCTGATCGCCTGCGCCCGCGGGGGGATCTCGACGCCGAGAAGCCGCTCCACCGCCAGGCAAAACGCCAGCTCGTTGTGAAGCGGCGACAGATAGTCCATCCGGGTGACGTTGGTGGGTCCCTGCATGAAGGTCAGCATCTCTGCCGTCTTCTCCATCCCGGTGTGCAGGTAGCCGATGATCGGCTTGACCCGGCGGATGGTTTCCCCGTCCAACTCGATCTGGAGGCGCAGCACCCCGTGGGTCGCCGGGTGCTGGGGACCCATGTTGATGATCTGCGTCTCATCTGATGACTCGCCGGCCCGCCCCTCATAGTCGTCCACCACCAGGGTCCCCATCTGCTCGGCGAGCACGCGCTCGTCCTCGACGAGCAGCATCTCCTGGGAGCCCTCGTCCGTGAACCGGCCGGTGTCGGTCGGAGCCTCGGTGCCGGTGATCCACAGGTCATGCATGGTCCGTCGCACGGTCGCCTCGGCGGCCCCGGGCTGCGATGGCGGGGCGGACTGAGCCCGCCCATCGGGCGCTTCGATCTCGCCGGTGACGACGTCGGGGGGGTTGCTCATGACGCGGTGTTCGCTTCCTTGAACTGCACCGGCACCGCCCCGATTGCTGAGTCCTTGCGGAGGGGGTGGCCCACCCACTCATCAGGAAGCAGGATCCGGGTGAGATCGGGATGCCCCGAGAAGATGATCCCGAACAGATCGAACGCCTCGCGCTCGTAGAAGTTGGCTCCGGGAAGTACGCCGCTGATCGAGGGGACGGTCGGATCGTCCCCCGGCACCCCGATCAGCATCCGCAACCGCCGGACGGGGTCGAGGGAGAGCAGATTCACCACCACTTCGAACCGGGGATCGCGCTGCAAGTAGTCCACCGCGCAGAGGTCGACGAACATGGCGAACCCTGCCTCCACCGCGGCGGAGGTGAACTCGACCAGCACCTCCCGGGGCACCCGGCACACCGTGTCACCGAGCGAGTCGGCGAACACCACGCCGGGGAATCCCGCCGCCAGCGCGGCATACCGGGAATCGAGCTCGGTCGCCGGAGCCTCGGGTCGATCGTTCATCGCGACGTGTACTCCCCGGCGGTGATCCGATTGTGCAGCGTGAGGATTCCGTGCATCAACGACTGGGGACCCGGCGGGCACCCGGGCACGTAGACGTCGACCGGGACCACCTGGTCCACACCTTGAACCAGGGCGTAGTTGTTGAACATGCCGCCGGTCGAAGCGCACGCCCCCATCGAGATCACCCATTTGGGCTCGGCCATCTGGTCGTACACCTGGCGGAGCACCGGGGCCATCTTCTGGGAGACCCGCCCGGCGACGATCATCAGGTCGGCCTGCCGTGGCGACGCCCGGAACACCTCCATGCCGAACCTGGCGAGGTCGTTGTGGGCCGCCCCGGTCGCCATCATCTCGATGGCGCAGCAGGCGAGCCCGAATGAGGCGGTGTACATCGAGCGCATGCGCGCCCAGTTGACCGCCTTGTCGAGGAGCGCCGTGAAGAGGTTGGGCGGTCCTGCCGGCTGCGCCATCAGGCCGCCTTCTCCGTCAACGGCTCGACCACGGCGGGGCGCCGACGCGACCGACGAGCGACATTCCAATCGAGCGCTCCCCGCTTCCACACGTACACCAGCGTCTCGATGAGAAGCAAGGTGAAGATGCCGACGGCCCCGATCCCGTACCAGCCGAGCTGGGTGAACCGCACCGCCCAGGCGAAGAGAAACACGATCTCGACGTCGAAGATCACGAATAGCATCGCCACCAGATAGAACTTCACCGGGAAGCGTTGCACCGGCTCTTGTAGTGGGACGATGCCGCACTCGTAGGGGTCGAGCTTCTCCGGCGTCGGATTGTGAGGGGCGATCAACCGGCTGAGGCCGAGCGAGATGGCGGCGAAACCCGACGCCAGGAGAGCCATGATGGCGATCGGTAGGTAGGCGCTCAGCGACATGTCCCTCCCGGCTACCGGACTGGCGGAGATTAGGTCACCGCGCGACACGCGCGAAACCGACGACCGTCCCTTCGAGAGACCGCCGGCTGCCCACCGCCTGCAAGGCGCGTCCGACGCGGACGAGAGGCGGCCGTTAGATTCGCCAGTACCTAGTGGAGGAGAGGCAAGTGACGTTCAGTGACTTCTTCGAGCGAATCGGCAACCTCGACTGGCTCGCCGTCGTGGTGGGCGCCCTGGTGTTCATGGTCCTGGGCGCCATCTGGTACGGCCCGCTGTTCGGCAAGGCATGGTCGAAGGCCACCGGGCAACCGGCGATGTCGCTCACCAAGGTACCCCCGGCCAACCAGTTGGTCGGAGGACTGATCGTGGCATTCGTGGCGAGTGCAGCCGTCAACTACTTCGGGGCGCTCGACGACGTTGAGCACTCCCTGGTCCTGGCGCTGCTGCTCGGCGTGATCGTGATCGGCTCGTTCGCCTTCTCCCACGTCGTGTGGGAGAAGAGAAAGTTCGGCTTGTTCCTGCTCGAGGTGGCATTCACCTTCGTGGCCATCGCGGTGTTGAGCTACGTCCAGGGCTTGATGGCGTAGCGATCCGCGGTTTCGCGAACGATGGGCCGGCCCTTCGGGATCGGCCCATCGTCGCGCCAAGCGTGCCTTCCGACCGTGCCGCCACAACGACGCGGAGCCAGGCCGGGAGGTAGATTCGGCGCCGGCACCCAGCGGAGGAGAGGCAACGTGACGTTCAGCGACTTCTTCGATCGAATCAACAACCTCGACTGGCTCGCGGTAGTCGTGGGGGCCTTGGTGTTCATGGTCGTCGGGTTCCTTTGGTACGGGCCGCTGTTCGGCAAGGCATGGTCGAAGGCGACCGGCGTGGCAATGACCGGCGGAATGCCCCGGCCCGACAAGATGGGGTGGACGTTCGTCTACTCGTTCGTGCTCAGCAGCGCGGTCAACTACTTCGGTGTTCTCGACAAGATCGAGCACTCATTGATAGTCGGCATCATGCTGGGGTTCTTCGTGGCCGGCGCGGCGGCCTACTCGCAGGTCGTGTGGGAGAACCGCAAACACTCTGTTTGGATGATCGACACCATCTACCTGTTCGTGGCGATCTCGATTGTCGCCTATGTACAGGGTCTGATGGCCTAACGAGCGCAGGAGCCAGGTTGATGGGCCGGCCCGCGGGCCGGCCCACTCGCGTCACGCCAGCGACCTTCTGGCCGGCAGCGGGAAGCCGGCAGCCGGAAGCCTCCTCACCAGGGGTCGGGCCCGACCGTCACCAGCTTCTCGATCATCCGGTAGGCGGTCTCGGCCAGGTGCACCTCGTCGGGGCGCAGGATGTTGGCCATGACTCGCAGCACCCACTCCATCAGCGTGCGGCTGCGCAGGCCGGTCCTGGTGAGCACCCGCATCGCTCCCGGCCGCCCGATGAGCCGGACGAACGCCCGTGACACCCGGAAGTAGAGGTCGTAGGTCTCGTCGATTTCGTCCTTGTACCCCCACAGCAGCGAGCGATCGTCTCGCTCAAGGGCCGCACCGACGTGGGTGGCGGCGATCCGCCCAGTCTCATACGCGTAGGCGATCCCTTCACCGTTGAAAGGGTTGATCGCCCCGGCGGCGTCTCCGACCACCACCCAGTTGCTCCCGGTGTTGGGTCCCACCGAGAACGCCATCGGCAGCTTGCCGCCGCGTGCTTCGGCGAGCTGCGAGTCGGCGGTGAGCTGCCAGTACTCGGGCGTGGCCTCGACCATCGCCGTCATCAGCGTCGAAGTGTTGACATCCTTCCAGTGATGGAATGTGGAGAGCACCCCGACACCGATGTTGACGGTCCCGTCGCCCATCGGGAACACCCAGCCGTACCCGGGAATCGTCGCCCCACTGTGATCGTGAAGATCGAGCTGACTCTCCATGAATCCGTCGTCCGATCGGGGGCTGGTGAAGTAGGCGCGGGCCGCCAAGCCGAAGGGCCGTCGCTTGTCGCGGGTGGTCCCCAGGGCTCGCCCGAAGCGAGACAGCGAGCCATCGGCGACGACGACGTACCGCGGGGTGACGACCTCGGTCTCCCCGGCGGAGGTCAGCTCGACTCCTGCGATTCTGCCCGACTCGAGCAGGGGTCGAGCCGCGGTGTGCTGGCGGACAACCACCCCCTGCTTCTCGGCAAGCGCGGCGACCTGTAGATCGAGATCGGACCGACGGATCACCCCTCCCCACGCAGGGAGTGTCGGGTGCTCCGGCCAGGGGAGCTCGATCATCAACTCACCGGAGTAGGCCCGGAGCCCACCCACCCGATGGAACTCGGGAACCGAGAAGTCGAAACTCATGTCGATGAGCTGGCGGATCGCCCGTGGGGTGAGCCCGTCACCGCAGGTCTTCTCCCGGGGGTACTCCTTCTTCTCCGCCAGGACGACCTGATGACCGGCGCGCGCCAGCCAGTGAGCCGCGGACGATCCCCCGGGACCCCCGCCGACGACGAGGACGTCGATGTTGGGCATGCCGGCAGCAGGCTAGAGGGCGGTGATCTCGTAGCCGCGACCGCTGCCCGCTTCCCGCCGGAGCGGAAAGCCGGTAGCCGGTAGCCTTCTTCGCATGATCGACCTCTTCTCCGACACCCACACGGTTCCCGACGACGGCATGCGGCGGGCGATGGCCGATGCCGAGGTCGGAGACGAGCAGCTCGGAGAGGATCCGACCACCCTCCGGCTCGAGGAGAGGGTCGCCGCGCTCTTCGGCAAAGAGGCGGCCCTATTCCTTCCCACCGGGTCGATGTGCAACAAGGTCGCGATCGGTGCGCTGACCCGGCCCGGGGACGCGGTGGTGTGCGACCACCTGGCCCACACCTATCGCTTCGAGGGCGGCGGACCGGCCGCCCTGTTCGGCGTCGTCTTCGAGCCGATCGTCGCCTTGAAGGGTCACTTCACCCCGGAGCAGCTCGGCGCGGTGATGAACCGGGGCAACGTGTATCAACCCCGTACGTCACTGGTGTATCTCGAGCAGACCCACAACTTCGCCGGCGGCACGGTGTGGCCGATCGAGCAGTACGAAGCGGTGTGCACCACGGCCCGCGACCACGGCGCAGCGGTGTGCACCGATGGCGCCCGGGTGCTCAACGCAGTAGCCGCCTCCGGCATCGGCCCGCAGCGGTGGGCCGAGCCGGTCGATGCCATCTGGATCGACTTCTCCAAGGGTCTCGGTGGACCCGGCGGTGCCGCCATCGCCGGGTCGGCAGAGTTCATCGCCGCCGCCACTCGCTTCAAGTACTTGCTGGGCGGAGCCATGCGGCAGTCCGGCTTCCTCGCCGCCGCCGCCCTCTACGGTCTCGACCACAACATGGAGCGCCTTGCCGACGACCAGACGAACGCGGCACGACTCGCCTCCGGTCTCGCCGAGCTGGGTCTGGTGGTGTCTCCGCCGGAGAGCAACATGGCCTTCTGTGAACCTCCGCCGGGTTCGACCGCGGTGGAGTTCGTCGCCGAGTTGGCGGCGGTAGGCGTGCGGACCTCGGTGGTCGCGGGACGCATTCGCATGGTGACCCATCTCGGGGTGACCGCCGCCGACATCGAGACCGCTCTCGGACTGATCGCCGGGCTGGTGAAGGCGGCCTAACCGCCCAGCGTGGAGGTTGTAGAGTCGGCCGGCGGTGCGCAGTCCTCGAGAGCGGTTGCCAGATCCTCGCCGCCAAACGCCACCCGTTCGTACACGACGACGGCCTGGAGTTCCTCCACGGTGAGCACCGAACCCCACGCCGGCATCAGCGCTCCGGACCCGCCGACAGGTTTGCTGGTGGCCCCGTAGGTCGGATCGGGCCACCCGTTCGTTCCCAGGGTCACCCACTCGATCTGAGCGGCGCACTGGCCGGCGGGGAAGGTGGTGAGCAGTGTGCCTCCGGTGAACCCGGGGAAGTTGCCGCCGCCGGCACCGCCGGCACCATGGCATGCGGCGCACCCCACCGTCTCGTACACCGTCTCTCCAATCGTGTACGGGTCGTCGCCCGAACCGAGCGCCGACCCGTCGCAGTTCGCGGCGACTCCGGTGACCGGGTCGATGCCGAGACGCCCGGCGTCCCCGCAATTGGGTCCGTTGGGAAGGAACGTCGCGTAGACGATGGCGAATGCCGGGATCACCACAAACAACCCAGCCAGCCAACGGGGCAAGGCGCCGACGGGCACCACCGACTCAGTGGCGGCTCGCGGGATCGCCGG
>MELR01000017.1:36611-40500 GCA_001767695.1 Actinobacteria bacterium RBG_16_68_21
CCCGGAGCCGAAGCCGGTGCGGCCACCGGCGCACCCCCGGGAACCGCCACCCCGGCCCACTCGGCAAGGATCACCTCCACCGGCACCCCGCCGGCCTTCGCCTTGGCCTCGGCCGAGCGCTGCACCATCCTCTCCGGCATCTTCATCGCCGCCGCCGCGGCCGCCAGCAGAGAACCCGAATCCACCGGCGCCGACGCAACCGGAACGGCGGCGGGCGCATCTGGCGCCGGCGGCGGGGTCGCTTCGGCGGCCACCGGCGCACCCCCGGGAACCGCCACCCCGGCCCACTCGGCAAGGATCGCCTCCACGGCCACGCCCGAGGCCTTCGCCTTGGCCTCGGCCGAGCGCTGCACCATCCTCTCCGGCATCTTCATCGCCGCGGCGGCGGCAGCGAGCAGCTCGTCCATGGTCACTCCAATCCCGCCACGTAGGCCGTCAGCGCGGCGAGATCGCCATCGCTCAGGTACCGATACGAAGGCATCACCGACCAGTCGCGAGAGGCTGCAGGATCGATCAGGTGCAGAGCCAGCGCTGCGCTCCCCGCGTCGTCGCGCCCCCCGAAGTGGGCCAGGTCGGGTCCCAGCCGGATGGCACCCACGAGGCCGGTGGCGTCGTAGGCGTAATCGCCGGGGACCGAGACCATGCCGAGACCGACGTCGGTCACGATCGGCCGCACGGAACGGGAGTGGCAGTACCAGCAACCCTCGGTCCGATACAGCTCCTGGCCCCGGTCCCAGATGGCCCGCGAAGCCGAGCCGACCGAGGCGTCTGCCGCCAGCGAAGGATCCGCCCTGCTGTCGAGGGCGGGGAAGAGGAGCGCGCCGAGCGCGGCTGCAAGGAAGAGTGCCGCCGCCCCGCGCAGCACACCCGCCATCGGTGCACTCGGACCGGAGGTGGCGAACGCCGGTGACGTGTCTGCCGTCCGGCCCAAGGCATGCCGGAGGACGAAGAGAGCAAAGAGGACTGCGACCAGCAGGATCACGGCCAACCCGGCCACCTGGACGATGTCGGCACCGCGCAGCGGCCGCAGCGATTCGGCAAATCCGTCGCCGACGTTCTCGTACCCGCCGCTCTGCACACCGGCCAGCCAGCCGAACCCCTGTTGCAAGCCGGCGACCAGACGGCTCCCGGCGGCGGCGAGCAGGCCCAGCAGGAGCATCCAGGCCATTGCGGCCCCGGACCATCTTCCCATCGTGCGGCCGCTCTCGGCCGGATGGACGTGAGCCAATGCTCCCATGGTCAGCAGTGTCCCCACGCCGAGAAGGACCAGCTGCTCGTAGCCGGTCTCCCATTGCGTCAAGCCGACCACGGCCGAGACCGACCGCAGGCTCTCCAGGAATGCCACGACCGGCGCCACCGCCAGCAGCGCTAGGCCGGCGGCGATCAGACGGAGTGGTGGCGATTCCCGCAGGGCGTGCCACCGCCCGCGCACGGCCTGCACGAAATCGGTGACGATGGCGATCGCCGCCAGGATCAGCCCGGCGCCGAACACGATCGGAAGAGTTTCATACCAGTCGCGGGTCGGTCCATATTGGAGTGTGCGGCCCGCGCTCCACGCCCAGGTGAAGGCCAACGACCAGAACCCGATTGCACCGAGGCGACTGTGGAAGCGGGCGTCGGGAACGAGCCGAGAGACCACGTAATAGGCACCGCCGACCGCGGCGGCGATCACCCACAACCCGAACAGCGCCGAGCCGGCGAACACCGCCTGCACCTCGGCAGGCAGCCCATCGAAGACCGGAAGCGCCCCGGCGGCATACGACAGGAAGAGCCACCACGGAGCGGCGACGAGGTACCAGGCGCTCACCGGGAGCCGGTCGCCGCCGGCACGCATCGCCGTGGCCGTGAGCACCAGCGCCGCCACCAGG
This sequence comes from Actinobacteria bacterium RBG_16_68_21, assembly GCA_001767695.1. Classification (GTDB taxonomy): domain Bacteria; phylum Actinomycetota; class Acidimicrobiia; order Spongiisociales; family UBA11373; genus RBG-16-68-21. The sequence continues at coordinate 38,480 of MELR01000017.1, forward strand.
AACCCGGCCAGGAGCACTCCGTCGACCACGAGCGGATACTCGAGCCACCTGCCGCCGGCGTTGTTACCGGTGAGCACGGCCACAGTCCCCGCGGCGGTGCCAACGGTGATCAGTCCGAGTGAACCGAAGGCAGCAAGCGGGGCGGTCAACGGTTTGCCGGCGAGTCGAGGCACGGCGTGCATCGCCACACCGAGTAGTCCAATGGTCAGCCATCCGAACAGCAGGGCGTCGCTGCCGGCCGGGAGCACCCGCCCGTAGCTGAGCAGCGCCCGCTCCGACGCCAGGTCGGGCCACACCAGTTTGGCGGCAGACAATAGATAGAGGGCGAGACCACCCAAGAGGAAGACCACGGACACCACGGCAAACCCGCGGACAACCACGCGGGTATGGAATGCGTGGAATGAGCCTTCGGCGGGAAGGGAATCCCGCTCCGAGATCGTCTGTGCCGCCGAGGTCACTCCCCGTACCCCTCCGTCTCCCGAACCGGGCGAAAGGTTAGCCCTCCCCCGGGCAGCCTCCGTGGGCCGCAGTCGACCATTGTTGCCGCCGCCTTCCCGGCCCGCCAAGACGCCTCCTGCCCCAGGACATCCGATTGCCGGAGCGATTTCGCCCGGACCACCGCCCGCGTACAATGCCGGGCGATCTGGAGGAGGAGTCGGGCCGGTGACTGATCACAGGCGGCAGCGGATCGGCGCGATCGGCGCCACGATCGGCGTTCTCCTCGTCTTTGCCGGTGTGCTGATCACCCACTTCACCGGATTGCCCCCGGTCGACGCGGTCGGTCGCGACATCTACCCGTGGGTGCCGCGCTGCATCTGGCTCGAGAGCAACGCCAATACCTGCTGGGTGCTCCCCACTGTCGGTCAACTGACCGGCTTCCTCGGAAGCCAGATCCTGATCGCCGCCGTCGTGTTCGGCTGGGTATTCGATCGACCTCTCACCTGGGCCCGGGCGGCGGTCGCCGCATTCCTGTTCACCCTCGAGATGATGATCATCTTCGGCATCGTCCCCAACGAGTGGCTCGCCCTCACCCAGGGGAAACTCAACTGGAGTGGACAGCGCATCGCCTTCGACATCCCCCGCTGGCTGGTGCTCAACAACAGGGTGTCGATCTCGTTCGGCGTTCTCAAGGATGCGATTGCCGGCGGTTATGCGGCCACCATGCTGGGCGCCGTGTTGGTCGGTGCCTACCAGGCGCAGGAGTGGTCCAAGCGACGCGGCCAGCCCAAGCCGACCACGACCTCCGTCTACGGCAGGCCGCTCGTGAAGGGAACCAAGTAGATGGCCCGCTCCGACGTCTGGCAGGAGACGCCCCCGTTTCGGGACGACTACCAGTTGACGCTGGTGGACGGCGGATATCTGACCGCGGCCGTAAAGCCCAAGCAGTTCCTCCACATCGACCAGTCGGAGTGCATCCTCTGTGAGGGCTGCGTCGACATCTGTCCATGGAAGTGCATCCACTACCTGTCGATAGATGCCATCGCCGAGGCGACCAACGTGAATGATCCGCGCAGCGACACCGCCAACCTGGGCATGTTCGTGGTGGACGAGGACGAATGCACCCGTTGCGCCCTTTGCATCGATCGCTGCCCCACGGGTGTCATTTCTCTGGGTAAGTTCGAGGGCTCACTGGCAGACCAGGCCGACGTGATCGGTATCGCCGCCCCCTGGGAGGTCGACAGCGGACAGCGCGACTACAAGAACGGATACGCGTACGGGATGCGGTTCTGATCGTGAGGACGGCTCACTCTGTGGGATTTGACCAGGCAGACGGCCGGGTCGGAGACTGAGCGAACAGAAGAAGGACGGCAGTGACGACCAACGGCAGCGGCAACGGGAGGACCACCCTGGGCGAGCGCGCCACCAAGGTGGGCGAACGCGTTCGCGGCAGCCAGGCGTGGGAGTCGATCTTCCGGCCCGGGTCTCCCTTCCGCAAGGGATACGCCGACAGCCCGCGTAACCGCTCGTATGTGATCATGAACAACGTGCTCTATCACCTTCACCCGGTGAAGGTGAAGCGA